>DAOUHB010000054.1:0-27752 GCA_034428935.1 Anaerolineae bacterium | reverse complement strand
TATGCTTACGGCCTCCTGGCCGGCGGCTGGCAGAGCAATGGCTGCCAGGAGCGCCAACAAGAGGACCAGAATGGAGCAACGCCGGATGTTCATACTCTCCTCCTCAACATTCGCTACCAGTTTCGTGGGAGCGCCACAGCCCAAACGGGCCAACGCTAGATGGTGCCCGGCCGATTCCCGCGGAAGGGTGCTGCACGCCCGCTAGAGCTTCTTGAACACCAGGGACGTTTCCCCCACGAGCAGATAATCGCCGTCCTGCAGCTCGTGGCGGTAGACACGGTTCTCCTCGTCCTTGTAGCTGTCCTTGGGCCCGGCATAGATCCCGTTCCGGCTGCCCATGTCGAACAGGGCGAACACCGGCTCCTGGCCCTCCTTGACCTCGCGCCGGATGCGGGCGTGCTGCGCCGAGACGGTCTCGTCGTTGAGCACGATGCGATTGCCCGAGACGCGCCCCAGGGTCGTCGTGTCGGGATGGAGGGTGTGGACCGTGCCGATGCTGTTGCGATCGGGGCCGTCCACGACCACCAGCCAGGCGAACACCGGGGTGGGGCGCTCCTTGATGATCATGGTCTGTCCCTCTGGTCCCTGCGAGCCAAAGGGCGGCTGGCCCGGCGGCGTGATGGGGCCGGGGGGCTGCGAACGAACGAACCCAGGCCCCGTGCTCTCCCCCCATCCTTTCCGGCCCTGATCGCCCATGGGAAGGGTGGGCGGTGTCACGTTTTCCTGGCCCGCCATGACGGTCTTTTGCTCATCCGGATCGGTCTCCCTGCGGGACCAATTGGGCTGGTCCATGCGTGCGGTTCGGTCATCAGACATTTTTTCCTCCTCTTGTTTCTCTCGACTCTTCAAGCACGATTACGTTCTCGCCGATGGAGATGGTGGCCCCCGTGGGCAGCGGCACCTCGCCATAGACGCGCGATCCGTTCACCCACGTTCCGTTTCTGGACGTGTCTTCCAGCCAGAAGCTGCCCGCCCGGTAAAAGATCCTGGCGTGCTGGCGCGAGATGGTCGTGTTGGCGGAGCCCAGCTCGTAGCGTCCCAGGACCATCTCCTCGCCAACGGGCAGCCGCTCACCCCGGCGTGGTCCCTGGATGATGGCCAGGCAGGCAGCAGTAACCTGCTTTTTCGGGGACGAGGCCCCGGCTTGCGAGGGTATGGCCGGGCTCCCTGCGGGCAGCCCGCCCTTTGTGCCGGTTCCCAGGGCCTCGCCCAACTCCCTGGCGGTGGGGTAGCGATGTTGGACGTTCTTTTTCAGGGCGCGCATCGTTGCCCGTTCCACCCGGGACGAGACGCGTACGTCGGGGTTGCGCTTGCGCAGCGACTCTGGCTCGCATTTCAGATGCTGCCGCACTACCTCGATGGCCGCCACGTACGGTTCGGCTGTGCGCGACCTGGGAAACGGCACGCTGCCCGACAGCAGCTCGTATAGGACGACGCCCAGGGAATAGACGTCGCTGGCCGGCTGCACCGGGTCGCCGCGCGCCTGCTCGGGCGAAATGTACTCGGGAGTGCCGACGATCTTGTCCCGGGTCACCGTGGAGGCCGAGGTGAGCTTGGCAATGCCAAAGTCGAGTACCTTGACAACGCCATCCTCCGACACCAGGATGTTTTCGGGCTTGATGTCGCGATGCACCACGTTGTTCTGGTGGGCAAAGGCCAGGGCGCTGCACACCTGCCCCATAATCCGTACCGTCTTGGCCTCCTCCAGCGGTCCGTGGAGCAGCTTCCGCAGTGAGGGGGCGTCGACATACTCCATGACGATATACAGCCGGTCGTCGGGGCTCTGGCCGAACTCGTGCACGTAGACGATGTTGTCGTGGCCGCGCAGCAGCGGACCGATCTCGTTGCCCTCCTGGACGAACTTGGTCACCAGGTAGGGGTCGGTCTGCTGCAGGATCTTGATGGCAACGGCGCGGCCCTCCGCGTCGCGAGCCCGAAAGACCTCCGACATACCGCCCCGTCCGATGAGGGTTTCCAGGTGGTAGTGGCAGAACTCCTCGCCTGCCACGTGGATCGTGGGGCGGACGGCAACCTCGCTGGCGATGGACCGGCGAGCGGGCGCGGGGGTGTCGGACAGTTGAAAGGCAAACTGCGACTGCCAGATCTGGATGCGGTCGCCGGGCGTCAGGACGTGGCGGAAGACCCGCTGCTCATTGAGCCACGTGCCGTTGACGCTGTCACGGTCGTAGAGGACATATTGGCCATTCTCTACCGCGATGGCGGCGTGGAAGCGCGAGACCATCAGCTCGTCGAGGAGGACGACGTCGTTATCTGAGTGGCGCCCGATGGCCAGCCCTGCCGGATCGATGGGAAACTCGCGGGGCGCCAGCGGGCCGCGGATGGCGACCAGGCGGGGGTTTCCGGCCTGGGCCCCGGGGGCATGTTTGGCAAAGGGAGGCGGCTGGGGAGGAGTGGCAACCTGGCATGACGGGCAGACCTGGCTCGTGGCCTGGTCCGGGAGTACCGCGCCGCAGCGCGTGCACCTGGCCCTGTGCCCATCAGCGCTCTTTCCGCCGAGAACCCGGGCGACGAGCGCCAACACGAGAAGCAGGGCCAGCGCTGCCGCTGCCGCGACGATCAGGATCTCTGCTGCCAACATTAGGGAACCTATCCCTGAGGCCTGACTCTGTGCCCGACCATCGTTTCTGCCTGTTTGCCCGCGCCCGGCCATGATCTAGAATGAGATCCGCCATCGAGCCGGTGGCGAGCCCTCCTTTCCTCTTGCGGCCCTCCTCGGCCGCACTCTACTTCACGTTTCGGTTGTTGGACGCTCTCGCTGTTTGGCCAGCTCGAGGAGGCGCCAGTATTCTTCTACGCCCACGATCGCTACCATGGGCTTGCCAAAGGTCTCCACGATAAAGTGGCCGCCACCGAACCTGGCTGATTCCAGGATGTCCCGCGTTTTGGTACGAAGGGTGGTGGCGCTGATCACCTGGGGATCGGAGTCCTGCGGATCGCTCACAGTGGCCCTCCATACAACAAGACGCCGCAGGCACCACATCGTGACCAGCCAGGGCGTCTCTTGCTATGTCTCTATGCTCGTTGCGTAAAATGCACAAGCGACAGCTCTGTCTTGGCAACAGGAGCGCGCGATGTTATGAGTTGTATGAATTATATCACCGACGGCGGGCCTTGTCAAGAAGAAGCCTGGATTCGCGAAAGCCCCGGGTTAGAACGGAAAAGCCGGCGTTTGAAATCCTGTGTCCTTTGTGTTATAATCGTCCAGTCCAAATCATTCTGCTCCCGCGCGGCAGAGATGGAATGGCTTGCAGACGCCAACGGCGCGGTTGAGGAAGGAAAACAGTGACGAACCCATTTCGGGCGAGACCGGACAACGCGTCCCGAAGCGAGGTGCCAGATGCCATCGGATGATTCCGGCATTCGCCGCCTGGTGCTCGCTTCGGTCTCTCCCCGGCGCAGGCAACTTCTGACGCTCCTGGGCATTCCCTTTATCGCCCGGGGCGCCGCGGTGGACGAAAGCCAGCTCGACGGCGAGACGCCCACGGATCTCGTCGTCCGGGTCAGCCGGGCCAAGGCCTATGCCATGCGCGACGTGCGGCGCGACGAGCTCGTGGTCGCCGCCGACACCGTCGTCGTCCTCGATGGACAGATCCTGGGCAAGCCCCGCGATGCCGGCGAGGCGGCCGCCATGTTGAGCCGGCTGCGCGGCCGCTCTCACCTGGTCTATACCGGCGTCAGCGTCTGGCAGCCCGCCACCTGGCGCATGATCAACGAGCTGGCCAGCAGTGTCGTCTGGATGCGCGATTACACGGACGCCGAGATCGAAGCTTACGTGGCCACAGGAGATCCGCTGGACAAGGCCGGTGCTTATGCCATCCAGCACCGCGGCTTTGCGCCTGTCGATCGCATTGAGGGCTGCTGGCTCACGGTCATGGGCCTGCCCCTCTGTCACCTGCGGCGAGCTCTCGAGTCCTATGGCGTCGCCGTGCCGGCCAACGTGCCGGGATCGTGCTATGCCTTTACACACCAGGCCTGTGAGGTGCCCCTTGTTCTACCCCACTGACGGTTTGCCGCAGCGCACGCCGGTGCAGTTCGAGGGCACCCGGCCGGAGGAGGTACATTTATGCTGGACATGACCGGGCAGGTAGTTCTCATCACGGGCGGGACGTCGGGCATCGGCCTGGCGGCGGCCGAGCTCTTTGTGGCGCAAGGCGCGGCGGTCATGCTTGCCGGCCGCAGCGCGGAAAAGGGCGAGCAGGTCGTCGCTCGCCTGGCGGCAGCCGGCGCCGCGGCTGCTTTTGCTCGCGTCGACGTGCGCGACGAGGACGCCGTGCAGAACCTCGTGGCCGAAACCCTGTCCGAGTTTGGCCGCCTGGACGTCCTGGTCAACAGCGCCGGCACCATCAACCGCATCCTGCTCACCGACCTGGACCAACCCGATTGGGATATCGTCATGGACACCAACCTGAGGGGCGTCTACCTCCTGTGCAAGCACGTCCTGCCTATCCTGTTCGAGCAGCGAAGCGGCGCCGTCGTCAACGTTGCGTCCTATCTCGGGGCCTATGGCGCCCGAGAGACGTCACCCGCCTACAACGCTTCCAAGGCCGGCGTTGTGTCTCTTACCCGCAGCCTGGCCCTGCAGGCAGGCCCCTATGGCGTGCGCGTCAACGCCGTCTGTCCTGGCTTTGTTCTCACTCCCCTGAACGAGAACATTGTCCTCAAGGCGCCCGACCCTGCTGCCAAGGAGCGGGAGATGGCGCAACCCTATCCCCTGGGGCGCCTGGGACGGGCCGGCGACATCGCACCCGCCATTCTCTTTCTCGCCTCACCGGAGGCCGGCTGGATCACCGGCACCACCCTCGTCGTCGACGGCGGCCTGACGACCCGCTAGCAGGTCTGTAGCTGGCATGGCAAGACACCGGCGAGTGGACTGAGAGGAACGTCAAGGATGCCGGAACTTCCGGAAGTTGAAACCGTCGCCCGGGGGCTGAGAGAGCCCCTCGTGGGCAGGACCATCGTGGACGTCACCTTGCGCTGGCCACGCACCCTTGGCTGGCCCAAGGGAGAAGATGCCGGCGAAGAGCTGCGCTGCCGGCTCGTCGGGCGGCGCGTCACGTCCGTCGGGCGGCGCGGCAAATACGTGGTCATTGCCCTCGACGAGGGCTATCTCCTCATCCACCTGAAGATGAGCGGGCGCCTCCAGGTCGTGCCCCGCCACGAGCCTCCCGACAAGCATGTGCAGGCCCTCTTCGATCTGGACGATGGTCAGCAATTGCGCTTCCGAGACGTGCGCAAGTTCGGCCGCGTCTATCTTGTCGACCAGCCCGAGAGGGTGACGGCCGGCCTGGGGCCCGAGCCCCTGGCGGAGGGCCTGACCCTGGCCGATTTTCGCCGGCTGCTGGCGCGGCGGTCCGGCCGCTTGAAATCGCTGCTTCTCAACCAGTCCTTTCTTGCCGGCCTGGGCAATATCTATGCCGACGAGACGCTCTACCGTGCCGGGCTCCATCCCCTGCGCAGTGCGGCTTCCCTTGCCGGCGAGGAGCAGGAGCGCCTCTACCGGGCCGTTCGCGCCGTCCTGGAAGAAGCCATTGCCGACCAGGGCACGACGTTGAGCGATGGTGGCTACGTCGACGCAGGAGGGCAGGCGGGCAGGCACCAGGAGCGCCTGGCCGTGTATCGTCGGGCGGGCCAGCCGTGCCCGCGCTGCCAGTCGACCATCGAAAGGTTGGTCATCGGCGGCCGGTCGTCGCACTTTTGCCCCAGGTGCCAACCGGGCCGCAGGGGCGAGACGAACGGGCCACAGGGTGCCGGATGACTTCTAGCGAAATGCGGGAGGAACCTTCATGGACCTTGATTTGCAGCAGCTAAGAGTTCTATTCCTGGTGTTGCTCGGTCTCAGCGCGGTGGCCCTGGCAATCCTCATTGCCTATATCGTCGTGGCGAGCCGCGGCAGGCGCCGGCTCGGGCAAGAGCGGGCCGACGAGGAGCAGTCCGACCAGGCCCTGCGGGCAGCCTGGGCAGCGCGCATGGCCACGGGCCTGGTCCTGGCGCTGTTTCGCGACGAGCCTGGGAGTCCTCTCCAGGTGGAGATCGGCGGCGCTCGCTACAGGCGCCTCGCCGAGATTGAGGATCCTCAGCTCAAGCGCCAGGTGGTCGAGGCGGCCATGGATCTCATCCGCTTCACGGGTGCCCTGGGGGTCGAGTCCCTGGCGCCCGCTCCCGTCGACAAGACCTACAGCTGGCGGGAGGACCTGCGGAAGGAGATTCGCGCCCAGCCCGCACCGGCGCCTGCGAGCCCGCCCACGGAAGAGGTCGAGGAGCAGTTTCTCAACCTCCTGTCCGAGATAGGCCCGCCGCCGTCGCCGGAGAAGCCCAACCTGACGACGGCCATCCAGCAACGCTTGTCGCCAAAGGTAACGCGGCTGGAGCAGCCACGCTCCTTCGTCGACGATATCGAGGAAATTGTTCAGCGCCGCGTGCCCCTCATCCCGGCCCTGGCGGGGCGAGATTTACACGTGCGCCTGGGCTCTGATGGGACGGTGCATTTTCTCTTTGACGGACAGGACTATGAAAGTCCCGACGACATCCCCAACTTGACCGCCCGACAGTTGGTCAAGGACGCCATCCAGGAGTGGGACGAAACCACCTGACAGCGCTCCTGCGCCGCGCCGTCGCCCTACATCTCCACTGGCTCGAGGCGGAACCGATCCGGCCGCTCGGTCTCGTGGAGGAACCCGGCTGCGACGGTTGGATGGTGGTCAAAGATCAGCAGAGCCTGCTTTTCGACGGCCCAACGAGCCAGGTTCCGTTTGGTCTCGATGCTCACGAGGGGTTCGACGTCGTACGCCGGCACCCAGGCTAGCCTTTCCATGTGGATGGGCCAGGAGGCCACGTCCCCCAGATAGATCGCCGTCCGGCCCTCGCTTTCGACGACCACACACTGGTGTGCGCGGGTGTGGCCGGGCATGACCACCACCCGCACCTCGTTGGTCAGGCGGGTATCGCCCCAGAGAACGCGCAGTTGGCCGTTCTGTGCCAGTGGCTCCCAGTTCTCTTCCAGGTAGGTGGCCCTGGTTCGTTCGTTGGGCAACGTCGCGTCGGCCAGCTCCAGCCGCTGGACGGCATAGCTGGCCCAGGGAAAGGTCGAAACGACCTTCCCGTCCTCGTAGCGCGTGTTCCCGCCGCAATGGTCGCCGTGCAGATGGGTGTCGATGACCATGTCGATGTCCAGGGGGCCGATCCCCACCTGTTCCAGGCTGCGCAGCAAGCGGCCCTCGCCCTCCAGGCTAATAAAGCCCCGCTCCTTGTCTGACATCTTGTCGCCATAGCCCGTGTCGACCAGGATGCGCTGCTCGTCGCTCTGGATGAGCAAACAGCGATTCTCAAAGGGCAGCCGGTTCCTCTCGTCGGGCTGCATCTCCCGTTCCCAGAGCGCCTTGGGCACCAGGCCAAATAGCCCACCGCCGTCTTCCCAGTAGACGCCATCCGACACGAGCGTGAGTTCCACGCTGCCAAAACGCATCGTCCCTCTCCTTCACGCCCGTCCTATTCCTCGGGCACGGCACTCCTTCTGGCGTAATCGATCCCGGTTTGCATGGCCCGCTTGTTGGGCTCGATGATCTTTTTCCGCGCCTGAGGGATGTGCAGGTCCATCGTCCGCTTGAGGCTCTCTATGGGCAGGATCTCCCGGGTGCCGAGCAGGGCCCCCAGGAGGACGACGTTCGCCATCTTGACGTTTCCCACCTCGGCGGCGAGCTCGTTGGCCGGCACGTATACCACCTGGAGGTCGTCGCGCTGTGAACGGGCGCGCACCAGGGTCGAGTTGACCACCAGCAACCCGCCGGGCTTGACCAGGGGCTCGTATTTATCCATGGATGGGGGGTTCATGACGATGCAAACGCTTGGCTGGCGGACGATGGGGGATCCGATCTCGTCCTCTGACACGATGACGGTGCAGTGCGCCGTCCCTCCTCTCATCTCCGGACCATAGGACGGCATGTAGGTGACGTGGTATCCCTCGTCGGTCCCGGTGTATGTCAGCAACTGGCCGGCAAAGAGTGCGCCTTGGCCGCCAAAGCCGGATATAATGATCTCTTCGTGCATGTTTCTCCTCCGCAGCCCTGCCCCCTTATTTGAGATCCCTGACCTCGTCCTTGACCTTGTAGTCGCCCAGCGGGTAATAGGCGACCATGCGCTCCTCGACAAACTTGAGCGACTCGCGAGGCGTCATTCCCCAGTTTGTCGGGCAGTTGGAAACGACCTCCACCATGGAAAACCCCAATCCTGCCATCTGTGTCAGGAACGCGGTCTTGATGGCCCGCCGCAGCTTTCGCACCTCGGCCGGCTTGTAGGCCGAGCGGCGTACGATGTAGGCCGGGCCATCGAGCTGCGAGATCAGCTCTGACACGCGGATAGGATACCCCTGCGTCTTGACGTCGCGGCCGTAGGGCGAAGAAGTAGTGACCATGCCGGGCAGCGTCGTGGGAGCCATCTGGCCTGCCGTCATGCCATAGACCGCGTTGTTGATAAAGATCGTGGTGATGTTCTCGCCCCGCGCCGCGGCGTGGATTATCTCGTTGGTCCCGATGGAGGCCAGGTCGCCATCGCCCTGGTAGGTAAAGACGATAAGCTCGGGGTGCACGCGCTTCATGCCGGTGGCCATGGCCGGTGCCCGCCCGTGGGCAGCCTCGCCAAAGTCGAACTCGAAGTAGTTGTAGGCCAGGACAGAGCATCCAACCGGCGCAATGCCGACGGTGCGTTCCCTGATGCCCAGCTCGTCCACAACCTCGCCGATGAGGCGGTGCACGATGCCGTGGATGCAGCCCGGGCAGTAGTGGGTTACCACGTCGGACAGGGACTCGGGCCGGCTGAAAACAACCTCAAGATTTTCAGTCATCTTGACTCTCCTTGCCAGAGGCCAGCTTCTTGATCTCGACGAGGATATCGTCGGGCAGGGGCACGATGCCGCCCATTCTGCCAAAGAACGAGACAGGGCGCGTGTTGCACAGTGCCAGGCGGACGTCCTCAATCATCTGGCCGGCGCTCAGCTCCACCACCAGGACCTGCCGCGCGTTCCTGGTGGCCTGGCGCAATTGCTCGTAGGGGAAGGGAAACAGGCTGATGGGCCGGAAGAGACCGACGCGGATCCCGTCGGCCCGGGCCTGCTTGATGGCCGTCTGCGCGATGCGCCCGGAGCTGCCGTAGGCGACGATTACTACCTCGGCATCCTCCAGCATGTACTCCGCGTAGCGCACCTCGTTGGCCTCGATCTCCCGGACGATCTTTTGCAGCTTCAGGTTCTCCTGCTCCAGTTCCTCGGGAACGAGGAACAGGGAGGTGATGATGTTCTTTTCCCGCCCCCGTGCGCCTGTCAGGGCCCAGGGATGGTCCGGTCGTTCCGGCTCTTTCATCTCGGGAAACTCGACCGGCTCCATGATCTGGCCGATCCAGCCGTCGGCGATGATGGTGATGGGCTGGCAATACTTGTCGGCCAGGTCAAAAGCTTCGATGATCAGGTCCACGGTCTCTTGCACCGTGGAGGGGGCCAGGGCCAGCAGCCGGTAGTCGCCGTGGCCGCCGCCCTTGGTCATCTGAAAATAGTCTCCCTGGGCGGGCTGGATGTTGCCCAGCCCGGGGCCGCCGCGCATGATGTTGACCACCACGCACGGGACGAAGGACATGGCGATGTACGAGATCCCCTCTTGCATCAGGCTGTAGCCAGGGCTGGAAGTGGTGGTCATCACCCGGGCGCCCGTGCACGCCGCGCCATAGACCATGTTGATGGCCGCCAGCTCGCTCTCGGCTTGCACGAATGCCCTGCCCAGCTCGGGCATGCGCCGCGCCATGTACTCCAGCACTTCGGTCTGTGGCGTGATGGGGTAACCAAAGTACGCCTCGCAGCCGGCCCTGATGGCAGCTTCAGCGATCGCCTCGTTGCCTTTCATAAGTATTTTCATTGCATTCTTCCCTTTTCGTCAATCCCTCGATCGTGACTCGCCTGTTGCCTCGTGTCCGGCTACGAGCCTACTTTTTCTTGACGGTTCGATAGACGGTGATGACCATGTCGGGACACATGGTCGCACACAACGCACAGCCCGTGCACTTGCCCTCCGGATCGCGAAACACGGACGGCCGGTAGCCCTTGACATTAAAGCCCTCGGCCATCTGTACCAGGTCGCCCTGGGGGCAAACAGTGGTGCATAGCTCGCAGCCCTTGCACCTGTCTTGGTCGATGACGATGTGGCTCACTTTTCGCAACCTCCTTCATCATCCGGTGGGTCGGCGTGGAGGGCCGGCAATCCCTGGCCACTCTGCCGCCCACCGGGGGGATTCCCTCACCGGGTCAGGTAGACACCGAGGGCGAGGGAGATCAGCTTCTGCTCGGGCGGATCGGAGCGGGACGGCATGACGATGGGACACTTGGCGCCAACGATGACGGCCGCCATGTGGCCCCTGGCAAAGTAGGAGATGGCCTTGGCCAGGATGTTGCCCGACTCCACGTCGGGCGTGATAAGGATATCGGCCTGGCCGGCCACCTTGCTCTCGATGCCCTTCATCCTGGCGGCCTTTAGCGAGATTGCATTGTCCATGGCCAGGGGACCGTCGACAAAGCCGCCCCGAATCTGCCCCCGCTCGGCCATCTTGGACAGGTTGGCCGCGTCCATATTGGCCGGCATCTCCGGGTTGACCATTTCCGTGGCTGCCAGGACTGCGACCCTGGGCTTGGCCACACCCAGCTCGATGGCCGTGTCGATGGCGTTCTGGACGATGGCGGCCTTCTGGGCCAGGGTGGGCGAGACGACGATTGCCACGTCGCTGACAAAGATGAGCCGGTCAAAGTCGGGTATCTCAAAGACGCTGACGTCGCTCACCAACTTGCCGATCCGCAGTCCCTTGGCCTTGTCCAGGGCGGCCCGCAACAGCTCCACGGGCAGGGCCCTGCCGTTCATGACCAGGTCGGCTTCCTCGGCGTGGATCATGGCCACCGCCTTGTAGGCGGCCTCTCCCATGTCGCCTTCGGGGATGATGTCCATGCCCTGGACGTCGACACCCTCTTCTGCAGCCACACGCTGCACCCTCTCGGGGTCGTCGATGATCAGGCATTTGGCCAATCCCATGTTGTGAGCCATACGGATGCACTGCAGCGTCTGTCGCTGGCCCGCCCCGACGATGGCCACGCGCTTCGGGGCTCGCTCCATCGCAGCCTCGAGCAACTGCGCGAAATTTCGAATGGTCGTCATGTGCACTCAACCTTTCTGAAGCTCGTCACCCCTGGCCCTGCAAGAAATGACGGGCGATAGCCAGGACCGGCTGCGAAAAGGCAGCCAGGTTCAGCCGGCCAACCCAACTCTCCTCGACGCAAACAAACGAGATGGGCAAGGCCAGCTCGCGGGCAAATTCCTCGATACGCGCGTGCCCCTCCAGGATCTGGTCGGCTGTTGTCTCGGCCATGAGGTTCGGGTTGCTCACCAGGCTCGTAACCCGCAGCCGGGAGGTCTGCTCCACTTCACCGATAGAGACCGACAGGCCTTCCAGAGTTGCGGTAAAGGGCCGGTAGGGGTTGACCACAAAGTACATGTGGTAACCCCGCCGCTGGATGGCCGGGCTGAACTGGCCCAGGGCCCGCGCTCCCTGTGGGTCCCCGCCCACGTCCAGGACCACGGCCTTGTTCACCTGCTCAATGGCGCCCAGGATCTGAGGTGTGATGGACGGACTGTCCATGTACCGGCTGATGGCCCCTGGCGCGATGACCTGGACGCCGTGCTCCTCCAACCTGGCAGCCATCTCTCGCGAGCGAAAGTAGGGCGTCACGATGTCCAGGTCGACCAGGGCCACCGGCGTGTCCCCCGGCGTCGCGCCGGCGGCATCCCCGGCAGGCACAGGGCGGGCCCGGCTTCCGGCGGGGAAGGACCCTTGGCCTGCGCCCGGGGGGTTGCCCCTGGCAAGCGCCAGCGCATAATTCAGGGCCACTTCACTCTTGCCGCTGCCAAAGCGCCCGGCAAAGATCTGGACCTCGAGCCCGGCGGCGCCATCCGTCATGATGCCAGCATCATTCCCAGCGCCAGCGACACCAGCTTGGCCTCTCGTGTGTCGGAACGCGAGGGCAGGATGAGAGGACAGCGAGCCCCCACCACCACACCGGCCATCTTGCCCTGGGCAAAGTAGGTGATGGCCTTGGCCAGCACGTTCCCCGCCTCGATGTCGGGCGCGATGAGGATGTCGGCATAGCCCGCCACCTCGCTCTTGATACCCTTGATCCGCGCCGACTCGGGCGAGATGGCGTTGTCCAACGCCAGGGGGCCGTCCACCAGCCCGCCCTGGATCTGCCCCCGGTCGGCCATCTTGGAGAGGTTGGCTGCGTCGAGGGTCGTGGGGATGCGGGGGTTGACCACTTCCGTGGCGGCCAGAACCGCCACGCGGGGCAACTGGATCTGGAGGCCGTGGGCCACAAGGATGGCATTCTGCACGATCTCGACCTTTTGTTCCAGGTCTGGAGCGACGACGACGCCGGCGTCACTGATAAAGATCAACCGGTCGAACTCTGGAATCTCGAACACGGCCACGTGCGTAAAGAGGCGTCCCGTGCGCAGGCCCAGCTCCTTGCTCAGGGCAGCCCGCAAAAAATCGCTGGTCTCCACCTTGCCCTTCATGGCCACATCGGCCTTGCCCTCGCTGACCAGCTTCATCACCTGGTAGGCGGCCTCGCGGGGCTGGGGCGCGTGGACGACCTCCATGCGCGAGATGTCAAAGCTGTTTTCGCGGGCGATGGCGTGGATCTGGTCGGCGTCGCCGACGAGGATGACCTCGGCCAGCCCGGCCATTTCGGCATCGAGGCCGGCCAGCATCACCTCCGCCTGGTGGCCGGCCGCGACGGCCACCGTCTTGGGTCCCTTGGCCTTGGCTGCCTCCAGCAGCCCGGCGAACGTTCGTATCGGCATATCTGCCTCTTACCCTCCTTGTTCTCGGTTAGCAGGGATCGCGGGGATGGCAAAGTAGAACAGGCTGCCCGCTTTCAGCGCGCTCTCGACGCCCACGAATCCGCGGTGCGCTTCGACGATCTGCTTGACGATGGCCAGGCCGAGGCCCGTCCCGCCAAAGCGGCGGGTGGTAGTGCCATCCACCTGGTAGAACCGCTCCCAGATGCGGGCCTGTTGTTCGGGGGCAATGCCAATGCCCCAGTCCTGCACCTCGACGCGCACCATGGCATCCTCGGACCGCACCCGAACCACGACCTTGCCGCCCGGATCGCTAAACTTGATGGCGTTCTGGATCAGGTTGTCAAATACCTGCCCCAACCGGCGCCAGTCACCCATCACCGATGGCACGTCTTCGATCTCGGCTATCAGCTCGATGCCTGCTTCCTGGGCGCTGGCCTGGGCTGCCTGGGTGGCGAGGCGTCCCATGGCCGCCAGGGAGTGGGCCGCGAACTGCATCTGTTCCCGGCCAGCCTGTTGCATGGAGATGATGTCGTCCACCAGCCGCGAGAGGCCCTCGGCCTTGGTGGACACGATGGTCAGGGCTGCCTGTTGTTCTGAACTCAGCTCGCCCATCTCGCCGTCCTGCAGCAGCTCCACGTAGCCCTTGATAAAGGTGAGGGGTGTGCGCAGCTCGTGGGAGACGTTCTGGATCAGCTCCGACTTCATCTTGTCCAGTTGGCGCAGCTCGTCGTAAGCCTGCTCCAGGTCTTCGTAGCTCTTTTGCAGGCTCTCGTAGAGACGCACGTTCTCGATGGCGACGGCCGCCTGCGCGGCGGCGATAGTCAGCAAGCGAACCTCATCGTCAAAGGCATTGGGCTGGACGTCGTCGATGCTCAGGGTGCCGATGGGCTTGTTACGCACGATCAGCGGCACGACCAGCAACGAGCGGATTTGCGAACCGAAAAAGAAGAAATCCGCCTCCAGGCGAGTGTCGGGAACATAGATCGACCGCCGCTCGGTGATGGCCCGGCCGCTGGCGCCCTCGCCGACGCGCATGCGGGCGATGCCCTTCCACGTAGAGGATGGCCCGCTACCCGCCTCGAGCTGCAGGTACTCGGACGTGGCGTCCAGCAAAAAGATGCTGCACGACCGGCAGTCGAGGGTCATGCGCAAAATGGTGACGATGGTCTCCAGGACCGAGGTGAGGGACAGGCTGCTGGCGATCTGGGTCGCCAGGGTGTAGAGCGTCGAAACCTCGGCCAGGCGATTGGCGGTTTCGCCGTGGAGGCGCTCGCGGTCAATGGCCACGGCCGCCATGCCGGCCAGGGCCAGGAGCAGGCGGCGGGTTGTTTCGTCGCGGGGGACACCGTCCACGGCGATGAGGCCGATGGCCCCGCGCTCGGTCATGAGTGGCACGTTGGTCAACGACCGCGCCCGCGAGCCGACGTCGGTCAAAAAGTCCGGGTCGGTGGAGGTGTCGGCAATCTCGACGATCTGTCCCGAGCGCAGAGCGTGCTTGTAGGTCCCTTCGTGGCTGTACACGGGCCGGGTGTTGAACGCTTCGACGACCTCCCGGCCCAACCCCCGCTCGGCGACGATGCGCAGGCGGTTGCTGCCCGGCGGATCGATAAGGATGATGGACCCCTCCTCGCTGCCCATGAGGTTAAAGGCCTCGTCGAGGACGATGCTCATCACCGTGTCCAGGTCTTCCGCCTGGTTAATGGCCTGGCTCACCTGCATCACGGCCGTCAGCTCGCGCACGCGCTGCTGTGCCTCGGCGAACAGGCGCGAGTTTTCGATGATGGTGGAGAGCTGGCCGGCAAGGGTCGTCAGCAGCCGTTCGTCGCTTTCGCTGAATGCGTGGAGGCGGTGGCTCTGCACGTCGAGGATGCCGATAACACGCTGCCCGGAGCGCAAAGGAACACAGATCTCGCTCAGGGTATCGGGATAGCCGGCCACGTAGCGCGGTTCTTGCCGAACGTCGCCGACGCGCAGCGGCTTGTTGTTCCGCGCGCACCAACCGGTGATGCCCTCATCGAGGGGAATGCGAAAGCCGGCTCTCTGAGGAAAGGCGTGCATGTCGGTCAGGGCCGGGTGAAGCCACAGATCGTGGCGCGCCTCGTCGAGGAGGAGGATGTTGACCCGCTCAAAGTTGCGCTTGCCCAGTAGCGCCGCCATACTGCGCCGGATGACCTCCTCAAAGCGCAGGGTCGAGGTCGCTGCCCCGGCCACCTGGTTGAGGATCTGGACCTCCTCCAGGTGATGGCTAACCTGCCTGTAGAGGCGCGCGTTCTCGATGGCGATGGACGCCTGGGCGGCAAAGGCCGTCAGCAGGCGCTGGTCGGCCAGTGTGAACTCGTCGCCCGCCAGTTTGTTGCACACCTCCAGCGTGCCGATGACCTCGCCCTTCACGGGAAGGGGCACCGTCAGCGTGTTGCGAATGTGCAGCGAGGCGGGGACCTTGACCGAGAAGGTCTCGTCGGACGGGAGATGCTGCAGCAGCAACGGCTCGCCTCGTTGGGCGACCCAGCCGATGGTGCCCTCTCCCAGCTCAAAGCAGGCGGCACTCAGCTCCTCGTGGTGGCTTCCGCGCACCGAACGGGGGACCAGGATGTTGTCCTTCTCGTCCAGCAGGTACACGGAGCTCACTTCGGCTCCTACCGCCTCAAGGGCGTTCTCGGCGATGCTGTTCAGGACGTCATCCAGCTCTAACGTGGTCATTGCCTGGCCCACGGCGGCAACGGCGGCCATCTCGCGGGCGCGCACCGTCGTTTCCTGGAACAGGCGAGCGTTGTCGAGGGCCGCTGCCGCCTGGTTGGCCAGCGTCTGGCAGAGGTTGATCTCGTTGGGCAGAAACTCGCGCTCGGCGCCGGCCTCCAGAAGCTCCAGCAGTCCGACCACCTTGTCGCGGGCGATCATGGGCACCATGAGCTTGGTGCTGACGCCACGTTGGAGCATCAGCTCTCGTTCCACCTCGTTGACGTCGGATCTGCTGGCATGGAGCGCCAGGGGCTGCCGGCTGACGAGCGCCTGCCGGGAGGCCGGCCGTTCGTCCAGGCGATACGCGGCGCCGGCGGCGCCGGGTGGGTCCAGTCGCTGGTCCACGACCCAATCCCGCAGCAGGACCAGCGTCTCCCGATCGGGCTCCCAGGCCGAAATGGCGCAGCCCTGGCTGCCCATCGCCGTCGCAATCCGCTCGGCGGTAATCTGCAGCACGGTGTCCATGTCCAATGACGTCGACAGGGCGGCGCTGGTTTCGAACAGGAGCGCCAGCTCGCTCAATCGCTGCTGCGTTTCGTCGTGCAGGCGGGCGTTTTCGATGGCGATGGCCGCCTGGGCGGCAAAGGCCATGGCCAGGCGGGCGTGTTCCTGGGTATAGCAGTTCGGCTCTTTGCGGTCGAGGGCCAGCATGCCGAGGATGCGGTCGCCAAACAGCAGGGGGACCCCCAGCCAGGAACGAATGGACACCTGAGAATGGGGCTCGCGCTTGAATTCCTCGTATACTGCAGGGGCATCGTCGAGGATGACCGGGGCCCGGGACTGGATAACCTCCCGGTTGGGGTTGTTGGTGGCCGTGATGTCAAACTCGACCTGGCGCCGGGCCCCCTTCGGGCCGTTCTTGCCCTTCGACCCGCTCCTACCTTTCCCGCGGCCTCTGCGGCGCCGCGGGGGCATCAGCTCCTGGAGCCTGGGAAAGCCGCGCCCGCCGATGATGGTCAACTTGGTGCCCTGCAACTGCTGCACTGTGGCGCTGTCGTAGGGCACCACCTTTTGCAGCTCGCTGAGGATCACTTCGAACACCTGCTGCAAGTCGAGGGTCCCGCTGAGGGCTTGTGTGGCTGCCTGCAGCGTTTCGGCTTCGCGCCTGCGCCTGCCTTCGGCGGCGAACCACTGAGCGTTGGCCAGCGTCACCGCGGCCTGCGAGGCAAAGGCATGGGCCAGCTCGATCTCGGGCTCCTCGAAGGCCCTCTGGCGCCCTTTGGAATAAATGTTCAGGATGCCGGTCAGGCGGTCCAGGGGGCTGCCGCGGGATGCAGTCTCCGGCGTCGCCCTCGATGCCGAAGCCGGGCACGCGAGGGGCACGGTCAGGACGCTGCGCAGCTCCTCGTCGGCCACCAGGCTGCGATCACCCAGGGGCGACGCGGCCAGCTCTGCGACATAGTGCAACACCGGCCCATCCCGGTCGACAAAGGTGCTCTCCGCCCGCTCCCTGGGGATGCTCTGTTCGCGAACGTATCTCGGCGAAAGCCCGTAACTCGCCCGGATGATGAGGGCCGACTCGTCTTTGTTCCAGAGCATGAGGCTGGCCGCTTCAGCCTTGAAGGCCTTGGCGGCCTGCACCACAATCTGCTCCGGTAGTGTGTCGGGGTTCATCTCGGCGCTTAGCGCCGTGGCCGTCGCCTGGATGCTTTGCAGCTTCAGCCTGCTCTCGTGTTCGGCGGCGAAAAGGCGGGCATTCTCCAGGCCCAGCGCCAACTGATCGGCCAGACCCTGGGCTACAAAGAGATCTTCTTCGCCAAAGCCATCCAGCTCTTTGCTGTTCAGATCCAGGACGCCGATGACCCGCTCTCCTGCCTTGATGGGCACCACCAACTCCGATCGCGTCTCGGGTAGGAGCGAGTCGTCCAGGTAGCAGGGCGCCTTGGACACGTCGCGGGCCAGGAATGGCTCTCCCGTGGCAGCCACCTGCCCGGTGATCCCCTCTTCGCCGACGCGAAAGCGCAGCCCCTTCTCGTGCCACAACCTGGCATTGTCGTCGTCGCTGCTGGCCTGGAAGACAACGTACTGCCCCGCCGCATCGGTCAGAAAGACGTCTACGTGGCTGTAGCCAAACTGCCGTTGGATGGCGTGGACCGCATAGTCGAGCAAGGCATCGGGATCGAGGATGGAAAGAACCTGCTGGCTAAGGTCGGCCAGGAGTCGCAGTTGCGCCGCCCGGGCGCGTTCCGCCTCCAGGAGGCGGTTGTTTTCCACCACGACGGCGGCCTGGCTGGCAAAGGCCATGGCCAGTTGCACGTCCTGCGGCGAAAAGCTCTCGGGCTCGTCCCTGATGAGGCTCATGACTCCCACCACCTGGCCACGGGCAAACAGCGGAGTCCCAAGCCAGGAGCCGTTCCCCTTGGCTCCCTCCTGGCGCAGCGGGGTAGCAGGCACGTCGGGGCCGTTGGCCCCGGGCTCCCCTACGTGGCCCGGCCGTCGGGGAGGGCTTCCGGAGCCGAGATCGGGGACGATGAGGGGCTCACGCACCCTCTGGACCAGGTCCAGGGCCGTGGGATCGATCCGATCCAGGACGGCATCGGGGGCCGGAAGATGTCCATGGGGCGAGCAGTCCGGGCTCGTTTTGGGCTTCTTGGGCTTCGAGGGGTAGGCACACTCGGCCACCACCTGCCAACCCTGCTTTTCCAGGGTGGAGATGGAGGCGCGGTGGTAGCCAATAACCCGGTGCAATTGCTCCAGGATTCCGTGCAGGGCTACCGCCGGGCCCTGGCCCGAATTGCTCAGGATCGCCGCCTGGCAGAGCGCATCGGCTACCTGGTGCAAGGGTATCGTCGACGTTGCGACGGAACCGTTGCAGCCGGAGGGATCATTCAGATCGACATCCACTATCGTTCTTTCAGAAGCCACTTCCAGTAATACCAGGTGATGGCCAGCCCGATAGTCACTCCCACCGCGAGGGGGATATGATATAGAAACAGATAGAGAAGTGGCTCGTTCAGCGCCGATGGCAAGGTATCGCGCTTTGCCCAGAAGACGCTGGCTCTTACCAGGCGCAGGACCAGCGCCAGGCCCACCAGAACTACGGCGGCATAGTAGCCCTGATACGTGGCGCGCATTTTGGTTACCGCACCCAGCTTTTTTCCCAACTGGGCCAGGATCAGGAGCGCGTACATCAGCGCGATCAGGCCGAAGGTGCCCAGAATGGCACCCACGATCTTGAGCGACGTCTCGGCGCCGGTCATTTTCTGCTCCCCATCATCATGCGGAAAAGAGAGTAGCAAGACACGGCCAGCACCAACCCACCCACGAGAAACAAAAGGTCGGGCCAGATCTCGCCCACGAAATCGAGCAGGGGATTGCCCCAATCGTCGTTGACCAGGAAGGCGTCGCCTACCGCTGCCAGCACATAAGCGAGGATGGGCACCAGCATCAACTGGTAGTAGGAGCGCTGGTGAAAGCGGACCTCATAAAAGCGGCCGATGAGCAACAGGAAGAAGATGAGGATTGCGGCCACAACCCAGCAGTAGAGTACCAGCATCGAGCCCAGAAGGTTAACCAATGATGCGCTCCTCAACCAGACAGCCGGTGGCTATCAGTCCCTTCATCACGATGTTCCCCTCGCTACGATGCGTCATCTAGGGCCGGCTTTTCAACGAACGCGCTTTCTGGCGTCCGGGCGCCCTGGCTAGCTCTTTTTCTCGCTCCGCGGCCTGAAGGCCTGGTCAAAAGCTTCCACCATGCGCCGCGGGTTGCCACTCATAATCCCTTCACGGCCTTCGAAGCGAGACAGGATCTCCATTCCCCGGCTCGTGATCTCGAACTGGCGAATGTCCTTTGCGTGGTCGCTCCCCCGGAGTTTCAGGACCAACAGCGCCTTGCGGATGGCGCTCTCGATCTCCACGTAGCGGAGCATGATGTAGCCGTCCACCACGTAGGCCACCGTATTCTCGCCTTCGTCGCCGCCCAGGAGGATTGGGCTTTCCCTGGTGAGGATGCTCGTCAGCCCCTCGCGTTTCAGGGCATTGATAAAGCCATAAACTACGGACCGCAGCTCGACGGGATCGCTCGTCAACTGGTCGAAATGCGAGACGCTGTCGATGAGCACTCGCCGGGCCCCCATCTCCCGGGCCAGCGTCTCGATGGTTCCGCCGACGCTCTCCAGGTCCGAGCGGCTCACCTCCGGGCTGGTCATAATAACCCTCAGCTTGCCCTCTCGCTCCAGTTGCCGGAAATCCCAACCAAAGCCCTCCGCGTCGCGGTAGTATTGCTGCGGGAACTCCTCAAACGTTACTATCAGTCCCGGCTCGTTATGGTAGCGGATCCCGTTGTAGATGAACTGCATGCCCAGCGTGCTTTTGCCCGTTCCCGGCGGACCCTCTACCAGGTTCGCAGTCTGCGGCAAAAAGCCACCGTTCAGCATCTCGTCGAGACCCTTTACCTCTGTCTGGACCCGATCGTTGGCCATTTCTCGCCTCCTCTGGACGCATCAACCCCTTCGCCGGTTTGCCTCTTTGCGACTCCTGTGAAACCGGGACCTCCTGGCAGAGTCTGCGCGCAGGTGCGACATGGGCACCGGGTAGGTGCAGTCCGCGGCAAGCCCGTGCCGACGGCTATCGCATGCCCCGTACAATGTGATAGATCACCTTCACTCGGAAGTGACGGTCTTCGCAGGCCGCGATAAAGCGGTCCAGCAACTCTCGGGTACTGGCGTCGGTCGTCAGCGTGTAGATCGGCATGCCCTCCACCGACTTGACTTCCATGATGCCCCCGTTCACCAGCTCCCGCAGTTCCGGCTCCACCGTGGCAGCGTTGCGGCCCACGTACTTGGCAATGCTCTCCGCCGTGTCTGCCGTGTTAGGGTTCTCCCGCAAGAAACGGACCAGGTCCCATTTAATGAACGAGTTCACCTTGGTCTTGACCAGATCCAGGAGCGGGGGGTCCATGTCATTCATGAGCCTCGTGGTGAAATCTTCTCCACTGAAGACCAACGTTGCACCTCCCTCTTGTTGCTCACGCATAGCCGCCTTGTCTCCCCATGTACGGCTCCCCCACGGTGCCGGGACCAAGTTGGCCAGGGGCCGCCCAGGCTCGACGCCAGGGCGTGCCTTATTGTAACATCATCGTCCAAAAAGATCAAGCAAGAACCTGCCTGCTACAGCAATTTCAAACGCGCAGGCCGCGAGCCTGTCCCGCTCATTCGCACGGCGGGAGCGAGGGAGCCAGGCCGCGCGAAGTCAGAGGGAAAAGCGGATGCTTATTGTCTCTCCCCCTTGCTCACGCGGCACGCAGCGGCTCCGGCGGTTGCCGGAACAGCGACCGCACCACGGTCCTGCGGATGTTGTCGCCCAGCTCCGCAAAGAGCTCGAATGCACGGCGCTTGTACTCGACGAGGGGATCGCGCTGGCCGTAGGCTTCCAGGCCGATGCCCCGCCGCAGGTCCTCGATGTCGGTCAGATAGTCGATCCAGAGCCGGCTGATGGTGTGCAGTAGGACCCGGCGCTCGATGCGCGCCAGGATGCTCCTGCCCAGGTAGGCGGCGAAAAGTCCCCGCTGTTCGGCGTCCAGCGTCTGGAATGGCTCGCTGCCCCAGTGCGACACGACGTTGAGACCCAGGTTCTGGAGCAGGTCGTCATAGACCTGCTCGGGCAGGTCCTGCAGCTTGGTCCGGCGTAGGGGGCGCATACGGGCTTCGTCGGCGGCCAGGCCACGTTCCAGGAGGAAGGTGTGAAGCACGCGGCGGCGCTCCCGCGGCAGGCCGGCCAGGCGCTGGCCTCGCAGGTTTTCGACCTCCTGCAGCCGCATCTCGGCGACGAGGGAATCGCGGACCGCCGGGCCCAGCTCGCGGAGCGGCTGCGCCTGGAGTTGGGCAAACCGCGCCTCATCCAGGAACCAGTCCCGGGCCTGGAGGTGGGCAAGGATCTCCTCTCGATCCGCCTCGGGCAGATCCAACAGGCGCCTGTCCCGGTTCTCCCGGAGCCATGCCTGGCCGAGCTCGGCCGACAGGCCCTCGACCTCTTCCCGGCGGAACTGTCCCAGGCGTTGGGCCAGCACCTGGGCCCGGACCTCGTCGCTGTGGAAGTAGCCGGCGCTTTCGAGGGACTCGCGCAGCCCCTGGCGCAACTCCTCAGGCAGATCCGAAACGGGTTGGTCACCGATCTCCTGGCGCAGTTGGCCCGCCACCTCGACAATGAGCGCCTCGTACAGGTCGCCGCCCAGGTCTTCCAGTCGCCTGTCGAGGACCTGGGTGCGCTTTTTCTCGTCGAGGAAGTAGCCAGTCTCGTCGAGGTAGCGCCACAGCCAGCCCTGGATCTCGGCGGGCAGCTCCTGGATGGGCGCCCGGTACAAATCTAGCCTTTCGGGATTCAGGCCGGACGGGCCGGCCAGGAGGCAGGCGCCCACCGTCCTCTCCAGCTGCTGGCCCAGGTCGCCGGGCAGGCTCTCGGGCGGCAGCTCGTGGACCTGCGCCAGGCGCTGTGCATCCACGAAATAGTCGGTCTCGGCCAGGTGCGACTGCACGGCAGCCCGGATGTCGGCGGGCAGCTCGCCGATAGGGCGCTTTTCCAGGTCGGCGGTCAGTTGGCGCACCAGGCTGGCCTCCACGGCCTGTTGCGTTTCGGCGTCAAACTCGTCCAGCCGCTGGTAGGCAAAGAGCTCTTCTTTGAATTCATCGGCAAAGATCCCCTGGTCCCGCAAGAAGGTCCACACCAATGACCTTTCCTCGTCGGGGAGGGCCGGCGGACGGCGGTCGCGGATGGAGACCAACCACTGGCGCCCCAGGTGGCCGGCCACCCGGTTGCGCACTTCGGGAGAGAGGATGGACAGCGATCCGGCCTGGGTCAGGCGCAGCCGCTCGGCGCGGTCGGTCACGAGCCCCTCGGCATCGAGGAAGGCGAGCACTTTTTCCTTGACCTCGGCCGGAAGCTCCACGAACGGCGTCTTTTCCAGGCTGGCCAGGCGGATCTGACCCAGGTGCTGTTCAAGGCCGCGCATCAGGTCGGGGGAAAGCTGGGCCAGGGTCTTGCGCTCGTACCAGCCCACCTTTTCCTGGTCGACAAAGTAGCCCTGCTCGTTCAGCGCCTGGTGAATCTGCTCGCGCGTCGCGGCCGGCAGCTCTTCCATGGTCCTTGTCGCCAATTCGGAGCGGAGCTGGTTGTGAAGGGATTCCTGCATCTCGGCTACGAGGTTTCCGTCCAGCTCGGCCAGGTGCTGGGCGGCGAGCCCTTGCACCCGGGCGGGATCCGATAGGGCCCCGGCTTTCTTGAGTGCCTGGAGCACGGCCTGGCGCAGGCCGTCTTCCAGGCCCGCCAGGCTGCCGCCGTCCAGGACCTGCCGCCCCAGGAAGGCCTCGAAGCCGGTCAACGCCTTTTTCTCCAGGTCCGCCAGCCTGCCGCCCCGCAACTCTTCGCGGCGGGTCTCGTCGCTGAACTGGCCCATGCGCTGCAGCGCATCCGTCACGGCCTGGCGCGTGCCCACGTCCAGGTTCGAGATCTTGCGGCGGCTGGCGCGATCCAGGCGGGTGCGGGCCAGGCGCGCGAGCGTATCCTGCTGCACCTGCGGATCGAGGTCGCTCAGGCTCTGGTGCACCAGGAAGCGCTGCACCCGTTCTTCGTCCACGAACCGCCGCTGCTCATCCAGGTAAGCGATGGCCGCCTCCCGGGCCGTCGACTCCAGGCCATCGACCGTCTGATCCTGATGCCCTTCAATGTAGCGGCGGCCCCAGAAGCGGGCGACCGCGTCAGATGTGCGCTGGTCCCAGGCGCTTACGGGCTGGTCCAACAACTGCTGGCGCAGCGCAATGTCGTCCAGCTGCCCGGCCTGGCGCAGATGCTCGCGCGCGCTCTCCTGGAGCGCGGGGTCCAGGTCGCCAAAGGGCGTTTCCAGGATCTGCTCTTCGAAGCCTTGCCCCATTTCCTCTAGCAACTCGGCGGCGTGGGGGACCTCGCCCAGGTGTGGGTTGCGCTCCTCGAGCTGGCGAAGGGCAAGGATGAAGCGCAGGTGCTCGTAGAGATCCTCGGGCAGCTCTTCGACAATGGTTTCCGGACCCAGCTCGGCGACCTCCAGCTCTCGCCGTCCCAGGAAGCGAAGCAAGCCGTCGTAGGTCGTCTCGTCCAGGTCGTCCAGCGACAGGCCCTGCCAGCGTTTCATCTCCTGCTGGCCCCACGCCTGCTCGCGCTGGTCGACGGCCCAGCGCAGGGATTGCAGCACCTCTTCTCGCAACGTCTCCGGGTCCATCCCGGCGGCAAAGGCCTGGGCCATCATGTGGAACGGCAGGCGGGGCAGCCAGGACGCCTGGCGCCGGTGCCCGCGGTCATACACCTGGACCTCGGCATAGTGGGTGGCCAGCATGTGCTCGGCCAGCTCGGCCCAGCCCGTGCCGGCGAGGGGGCTGCGCCTGGCATCGGCCTCGATCTCGGCCAACTGGCGCTGAGCCCACTTGTCGTACTCCTGGCCCACGGCGTGGCCGAGGACGTCCTCCAGGACCTCGACGTCCAGGTGGACCAGGTCGTTTACCTGGCGCAACAGGTCGAGGAGGGTTGTGGGTCGTCCCCCACCCTTCTTGCCCTCCACCACCGACGCCTGGAGGCGCTCCAACTCGCGCTGCACGCGCCCCTGCTCGGGGCCGGCAGCCTGGGCGTACTGCGCCAGCAGGTCGTCGAGGTAGGCGCCCAGGACGTGGCCGACCAGCCGGTCCAGCCGGCTATACTCCAGGCTGCTCAGCTCCTTGACGGCGTTGACAAACTCGAGGACGGCCGCGGGGTCCGAATCGTCGGGAGCCCGCAACTGCTCGATACGCTGTCGATCCCCCTCGTTCCTGGGCTGCCGGGCGGCCAGCTCGCGGACGCGCTGCACCTCCTCGGCCAGCCTGGGGCCGGGAAGGCGGGCCGGGCGCAGCCGGTCCAGCCCGCCGACCGCCTCCAGCGGCAGCCGGCCGCGGATGCGCTCGATGAGGGCTGCGATGGTCTCGCGATGGAACCCGGCTTCGATCTCGGCCAGCCAGTGCTCCCGCAGGTCGTCCAGGTCCTCCATCTCTTGCAGGTCGCGCACGGGGGGCAGGGTGAGCTTCAAGGGATAGGTGCGCTCCAGGTGCTGCGCCAGGCGGCGGGCGTCCATGGCCTGGTTCCGCTCTTCCAGCACTTGCTCAAAGTCGGCGATCTTTTCGTCGAGGAGCGCGTTGTAGCGATCCAGCCGTTCCTGATAGCCCGACCGGATGCCCTGCACCACCTCGCCGACGGTCGCCCGGATCTGCTCTCCGTAGCCGGCCGCCGCCTGGCGCGCCAGCTCGCGCACCTCCTCCTGTGCCTCCTCCACCGGCCGGCCGGCCAACTGGTCGGCCAGGAAGCTGATGGTAAAGGGCGGAAAGGCGGTAAAGTGGCCTCCAAAGGCCACGGGCCCCTGGAAGGGGGCCGTGGGCGCCGGCACGATCAGGGGCGCCACGTCGTCCAGGCCGATAAAGAGCCGGTTTTCCTGCTCGCGCTCCTGATCCTTTTCCAGGTATTCGTTGACCTGGGCCTCCAGCATCCGCCATACCTCGGCGCGAAGGTCCGAGCTCTGGAGGATGCGCAGCCGCTCGCCATAGATCGTCTCACGCTGGCGGTTGAGGACGTCGTCGTATTCCAGGAGATGCTTGCGGATGTCAAAGTTATAGCCCTCGACCGAGGTCTGGGCGCGCTCCAGGAACCTGCTGACCAGCCCGTGCTCGATGGGAAAATCGTCGCCCATCTGCTCCATGAGCTTGGACAGCATCTCGCGCCGCCCGAAGCGGCGCATGAGCTCGTCCTCGAGGGAGAGGTAAAAGCGCGACGACCCTGGCTCGCCCTGGCGGCCGGCACGGCCGCGGAGCTGGTTGTCGATGCGCCGCGCCTCGTGTCGCTCGGTGCCCAGGATGTGCAGTCCGCCCTCGGCCAGCACCTTTTCCCGGTAGCGGGCGTACTGGGGCGTCACCTCGGCGATGGCGCTGTCCATCTGTCCCGGCGTGGCGGTAAAGGGATCGAGGCCGCGGGCCACCAGCGCCTGGTGAGCTCGGTGGATCACCTCGTCGCTCAGCTCGCCGCCCAGCTTGATATCCACGCCGCGGCCGGCCATGTTGGTGGCGATGGTCACCGTGCCCGGCTCTCCGGCCCGGGCGATGATGGCCGCCTCGCGGGTATGCTCCTTGGCGTTGAGGATCTGGTGGGGGATGCCCTCGCGCAGCGCGCGCTCCAGGTTGCGGCGCACGGCCGGGTCGGCGGGTAGCTCCAGGTAGTTGGCGATCCACTCCAGGTTCTCGTCCGCCAGGCCGTTGGGATTGAGGTCCAGGTCGCGGAAGAGGCGGCGCCAGGAGGCGCTGTTCATCGTCTCGAGGCTCTCGTCCATGATCTGGCGCAGGGCGTCGCGCTGCTCCTTATCGAGCTGGGTATCCTGCAGGGCATAGGCCGCGCGGGGAGCGAGGGCGGCCATTTGCAGGCGCTCGCCCGTCAGGCGCTTGCCCAGGCGCTCGGACATTTCGACGGACGTCGTGCCCACGAGCACGGGCTGCTGCCGGCTGTGAAACGCCAGCATCTCGCGGGCCACGGCCCGGAACTTGGCCTCTTCCGTGCGATAGACGACGTCTGGGTGATCGGCGCGGGCCACGGGCTTGTGGGTGGGGATGGAGACGACGTCCAGCTTGTAGATCTTGAAGAATTCTTCGCCCTCGGTCATGGCCGTGCCGCTCATGCCCGCGAGCTTCTCGTACATCCGGAAATAGTTCTGGATGGTGATGGTCGCCGAGGTCACGTCGCGGGGCCGGACGGGCACGCCTTCCTTGGCCTCAATGGCCTGGTGCAAGCCCTCGCTCAGGCGGCGGTTGGGCATCAGGCGGCCGGTGTGCTGATCGATGAGGATGATCTGCTTGCGCTGCCGGATGTAATCGCGGCCCTCCTGGAAGAGGACCTGGGCCTTGAGGGCCTGTTGCATATAGTGGACGTAGCGATAGTTCGCCTCGTCATAGATGTTCTCAATGCCGGTCTCTTGCTCGATGACGGCCAGGCCCTCGTCGGTGAGAAAGACCGAGCGCTCTTTTTCGTCCAGTTCGTAGTGGACGCCGGTTTCCAGCTTGCGGGCGATGGCGGCAAAGCGGCCGTACTCTTCCACCGGCTCGTCCGATGCGCCCGAGATGATGAGGGGTGTGCGAGCCTCGTCGATAAAGATGTTGTCCACCTCGTCGACGATGGCATAGTAGAGGGGGCGCTGCACACGGCGTTCCAGGCTGAGGGCCAGGTTGTCGCGCAGGTAGTCGAAACCGAACTCGTTGTTGGTGCCGTAGGTGATGTCGGCGGCGTACGCCTCGCGACGGGGCACGGGCCGCAGGCCCGGGTAGGGTTCCCGGTCGTAAGCCGGATCGTAGAGGTACGCCGGCTGCTCGGTGCCCGACTGCAACAGGCCCACGCTCAGGCCCAGGAGGTGAAAGATGGCGCCCATCCACATGCTGTCGCGGCGGGCCAGGTAGTCGTTGACGGTCACCAGGTGCGCCCCGCGCCCCAGGAGGGCGTTCAGGTAGAGGGGCATGGTGGCCACGAGGGTCTTGCCCTCGCCCGTCTTCATCTCGGCCACTTTGCCCTGGTGCAGGACGATGCCACCGATGAGCTGCACGTCAAAGGGGCGCATGTCCACCGAGCGCTTGGCGGCCTCGCGCACGACGGCGAACGCCTCGACGAGCAGGTCGTCCAGGCTTTCGCCGGCGGCCAGGCGCGCCCGGAAGCGGGCGCTCATGGCGCGCAGCTCGGCGTTGGTACGGCGTTCCAGCTCGCTTTCGCGGGCGTTGATGGCATCCACCAGCGGCTGAAGCTTGCGTATTTCTTTTTCGTTGGGGTCGCCAACGACCTTACCGATCAATCCTTTAAGCACAGAATCACCTTCTACCGGGCCAGGGGCGTACCAGAGTCACCGGCAAGAGCCGCGCACGGCCTGGCCAGATGTGGGGACTATTATAGCATACATTTTGTAGGGGCGGCAACTTGCCGGGCATTACTGCCCGGCCCATCGTCGGACGACAATTGGCTCCGAAACGGGCTCGCGGTGTGCCGGCAAAAAGCCTGAATGAACGGGAGGTCGCGCCGGACGAAATCCTGGCCGGCCCATTTTATCGCAGGACGGATGCTACTCGTTAAACATCTCTCCCACCGAGATCCCCAGGTG
>DAOUHB010000053.1:0-15810 GCA_034428935.1 Anaerolineae bacterium | reverse complement strand
AGCACAACCGCCCGTTCGAGTTGCACTCTTGACAAACTGTGGTATAATGGGGCGCACTGTGGGCGGTTAGCTCAGATGGCTAGAGCGTATGCTTGACATGCATAAGGTCACAGGTTCAAGTCCTGTACCGCCCACCACAAGCAAATAGCCAAATCTGCGAGCAGGACGAGTAGGCGGCAGGAAGCGCCAGAGAATGCGGGTCACCGGCTGAGAGCCCGCACCGTGGAAAACCGCCGAAAACCACCTGTGAGTGGGTCCCTCAAATCGCCGCGGCGAGAGTATGGGGCCCCGGCTGACCCCGTTATCGGTCGCAGAGATGCTCGACCTCCGGGTTGAGCAACCTGGGTGGAACCGCGTGAGAAGACCTCTCGCCCCATGGGCGAGGGTTTTTTTGTTTTGTAGTGAATTGAGGAGGAAAAGATCATGGGCTCAGGAAACGGTAATCACGAAGAAAAACTGTACAAGCTGCGGCATTCGACGGCCCACGTCATGGCCGAGGCCGTCCTGCAAATGTTCCCCGAGGGCAAGCTGGCCTTTGGCCCGCCCGTGGAGAACGGCTTTTACTACGATTTCGACCTGCCGCGGCCGCTGTCGGCCGACGACCTGGCCGAGATCGAGCGGCGCATGGTCGACATCGTGCGCGGCGACTATCCCTTTGTCCAGCGCGACGTGAGCGTGGACGAGGCGCAAGAGATGTTTGCCGGCCAGCCCTACAAGCTGGACCAGATCGCCAAGCTGGCGTCGGGCCAGGAGGATGAGCACGGCGAATCGGGCGCCGAGCCCGTGAGCACGCTGTCGATCTACACGCACGACCAGTTCACGGACCTGTGCCGCGGGCCCCACGTCGACAGCACGGGCCAGATCCCGCCCGACGCCTTCAAGCTGCTGAACGTGGCGGGCGCCTACTGGCGCGGCGACGAGAACCAGCCCATGCTGCAGCGCATCTATGGCACGGTGTGGCCCTCCAAGAAAGAGCTGCAGAAGCACATGGACTGGCTGGCCGAGGTCGAAAAGCGCGACCACCGCAAGCTGGGCAAGGACCTGGATCTGTTCAGCTTTCACGAGGACGCCGGCGCCGGCCTGGTCTACTGGCATCCCAGGGGAGCCCGCATCCGGAGCATCATCGAGGACTACTGGCGGCAGAAGCACTTCGAGGGTGGCTACGACATCGTCTACACGCCCCACATCGGGCGCGCGCGCCTGTGGGAGACGAGCGGCCACCTGGGCTTTTACGCCGAGTCGATGTACTCGCCCATGGACATCGACAACATCGACTACTATATCAAGCCCATGAACTGCCCGTTCCACATCAAGATCTACCAGACGAAGCGGCGCAGCTATCGCGAGCTGCCCCTGCGCTGGGCCGAGCTGGGCACGGTCTATCGCTACGAGCGGAGCGGGGTGCTCCACGGCCTGCTGCGGGTGCGCGGCTTCACGCAGGACGACGCCCACATCTTTTGCACGCCCGAGCAGATGGAGGACGAGGTCCTGGAGGTGCTGCGCTTTTCCATGCGCCTGCTGGAGGCCTTTGGCTTCTCTGACTTTCGGGCCTACCTGGCCACGAGGCCGGCGGGCGCCATCGGCGAGCAGGCCCAGTGGGACGAGGCCATCGAGGCCCTGAAGCGCGCCATCGCCGCCGAGGGGCTGCCCTACGAGATGGACGAGGGCGGCGGGGCCTTTTACGGACCCAAGATCGACCTGAAGCTGCGCGATGCCCTGGGGCGCGAGTGGCAGTTGACGACGATCCAGTTCGACTTTAACGAGCCCGAGCGCTTTGACCTGAAATACGTGGGCGCCGACGGCCAGGATCACCGGCCCTACATGGTGCACCGTGCCCTGCTGGGCTCCCTGGAGCGCTTTTTCGGCATCCTGCTGGAGCACTATGGCGGGGCCTTCCCGGCCTGGCTGGCGCCGGTCCAGGCGCAGGTCATCCCCATCGCCGACCGGCACGCGGACTATGCCCGGGAAGTGGCCGCCGAGCTGCGGGCGGCGGGCGTCCGCGTCGAGGTGGACGACTCGGCCGATCGGATGCAGGCCAAGATCCGGGCCGCGCAGTTGCAAAAGGTGCCCTACATGCTGGTCGTGGGCGACCGGGAGGTGGAAAACCGCCAGGTGGCCGTCCGGCTGCGCAGCGGCGAGAACCTGGGGGCGCAGTCGCTGCCCGACGTCATCGCCCGCATCGACGAGGCCGTGGCCGAGAAGAGGGACGTGTAGCCGATAGTCGATACGTATGTTGCGGGCAATTCTCGGTTTGGCCAATCGTGAGTCCGACCTGGCCTTTTGCTCGGTCCGGATCTGGCGCTCCGGCGGGAGCGATAGGTGCGTATGGCTGCCATACCGAGAATTGCTGACATATGTTGTCTTCCATTTGACCCGGGACAATTTCTGGGGTATAATGCCGCAGATACAGTGCGCCTGCGCCTGTAAATCTATAATGAGGTGATGCTTTCCCAGGAAGGGTAACCGGGCAGGGGAAGAAGGAGAAGCAGAGATTAGCAAGAACAGAACGCGCGTCAACAACACGATCCAGTCGCCACAGTTGAGGGTCATTGATGCCGATGGCAAGCAGCTCGGGGTGCTGCCGCGGCGAGAGGCGTTGCGGTTGGCCGAAGAGCGGGAACTGGATCTGGTGGAGGTTGCCCCGAACGCTGACCCCCCGGTGGCCAAGCTCATGGATTTTGGCAAGTACCAGTACGAGCGGGCCAAGCGAGAGCGAGAAGCGCGCAAGTCGAGAAAAGAAGTCGAGATCAAGGAGGTCCGCCTGAGGCCCAAGACCGACGATCACGACATCAACTTCAAGGTTCGGCAGGCGCGCGCTTTCCTCGAATCGGGGGCCAAGGTCCGGATTCGCATGCGGTTCCGGGGACGCGAGATCTATAACCTCGACGTGGCCAAGGACCAGTTCGATCGGTTCGCCAGGGAACTGGAGGACATTGCCGTGATCGAACAGCGGCCCAGCTTCGAGGGGCGGACGATGCTGATGATCGTCGCACCAGGCACCCCCCGCAAGGCATAGGGCGTGCGCATGGCTTGAGCTGCTCTGCTCGATTCAGGTCGACGTGAGAAATTCTAGCTCATTGCCCCTGATCAGGGGCAATCGCTTTGTAGGAGAGGAACGACGATGCCAAAAATCAAGACGCACAAGGCAACGGCCAAGCGGTTCAAGTACACCGGCGGCGGGAAGCTCATGCGCACCAAGATCGGCAAGAGCCACCTGCGCCGCAAGAAAAGTCAGCGCGTGAAGCGCCAATTCGACGAGATGATCGAGGTAACGGCGAGCGCCGCCAAGAAGCGCGTCCGCAAGCTGGCGCCCTACCTGGAAAAGTACAAGTAGCCTGGCGCGGGCTTGTGTCCGTTCGCAGGCTGGCCAGATCATTGCTGTGAGAGGAGTCTAACGTGCCGAGAGTAAAGGGGGGCCCCCGGCTGCGACGCCGGCATAGCGCGGTCCTGAAGATCACCAAGGGTCAGTTCGGAGGCAAACATCGCCTTTGGCGTCGCGGCCACGAGGCGATGATGAAGTCGTTGTGGTACGCAACGCGCGACCGGCGGGACCGGAAGCGCGATTTTCGGCGACTGTGGATCACGCGCATTAACGCTGCATCGCGCCAGGAAGGTGTGTCCTACAGCCGCTTCATCCACGGCCTCAGGCAGGCCGGCGTGGAGCTGGACCGCAAGATCCTGGCCGACCTGGCGGTGCACGACGCCGCCACATTTGGCAGCCTGGTCAAGGTCGCCAAGCGCTGAGAGCGAAGGTTCTGCCTTTCACGGGATGATTACCAGCACGCAGAACGAACGCGTCAAGTACGTACGGTCCCTCGGACGGCGGCGTGCCCGCGACCGGGAGGGCCGTTTTGTTGTCGAGGGAACGCGCCTGGTACACGAGGTGACGAGGGCGGGCATCAGGCCCGCTCTCGTCTTCTTTACGGAGGATTGGGCGGCGGGCGCGGCGGGCCAGGCCCTGCTGCCCCTCCTGCGCGCCGCCGAAGAGGGCGCCTGGCCGGTGAGCGACGCCGTCCTGGCGGCCTGCGCCGGCACCGAGACCCCCCAGGGCGTCCTGGCCGTGGTGCCCGTGCCCCGCGTGGCGCCGCGGGAGGGGCTGATCCTGGTCGCGGACGGCGTCCGCGACCCGGGCAACCTGGGCACGCTCCTGCGCTCGGCCGAGGCGGCCGGGGCCGGCCGGGTGGTGCTGGCGCCGGGCACGGTCGATGCCTACAACCCCAAGGTGGTGCGCGGCGGGATGGGCGCTCACTTTCGCCTGGCGGTGCAAGAGATGGACTGGCCGGCCATCGCCGGGCTGCTGGCGGGCCGGCCCGCCTGGCTGGCCGAGGCTGGGGGCGAGGTGGCCTACGACCGCGTGGACTGGACGGTGCCCTCGGCGCTCATCGTGGGCGGCGAGGCCGAGGGGGCCGGGGCCGAAGCGGCAAGGCTGGCCACGGGCACGGTGCGCGTCCCCATGGCGGGCGGCGCCGAGTCGCTCAACGCGGCCATGGCGGCCACGGTCATCCTGTTCGAAGCAGCGCGGCAAAATCGAGGATGAAACCATGAACGTGCGATCCATCACCTGTTTCGTAAACGCCGGCGGGCCGGGCGCGAATGCGGCCGCCCGGGCCGGGCGGCTGGCCCGGGACGCCCAGGCCGCCCTGCAAGCGGCGGGCCTGCCGGTCCAGTCCCGGCGCCTGGCGACGCAGCCCCTGTCGTCGCTGCCTGGCGATCCCATGGCCGTGGCCCGGGCGGTGGCCGCGGAGGGCGCGGCCGCCGGGTTCGAGTACGTCTCGCTGGGGCCGGTGCTGGCCGCCGGGCCGGGGGCCGGCCTGGAGCGCCTGGCCCTCATCCCGGAGCTGATCCGGGGGAACGACTCGACCTTTGCCAGCATCCTGGTCGCCGGCCGCGAGGCGGGCATCAACCTGGCGGCCATCCGGCAGGCGGCGTCGGTCGTCCGCGAGGTGGCCCACACCACCGACCAGGGCTTTGGCAACCTGCGCCTGGCGGTGCTGGCCAACGTGGGCCCCCACGCGCCCTTTTTCCCGGCGGCCTACCACGACGGCGGCGGCCCGGCGGTCGCCGTCGCCCTGGAGTCGGCCGGACTGGCGGTGGAGGCCTTTTCGCCGGCGGGCTCGCTGGACGAGGCCCGGGGGCGGCTGGTGGCGGCCGTGGAAGACGCGGCCGGGCGCGTGGCCGCCGTCGTGGAGCCTCTGGCCCGGGAGGCCGGCGCCCGCTTTGCCGGCATCGACTTTTCCTACGCGCCCTTCCCCGACGAGGCGCGGAGCGTCGGCGCGGCGGTGGAGCGCCTGGGCGTCGAGCGCTTTGGGGCACCGGGCACCCTCTTTGCCGCCTCGTTCCTGACCGGCTGCCTGCGCCAGGCGCGCTATCCCCACTGCGGCTTTAACGGGCTCATGCTGCCCGTGCTGGAGGACGCCGTCCTGGCCGAGCGGAGCAAGGAGGGGCTTTTTACCGTGAACGACCTGCTCCTGTGGTCCGCGGTGTGCGGCACCGGGCTCGACACGGTGCCCCTGCCCGGCGACGTGACCGAGGACGAGCTGGCCGGCATCCTGCTGGACGTGGCGGCCCTGGCCGTGCGCCTGGACAAGCCCCTGACGGCGCGGCTGATGCCCGTGCCCGGCCTCCGCGCCGGCGACGTGACCGCCTTCGAGTTCGAGTACTTTGCCAACGGGCGGGTGTTGGACGTGAAGGGGGCCGGGAGCGCGGGGGTGTTCCGGCGAGGGGGCCACCTCGCCGGCTAGCCTTCCTCCTCGACCTCGTCGCGGACGGTGCGATAGATCGCCTGCAGTTGCTCGTACACCTCTTCCGCATTCTCGATTTCCCCCGCGCACAGCGGCACGTCGGCCGAGTAGGCGAGGAAGGGCTGGGTCTGGGGGCCGCCCAGCCCGCCGTGGGAGCTCACCTGCTCCTCGAAGCAGATGACCTGCTCCCCGTCCCAGGTGCCCAGGAGCACCAGGTCGCCGGCGTGGGGAAAGCGCATCAGGCGCACGACCTGGCCGACGGCCCAGCCTCGACCCTCGTAGCCGGCCAGCGGATCCTCGCCCTCCAACCGCTCGCCCTCCGGCCCAACCCACAGGGTGCCCTTTTCGCTGGTGACGACCACATGCTCGCCGTCGCGGCCGGCCACCAGGCCGATGCCGGCATGGCCGACGAGGTCGGGCAAGAGCTGGGGGTAGAGCAGGGCGATCTCGCCCAGGTCCATCTGGCGCGGCGTGACCTGGAAATAGATGTGCGACAGCGAGCCCGAGTTCCGCACGGCAATCTCCCCCCGGCGGCTCAGGTCCCACTCGGCCTCCAGCGCCTGGGCCAGGAGCTCTTCCTCCAGGCGGCGGCGCGTGGCCTGCAGCAGCAAAGTGGGGATCTGCCCCCGGCGCTGGGCCTCCAGGCCGCGGATCTCTTCCACCAGGAAGCGGGCGCGCTGCTCGGGCAGCCCCTCGTCCTCGCCCTCGCCGGCGTACACCTGCTGCCCCGTACGCTCGGCGACAAACTGCTCCAGGCTCAGGCCAAAGGCTGCGCGAAAGGGCACCGAGGGCGTCATGCCGTGGTCGGAGAGGATGTACAGGTCATATTCCCGTGCCTGGTAGGTCTGGCGGATGCGGTCGATGTGCCGGATCTGGTTGTCGAGGGCGCGCAGGGCACGCCGCGCCTCGGGGCTGCCCGCCCCAAAGTGATGGGCGATCTCGTCGTAGCCGGTGTAGGACGCATAGATGGCCGGCATCTGGCGGTAGATGTCCATCATGACGCTAAAGGTGGTCACCTCGCGAAAGACCACGTTGTTCGCGATCTCCAGGAGGGGCCCCAGGAAGGTAAAGTGCGAGCCCTTTTGCCTGGCGCGCAGCCAGGTGGCCGCTCGCTTGCCCACGTACACCAGCCACGTCCACAAGGAGAGGCCCACGACGCGCAGCACGCGGCCGGGGCTGAGGAGAAAGAGCACCAGGAAGCCAAAGCCGCGCACGTTCTCGAAAAAGCGGTCGCGGCCCATGGCCGACAGGGTAAAGAGGGCCAGGCGGGCATCGCCGTCGAACATGTTGGTATAGCTCGAGCCGCCGCGCAGCAGCCCCGGGCGCCCCTCCGACACGCGCTCCTGGATGGCCCGCACCACGCCCGGCAGCTTGCACATGATGGACTCGCCGCTCCGCTTGTCGTACCAGCGAAAGCCGGGGATGTCCCAGTTGTTGCCATAGAGGATGCCCGCCTGGGAGGCGGGCGTGGTGCTGGGCAGGCCGCAGCGCCAGCGGGCCAGCCGCAAGCGGCGCGTGGTGATAAGCCGGGCCAGGTAGGGCATGGCGCCGGTCCTGATGGCCTGCCGCAGGTACCGGTAGCCCAGGCCGTCGATCTCGATGGCCACAAAGCCGCGCTGCCCGGCTCCGTCCGGGTGGGGCGTGCGGCCCAACTGCCGGGCGGCGGCGCCAAACTTGCGCCGGTAGTACCGGGCGGCCAGCGCGTTAAAGAAGTCTACGATGCGCAGGTGCAGCCAGATCATGGTCGGCGGGCCAGGGACGGACGCGAGAGCCTCATGCCTCTGGCTCCCCGCCCTCCGGGTCCGGGTCCTGGCCGAGCCCGGGAGGGGGCAGGAAGGGCAGTGAGATCAGGGAAGGCCAGTCCCGCTGCCCGGCAAAGGCCCCGCGTTCCTCACGGGTCGGTGGCGGTGCCTCCTCGCCGTCGTCCCAGCGGAACTGGAGGGCGTGGTAGCGGCGGTAGAGGCTGTCTTTCCTGGCCAGCAGCTCGGCGTGGCTGCCCTGCTCCGCCACCCGCCCCTCGTGGAGGACCACGATGCGGTCGGCGTTGACGATGGTCGACAGCCTGTGGGCGATGACAAAGGTCGTGCGACCCTCGCCGCCCGGCGGGTGCATGAGCCGGTCCAGGGCCTCCTGGACCAGCGTCTCCGACTCGGTATCCAGCGACGAGGTCGCCTCGTCCAGGATGAGGATGCGCGGGTTCTTGAGGATGGCCCGGGCGATGGCCACCCGCTGCCGCTGGCCGCCCGACAGCTTGACGCCCCGCTCGCCCACCTGCGTCTCGTAGCCGTCGGGCAGGTCGTTGCAGATAAAGTCGTGGGCGTTGGCCGCCCGCGCCGCCGCCTCGATCTCGTCCCGGGTTGCGTCCAGGCGCCCGTAGCGAATGTTCGCGGCCACGGTGTCGCTGAAGAGGAGCGTCTCCTGGGGCACGATGCCGATCTGGTCGCGCAGCGAGCGCACGGTTACCCGGCGGATGTCGTGCCCGTCGACGGTGATAGAACCCCGGGCGGGATCGTAAAAGCGGGGGATCAGGTTGGCCAGCGTCGTCTTGCCCACGCCGCTGGGCCCCACCAGGGCCACCACCTCCCCGGGCAGGGCCTCCAGGCTCACGTCGCGCAGCACCGGCTGCCGCGGATCGTAGTCGAACTCGACGTCGCAAAAGACGACGTGGCCGCAGACGGGCGGCAGGGGCACGGCGTCGGGGGCGTCGCTGATCTCCGGGCGGGTGTCGAGGAGCTCGAAGGCTCGCTCCGTGGCGCCCACGGCGGCCTGGATCTGGCCGTACAGCCCGCCAAAGCTGCTCAACGGTCCGCTGAGCATGGTGGCGTAAAAGAGAAAGGCGATGAGCTGCCCCGGCGTCAGCCGGCCCAGGAGCACCTCGCGGCCGCCCATCCACAGCACCAGGCCCAGGCTGCCATAGACCAGGAGCGACATGAGGGGCCCCATGGTGGCATAGATGCGCGCCCGGCGCATGGCCGCGGAAAACAGGTCGTTCACCTTTTGCCCGAAGCGCGCCGCTTCGTGGTCCTCGCGGGCAAAGGACTTGACGACGCGAATGCCGCCCACGGTCTCTTCCACCACGGCCGACGCCTGGGCCAGGACGTCCTGGGCTTCGCGGGCCACGCGGCGGATGCGGCGGCCCATGATCCGGGTCAGGAACACCATGCCCGGCACCGACAGGGTCAAGAGCAGCGTCAGCCGCCAGTTGGTGATCGCCACGATGGCCACGATGCCGGCGGCCATGACCACCTGCTGCACCAGGACGATGATGTTGCTGGTGACGGCCACCTGGATGACCTGCACGTCGTTGGTCAGCCGCGACTGGATCTCGCCCACGGGCCGCCCGGCAAAAAAGCCCAGCGACAGCGACAGCAGGTGCTCGTACAGCTCGCGCCGCAGGCGGGCCACCACCCGCTCGCCCACCCAGGCCACCACGTAGGACTGCACGATGCCCAGGGCCGAGCGCAGGAGCAGGATGGCTCCCAGGGCCAGGGCATAGAGGTTCAGCCGGTCCAGCTCCTGGCCGCCGACCAGCAGATCGACGATCTGCTGCACGATCCAGGGCATGGCCAGGCCCAGCAGGCCGATGACCACCAGGCTCAGGCCCGCCAGGGCCAGGTGCCAGCGATAGTCCCGGACGTAGGCCAGGATGCGGCGGTAGCTCTCCAGGTGCTGCCCCCACCGCCCCACCCGGTCCTTCAGCCTGTCCAACAAGACGTCCTCCGAAAATCCAATGCCGGGCACGGCCGGTCAGGCGACCAGGACGACGCCCACCGTCGTGAAAAACGTGCCGGCCACCGTCCAGCGGGTGGGCTTCTCGCGAAGCATGGTCATGGAAAAGGGGATGGCCAACAGGGGCGACGTGCTGGTGATGACCGCCGTGCGCCCCGCTCCGAGGGTCTGGATGGCCATGACGAAAAACAGCGTGCCCACGCCGGTCCCCACGAGGCTGGCCAGCAGGATCATGGCCCAGGAACGGCGGTCCAGGCGGCGCAGCTCCTTCCACAGGCCAGTGCGCAGGTTGATGGCCAGCAGGATGAACATGGCCAGGGGCTGGCGAATGCTGTTGGCCACGACCGAGTGCATGCCCGCCGTCGCCGGCTTGAGGGTCACCTGCCCGGCCCCCCATAGGAGCGAGACCAGGAGGGCGATGAGGAGTCCCTTGCGCCGCGCCGCCGGCTCGATGTCCTGCCCGTTGCTGGAGTGCATCTCGGGCCGGCTGAGGAGCGTCACCCCGGCCACCACCAGCAGGGCCCCCAGGAGCAGGCTCCAGGTGAGGGGCTCGTCGACAAAGAGGGCTGCCAGCAGGATGGCCCACAAGGGGTTGATGCCCGCCACGGGCATGGCCCACGAGACGCCCGCCAGGTTCAGGCTGCGGAAGTAGAGGGTGTCGCCGACCACCAGCAGGATGAGGACCGAGACCACCAGCCACAGCCAGGCCGAGGATGGCACCGTCCGGAAGGCCTCCAGCCCGCCATAAAAGGGCAGCAGCGCCCAGAAAAAGACGGACGACACCACGCAGCGGATCAGGTTCAAGGGCAGGACGTGGAGCCGGTGGCTGCCCAGGGCCATCAGCACGCTGGCCACGGACCACAATAGGGCACTAACGAGTGCCAGGACTTCGCCGCTCAACCCACCTCCCTGGTAGACCCCGGCATCGCCGGTAAATTCTACAGACGTTATAAACCCCCAGCCCGGGCTGGGGGAGCAGCACGTGGGATCCAGGCACGCCTTTTCCTCTAGCTACGGTCCCGCTCCCCGTTTAGCGGGCCTCCAGCAGATCGAGAAAGGCCTGGACGCGATTCTTGACCGGCTCCTCGGCATAGAGCCGCGTATCGCACATGTCGGCCTCGAGGACCAGGCCCGGCACGCCCGTCTGCCGGCTCACCTGCTCCACGAGGTCGTATTGGCCCAGGGAGTAGGGTTTGCAGGAGCGGTTGGAGTGAAAGACCATGCCGTCGACGGCAAAGCGCTGCACCATGCCGGCCACCAGCTCGGCGCGCACCTGGAGGCTCTGGTTGATATAGACCGTGGCATAGGTGCGTGCCAGCCCTTCGATGGGCTCGCCGGTGTCCACCGACGTGGACCAGGCGTTGGTGTAGGTGTCCACCACGAAACAGGCCCCGGCCTGGGTAAAGAGGTGGAAGAGGCGAAAGAGCTGGTACCAGATGGCGATATTGTCCCACAGCAGCCGGTAGCGCTCCTCGAAGATGGCCCCTTCGCCGCGGGCCACCCGTTCTTCCACCTCGGCCTTGAGCTTGCGGTAAAAGCTGACGGCGTCGCGGGTGCCGCGCAGGACGACGATGGGCGCCATGGTCAAAAAGAGGTCGGGGGCGTTGAGGGGCGAGGGCCGCGCCTGGCACAGCTCGCGGATCTCGCGCCACAGCCCGACGGCCTCGTTGGAGCGCTCCAGGGCCAGGGCAAACTTCTTGTCGTTCAGCTTGCGGCCGGTGTGGCGGGTCACCCAGGCGATCATCTCTTCCAACTGGGCGGCGACGTACTGGACGGTGTGGTCGTGCAGGCCGGGCTCGTGCTGGTAGGGAGCGTCGAGGAGAAAGAGGGGCACGCCGAGCTGTTGGGCGAGGGCCTGGTACCACTTGATGACCGTGCCGCAGATGTTGTTGCAGGCGATGAGCAGGTCGGGCCGGGGCAGGCCGCCCTGGGGCGCCTTGCCCGGCGCCAACACCGAGCCGATGTGCGAGCGGGCGTAGGAGCACAGGTCGGGGCTGAAGCCGCGCTCTTCGGCCACCTGCGCCAGCGGCACCGCTGCCCGCTGCGCGCCCAGCAGCGCGCCATAGTTCTCGGGATAGACCGTGGCCACACCCATGCCGTGCAGGATCTCCACGGGCGCCCCGCTCGTCACCCACGCCAGGGGCTTGACCTTGCCGACCACCTTGCGGGTGGCATAGTAGCGGGTCATCAGCCGGGTCAGATCCTGCGACGTTGCCAGCTTGCGATAGTTGCGTGCCATGCGTATCCCGCCTTGTGCAGAGAATCGGGGCCATTATACCACAGCCCCGCCGCCGCATCAAACAGGTGCGCGTCCGGCAGACGAGCCGCGCCCCTTGGGAAAGAGCCACAGGAAGGGCAATCCCAGCAAAGGGGCGATGGCGCTGACGGCAAAGGCCGGGCGCATGCCCCACGTGTCGCCGATGGCGCCCACCACCAGGACGGCGGCGGAGCGGATCAGGAAGCTGAGGGCCATGTAGACGCCGTTGGCCAGGGCGCGGTTCTCGGGAAAGCTCTCCTGCACCAGGGCCATGAGTACCGGGATGACCGACAGGGCCGTCAGCCCCAGGGCCAGGAGCAGCGGGATGCGCAGCCAGCCGTCGGCAAAGAGAAAGAGGAACATGAGGATGGGCGTCACCAGCAGGGCAACGCCCATCACCGCCCGCCGGCCAAAGCGGTCGCTGAGGGAGCCGCCCAGCAGCGCCCCGGCCACGCCCGCCCCCTCCAACAGCGTCAGAGAGGCCCCGGCGAGCCACAGCTCGGATCCCTCTTCCGTCAAAAAGACGGGCAGGTACGTGGTCAGCGACGAGATCATGAAGGCGCGGACGGTGATGATGGCGATGAGGGGCAGGAGAAAGGGCCCCATGATGGACAGGAACTGCCGCCAGGGCAGTGGCTCGACGCTGCGGGCCACGTGCACGGGCACGTCGCGGAGCCGGACGTAGAGCAGGGCCGACGCCAAAAAGCCGGCGACCATGAGCCAGGGCGTGCGCGACAGGCCCAGGATCTCGACCGCCGAGACGATGACGATGGGCCCCAGGGCGCGGCCCAGCTCGCCGCCCAGCATCCACAGGCCCATGCCCCGCCCCAGGCTGCGGCCCGAAAGCCGGCCGGCCATGACCGGCGCCACGGAATGCAGCGCCGCCGAGTTGATGCCCGAGAGTATCAGGAGCAGGGCCAGCAGGGCATAGCTCGACGTCACGCCCAGCATCCCCATGGTCACCCCGCCGATGGCGGGCGCCAGGATGACCAGGGTGCGCAGGCTGGCGCGATCGGCCAGGTGCCCGATGAGGGGCTGGAGCAGCGACGGACCCTGGTTAAAGACCGTCAGCAGCCCGGCCTCGGTGCGGCTCAGGGCCAGGTTCTGAATGAACAGGGGCAACAGGGGCGGCAAAAAGCCGGTATAGGTGTCGTGGACGGCGTGGGCCCCGACGATGGTCAAGACCTGGCCGGTGTCGAAAGCCTCGGCTTCGGCCGGCCGTGCCTTGGCATCGGTTTCAAGTTGCATAGCGTCATCCTCCAGCGGCTGAGTATAGCGCCCTAACGGCCGCCTGTCAAGCGCCGGGCAACCGTCGGGTATGCCGCAGCGCGCGGCGCCCGCCCTTGACAGAACCGGCAGAAGCCGCTATCATGGACCAGGAAAGGGTACAGCATGGGTACTGCCCGCGAGCCGCAGCCGGTCAAGCTCATCGCCAGCCTCCTCACGGGAGAGCCGGGCCTCCTCGCCCGGGTGCGCGAGGCGCTGGCGGCCGCCTGGGGCCCCATCGACCTCCAGAGCGACCTCCTGCCCTTTGACCACACCGACTATTACGCCGGCGAGCTTGGCCCCGGCCTGCAGCGCCAGATCGTGGCCTTCGAGCGGCTGGTCTCGCCGGCCGAGCTGCCGGCGGCCAAGCGCCTGGCCAACGAGCTGGAGCAGTCGCTGGCGGCCGGGGGCCGGCGCCGGGTGAACGTCGACCCCGGCTACGTGGCCCTGGGCAAGCTGGTGCTGGCCACCACCAAGGACCACGCCCACCGCCTCTACCTGGGCCAGGGCGTGTACGGCGAGGTCACCCTGGCCTACCAGCAGGGCCGCTTTCGTCCCTGGCCCTGGACCTATCCCGACTATGGCAGCGAGGAGTATTGCGCCCTACTTGCCCGAATCCGCGAACGATACAAGGCCCAGCTCCGGGGCACCCGTTGGTAGTGCGCGATTCATCGCGCTGTTGGTGCGGGGCGCTAAAGCACCCACTACCAACGTTGGTAGTGCGCGATTCATCGCGCTGTTGGTGCGGGGGCGCCAAAGCACCCACTACCAACGTTGGTAGTGCGCGATTCATCGCGCTGTTGGTGCGGGGGCGCTAAAGCACCCACTACCAACGTTGGTAGTGCGCGATTCATCGCGCTGTTGGTTGCCGGGGCGCCAAAGCACCCCCTACCAACGTTGGTAGTGCGCGATTCATCGCGCTGTTGGTGCGGGGCGCCAAAGCACCCCCTACCAACGTTGGTAGTGCGCGATTCATCGCGCAGCTCCGGGGAACCCGTTGGTAGTGCGCGATTCATCGCGCTGTTGGTTGCCGGGGGCGCCAAAGCACCCACTACCAACGGGGGAACCGGGCCGCACCGAGAAGCGTCTGATACGTGGCGTACGAACCCAAGGAGGAGGACAGCAATGAAGCACAAACGATGGCTGATGTGGAGCGTGTTGGCAGCGCTGGCGCTGGTCGCCGGCGGCCTGCCGGGGGCCGGGCAGCCGCCCACGCCGGCGGCCGCCCAGGGCGAGGGGGTCGAGCTGGCCGTGTACAACCAGGACCTGGCCCTGGTGAAGGACCTGCGGACCCTGGATCTGGAGGAGGGGCTCAACGAGGTGCGCTTTGACGACGTGGCCGCGCGCATCGATCCCACCAGCGTCCACTTTCGCTCCCTCACCGATCCGGAAGGCACCGTGGTCCTGGAGCAGAACTACGAGTACGACATCGTCGGCTCGGCCAGGCTCCTGCAAAAGTACCTGGGCCTGGAAATCTCGGTGGTGACCGAGGACGGGCAGGAGTACGCCGGCGAGCTGTTGAGCGGCGCCGACGACGTCATCCTGCAGGCCGCCGACGGCCAGGTGACGGTCCTCAAGCTGGGGCAAATCAAGGAGTTTGCCTTCCCGGCGCTGCCCGAGGGCCTCATCACCCGGCCCACCCTCGTCTGGGAGGTCGAGTCGGTCGAGGGCGGCACCCAGGACGTGGAGGTCACCTACCTGACCAACGGCATCAACTGGCGGGCCAACTATATCGTCGTCCTGGCCGACGACGAGGCCTCGCTGGACCTGGACGGCTGGGTGACGCTGGACAACCGCAGCGGCGCCGGCTACGAGGACGCCAGGCTCAAGCTCATCGCCGGCGACATCCACCGCGCCCCGACGGAAGGGGTCGTGGTCAAGGACATCGAGTACGAGATGGCCGCCGGGCGGGCGCAGGCCCCGGCCGTCGAAGAGCGGGCCTTTTTCGAATATCACCTCTACGAGGTGCAGCGCCCGGTGACGGTCCGCGACCAGCAGACCAAGCAAATCGAGTTCGTCACCGGCAGCGACATCCCGGCGACCAAGTTCTTTGTCTACGACGGCGCGCAGCTCTACTTTGGCGGCATCTATGCCCCCATCGACGATCCCAGCTACGGCACCGGCACCAACGCCAAGGTCATGGTCATGCTCGAGTTCCAGAACGGCGAGGAGGAGGGCCTGGGCGTGCCGCTGCCCAAGGGTACGGTGCGCGTTTACAAGAACGACGTGGACGGCTCGACGCTCCTGGTGGGCGAGGACGCCATCGACCACACGCCCCGGGACGAGTCGGTGCGCCTGTACGTCGGCGACGCCTTTGACATCGTCGGCGAGCGGGTGCAGACCAACTTCCGCGCCGAGTACGACGAGGACTGGATCGAGGAGAGCTACCAGATCACCCTGCGCAACCACAAAGAAGAGGACGTGGAGGTGCGCGTCGTGGAGCACATGTTCCGCTGGACCGAGTGGCGCATCCTGGAATCCAGCCACGAGCCAGAGACGACCGACGCCCAGACTATCGAGTTCCGCGTGCCGGTGGAGGCCGGCGGCGAGACCGTCGTGACCTACACCGTGCGCTACGAGTGGTAGGCCCCGGCCAGCCTGCCCCGGCCCCCGGGTGGCTCGCCCGGGGGCCGGGTGCCGCGACGCCGGCCGGACGCATCTCACAGCGCCCCCGAATTTGACAACCGCCTGGAGTAATAGTATACTGCCTGGCGTTGAGGGCAGTATAGTATCTGTGTGGCGGATTCGTCTAGGGGCCTAGGATACTGCCCTCTCAAGGCAGAGACACGGGTTCGAATCCCGTATCCGCTACCAGGG
>DAOUHB010000052.1:0-2070 GCA_034428935.1 Anaerolineae bacterium | reverse complement strand
ACCGCCCGCACCATCAGCTCGTGGACGTACATGTGCGCCGCGTCCAGGGCGGCGAGCTGCGGCGGCAGCGGGCCGAAGTGGGTGGGGTGCAGGCCCGCCGCGTCGACCAGGACCGGCACCTCGACGCAGCCGCCCGCCGGCAGGTTGGGGATGAGCCCGTCGTTGCGCACGTTGCCGTGGATGACCGCCGGTCGGCCGCTCTCCACGGCCTCGACGATGTTCGAGGCGTACTCGTCGCTGCGCTTGAGCACGATGGGGCTCTTGCCCGCGAGCTGGGCCCGCACGCTGTCCTCCGCCTCCCGGCGCCACGCCGGCCAGTTGCGGGCGTAAAAGCCGCTCTCGCCCCGGTAACCGTCGCGCACGTAGCGGGCCAGCAGCTCGGGGCGCTTGCGAAAGTAGGGCACGTATTCCGAAAAGTGGCCGCTGGACTCGGTGACAAAGGCGCCGAAATGGAGCAGCATCTCAAAGCGCACCGGGTCGCAGTCATAGATCTCGGGCACCCGCGCCGCCTCGCGCAGCCGGGGGACCATGTCCTCTCCCCGGTGGGTCAGCTCCACGAACCAGGCCATGTGGTTGATGCCCGCGCAGCGAAAGGTCAGCTCCTCCAGGGGCACGTCCAGGTAGCCGGCGAGCTGCTTGGAGGTGCCCTGCACCGAGTGGCACAGGCCCACCACCTGGCTGCGGCTGGCCCGCAGGGCCAGGAGCGTCAGGGCCGACATGGGATTGGTGTAGGTCATGACCAGGGCGCGGGGGCACAGGCGGTCCACGTCGGCCAGGATGTCGAGCCAGGCCGGGCCGGTGCGCAGCATCTTGAAGATGCCGCCCGGGCCGATGGTGTCGCCGATGCACTGGTCGACGCCGTACTTCAGGGGGATCTCGTAGTCGGGCGCCACGTTCCGCAGCCCGGCCACCTCGATGAGGCTAATCACATAATCGCAGCCGGGCAGCACCTCGGCCCGCTCCGTGCTGGCCTCCACCCGCCAGTCGCGGCCCGAAACCTCCACCAGCTTTTCGGCGATGCGCCGCGCCAGCTCCAGCCGCTCGGCGTCCACGTCCACCAGGGCGAACGTGCCCGCCTCCAGGCCCGGCGTGCACAGCAGGTCGCTCATGAGCTGCCGGGCAAACACCGTGCTCCCCGCCCCCAGGATGGCGACCCGGAGCGGGCGGGTTCTGGCCGCCGGCAATGGGGTCTGCATTGATTCCTCCTCGTCTTTTGCCTCTGCGTCCTGGCCGCCGGCCGCCGGCAGGCTGCCCACGCCCGCCGCCACCCGGTCCTCCACCCCGAAGGCCAGCTCGCCCACCTCGCTGGTGACAAAGCGCAGGCGCAGGCGGTGGGAGCCCGGCTCCAGGGTCACGCCCGGCAGGAGCAGCGTCACGTCCACGCCCGCCGGCAGGCAGATGGGCACCTCGGGCGTGACGGCGGCGGCCTCGATGGGCGCCTCTCCCTCCAGGAGGAGGCGCAGGCGGTCGGGGCCGTAGGAGCGGCCGTCGATCTGCAGTTCGAGGAAGCAGGTCACCGTCCCCGAGTCCACCACGTTGCGCAGGTCCAGGGCGCAGCCGGCCGTCGTGTTGCGCAGGCTGCCGTGCACGTACAGCTTTTTGAGCAGAAAACCGGGAATGATTGCCACGTCGTCCCTCCACGTCGTCCCTGTGTGTCGAGGGGATGATAGCCCAGAATGCGGCGGGGCGCAAGGGGGGGAATCACTCAGACGGTGAACAGGACGACGATCAGCGCCAGCCCCAGGAGCACCACCCCCAGCCCGAAGGTGATCTCGGCCGCCTTGAGCCAGCCGGCCTTGCGGTCCAGCAGGCCGGCAAAGGCCTTGGCCTGCTCGCCGGGCCGGGCGGCGTCGACGGCCATGCGCCGCGGCCAGAGGGCCGCCAGGCCGCACAACAGGGCGCACAGCAGGGCGAGGACGCACCACGCGCCCAGCAGGCGGACCGCCCAACTGCCCAGGTAGGCGGGCAGCGGATCCTCGGCGACGGCCAGGACGCCAAAGAGGACCGTCAGCAGGCCGATCACCAGGCCGACCAGGAGCCTGGCGGCGGTGCAGGCGGAACGGCGGTAGC
>DAOUHB010000051.1:0-26936 GCA_034428935.1 Anaerolineae bacterium | reverse complement strand
TCCCTACCGCACTCCTCGCAATGGACCAGCATGTCTCGAAAGTTCATAATCGGTTTCGACTCCTCGGTGCAGGCCGGCGGGGCCGGCCTGGCCCGCGGCGCTTGCCATTGATCGACTTTCGCCATAACTATACGTCATTTTGCGGGGAATGTCAAACGGGTGTCCCGGCCCTCGGCCCGATAGAGCTCCTCTAGCTGCTGGACGTGCTGGGCCACGTCGACAGGGGGTGGGATACTCTGTCGCAGCCGCTCCAGCAGCCCCGGCTCATCGACCAGCCGCAGCAGCGCCCGTCGCAATGCCGCGGCGTCGCCCGGCGCAAAGAAGAGTCCGTCGACTTCGTGGCGCACTTTTTCTGCCAGGGCGCCGTGGCCGGAAGCGATCACCGGCACCCCTGCTGCCCGAGCCTCCTGGATGACGATGGGCGAGTTCTCGTACCACAGCGAGGGCACGGCCACCACGTCGCTGTCGGCCAGCACCTGGCCTACCTGCTCGTTGGCCACCCGGCCCGCAAATTCGATCCCCGGGTGCCGGGCCGCCTGGCGCAGCCGGGCGGAGTAGCCGGGAAAGACCGTGGGATCGCCGCAGATCCGCAGGCGGGCGCTGCCCGGCGGCAATCCATTCACCGCCTCGATGAGGACGTGTACGCCCTTTTGCCAGGCCAGGGAGCCGAGGTAGGTCACCCGCAGCGGGCCGTCGGCGACCCGCCATGGCACGCGCCGGATCTGCTCCAGCGGCAGGCCGTTCTCCAGCACCAGGAAACGCTCCGCGGGGAACCCGGCCGCCACGTACTGCTCCATCAAGAAGTGCGAGGGTGAGATCAGCCGGCGGGCCTGCATGGCTGCCTGGCGAACTGCCCGGTCGCGGTACAGGAACAGCGGAGCGAGCGCCGGCCGGGCTGCCGTGGCAAGCGGCGAGGGAAAACGTGCCGCGGCCGCGCATCGCACGCAGTTCATACCCAGGGCCTTGCCCTGGCAGGTCCGGGCATCGGGCCAAATGAGCTGCGAGTTGCCACAGATAAACCAGTAATCGTGCAGCGTTAGCAGGGCCGGCACCCCGGCTCGTGCCGCCAGGGCAGGCAGGCGGGCTGAAAGGGTCATGACGTGCTGAAAATGAACCAGGTCGGGCTGCCAGGTCGCCAGCAGCCGGGCAAACCCCTCTTCAATGGCGGGATTCAGGAATGTACCCAGGAACTCGCCGGCGACCGAGGCTCCCAGGCCGCGGGGAGCCAGCGACACGCGTCGTGTCTCAATGCCGTCCACCTGTTCGTCCATCTCGGCGAGGGGCGGGCCCCCTGGCTCATCGTGCCGGTAAAAGACCAACACCTGGTGCCGTTGGCCGAGGGCCTGGGCCAGGTGCCGGGTGTACACTTCCACACCGCCCAGGGAGTGAGGGGGGTACTTGTGTGCCACGAGCAGAATTCTCATGCCAGGCCGCACCTTTCATAGGCGGGCCGCACCCGCTGGTAGACCGCATCCCACGTCCAACAGTGTTGCGTTTTCTCGCGACCCCGGCTGCCCATGGCTGCCGCCTCGGCCGGATGATCCAGCAACCAGCCCAGGGCCCGGGCCAGGGCCTGCGGATCGCCGTAGGGTATCAGCAGGCCGGTCTCTCCCTCCTGGATGACCGCCGGGATGCCACCCGCCCGGGCGCCGACCACTGGCTTGCCGTGCAGCCAGGCTTCCAGCAGCACGATGCCAAAGCTGTCATCACGGCTGGGCAGAGCCAGGACCGCGCTGGCAGCCAGCAGGTCGTGCTTTTCCCCTTCGTCCAGGTGCAGATCGAGGACCCGCGCCCGTCGATCGGGGGACAGTGCTGCATAGTGCCGGTCGAACTCGGGCGTCGAGGCGCCGCTGAGGGCCAGCACGACGGCCGGCTGCCAGGTCAACAAAAGCTCGCAGGCGTCCAGAAGATCGAGGGCACCTTTGCCCCGGGTTTTGTGGCCTACGAAAGCCACGATGGGCGCTTCGGCCGGCAGATCGTGGGCCCGCCGGAATCGGGCTCCGTCGGCCTCCTTTCTACCCTGGGGACCGGTCGCACCCGCGCCCGTGACCCACACCTTTTCGGCCGCGATTCCGGCCTGCACCAGCATCTGCTTCTCTGGCTCGGTCATGGCGAGGACAGCCTGGCTCTCGGCATAGAGGCGGGCCATTGGCCGCCCCAGAAAGTAACGATACTGGGCTCCGGCCGGGCCCAGGCCTGGATGGGCACACGGCATCAACACCAGCCTGGCGCCCGAGCGGCGGCTCGCCATCGCGCCCAGGGCCATCATGGCCGGGTAGGCGCTGGCCTGAACAACGTCGAAGGAGCCGCCGCGGCGCACAGCTCGCCACAATCCGGGCAGCATCAGCCCGGGAGGGCCGAGCACCAGCCCGGCCGTTGGCCCCAGGAAACGGGCCAGGCGGCTGACCGCGCCGTGCAGCGGCAGCACGCGAGCTGCAAAGCGGTGAACCTGGACCCCCCTGTCATCCTCCACGCCCGGCTGCATCCGCCGGCCCCGGCGCCAGAAGGCTTCGATGTCCAGGACGTTCGAAGTATAGACCGTGACATGGTGCCCTTCCTGCACCAGCCGGTGGGCCATCTCTTGCACGTACTGCTCCGACCCGCCACGGGCTGGAGGGTAGCGATGGATAAGGAACAGGAGGTTCATGGGCAGTTGGGTCCTGGCGGCCCGCTCATCGCCGCCCCCACAAGCGCGCGGCGGCTGCCTGGCGGCGGCCGCGCAGCGCCCGGACGATGGTGGCCCGCGTCCCGGCGTCCAAGAGCCAGCCAGGAAGCCGCATCAGGGCCGGGCCCAGGTGCTGTCGTACCAGGCTGGGCTTGCCGTAGCGCAGTCCGCGGACCAACAACTCCACGCGGCCCCTCGTCAGTACGTGCCGCTGCCGGGCCGTGAGCTCCAGGGCAGACGGCGGGAGATGGTCAAAGAGCGATGCCAGGAACTGGATTGGGTCGGCTACCAGAGGATCCAGGGCGGCCGACACTAGCTCGTCCTCGAGTCGCGACGGTTGATCCCGTAGCAGCGTAGGATCCAGATCCACGGCCTTTTGCAGGGCTGCCCTTCCCTGCGACCACAGCCCCGCCCTGTACAGGCGCTTGCTGCCGTCGACGTAGCGCACGGCCAGCCCCTGCTGGGCTGCGTCGAATAGCTCGGGCGGAAACTTTGGGTGCTGCATAATTCGCCGCACGGCCTCGGCGCTGTGAGCCGACATACGCTCCGCGTCTTCCGACAGACTGTCGGGGCGGTGGCGATAGAGACACACCACCTCTCGGTGCCAGGTCATACGGCAGCCGTGTAGTGCCAGGCGCATCCAGAAGTTCCAGTCTTCCGGGCCCGTGAGCTCTTCGTCAAAGCCGCCTACGTCCCTCCAGGCAACGCGGCGAAACATGGTGGCGCTGGGCACAAAGGGGCAATCGAACAGCCAGTTTCGAAACGCGTTCAGTTCCGGGTAAGCCTGCCAGGAGTGAGTGGCCCACGAGAGGCGACGACCTTCCTCATCGATCCATACATAACCGCTTCCCACCACTGCCAGGTCCGGCGCTGCCTCCAGCACAGCAAGCTGCCCTTCCAGGCGTCGGGGCAGGGCCAGGTCGTCGGCATCCAGGAGAGCAATGTATTCGCCCTGGGCAGCGGCAATGCCGTGGTTGCGGGCCGCGGCGGGACCGCGGTTTTCCTGATAGATGTAGCGCAAGCGCTCATCCTGGACCCCTGCCACCAGCTCACGCGTGCCATCCGTGGAGCCGTCGTCCACAACCACGATCTCCAGATCCTGGAAGGTCTGGCCAAGGACGCTGTCGATGGCCCCCCGCAGATAGCGCTGGGCGTTATAGCAGGGAATGACGATGCTAATGCGTGGCACGCTCACTCCTCCGCCCCGGCTAGGCACGAGTGATCGGGGACATCAGCCTTTACACTTCATCGTCAGGGCCGGCAGCTAACAGCCCGGCGACCGTGTTGGCAAGGGGTGCCAGGATATCGTCGTCCCCTTCGCTGACACCCCAGCCTGCCAGGATGGCGCCTATTTCGCGGATCAGCAACTCCCGGGCAGAGCCGGCGTTGCCCGACGCTTGCTCCCGGGTATCGTCCACAGGCAGGGGTTGGCCGGCAGGAGTTCCCCCCAGTTCCGGTTCGCCACTCACGTCGCCAACAACCTCTCGATGGCCGCGTCCCAGGTGATGTCCTTCACCCGCTCGGCGGCGGCCGCGCCCAGGTGCCCGACCAGGCGGCGATTCGCGTACAGTTCGTCGATCTGGGCTGCCAGGGCCGCGGGATCGTCCACCGGAGCGACCAGACCGGTCTCCCTGTCTCGAACAAACTCCAGTACGCCGCCGCTATCGACCGTGGTCAGCACCGGCTTGCACGACTTCATGGCCTCCACCGTAGCATAGCCATAGTCCTCGTCGTAGGGTGCATAGTAGACGGCCAGGGCATTGGCGTACAGCGACAGCACCCGGTCGTCGTCGACGTAGCCCAGAAACTCGATCCGCTGCCCGGCACCGGTCTTGCGGGCCAGTTTTTGCAGGTTCTTTTCCTCGGGACCCTCGCCGGCAATGAGACAGCGCGCACCGCTGCGCACGCGGGCCATGGCCTCCACGAGAAGGTCCAGACGCTTCATAACGTTCAGCCTGCTCACAGACAGAATGTAATCGCCATAGGTCTGGTGGTGGTAGCGGCCGTCGTGCAGCGGAGGTGGGTAGAGGACCTGTGCCTGCAAGCCGTTGTAGCGGGCCAGCCGCGCCGCCACGTTTGCCGATATAGCAAACAGCTTCCGCGACTCGGCCAGCCCCTGTGTATCGGCGCGCCGAACGATCTGTCGCAGCTCCTGGTCCTCGGCATGGTGACCGTAGGGACTGAACTCGGTGCCGTACAGGTCGTACACCTGTCGCAATTGGTGGATCAGCCAGGTGACCTTGTGGGGGTGCTGAACCACGAATGACGGGACCTTGGTGGCGATGAGCAGGTCCACCGCCTGTCCTTCCACGGCGACGAGATCCAGGAACCGCCAGGCCAAATACCCCTTGAGCAGATCTCCCTTTTTCTGCCAATTAATCGGCATCTGCACCACGTCGACCTGGTGGCCGCAGGCCGCCAGTTGCCGCCGTAAGCCTTCGACCAGGACCTCGGCCCCGCCCCACACAAAGGGCACCTGGGAAGAACAAATGAGCACGCGCATCGCCCTATTCGCCCTCATCCTCTTCCTGGGGCAGCTCGGCTCGCAGAAGCGCGACCTCTTGCCACAGCAAGTCCAGGCTCTGAGCCACGGCTTCGTTGTAACGGTTCTGTTGCTTGACGATAGGGTTGATGTACCAACGCAGGAGCCGGCGGGTCACTTTTTGTGCGGCTGCCACGATTTTCGGCCACAATCCGGGGGGCCAGTCGGGCCAGGCGATGGGCAGGTGCGGATTGATACGGGCCAGGGCATGAACGCGCTCCAGGGCCGCCGGCCAGGCAACGTTCCGCCCTTGGTCTGCGATGTCTGGACCCGCGTTATCTCTCTGGTGCTGAATCTCTTGCTTGAGCTGTTGTAGCACCTCGGCGGCGAGTTGGCTTCTCCCCGCCGGATCTTGATCACCCGTCATCGGCCTCTCCCTGCTGCCTCATTGGGGTTTTGAGTGTACTAGACTTGACCCCGTTTGTCAAGGTGTTTCGCTTGCGGCGCCAAGGGGGTCGCAAGGCCGATCCTGTCGCCTGGGACCGCCGAACACTGGCTCGGCGTTTCTCTCTACGCGCAACTTGCCGCGCGAGTGCCCGCCGATCTCAGTGGCAGTCAAGGGACAAGACACTAGCCGTACTTGCGGCACTATATCTCGCAACGGTTGCGCCGGCCCGCAGCCGTGTTTCCCGGGCTGTGCCCGGCAACAGGACGGCCGGCTTCTGCTCTCAGAGCGAGAAGCCGGCCACAGAGACGTCTATGTCGGGGTCGCTGCCAGCCCTGTCACCGCGCCACGAAGGGCAAGTGACTCTGGAAGATCCGATCCGCGACCTGAACGAGGACGCGAAGCGTCAGGGTCGAGATGTCGTTCTTGACGACCACCTGCCCCTCGTGGGTCCCTTTGGGCAGGGAGCCTGCGGAGACCGTCACGTTGAGCTTGCCTGGGGTGGATCCGGACGTAGGGCTGAGCGAGATCCAGCTCTCCTGGCTGGTGGCTGTCCATTGCTGGCTATCTGTTCCCGACGTACCCACTTGCACAGTCCAGGAACACGCCTGCTTGGGCGTCGTCATACAGCCGAGGGACTCGGGCACGGTGACCAATCCTTCCAGCACCCGGCTGTCGCCGACGATCAGAGACAGGGCGACATCCTGACCAGGCCAGACTTGTGTCGGGTTGACACTCGGCGCCACGGCCGTTCCCCCGGTCCAGATGCCACCCTCCTTGTCCACCAGATAGTACCCCTGGCCGTCGTCCGTCAACTCGAGGTCGCGGGCCCAGTCCTCGCCCACGTGGAACGCATAGTTGGCCGTGATGGACGCTGCAGTTCCTCCGTTCCACACGCGCCCGTAGGAGTCCAGGACGTAGTAGCCCTTCCCGTCAGCCGTCAACTGGATCTTCTTGGCCAGGGGGTCCGCAAAGACCGGCGTTGCTGGTACGAGAGGCTGCGCGCTACCGCCGCGATGCACATTGCCATAGGCATCCAGGACGTAGACTCCCAGTTCGTCAGGCGTTAATGCCGCCGATTGGGCGGTGCCGTTGCCCACGTTCGGCATCGGTGAAATGGCCCAGGCTCCGTAGCTGGCCACCAGTCTGCCGAACCGATCCAGAATGTAATAACTGGTTCCATCGCTGCGCACCAGGATCTCTTGCGCCCCCTCTACAAACCCGTGCCCGCCAATGGCATCCGCGGTTCCGCCAGGCCAGATCGCTCCTTCCGTGTCCAGCAGGTAGTAGCCGCGCAAACTTGGTACAAAGCCGACGTCCTTGGCCGCGGACCAGTTCCAGAACCCGGCGGGCGGGGGTAACGGCATCGCCAACCCACCGGCCATGATGCCGGTGGTCGTGCCTTCCGGGCTAAGAGCATCTTTGGCGGGCACTTGGTTCCTGGTCAACACGTGGAAGGCCGGCTCATTGCCCACCTTCACGTAGCGGAACGCACTCCGGCCGAACCAGGCTCCCTGTCCATTTTGCATGCGCCACGACGCCAGGTAGTAGCCCGGCGCGCTGGGAGCCTGGATCGTGGCCTTGAACTGCTTGGTCTGGTTGGGAGCGACCGACTCTCCGGTTTGGAGGTATATGCTGGCACCGGGCGCCAGCATATCCCCCGGCTGAGCGGCCAACCGGTACTGGTCGCTGGCTTGCCAGGTTCGAGAGCCCGTATTGCGGACAGTAATCTCGACCGTGCGCGACTCGCCCGGCCTCATGATCTCCGGCAGGGTGTGCGTCACGATCAATGCGTCTTCGCCAAGGGTGGGCTGGTAGCGGGCCTGGTGCGCGGCGTCGCCGCGGAACATGGCCCAGGGTGCCGTCGCCGGCGTCCGGCTCGACTCCCACACCCACAACTGCGCTTGCCCGTCGGGCGCGGTGCCGTTGCCACGCGCGATCTCCAGGCGGCCGTCCCCATCGATATCACCTGCGGCCGGCGTGTTCAACGGGCAGAACTTGGCGCTCGTCATGTTGATGTTCGGCAGGCCCGAGCTGCCGCTGTTGCCCACGTGGGTGAGGTATGCCCCGTTCCCGTCCAGGACCATGATATCGCATTGCATGTTGATAAACACTTCTGGATACGGATCGGCGTCAAAGTTGGCCAGGATGGGCGAGGCAAAGTTCAGCGGTGACCCATTTCCAAAGTTGTCGACGACCACCACCGGCCAGCCGGACACGCGGCTGCCATCGCCGTTCCAGGCGTAGAGCTTGCCATCGTTGCAGCCCACGACCACCTCGGGGGCGCCATCCCCGTCGATGTCTCCCACTGCCGGCGAGCTAAGGACGAATCCCCCCGTTGCCACGGGCCAGCCAGGCAGGTAGGTGCCGGTGTGCGACCAGGCGTGAACCGCATAGCCCCTGCCGGCGTAAAAGTTGCCGGTGCCCACGACGATGTCCAGCCAGCCATCTCCGTCCAGGTCGGCGACTGCCGGCGAGGAGAAGATGGTCTGATCGATGCTCCGGGGAAAACCGGGCATTGAGGACCCATCGCTCTTGAAAACGAGCAACCGGCCTCCGGAATCATCATCGGCGCCGGTGATGATCTCCAGGCGACCGTCCTTGTCGAGGTCGGCCAGGACCGGTGAGGACCAGGTCGTGTTATGGAGAAACCGGGGCCAGCCTTCTACGTGCTTGCCGTCGTGGTGCCAGGCATAGAGCCGCATGTCCCAACCGCCGGCGACAATCTCCAGGTCTCCGTCTCCGTCTATATCTCCGACAGCCGGGCTTGACCAGAACCCATCCGCATAGCCATCACCATGCAGGCCGGCCTGGTCGATGTGGTCCAGGGATAGCCTGGGCCAGCCCGGCATCAACCCACCCTGATTATTGAGAACGACGATGCCGCCGTTGTTCCCCACATCCACGGCCTTGCCCAGGGCAACCACGACCTCCGGGCGTCCGTCACGGTTCAGATCGGCTACAGCAGGCGCCGAGCTCACGGCTGTCACGCCCGGGTTGGGAACAATGGCATTGAGAGCAGCAGCTCCATCAAACTGCCACAACAGGTGCCCAGTGGACTCGATGGCATAGATCCGGCCGTCGCGCCCTCCGACGACCACTTCTTTTTTGCCGTCAGCATTCAGGTCGGCGAGCGTGGGCGAACCGGCGTCGATGGAGGCGCCGGGAAGCTTGAGCCCGTCCTCGAACCCTGGTTGGCTCGGCAGAGGCAGGTATGGGATTGCAAGCCCCACCATGATGGAATGCGGGTTGAAAAGGAAAACTGTAGCGAGGATCAAGATGAGAGTCGGTCTGATGTTCCGCAGCCATTGGCTTTTGCATACGAACACCTTCAACCTGACAACTCGCATATTCGGCAATTCACTGTCCACCCTTCTATAGCGTTGGTGAGAATCATAGTATAGCCTGCTGGTGTGTGCAATAGGAAAACGGTACTAGTCACAACGATCGGTGTACGCGTTTCCGATCAACTTGCCTCGTTGATGGCAGGCGAGTATCGAGCTTCACAGACAAGGCTCTATTTTCAACTTTGTTGTATACGCCAGTTTACTACAGATCCACTTCAGGCGCAAATTGGAGCGGGGATCTTCTCGATCTCAGTGGAGGTGAGCGGGGAACTGAAAAACCACTTTCCTGCGTTCAAGGACCAGCTAACCGATTCCCGGGCAGGCCGCGCAAACGATTCATGGCTCTGCGGTCTCGCCCGGGCCGGCATCCAGCGCCACGCGGCCGACGAGGACGCCCAAATCGCGGGAATCGTTGTTGTATCCCAGTTGGGCAGGATTGCGAGTGTGATCCACGGTCAGACAGACGTTGACCTCCTGGCCGGCGGTGCCTTCTACGGTCATCTCCACCGTTTGCCAGCCGTCCGCCTGGAGATAGAGGCTCTGCGTCGTCTCCCCGGCGGCCAAGGTCAAGGTCACTGGCCCCAGGGTGGCTGCCAGGGCTTCAAACTCCACGACCAGCCGGGCCTCTCCTCCCGGGTGCGACAACTGCACCAGCGCCTCCTTGCCGGTCCAGCGGGCGGCCTGGGGCACTCGCTCCAGCGGAAACCAGCCTGAACCCAACTGGGACTCGTCGTCGTCGTCCATCAGCACCTCCGCTTGCCGGACGTGCCGCAAATGGTACATGCTGCGGTACAAGAACGACGGGTAGCCGTACCTGGCCAGATTCTCGGCACGCGCCAGCACAAAGATGTTGTCCCGCCAGTGTCGTCGCACGCGCTTCAAGAAGCGGAGGCCTGGTGCGTGACGATAGATGTCTGCCAGGCGCACCTCCACAACCCGGAAATGACAGGCTTCCAGCAGGCGGACTACCTCGAGGGGGGCGTACTCCCGGTTGTGACGGCCATAGAGGCCATAGCCGGAGTACTGATCGTAGATGTTCTTGCCTAGCGCCAGCTTTTGCAGGTTCTGATAGGCCAGGACGTTGGGCGTCGTCAGCAACAGATGCCCCTGGGGTTTGAGCACGCGATGGATCTCGCACAGCATTTGGGTCGGGTTGACGGCCAGGTGCTCCAGGATCTCGCAGCACAGCACTACGTCGAACTGTCCATTCGCGTACGGGAAGGGCTCCGTTTCGACGTTAAAGTGATCGTACACAAACCGGTGGCTCTCCCCATACTTCTGGCTGTGGATCGTCTGCTCACCTCGCCCTTCGGCAGGCCCACCCGCGCCAAAGTAGTTGGCCGGCGTCACCTGGTAGCCTCGATAGCGCATCAACATCAGCGTCAAGAAGTAGGGGTTGGCTCCCAGCTCCAGAAGACGACTTTCAGGGCTGCTCGCAGGCGGCACCATGTCCAGCGTGATCAGAAACCGCTGCATCGAGCTGTTGAGATACCCGATCCCCTCCGCTTCGATGCCCGCAAACAGGTCAAAGCTGGCCAGGTAGTCTTGCAGTTCGGCGATGTCGGCGCGATTGGACGCGCCCGGAAACGGTTGATCCGAAGTCGTCATGCTTACTCCACCCTCGTGACGGTCAAAGGCCTCAAGACCGGGGGCGAACCCATGTGCTCGAACCAGGCGATGCATTCGTCAACCATGTCCAGCTTGACCCGGTACTCGCCTGCCTGGGCCGGCGCGACCAACCCGATCTCGGCCTCTATGTTCTCTCCCGGCTCCACGTCCTGGCCCAGAAGGCTCCGGCCATAATCGTGAACCACCAGGAGGTTGTTCGTATCCACCAGCTTGGCACCCAGGGCCACGAACCCGCCCCAGGGCGTCTGGCGAGCCAGCCACAGTGTATCGCCGTCGTTCCGCACCCGGACCCGGATGGCAAACCGCTCCCCCGCGTCTACCTGTCGGGGTGCGTCGAGCACGGTGATGGCGGCCCGCAGCCTGGCTGGCCGGCGGCTGTCGGGCCGGCGTTCTTCTTTGCCGGCAACAGCCACCGGGTGCGCTTCGATGGCGTTCCGCACCCCAACCAGGCATTGCCAGGCCAGCCGTGCGTCCTGTCCCATTAGAAAGCGCTCCATCGGCTCCCGCTGCTGCGGTCTGAACCCCCCGGGAGCGCGCAGGGGGGCGAGCAGGCGCTGAACCCATTTGCGCCGCCGTTGGTCAGGACCCGGAGCCTGGGGATTCACGCCCGGGCCGGCGCCCCGCTTGTCGGATCGGAGGCGAGGCTCGCCGCTCGCCTGCATGGCCCGCCACTCTTCGGGGCTATGCGCTGGCAGGGGAAAGAGGTAGGGATGGACCTGCGCCGTCTGGAACCCCGCCCTCAGGCACTCGTCCAGGAGCTCCGCGGCCACCACGTCGCGCTCCAGGACGCCCAGCTCCTGCATCTCGGCCTGCGACTGGGGGCTGCTAGCGTGGCCGCGGCCTGGCTCCGAAAAGACCGCTCTGCCTGTATCTTTCAGCACGCGCCGGATCTCGCTTAAGGTGCGGGGGATGTCGGGCACGTGGTGCAGGGCCGAGATGCACACCGCACCGTCGAACGAGCCACTGGCAAAGGGCAGCGCCTCAAAGTCGCCGGCTGCCAACCGCGCTCCCGGTCCCAGTCGCTGTTGGCCGATGCGCAACATGTCGGGGCTGATATCCACCGAAACGGTGTGGATGAGCATCCGCGACAGCCATTCCGAGACCCAACAGGAGCCTGACCCCAGGTCCAGGATCCAGTCGCCGGGGGCCGGGTCGAGGGCCATAATCGACACGGCAAAGTTATAGATCTCGCCCAGCGAGATCCGCGGGTTGCTCATGCCGGTGCCGGCGAAGGGCAGCGTGAACAGCCAATCGCCTCTTGCATCCGGGTCCAGGGAGGTCATCTTGCGCGCGACGGCTTCCACCTCTTTTTGCTTGTCGTGGGCCAGGACCTCACCGGTTCTTTCCAGGCTCATAGGCTCCTCTCTTCTCCGCTCCGCTTCTTCCGCTTGTGTCTGGTTTCTGCAAGAACATGATCACCGAGGTAAACACCACAGAACCCAGCTTCAGCACAATGTGTGGGAAGCGTCCCGAAATGTCGCTGCTCATATCGAGCGGGTCGTCGAGAAGGGCCGGTGGCACCCGCAAGTCGAGGGGCTCGACCAGGTCAAGCCCGCTCGGCCAGATCAAGACGGTTTCCAGCTCGCCGGGCAGAAAAAAGTCGGGATGGGACGCGCCGTTCAGGATCAACTCGGTGGTTAGAGCCAGCGTGCCACCCGGCCTCAACACTCGGGCCATCTCTTGCATCGCCCGGGTCGCGGCCGTGTGTCCCCCGAAATGCTCGATGGAAGACAGCGAGAATACAATGTCAAAGCAGTCCGCAGGATACTTCAGGTCGCGGCCGTCCATATACTGAACAATGAGACGTTCCTGGCGATAGCCAAAGGGAGCAAACTTTTCCGGATGGACCAGCATTTCGGCCGGCGCATCGCTCTGAGCAAAGTCTCCACTGCCATAGATGTCAACGGCGTGTACCCGGCCAAGCTTGTTAGCCAGGTAGTAGGCAACGTGCTCCTTGCCTGCTCCCACCCCTAAGGCCAGGGCCTCGGAGGTCAAGCACCCCAGTTTGCCGAGCCCCCAGATCGCTTTGGCAAACTCCCAATGCTTGCGGTGTTTGTACTGGCGGCCGAAGGACAGGTCAAGCTCGTCCAGAATCGCCAAAAAACTGTCATCCTCCCAGTCGTCGGTGTGGCATGCCTTGCACAGGCCCATGCTGCTTCCCGCTTGTGGCCTGTGCTCCGCTGTACTGAAAAGTGATGGTCTCTTCATTCCTACCCTTGCTCCTTACGTTCCGCTCGCGACAATGCGGCCCAATAGCGCTCTTCAACGACGCTATGGTGGTAATTCTGGACCACGTACGCCATGCCGTTGGCGCCCATGCCCGCACGCAGGCTCTCGTCGCCCAGCAGCAGCCTCAGGGCCTCCACGAACTCGTAGCCGGTGTCATAGTACAGCCCGCCGCGGCTGCGTCGGACGTGGCCCTTGAGCACCTCGCACTGGCCGTTGACCAGGACCGGCGTGCCGCACAGCATTGCTTCCAGAACGACGATGGAAAAGCTCTCGAAGGGGGAGGGGTTGACCAGGAGGGTCGCGGCCGCCATGGCGTCGATCTTGTCCTGTTCCGACAGCAAGCCCAGGTAGCGAATGCGGCAGTTTACGGGCAGTTCCATGGCCAGTTGGCCGCAGAGGACCAGCTCCACCTCGGGCGGCAGGTGGTGCTGCGCCGCGCCAAAAAAGCGGATCAGCTCCTCGCAGCCCTTTGACGAGTCGATGCGCCCGGCGTACAGCAAAAAGGGCGCCGGGATTCCATACTTCTGGCGAAAGCGCTCCGGGTCAGGAAGGCCCGACAGCTCGACGGGCATGCCGATGGTCGCCTGCAGGGCGTCCTCGAGGTCAAAGGTCCTCTGGACGAACAGCCTTTCTTCAGGCGTCAAGAAGATATGGGCCGGGAAGCGGGCAAACATGGAGCGAAAGATGGGCAGGTGGATGGGCGCCTCGTCGTGGGCGGTGGGCACGAGGACCGTCTTGGCCGCTGGCACCTGTTGGCAGCCGAAAAACGTGGTCGGGTAAAGGTAGGTGAAAAAGACGACCAGGCCATAATCCTGGTGCCGGCTCGCCAGGAAGTCGAGCAGGGGCGTCGAATAGGGGCCCTGGAGCTTCAGGCAGTCCTGCTGCTGCTGGGCCGTGCTGCGGGCAATGTGCGCCCGCACCCGGGCGCGGTGCCTGGGATAGGCACTGAGGGGCACGTGACCCAAGATCGTGTCCAGCAGCTCGTGAAAGCGCGCGTCCCGCTCGAAATCGACTGCAAAACGCCTCACCCTGACGCCGTTCAGCTCGGACGTGCCGGCCGGCAGCTCGTTACGCCAGGTCCGGTAGTCGCGGGCGCAGGTGGTCAGAACCTCGACGGGGTGGCGGGGAGCGATCATCTCTGCCACAGCCCGGCACAGCGCCTCGGAGCCGCCTACGATCTCGGGCCCATAGCGCTGCACCACAAAGGCCAACGGACGCTCAGCCATCAGCCGACCCCCACGCACTGCAGTGCCTGGCGCAGCCTGGCCTCGATCCGTTCCGGCGCGAAATCTGCCAGCCTCTGGCGCTGCCGGTCGATCACCTGGCGCCGCAGCCCGGCGTCGGTCAGCAGCAGGTGAACCGCCTCGGCGATGGCGCCATAGTGCGAGCCGTGGAACAGGACCCCCGCCTGCCCCAGAGTATCGGGTACCGCCGTGCTCCTGCGGGCCAGCACCGGCAGGTCAAAGGCCATGCTCTCGACCAGCGGCACGCCAAAGCCCTCGTGCCGGCTGGCGCACAGAAACAGATCGGCCGCCTGGTAGTAGGTCTTCAGATCTGGCAGGGACACCTGGCCCACCAGCTCCACGACCCCGGCCAGGTCGAGCCGCAGGATGAGCTTCTCCAGAAAGCGAGTGTAGACGGGCACGGGCTGGGTGCCGACCAGCCACAGGCGAATGCGGGGATCGATGGCCTGCCGGTAACAGTGGACGACTTTTAACAGGTCTTCCAGGGCCTTGTTGGGGGCGACCCGCCCCACAAAGAGCAGGTTCGCCGTGCCGGGTTGGTGCAGGCGATCGGCCAGCACCGGGTTAGGCTCGGCGCCGGTCAAGCTGGCCAGATTGATGAAGGGTGGCAGGACGTCGGTCCTGCCGGCCGGGATCCCGGCCTTGACCAGGTCCAGGCGGTTATAGTCCGAGTCGGCCACGGCCAGGTCGCAGCCCTGCAACTGGGGCAGTGCCAGGCGCCCAATGCGACAGATGGTCTCCATGTCACGATGGTAGCCCTGAAAGAACTCGGGCGGTGTGATGTTGTGGTATACCACCAGCTTGTGCTGGAGCGAGCGCCGGTACAGCTCCAGGTTCGAGGTATAGAGGGAATAGTGGTAGATGAGCAGGTCGTCCCGCTTGGCCAGGAACGGCTCGTACTCGGCCTGCGGCCGGGCCAGGTGCGCCAGGCGAGGCTCGATGTGCTCGCCGTAGATTCGCGACTCGTGGCCCCAGGCCTTCAGGCGCGCGTCGATCTCCAGGATGTCGTTGGTGATGGCGTCGCCATAGACCAGGGCCGCCGTCATCTGGTGGATGCGCATCTCGCCTCTCCGGACTCCAGGGCCACACCCAGCGACGACAGGATCTCGACCAGCTTGACCTCGACACAGCCCGGTGCCAGCTCTTGCAGGCGGTGTCTTTGCCCGGCGATGACCCTGGCCCGCAGCGCCTGGTCGCCGATGAGGAGGTCCATGACCTCGGCGAGCACCGCGTGATCGAGCTGGTGGTATTGCACGCCCGCCTGCCCCAGTGTATCGGGCACCGCAGCCATAGCCCGGGCGAGGACGGGTAGGTCAAAGTGCATGGCCTCCAGCAGCGGCACGCAAAAGCCCTCGTGCTTGCTGGCGCATAGGAAAAGATCGGCTGACTCGTAATAGGTTCTGAGCTTGGCAAGCGAGACGCGGCCGGTCCAGACCACGCGGTCGGACAGGCCCAGCCGTCCGACCAGCCGATCCAACAGCGCATCGTAGCGCGGCAGGAAACGCGCGCCGGCCAGGATGAGCCGCGAGTTGCAGTTCAGACGAGAGTAGGCCGCAAACAGCGTCAGTAGATCCTCGAATGCCTTGTTGGGTGCCACCCGGCCCACAAAGAGCACGTTGGCCGTGCCTCCGGCTTTCAACTGCCTGTAGAGCCTTTCATCGCGCGATGCGGCCTCCAGGTCCGCCAGCGACAAGAAGATGGGAAGCACGCCCGTTCGTTCCGCGGCGAACCCGGCATCCACCAGCTCCCGCCGATTATACTCCGAGACGCCCAAGGCCAGGTCGCACTCCCGGAGCCGGGGCAGCAGGGCTCGGCCCCGGGCACAGAGCCCTTCGTAGGTGGCGTCAAAGGGCCGGAAAAATGCCGCCGGGGTCACGTTGTGGTAGACGAGCAGGCGGCGATTCCGGGAGCGGAGATAGAGCCGGTGGTTGTCGCAATAGGCCGAGTAGTGATAGATCAGCAGGTCGTCATCGTTCTCGATATAGGGCTCGTAGCCGACGTCGAGCTGGGCCTGGCCGCCCAGCAAGGCGTCGACGCTGGCACCAAAGATGCGCGTCGCCAGGCCCCAGGCGCGCAGGCGGCGGTCAATCTCCAGAATCTGATTGGTCACAGCGTCGCCAAAGGCGAGTATGGAGCCCATCTGATGGACAATCAACGCCCGCCGGAGCCTCCTCTTCCGCTCTCATCCTGGCCCTGGCTGCCGGTTTGTAACCGCTCAAACTCGGGCTGCTGTTGGCGGAGTAGATCTTCTAGGCGCTCCACCCTGTCGGCCAGCATCTGCTGCTCGGCGATCACCTCGCGCAGGGTGCGGACGGCGTGGCTATTGAATTCGCTTTGCTGCTGGATGAGGGGGCGCACGTACCACTTGGTCGACATCCAGTTCCACGCCGAACGGGCGGCGACGATCAGCCGTCCCAGGATGGGCATGCCCGAGACAAAAGGCTGCTCCTTGAGCTGCCAGCGGGCATCGAGTTCGGCCAGCGTCAAGACCAGGCTGCGGCGGCCGGCTCGGTCCTCCACAGCGGCAAAGGCCATCACCTCTTCCCGCACTTCACGGGCGATGGCATCCAGGTCCTCCTGGTACGCGCCCTCCGCCCGGCGCCGAGCGACGTTGGCCCGTACGCGGGCCATCACCTCCTCGACGTCGATATCCGGATCGCGGATCTCGATGATCTGGTCCAGGTCAGGGCTCATCTCTGCCTCGGCTTGCCCGGCAATTCTCGTATCCATGGAGTTCTTCCTCCAACTCGGCAACCCGCTGACTCAGGGCCGACACCTGGCGTTGGAGCGACGCGACCTGCTCGGCCAGAAAAGCGCTCGTCTGCCCCTGATCGTGGGTCTGCTCGTCATGCTGCTGCAGCCACTCACCCTGCTGCTGCAGCCACTCACCCTGCTGCTGGGCAATGTGGGCTATTCTACCCAGGAAATCATAGTACTGCGAGGCCAGCCGGGCCGCATGGGCATTGAACTCGACCTGCTGCTCCAGCAGCGCCTGCACGTACCAGCGGCCGGCCAGGTCGTTGACCCAGTTGCGCAAGGCGACGATGAGCGGCGCGAGGACCGGCACGCCGGAAGCAAAGGGGCGGGGTGTTACCTGCCAGGAGTTGTGCATGGCCTCCAGCTCGGCCCGCAACCCGGGCTCCTGCTCGTCTGCAGAAAGCGCAGAAGGCTGCGCCACCTCGCGGGCCTCGTCGTCGCCCGACAGTCGGGAGATGAGGGATCCCGCGCTGCGAGCCACCTGCTGGGTCTCCTCGTCCGCAGCCACCGGGCGCCTGGTCGTCGCCTGCCGCAGGTAGGCCTCCTGGAGCGACCGCAAGGCACTGGTCACGGCCTCGTACTCGGCCATCGTGGGTCGAGGGTCGCGCTGTTCGGCCACCAATGCCCACGTGGCAATGCCCTCCACGGCGCTGAGCGCGGCCGCCCGAAGCTCTTCCCGGGGAGCCCGCAGGATGCGCTCCATCTCGGCCGGGACAAACTCGTGGACGAAACGCGGCACCGAATAGCTCTTAAGGGCAAAGCGCAGGCGATTGCGATAGTAGGCACAGTGGCCGCGGAAGCTGTCGCGGCGCATGCTGGCCGACTCCAGGTGATGCATGACGGCTTCGGGGGTGTACCACACCCCGTAGCCAGCCCGCCGCGCCCGGTAGCACAAGTCCACGTCCTCGAAATAGCCAGGGAAAAAGCCCTCGTCCAGGTCGCCAATGGCGGTCAGAACTCTGCGCTTGAGGGCCATGCCCGCGGCGGTCACGTATTCTACCTCGCGGACCTCGTCGTACTGGCCGTCGTCCGGCTCGCCGTGCCCCACGTGCTGGCCCAGTGCCAGCGGGTGCTCGATGTAGCCGCCGGCGTGTTGGAGGGTACGGCCGTCGGGGTCGAGGATTTTGCCGCCTACCACCCCGGCATTGGGCAGGGTTACCAGGGCGCGGGCCAGGGCCGCCAGCCAGCCGGGCTGCACCACCGTGTCCTGGTTGAGAAGGACGAGAACCTCGCCGTCTGCTTCCCGCAGCCCGACGTTGTTTCCAGCGGCAAAACCCAGGTTGCGTTCGTTGCGGATTAGGCGTGCCTGGGGAAAGGCGGTGCTGACCAGCTCGGCCGAGCCGTCGGTCGAGCCGTTGTCCACGACGAGGACCTCAAAATTTGGATGATCCTGGGCCAGCACCGATCGCAGGCAGCCATCCAGGTAGTCGATGCCGTTCCAGGCCAGAACGATGACCGTCGCCTTGGGCAGCGTGTGTGTTACGTCACTCATGGGCTCACCTTGCTGCGCCAGCGGCGCACCTTGTGCATAAAGCGAATGAGCTTGCCCTGCTCGTACCCCCTGACCAGGGCGCGGAGTTGCTCGATCTCGGTGGCCTGGCGCTCTACCTGCTCGGCCAGGCAGCTGGGGTCGGCCGGTGTTGTCCCGGGCCAGCCGGCCGGCCGGTCCGCGGCCCTCTGCGGGGAGCGGCAGAAGCGAATCAGGGGCTCGGCCACGCGCTCCCAACGCAGGGCAGCCTGCGCGGCCATGAACTGCTCGTGCCGTGCCTCCCGTGGCTCGTCCAGAAGCGCAGAGATGCCCAGGGCCACGCCGTCCACGTCCTCGTAGTCGACCACCACGCCCAGACCGTAGCTGGCCACCATCTCGCCCAGGGCGTCTCCGCGAGTGACGATCATGGGCAGCTCGGCCCGTACATAGTCCAGGATGCGGGTGCGAAAGGCAAGTTGCGTCTCCAACGAGTCAAAGTGCAGCGACACGCCGGCGTCGGCCTCGAGCAAATAGTTGGGCCAGTCGGCATAGGGCACCCAGTCGCCAAAAAAGACGTGCCGATCGAGCAGCCCCAGTTCGGCCGCCAGGTCCATGGCCCGGCGGCGCATGGGCATGTCGGGCACGTCGCTGCTGGGGTGGCGGGTACCGGGGAACACAAGCCGCAGCTCGGGGTGCCCGGGTACCAGCAACGCCACGGCGCGCAGCAGGGTCAGGGGATCAAGCCAATCCCAGATTCCACCGCCCCACAGCAGCACCCGATCCTGCGGGCCAATGCCGGGCGCGGCGCCTTTCAGCACCCTGCGCTCGTGGTACATCGCCTCCGGCGGGCAGCCATAGGGCACCACGTCCACCAACGAACGCAGCGACGGGTCGGCGCCATAGGTGCGGGCGTTGAGCCGGCCGTGGGCGGCGAGCAGCCCCAACCACCAATAGCGCTGCCGCTCGCTGGCACACAGATAAAAGTCGCCCAGGGTACAGTCGGTACGTACCTGCTCCAGCAGGTAGCGCTCGTAGCCGGCTCGCTCCTCGTCTCCGGCACGCCGGGTCAAGCTCAGGACTTCGGCCGGGTAGGGGTCGTAGCCGTCGATGACGATGGCACAGTCAAGGCTGGCCAGTTGTGGAGCGTGGTGCAGCACAAAGCCGCCGGGCATGACCACGTCAGCGTGGCGTGCCATAGCCAGGATCGTGGCCCAGCCGCGGGGGGGATAGGTGCGCAGGTCAAACCCCTCGGCGTGCAGAGTGGTCTGCCCGGGCACGGCCAGGGTGACGGCGCAGTGGTCGGCCAGCACGCGAGCCAGCTCCCAGTAGCGGATGCCTGGCCCGGCCATGCGCTCCCCGACCATGTCGTGGCTGACGATCAGCACCCGGGTGGCGCTCATTCCGGTCTGCCTCGCAGATGCCGCCACGAGCGCTGCAGCCCGGTCAACAACCGCATCACGCGGCCGTTCATCGCCGCCTGGTAGCGCTCCTCGCTGCTCCGCAGCTCCTGGCTTAACGTGGCGACCCGGGCCTCCAGGTGCCTGGCTTCCTCGGCAGCCCGGGCTTGCTCGCCCTCAGCCGCCGCAGCCCGGGCCTCGGCGCTGAAGCGCAACCGCTCGGACCGAGCAGCTTCCGACAGCCAGTGGTCCCGCTGCGCTTCTTGCCAGCGCACCTCGTAGCCTTGGCCGGCATCGCCCGCGTGCCACGGCTCTCGGCAATAGGCTGCCAGCGGCGCGCAGACCCGTTCCCACTGGAACTCGGCAGCCAACGCTCGGAACCCCTCTTGGCGAGGCCCCCGGGCATCGGGCTCGTCGAGCAGATGGCAGATGGCGGCTGCCAGCCCGGCCTCGTCGCCGGGCGGGACCGCCGTGCCCAGGCCCCGGGCGGCGATCAGCTCGCTGAGCACGTCGCCCTCAGCCGTGACCGTGGGCAGCCCGGCCCACACATAGTCCAGGAGCCGGGTGCGAAAGGCCAGTCGCGTTTCCATGCCCGCCGGGTGGAACGACAACCCGATGTCGGCTTCGAGCAGGCTGGCCGGCCACTGGCCCGGGGGTAGCCAGGGCACAAAAAAGACGTGCCGGTCCAGCAGGCCCAGCTCGGCAGCGATCTGCCGGGTCCGCTCCAGCATGGGCATGCGGGCGCGGGCGGCGTCGAAAAAGACCAGCCGCGCGTCCTCGTGCCGCCGGGCGACCGCCTCCATGGCTCGCACCGGCGTCAGGGGATCCAGCCAGTCCCAAAGGCCCCCGCCCCACAGGATGACCCGGTTGTCGGGCCCGATGCCCGGCACGCGGCCCTTCAGCACCGGCCCGGCCGGCTGAGGGGGCTCGGCCGGCAGCCCAAAGGGCACGACATCGATCATGCGCCGCAGAGAGCCGCCATCCCACGTATCGTGGCTGACACGGCCCAGGGCAGCCAACCAGCCGAGCCAATGATCTCGCTGGCGCTCGCTGGCACATAGAAAAAAGTCGCCCAGCCGGAGCTGCTCGCGGAGCAGTGCCCAATATTCCAGGTGCAGGGCACGCCCCAGTTCCCCCTGGGTGTCGATAAACAACTGTTCCAGACTGATGGGGTCGTACAGGTCGACCACCAAGAAGTGCCGGCGTTGAGCCATGGCTTCGGCCAGGCCAGGATGCAGTTGCAGGGTGGGCCCTTGCACCACCACGACCTGGCAGCGGTTCAGCAAGGATGCCAGATCCTCCTCGGCGCCGCAGCGGACGGCAAATTCGGGATGGCAGGGATGGTCCTCGTTGTTGACGAGCAGCGTGACATCGTGATCGCCGCTCAGCGTTCGGGCAAACTCCCAATAGCGAATGGCCGGTCCCATCCGCTGCTCATCCAGCGGCAGAGGCGCAATGAGCAGGATGTCAGTCACGCTCCTCATCCAAGGCAGGGCTTCCGGGATTGACCTGCCACTGGCCGTTGGCCGTTACGAGCCCGTAGCATTCCAAGGACTTGCCCGGATAGACGCGGAAGGGGTAGGCCCGGTCGTGATAATCGTACATCTCCGTGTCGTCCCGCCTGTGGCAGGAAACCGACACCTCGTAGCTGCCCTCCAGGAGCGACAGCGAGGGGATGCCATAGACCACTACGCCCTCGCCCTGGATGACCGGGATGCGCACGTCGCCGAAGGCGGTGTTGGGGCCGCATATGAGCGTGCCGTTCTGGTGATGGATAGAGATGCCAAATATGGGGTCCTCAACGGGCTCGCGGGCGAAATAGTGCAGCCGGATCTCCAGCTCCGCGCCCGTGACAAAGACGTGCGAGGCCTTACCCTTGCCGTCGAGTAGCTCGACGTCGGTGATCTGCACCTTGCCCGTGCCCCACCGGTTGCCTCCGCCGAGATCGGGCAGCGCGCTTTCGCCCTCCAGGTTTTCCTCGCTGGCGACCTTGTTGAGGTACGCCATGACCACGTCCGCCGGCCGGTCGTAGGCCTGGACCTGGCCGTCTTCGAGCCAGATGGCCTTTTCGCACAACGACTGGATAGAGCCAAGGTCGTGGGACACGAGAACGATGGCCCGGCCTTGCCGCCGCAGCTCGGCGATCTTGTCCAGGCACTTGTGTTGGAAGCGCGCGTCGCCGACGGCCAGAACCTCGTCGATGAGGACGATCTCGGGGTCCGTATGGGCGGCGATGGAAAAGCCGAGGCGAACGTACATGCCCGAGGAATAGTGCTTGACGGGCACGTCGATGAACATGTCCAGCTCGGCAAAGTCGATGATCTGATCCATCTTGCGGCGGATCTCGTCGTGGGTCAGGCCCAGGATCGAGCCGTTCAGATAGATGTTCTCCCGGCCGGTGAGGTCGGGGTGAAAGCCCGCCCCCAGCTCCAGGAGGGCACTCAGCCGGCCGTTAACCTCCACACACCCGGAGGTAGGCTCGATGATGCGCGACATGAGCTTGAGTACGGTGCTTTTGCCGGCGCCATTCGGCCCGATAAAGCCCACCACTTCGCCCATCTTGATCTTGAAGCTCACGTCTGACAGAACCCAATAGGGCTGCGACCTCCGGGATCGCCCTTGCACTCGTAACAGGCTGAGGAAGAGCTCCTGGAAGGACTGCGGGCGTTCCCGGCGGAGCGCAAACTTTTTCGAGACGTGATCGAAGCGAATAGCAGTCATCTGCCTTCTTTCTAGGCCTTCAGCATCCTCGTTGCAGCTTGCGGGTTTAGGCCGGTGGAGCAATTATAGCATTCTTGCGACCAGTTTCCAAATGATCGCCGCCTGAAGGTTTCGGGCCCGTGGGCCAACTCTGGTCTCCGCCAGGGCCGTGTGCCGCCTGTTCCCGGCTCACGGCTCCGCGCCGGCCGGGCCGAGGATGAGCTGCACGGCGCCCGTCAGGCCGGCGACAATGGGGACCCATGTGTACCCCCGTTTGCGGAGGATGGCCTGCTGGTCCGTGCCGCGGCCGGTTAGCACCAGGATCGGAGAGCAGCCGGCCGCCAGGGCTGCCTCGACGTCGCTCACGGCGTCGCCTACGAGATAGGAGCCGCTCAGATCCAGATCCAGCTCGCACGCTGCCCGGAGCAGCATGCCCGGCCTTGGCTTTCGGCAATCGCAGCCCTCGTCGGGCCGATGGGGACAGTAGTAGACGGCATCGATCCTCCCTCCCTGCCGCTCGATCTCGGCCACCATCCGGCGGTTGATGGCCTCGACCTCAGCGCAGCTTAGAATGCCCCGGCCGACGGGTGACTGGTTGCTGACCAGAACGATGCAGAAGGGCGCGCTCGACAGGCGGGCGAGGGCAGGGAAAACATCCGGGAGAAAAGAGACCTCTTCCCACGTTTTCACGTAATCGGATCGGTTCTGGTTGATCACACCATCCCGGTCCAGGAAAACCGCTGCTCGCAAGGTGTCGTCCTGTGGGCTTTACTCGGCACCGGGCGCCGTGAGGCCGTGCTCGAAGGCCTGCTGCGCCTCGCGCAGGCCCAGCTCGACGGCCCGAGCCCGATCCGAGAGGGCGACATCCTCCAGGCCGATGGCCTGGCGCAATTCGGTACAAATGAGGTGCTCCAGGATCAGGTGTACGTCTTCCACCTGCTCCATGTATTGGACAATTAGCACCGTTGCTCTCCCCTCGTGTGGGTAATTCAGGCTCTGCCCGGACGCCCTGCTCCCCTTCCGGCCAGGGGCAGCGCGTGGCGCAGGTTCCGCACATCCGGCCCAATGATTTTCGCTGAGCCACGATTGTAGATCGGAAGCTGTGAAATGTCAACTGGGCCTCGCGGGTACAGGCTACGGCTTGCATTGTCTCTTGACTGCCGCTGGGATGGCCGAGCACCAATTCGGGAAGTTGGGTGTAGAGAGAAAGGCCGAGCCGGCGCTCGGCGATCCCAGGCAACGGAGCTGACTTTGCACCGGGCCTCGCGGGTTTTGGGCGGCACCGGTTGACAGTCCCGCCGTTCCATGCTATCCTTCCCAAAAGGAAGGGAGGGGCATCGGGCCTTGAGGGTCGTCCTGGATACCAACCTGTTCGTCGCCGCCAGCTTTAACCCCCGCAGCCGCTCGGCCCGCATCCTGGGAGAGGTGGCCAGGGGCGCCCTGGTCATGGCCTGGACCGACGGCACCCGGGGCGAGATCCGGGCCGTCCTGAGCCAGATCCCGCGCCTCTCGTGGGAGCAGTGGGCCGGCCTCTTTCGCGAGGAGTACCGTTACCGGGGCGAGACCCACCCCGAGCAGTTCTCCCTGGTGCCCGACCCGGACGACCGCAAGTTCGCCGCCCTGGCCGCGGCGACAGGCGCGACGCTGGTGAGCAACGACGCGCACCTTCTTGATGGGCGCGACGAGTACGACTTTCCCATCCTCTCGCCAGGCGAATTCTGGGAATCTTTTCTGGAGCAAAGCTAATGTCGCAAACGTGGGAGCAATGGAGCCCGGAGCTGTGGACGGCGCAGAGCAGCCTGTACGCCACCAACAGCGGCGTATTCGTCAGCGGGGGGCAGGCATGCCTCATCGACCCCGGCATTTTGCCCCAGGAGGTGCAGGCCATCGGGCGCTTTGTCGAGGAGCGCGACGCCGAGGTGCGGGCCATTGTCCTGACACACGGCCATTGGGATCATCTCCTGGGCGTCGCGGCCTTTGCCGGCGCGCCCGTCGTCGCCCAGGCCCTCTACGCGCGAACCATCGCCGGCGAGAGGGCACAGCGCATCCTGGCGCAGGTTGCCCAGTGGGTGGCCGCCTTTTCCGTGAAGGGCTTTGAGTCCTTTGCCTTGCCGGTGGCTACCCGGACCTTTGACCGGGAGGACGAGCTTGCCGTCGGCGAGCTGCGCCTGCGACTGGTCCACGCGCCAGGCCACGAGGCCGATCAATGCGTCGTCCACGACCCGCGGTCGGGCGTGCTGTGGGCGGCCGATATGCTCAGCGACGTGGAGATCCCGTACGTCTGCCACAGCCTGCCGGCCTACAAGGAAACCCTGTCGGCGCTGGCGTCGTGGGATATCCGCATCCTCGTGCCCGGGCACGGGCAGCCCACCTCCGACCCGGGCGAGATTGCGGCGCGCCTGGCCCACGATCGCGCCTACCTGGCCGAGCTTCACGCGCGGGTGGCCGAAGCCGTGGGGCAGGGCAAGGGCGTCGAGGAAACGGTGGAGGCGTGCAGCGCGATGACCTACCGCCACCAGGACGAGAACCTGGGCTGCCACCAGCGCAACGTGGAGAGCGCCTACCTGGAGCTGGGGGGCACGCCGCCTCCCACCCCCGTGGGCTGGGATCGGGTTCCGGAGGGTTAGGCAGGCGGGCCGCCGGCGCGGCGCTAACCGGCGCGCTGGCTGTCGCGGAGCGGGATGGTGCAGTGCACGCTCGTACCCTGCGGCGAGCTGTCCTCGATCCAGATCCGGCCGCCATGTGCCTCCACGGCCAGCCGGCAGAAGGCCAACCCCAGCCCGGTGCCCTGCTGCGGCCCCGGGCCCGAGCTGAATTTCTCAAAGAGCCGGCCCTCCAGCTCGGGAGGGATGCCGGGCCCTGTGTCGGAAATCTGGATGAGCAGCGCGTCGCCCACAGGACGGGCGGCGACGATGACCCGGCCGCCCGGCGGCGTGAACTTGATGGCGTTGCCCGCGAGGTTCTCCAGCACGCGGCGCAGCAGCGCCTCGTCGGCCCATACGACGGGCAGGCTGGTGGGCACGCGGACCTCCAAAGACAGCTCGTTCTCCCTGGCCAGCAGGCTCATTCCCTGCGTGACGTCGGCGATCAGCCTGGCAGCCTGGACGGGCCGCCGGTTCAGGGGCATCCGTCCGCTTTCCAACTGGCTCACCTGCAAGATCGTGTTCACCAGGTCCAGGGCGCGGTGGCAGCTGGCGCGCGCCAGTTGGACAAAGTTGGCCAGGCTCGGGTCCATTGCCCCTGGACCGGCGCCCGCCAGGACGTCCAGGCCGGCGGCCACGACGTTGAGGGGATTGCGCAGGTCGTGAACCGTCACGCGGGCCAGGTCCCGGCGCAGCATCTCCACGGCCCGGGCCTCGGTGACGTCGCGGACGACGAGGACGCGCCCCTCATACCGCCCGCGGGTGCCCGTCATGGGCAGGGCCAGGACCTCGTGCCAGCGCTGCACCTCTCCCCGGGTGACGAGGATCCTCTCTGGCTCCTGCCCGGGCTCGACGCAGTGGGTCAGGATCTCGGGCGGCTGGAGCACCTCCGAGGCCAATTGGCCGCCCAGCTCGTGGGGCCCCAGCCCCAACATGCGCCGCGCCGCGGGGTTGATGTCCACGATGCGATCGTAAGGATCGAGGACGATGACGCCCTCCAGGAGGTGGTCCAGCACAACGCGCTGGGCGATGGGCACGACGTCGAGGAGGTGGTAGCGAAACAGGGCCACGGCGGTAAACCCGGCCGACAGGGCAAAGGCAAAGGCGCCAGGATCGAAGCCGGGCACCGGTATCATGCCTGTCAGGTGCAGGGCGTTGCCCATGAGGGGGATCATGCTGCTGAGGACGACCGCCAGGGCCTGGCGGCGGAAAATGGCCGCCGTGCGAGACATAAAGACTACGAACAGGCCGTTGCCGGCGAGGATGTAGCTGTAGCAGGCAAGGGTGTGCACCCAGAACCATGGCCCGCGGGCGGGCACCGTCGCCAGGAAGGGGCCCGAGCTGTCGATGACGATCTCGGTCCAGACCAGGCCGTGGAGGGGATTGGTCAGGGTCAGCAGGGTGGTGGCGACGGATGGCAGCGCCAGGAGAACCAGGTTGCGGCGGGTGAGCCAGGCCTCCTGCCCCGAATACCTGATGGCAAAGTGCAGCCAGAAGAACGGAAGCCAGGCCAGGGAAACGATGATGACCGTTTCCCAGGCCTCCTTGGCCGCCACGTCGCCGGCCAGAATCTCGAAGCCATAGGCCACCAGCCAGATGACCACCGGCACGATGAGCAGCACAAAGGCCGGCGCCGCGGGATGGGCTGCGCGGTGGCGCCAGCCATAGTGTGCCAGGAGCACCAGCGCTCCGGCGGCGATAAACAGCGGCAGTGCGTATGCAATCCCCTGCAAAGGCTCCTCAACCGCGAGATGAGCGGAGCCTCGGGTCCAGGATGTCGCGCAGGGCGTCGCCGATCAGGTTCCAGCCCAGCCCAAACAACAGCAAAGCAGCGCCGGGATAGACGATGATGTACCAGTGGACATCCAGACTGAGGATCCAATCGCGGGCAAAGCTGATGATCTGCCCCCAGTCGGCATAGCCGATCTCGG
>DAOUHB010000050.1:0-15131 GCA_034428935.1 Anaerolineae bacterium | reverse complement strand
ATCCATGAAAGTCACAAGCGAGCGACTGGACAACAGCCAGGTCAAGGTCCTGGTCGAGCTGGATGCAGCCGAGGTCGAGGACAAACTGCGCCAGACTACCCGCAAGCTCTCGCGCGAGTTCAATATCCCCGGCTACCGGCGGGGCAAAGCGCCACATCACGCGGTGATCCGCGTTCTCGGTCGAGAGGCCGTGCAGCAGCAAGCCCTCGAGGACTTTGGCAACGACCTGTACGAAGCGGCCATTGCCGAGGTCGAGTATACACCGTACGAGGTTGGCCAATTGGAGGATGTGGAGTGGGATCCGTTTGTGATGACGGTCCTGGTTCCCATCGGGCCCGAGGTCGACCTGGGGGATTACCGCTCGGTGCGCCTGCCCTTCGAGGTGGAAGAGGTGACAGAGACCGCCGTCGAAGAGTACCTGGAGGGGATGCGCGAAGAGCACGCCCAGTGGGTTCCCGTCGAAAGGGCAGCCCAGATGGGCGACCAGGTGGTCGTCGACGTGAAGGCCCGCGTGGGTGACGAGACGATCATGGAAGAGGAAACCATGGAGCTCCTCCTGGAGGCCGATTCCAACCAGCCCCTGCCCGGCTTTGCCGAGCAGGTCGTGGGCCTCAAGGCCGGCGACTCGGCCGACTTTGATCTCTCTCTCCCGGCGGAAAGCGACGAAGAAGGGGCAGAGCCGCGACAGGCGCAGGTCCACGTCGACCTCAACACGGTGCGCGAGCGCGACATGCCCGCCATGGACGACGAACTGGCCATGATGGTCGGCGACTACGAGACGCTGGACGCCCTGAAGGCATCGGTCCGCGAGCGGCTGGAGGAAGAGGCACGCCAGTCGGCCGAGTCCGAGTACCTGGACAAGGTGCTGGATGCCATGGTCGAGGCGGCAAACAGGATCGAGTACCCGCCCCAGGCCATCGACCGCGAGGCCGATTCGGCCATGATGCAGATGGAGCGCAACCTGGCGTCGTCGGGCTTGCCCTTCGAGACCTTCTTGCGAATGATAGGCAAGACGCGCGAGATGTACCGCCAGGAGCTGCGGCCGACGGTCGAAGATCGCCTGAAAAAGCGCCTGGTCCTGGAAGAGATCGCCCGGCGCGAGGGGCTGGAGCCTTCGCCCGAGGACGTCGAGGCCGAAATCGAGCGCATGAGCGAGCGCATGGGCCCGCAAGCCGGTGAGATGCGCGAGCTGCTGGACACGCCCGGGGGCCGGGAGTCGGTGACCGCCGACCTGGCCATCACCCAGGCCCAGGAGCGCGCCTTGCAGATCGCCAGGGGCGAGGCGCCGGAGCTGGAAGAGGCGCCGGCCGCCGCACCAGCTTCAGAGCCCGAGGCCGAGGCCGCCGCACCGGCTTCGGAGCCCGAGGCCGAGGCCGCAGCGCCGGCTTCGGAGCCTGAGGCCGAGACCCCGGCTGAGGGGATGGAAGCCCAGGCCGGCGAGGAAGCATCTGCCGCCACCGAAGAGGCCGCCGAATAGGGTGGGGAGCCATCTTACAGACCGGGCGAGGATTTCGTCTTATACTGGTCCCTTGAAACATAATTCAGGAGGCTACCCTATGCACAACAGCTTGATCCCGATGGTGATCGAGACGACAGGACGGGGCGAGCGAGCCTACGACATCTATTCTCTCCTGTTGAAGGAGCGGATCGTGTTCCTGGGCACACCCATCAACGACCAGGTCTCAAACCTTGTCGTCGCCCAGCTCCTGTTCCTCGACCGCGAGAATCCAGAACGCGAGATCCAGATGTACATTAACTCGCCCGGAGGCGAGATCTATCCCGGTTTGGCCATCTATGACACCATGCAGATGCTCCGGGCACCCATATCGACCATTGCCGTGGGCTGGACCGCCAGCCTGGGCACCGTCCTGCTGGCTGCCGGCCGCAAGGGCCGTCGTTTTGCCCTGCCCCACGCCACGATCCACATGCATCCCGCCGGAGGCGGCGCCCGCGGTTACGCGCCCGACGTCGAGATTCAGTACAGGGAGTTGAAGCGCATGCAGGATCTGCTCCACGGCATCCTGGCCCGGCACACCGGCCAGACGGTGGAAAAGATCGCCGAGGACTTTGACAGGGACTATTTCATGGACGCCACCCGGGCGGTCGAGTACGGGCTCATCGACGAAGTGCTTCACGAAGAAGAAGAGCAGAAGGAAAGCAAGAAGAAGGAAAAGAACGGCGCCAAGGAATCGTAGGAGAAAATAAATGGGGCGAAGGCAGGTACCGGCTATGCAGCAGTGCTCTTTTTGCCAGAGAGGCCACGAAGAAGTAGACCGTCTGATCTCCGGACCGGACGGCGTGTTCATCTGCGACGAGTGCGTCGCCCTCTGCGTGGAGATCCTGGAAGAAGAGAGGCAAAAAGAAGAACGAGACCGGGCGACGGTGGGCTTTGAGCACTTGCCCTCTCCCCAGGAGATCTATCAGCGCCTGGACGAATACGTGGTGGGCCAGGAACGCGCCAAGAAGGTCCTGGCCGTGGCCGTCTACAACCACTACAAGCGCATCCGCGCCGGCAAGTCGCTGGACGAGGTAGAGCTGCAAAAGAGCAACATCCTCCTCGTCGGGCCCACCGGCTGCGGCAAAACGCTGCTGGCCCAGACCCTGGCCCGCATCCTGGACGTACCCTTTTCCATCGCCGACGCCACGGCCCTCACCGAGGCCGGCTACGTGGGCGAGGACGTGGAGACCATCCTCCTCGGCCTGCTACAGGCCGCCGATTTTGACGTGGAACGTGCCGAAAAGGGCATCATTTACATCGACGAGATCGACAAGGCCGGGCGCAAGTCGGGCGACAACCCCAGCATCACCCGGGACGTCTCGGGCGAGGGCGTCCAGCAGGCGCTGCTCAAGATCGTGGAGGGCGCCGAGATCAACGTACCGCCCCACGGCGGGCGCAAGCACCCGCAACAGGAGTTCATCCAGATCAACACCACGAATATCCTGTTCATCTGCGGCGGCACCTTCGAGGGACTGGACAAGATCGTGGGCGAGCGCGTGGGCGCCAAGGGGCAGGTGGGTTTCGCCACCGGCCGCGAGGGCCAGCGCCGCCGGGAGATGACCTCCGCCGAGCTCTTGCGCCAGATTACACCCGACGACCTCATGGCCTTTGGCCTCATCCCCGAGCTGGTGGGCCGGCTGCCGGTCCTCACCAGCGTCGAGCCGTTGGACCTGAAGGCCATGGTCGCCATCCTGACCGAGCCCAAGAATGCCCTGGTGCGCCAGTTCAAGAAGCTCTTTGAGCTGGACAACGTGGAGCTGGTGTTGACCGAGGATGCCCTGGAGGCCGCCGCTGAGGAGGCCCTGGGCCGCAAGACCGGCGCCAGGGGATTGCGCACCATCCTGGAAGAGACGTTGCTGGACGTCATGTACGAGATCCCGTCCCGCACGGACGTGGTCAAGTGCGTCATCAACGGCGACACGATCCGCCGCAAGGTGCGCCCGTTGTTGCTGACCCAGTCGGGACGCCCCGTTTCGGGCGAGCAAGAAGAGCTGAAGGAAACAGGCTAGCAGCGCCTGGAAGAGAATTCTACGGCCCGCCTGCCAGGTGCAGGCGGGCCGTTTCTGTTGCTAACGGTCCTGCAGAGCGGCCACGCCGGGCAGCGTCTTGCCTTCCAGGAACTCCAGGCTGGCGCCGCCCCCCGTGGAGATGTGGGTCATTTCGCCGGCCAGCCCGCTGCGCTCCACGGCCGCCGCCGAGTCGCCGCCCCCGATGATGGTCGTCGCGTCCGGCAACGCGGCCAGCATGCGCGCCACGGCCTCGGTGCCGTAAGCGAATTTCGGAAACTCGAAGACACCCATGGGGCCGTTCCAGACGACCGTTTTAGCGCCCTCCAGCTCTTCCTTGAACAGCTCCAGGGTGCGGGTGCCAACGTCGAGGATACGCCAGCCAGGGGGCACGCTGCCCACGGTGACCACCTGCGAGAAGGCATCGGCATCGAACCGATCGGCCACCACCACGTCCACGGGCAGCACGATCCTGTCGCCGCCGCGCCGGATCAGCTCGCGGGCCGTGTCCACGCTCTCCTCTTCCACCAGCGACTCGGCCACGTCGTAGCCATCGGCCCTCAGGAAGGTGTTGGCCATTCCGCCGCCGATGAGAATGGCGTCGACCTTGTCCAGGAGGTTCTCGATGACGCCGATCTTGTCCGAGATCTTGGCGCCGCCCAGGATGGCGATAAATGGGCGTTCCGGCGAGCTCAGGGCGCGGCCCAGGAACTCTAGCTCCTTTTCCATGAGAAAGCCGGCCACGGCAGGCAAATGGTGGGCCACTCCCTCCGTGGAGGCGTGGGCGCGGTGCGCCGAGCCAAAGGCGTCGTTCACGTACAGCTCGGTGAGCGACGCCAGCTCGCGGGCAAAGGAGGCCTCGTTGTCCGTCTCCTCGGCGTGAAAGCGCGTGTTCTCCAACATGAGGACGTCGCCCGGTTTGGCCTGGCGCACGGCCTCCTGGACCTCCGGCCCCACGCAGTCGTTCAGCTTGACGACGGGGCGATCCAGCAGCTCTGACAGGCGGTCTGCAATCGGCGCCATGCGGTATTGTTCGTCCACCTTGCCCTTTGGCCGGCCCAGGTGAGAGGCCAGGATGACCACAGCGTCGCGGTCGAGGAGATAGCGGATGGTAGGCAAGGCGGCGCGGATGCGGGTGTCGTCCGTCACCCGGCCATCCTCGAGGGGCACGTTAAAGTCCACGCGCACCAGCACCCGTTTGCCCTCCACGTCCGCGTCGCGGACAGTTTTCTTGATCATCAATTCCTCCTTGGCCGAAGCCTAGAAGCCCTGTTGGACAATATATTCGGCCAGCTCGGCCACGCGGCAGGCGTATCCCCACTCGTTGTCGTACCAGGCGGCGACCTTGACCATTTCGCCGAGGCGCATGGTCGACAGCCCGTCGAGGACGGCCGAATACGTGGTGCCCTGAAAGTCGGTCGACACCAGGGGCAGCGCCGAATATCCCAGGATGTTCTTCAGCGGCGGCGCGCCCGCGGCCGCCTCAAAGGCGGCATTGATGGTCGCCGGATCGGCGGGGCGCTCGACCTGCGCCGTCAGCTCGGCCAGCGACACGGTGGGGATGGGAACCCGGTAGGCGCACCCGTTCAGCTTGCCCTTCAGGTCCGGGATGACCTCGGCCACGGTCTTGGCGGCGCCGGTGCTGGTCGGCACAATGTTGGTCGCCGCCGAGCGAGACCGGCGCGGGTCGCTGCCGACGTGGTCCAGGACCGGCTGGCTGCCGGTGTAGGCGTGGATGGTGGTCATCAGCCCCTGCTTGATGCAAAAGTTCTCGTGCAGCACCTTGGCGACGGGCGCCAGGCAGTTGGTGGTGCACGACGCATTGGACAGGACCTTGTGCCTGGCCGGGTCGTACTTGGTGTGGTTGATGCCCACGACGACCGTCAGATCCGCCCTCGAGTCGGGCGCGGTGACAATGACCCGCCGCGCGCCGCCCGTCAGGTGCAGATGGCTGCGCCCCCGGAAGTGGCCAGAAGCTTCGATAACCAGGTCCGCCCCCAGGCGCGCCCACTCGGGCACCGGCCCATAGGGGTTTCGTCCGATCACCTGCGTCTCCCGACCGTCCACGACAATGACGTTCTTGCCGCCCTCCAGTCGCGCCTCCACCTCCGCATCAAAGGTCCCGTAATTGGAATCGTACTTGAGCAGGAGCGCCCGAGCTTCGGTGGCGTGCGGATTGCTCACGCCAATGTGGGTGATCCGCAGATCGTCGGCATAGTGTTGGTGAATGATCTTGAACACCTGCCGTCCGATGCGCCCGAAGCCGTTGATGGCCACCCTGATCGCCATTTCATCCCTCCCTGATGTTTGGTTGCGGTTCCAGCCCGATAGCCGGCCCCATTGCCGGCGTACGGGAGGGCCAGTTCACAGTGGGTACCCCGTGGGCGTGCCCACTGCGAACAGGCCCTCTCCGGCAGGTTTCTACGCCTCGTCCAGGGACACCTTGCCCCGGCTCGCCAAAAAGTTGCAGAGGTCCGCAACCCGGCAGGAATAGCCCCACTCGTTGTCGTACCAGGCCACGACCTTGACCAGGTTGCCCTGCACGACGTTGGTCAGGGGCCCGTCCACGATGGAAGAGTGGGAATCGCCCTTGAGATCCATGGAGACCAGCGGATCCTCACTGTAGGCCAGGATCCCCTTCAGCTCGCCCTCGGCGGCAGCGCGCATGGCATCGTTCACCTGCTCGGCCGTCACCTCCTGCCCCAGCTCGGCGACAAAGTCGACGATGGACACCGTGGGCGTGGGCACGCGCAAGGCATAGCCGTCGAACTTGCCCTTCAGATCGGGGATGACCAGGGCCACGGCCTTGGCCGCGCCCGTGGTGGTCGGGATGATGTTCAACGCCGCCGCCCGGGCCCGCCGCAGGTCCTTGTGGGGCAGGTCCAGGATGCGCTGGTCGTTGGTGTAGGAGTGAATGGTGGTCATGTGCCCGCGGTTGATGCCAAAGCTCTGGTGCAGCACCTTGGCCAGGGGAGCCAGGCAGTTCGTGGTGCACGACGCGTTCGAGATGACGTGGTGCTTGTCGCGCTGATAGTCCTTCTCGTTGACGCCCAGGACCACCGTCCAGTCGACGCTCGTGGCCGGCTTGGCGGGCGCGGTAATGATCACCTTTTGCGCGCCGGCCTGGCGATGCAGCGCCGCCTGCTCGCCGTCGTTGAACACGCCCGTCGATTCGACGACGATGCTCACACCCAGGTCCCGCCAGGGGATCTGGCTGGGATCGTACTGCGCGAAGGTCTTGACTTCCTTGCCATCGACCCGAAAACTGCCTTCACGAATCTCTACATCGGCCGGAAAACGGCCGTAGTTGGAGTCATACTTGAGCAGGTTGGCCAGCGTCCGGTTATCGGTCAGGTCGTTGACGGCGATGACGTCGAGGTCATCTGCATAGTGCTCCCAGATGGCCCGGTACACCTGGCGGCCGATGCGCCCAAATCCATTGATACCTACTCGAATTTTCATGTCGTACCCCCTTTCGGTTTCTCGCTCGAATTGTGGCAGAATCAGGTTGCATTAAAGATGTCGGTGCTACTGACAATCCCCACTATGTCCTGGCCATCGAAAACCAGGACGCGGCGGATGTCGGCACGGGCCATGAGCGCGGCGCAGTCCTGCAGGCTGCAGTTGGGCGGCACCGTGATGACCGGCTTGGTCATGATCTCGTAGACATGGACCGCCTCGGGATTGGTGCCTTGAGCCACGACCTTCTCGACAATGTCGGTCTGGCTCATAAAACCCCACGTGTCGGTGGCATCCTTGCGAGCGACGAGCAGGCTGGAGACATTCCACTGCTTCATCTTCTCAACAGCCTGCGCGACGGTGGCATTCGCGTCAATGTCCACAACATGTTTCGTCATCACATCGGCGGCAGTTCTCATTCTTTCACCTCCTTACAGGCACTTGGGTTCGCTGACTGTCATAGAAGCGCATAATTTCATCGGCCAGCCTGGCAGCGTCGTGCCGCCAGGGCACAGCCCGATCGCACAGGTCGGCCTCCACAACCCGGTAGCCGGCGTCGGCCGGATAGGTGGGCGCCACCAGCTCCAGGGTCGGGACCTGCCCGTGGCAGGCGGAGCCATCGTCGGCCAGGACGTGGGTAAAGATGTCTCGCCCCAGGTGCCGCTGCAGGACCGAGACGTGCTCTCCCACGTCGAATCCATCCGTTTCGCCCGGCTGGGTTGCCACGTTGCAGACGTACAGCTTGAGCGCCCTCGACGCAGCCACGGCCTGGCGAATGCCCTCCACAAGCAGGTTGGGCAGAATGCTCGTGAACAGGCTTCCCGGACCGGCGACGACGAGATCGGCGTTCAAAATGGCCCGCACCGCCTCGGGATAGGCGCGGGCGTTCTCGGGACGCAAGAACACGCGGTCTATCGGTTGTCCCGCCTTTGGGATGGATGACTCGCCCTGCACCCGCAGCAGCCCGGATGGTGCCGCCCGCCGCAGGTCGGCCACCAGGGTCACGTTGTCCAGGGTCGAGGGCAGGATACGCCCCCGGATGGCCAACACCCGGCACGCTTCCGCCACCGCCCGCTCAAAACTGCCGGTGACCGCGGCCAGCGCCGTGATAAAGAGGTTGCCAAAGCTATGCCCGTCGAGGCCCGTCCCCTGGCCAAAGCGATACTGGAAGAGCTGCGTCATCAGCGCTTCGTCGTCGGCCAGGGCGGCGATGCAGTTGCGGAAATCGCCGGGCGGGAGAACTCCCAACTCGCGGCGCAGCCGTCCCGAGGACCCGCCATCATCCGCCACAGTGACGATGGCAGTGATGTGGGGCGTGTGTGCCTTGATTCCACGCAACAGGGTCGAAAGCCCGGTTCCTCCTCCAACGGCGACCACCCTTGGCGCCCGGCTTTCATTGTCCGCCGTCCTGCTTGTGACCATCCTTCACCCAAAGATTATTATAACTCAACTGGATAGGGGCGTCAATGTTCTGCCCGCGATGTGACGACCATTGGCAATCGAGGGCAAAAGATGATAGAATAACAGGGTTGCCCGGCGGCGACGATTCCAGGGAGCCAATACTTATGTCGAACGAAGCAGAGATACTACAGGATTTGAACCCCGCCCAGCGCGAGGCGGTGGAGGCCGTCGAAGGGCCCGTGCTGGTGCTGGCCGGCCCGGGGAGCGGCAAGACACGCGTACTGACCCACCGCGTAGCCTACCTGGTGCGCGAGTACCAGGTGCCGCCCTGGCAGATCATGGCGGTCACCTTTACCAACAAGGCCGCGCGAGAGATGAAGGAGCGCCTCCAACTCTTGCTGGGCGAGCAATCGCGTAGGCTGACCATCGGCACCTTTCACGCCATCTGCGCCCGCATCCTGCGCCGCGAGGCCGAAGCGGCGGGAGTCTCGCCCCATTACGTCATCTATGACAGTGGCGATCAGCTCAGCCTGGCCCGGCAGGCCATCCGGGACCTCGATCTGGACGACAAGCTCTATCGTCCCACGGCCATGCTGCACCGCATCTCCCAGGCCAAGAACGAGCTCCTGACGTCGGCCGACCTGCCGGCCCTCACCTACCGCGATGAGATTGCCAGGCGCGTCTACGAGCGCTACCAGGCGCTCCTGGTCCAGAACAGCGCCCTCGATTTCGACGACCTGCTGATGCGGGCCGTGGAGCTCTTTCGCGAGGATCCCGACGTACGGGCCACCTACCAGCGGCGCTATCCCTTTGTCCTGGTCGACGAGTGGCAGGACACCAACATGGCGCAATACGAGCTGGTCAAGCTCCTGGCCGGCGAGCGGGCAAACCTGTTCGTCGTGGGCGACGAGGACCAGTCGATCTATCGCTTCCGCGGGGCGGACTACCGGAACATCACCCGCTTCCGGGAAGATTACCCCGAGGCGCGGGTCATCCTCCTGGAGCGCAACTATCGCTCCACCCAGACGATCCTGGACGTGGCCAACGCCGTCATCGCCCGCAACCCGCACCGCCACCCGAAACACCTGTACACCGTCCAGAGCGGCGGCCCTCAGATCCGCGCCCTGGAGGCCTACGACGAGCAGGAGGAGGGCGACGTCATCGTCAGCGAGATCCAGCGGCTGGTGGCCCGGGGAGAGGCGCAAATGGGCGACTGCGCCGTCATGTACCGCACCAACGCCCAGTCGCGCCCCATCGAAGACGCCTTCGTGCGGCGGGGCATGCCCTACAAGCTGGTGGGCGCCACGCGCTTTTACGAGCGCAAGGAGATCAAGGACGTCATGGCTTACCTGCGCCTCATCCACAACCCCTACGACGGGGTGGGGCTGTCGCGCATCATCAACGTCCCGCCCCGTGGCATCGGCGATCGAACCGTGGGCACCCTGGTGGGCTGGGCCCAGGCCAAGGGCCTGCCGGTGTATGCCACCCTGCAGCTCCTGGGCGAGACGGAAGAGGACCCCTTTGGCACCCGCGCCCGGCGGCTGCTGATCGAGTTCACGGCCATGATCGAAGAGCTGAGCCAGGCACGCCGGGAGCTGGACCTGCTCCAGGTGCTGGACCTGCTGCTGGAGCGGACGGGCTATGCCCGCTACGTGCAGGACGGCACCGAAGAGGGACAGGCGCGTTGGGAGAACATCCTGGAGCTGCGCACCGTCGCCCGCCAGTACGCCGACCTCCCGCCCGAGCTGGCCCTGACCTCCTTCCTGGAAGAGGTGGCCCTGGTGTCGGACGTGGACAACCTGGACGAGCAGGTGGACGCGCCCACCCTCCTGACCCTGCACGCCGCCAAGGGCCTCGAGTTTCGCGTGGTGTTTATCACCGGGGTGGAAGAGGGGCTCTTTCCCCACAGCCGCTCCATGGACGACCCCGAGCAGATGGAGGAGGAGAGGCGGCTGTGCTACGTGGGCGTCACCCGGGCCAAGGAGCGCCTTTACCTGCTGCGCACCTTCCGTCGCACCCTCTACGGCGAGAGCCAGGTGAGCGAGCCTTCCCGATTCTTGCTGGAGTTGCCCACCGAGCTGGTGGAGGGGCATCCCCGGGCAGGCAGGCGCCGGCCCGAGAGGCCGGCGGAGAGCCGCAGCCCGTGGGGCGTCGGGCCCAGGCCCAGGGTGCAAAGTGAGCGCGCCGCCGGCGGGCGCAGCGGGTCAACCGCCTTCTCGCCCACCCGGCCGGAGCTGCCCGAGCGCCGCCTGGATCGCCCCCGCCACATGGAGGCAGAACAGACGCCGGACCGCCGGCCGGCCGCCGAGCAGCAGTTTCACACCGGCGACCAGGTGCGCCACGAGACGTTTGGCCTGGGGATCGTCGTCGAGAGCAAGGTGGTGGGCGGTGACGAGCAAGTCAGCGTCGCCTTTGCCGGCACGGGGGTCAAGCGCCTGCTGGCGAGCATGGCGCCCATGGAAAAGGTGAACGGCGACTAACCGCTGCCCCCCTGAGAGCCAAGGTCCCGCGCCACGGCCAGGAGCCGCCGCCAGGCCGGGCCGCCCACCATGCCGTCGGCCACGGCCAGGATGCGCCGGATCAGCTCCAGCAGGTCCACGCTGCCCTCCCAGTGCTGGCTGACGAGGGACGGGTCGGTCCGCTCCAGCAGATCGTGGAGCACGAGGCCGGCCAGGGCCACGTCGTCGACCAGGCCGGCCGGCCCCAGGACCAGCTCGGGCACGAGGTCCAGGGGGTTCACAAAATAGGCGGCGGCGCCCGCCAGCCTCGCCTTGTCGGCAACCGGCAGCCGGTCGTCGCGCGAGAGGCGCACCAACAGCATAAAGAGGTCAGGCCCGGCCAGGATGATATCCAGGTACTCGTTGGCCTTGCTCTTTTCGCCGCCGGCCCAGATGCGGACCGTCTTGCGCAGGCGGCGATAGAACTCTCGCTCCTGGGGAGAAGGTTGGCTCCTGGGCATCGGAATGATAAGGTCGGGCGCCAGACTACCCGATGACGAGGGCCAGGATCACGAGCAACACCAGGAGAGCCGCGGCGATGATGGCGATGCGCCGCAGATCCTCCAGGACGTAATGGTACTCTTCCTTGAAGTTGACGTCTTTGGCCTCGGTGGCCGTCGCCAGGGGCCGGGCAGGGCGGGAAATCTGCACCCGCTGCGGCGCGTTGGGGGCCTTGTAGGCTCGTCGAGACTTTTTTGCCATGCTTCCACATTCCTCCGATTGTCGACACCGGTGTCGCGGCCGCTAGCGCAGCTCGGCAATGACCACGATGCGGTGTGTGTCCACCATATAAGGATAACAAGAGATCAGGGTCGCCACCGGCCTGGTCGTCTGCGCCAACACGTGCACGTCCGTCGGCTCGACGATCTGTTTGGCCGTGACGACGTAGCGGTAGGGCTGCTCGGCGGCATAGATGATGACCTCGTCGCCCAGCTCCAGGTCGGGCAGCCGGCGAAAGATCTCGCCATAGATGTCGTTGTGGGCCGAGAGGATCATGTTCCCCCGCTCGCCGGGGTTGGCCGAGCCCAGGTGATGCCCCACACCCAGCTTGAGCTGCTCTGGCGTGTCACCCGGCACGATCAGCGCATCGACGTTGATGGCCGGTACGACGATCCGGGTCGGGGCTTCGGGCCCGGGGGTGGGGATGGGCACCGCGTGCGGCGCCTCGCCCTGCACCAGGCTGCGCAGGTGGGCAGGCACGCTGCCCGGCTCTTCCGGCGGCGCGTGCTCGCCGGGCAGGATGCCGCCGGCCAGGGGCGTGGGCGTGACGGTGGGCGCCAGGCTGGCCTGGGCGTACTCGGCGTTGAGGGCCTGTAGGTTCAGGAACGAGGTGACAAGCACGCCCACCAGGCCCAGGAGGGCGGCCACTTCCAGCACCAGGAGCATCCGGTCGCGCACGCGGCTCCAACGGCCGGGGGCGGTGCGCGGCTTGCGCTCCCTGGCTCGCTTGCGCCTGGTCAGGGGTTCCACGTCGGCGATCGGGCGCCTCGTCCCCGCCGGCGCTTCGGCCGGCGCCTCGCCGGCAAGCCCCGCAGCCGTGCCGGCCAGGTCTTCGTGGGGCAGGGGGCCATCGGCAGGCAGGGGGTCGTCGGCGGGCAGGCGGCCGACCTCGCGCAGGCGGCGCATGCGCTCGGTCCGCGCCTCGCGGCGCTTGACGAGAAGAAGCTCTTCCAGCTCTTTGATTGTCAGCTCATCTACCGTTCGCCGATCTGGCATAACCTCTCACTCGGGCCCCGCAGGTGAGGCAATCCTCCCTGTATATATATCGATTATATCCCAGCCTGGCATTCTAGTCAAACCGGCGGCCTGGCAGCCTCGACCTGAGCAGGCCGCCCAGGTACATCAGCTCCTGCAGCTTTAGCAGGCGGGCGGCGCCCAGGAAGAGCAGGCCGCCGAGGGCACCGGGCAAAGCCACCGCCAGGAGCCGGCTGCCCAGCCCTCCCCCCGGCCAGAGTTGGTTGACCCCGGCGAGGGCGAGGAGAATGCCCGCGGCCATGGCGCCAGCCGCCAGCAGCGCCTTGCCGGCCGCCGTTCCCAGGCCAAGGTGGCCAAGGCCGCCCACCCGCCGGCGGGTGAGGTACAGCATGGTGAGGGCGTGGCTGAAATGCTTGGCCGAGTCGGCCAGGACCAGCCCCAGCATGCCCAGGGGCGCCAGCAGCGCCAGCGCCACCGCCAGGTAGACGACCACGCTCAACACCCCCACCAGCGCCGGCGTCAGCGTGTCCTGCCGCGCGTAAAAGGCATAGTTGAGGGGCCAGTCGATGCCGGCAAAGATCAGGCCCACCAGGTAGTAGCGCAGCGCCCACGACGTCCAGAAGGTGTCGTGGGCCGTGAACTTGCCGTGCTCGAAGAGCAGGGAGATGATGGGCTGGCCCAACACCAGGAGGCCGACGGTGGCAGGCACGATGAGGGCCAGGACCAGGCGCAGGCCCTGGCCCAGCGTGGAGCGAAAGCTCTCCTCGTCGCCGCGCGCGCTAAAGCGCGACAGGGTGGGCAAGACCGCCAGCGAAATGGCCACCGCCACCAGGCCGTGGGGTAACTGGAACAGGGTCGTCGCGTTGGCCATCCAGGCGATGCTGTTCTCACCCGTGGACGAGGCCAGGCGGCGATCGATGGCGATCTGGAGGTTGCTGACGACGACGCCCAGGGCGATGGGCACGTACAGGCTCAGGATGCGCCGCAGGGCGGGATGGCGGAGGTCCAGGTGAAAGCGCAGCCGCGCGCCCCGCAAGTCGGGAAGCTGGATGGCGAGCTGCATCACCGAGCCAAGGAGGACACCGATGGCCAGGCTGAAGGCATCCAGCCGGCCGGCCAGGAGCGGAGCGGCGATGAGGATACCCAGGTTAAAGACCGCCGCGCCAAAGGCCGGGTAGGTAAAGCGCCGCAGGGCATAGAGCAGGCCCGTCACCACCCCCGACAAGCCAAAGAAAAAGACGGCCGGGGCAATGATGCGGAGCATGCGTGCCAGGGCGGCCTGGAGCTCGGGCTCGAAGCCGCCGCCCAGCAGCCAGGCGAGCTGCGGGGCCAGGAGCTCGATGACCAGCACCAGGGCGGCGAGGAGCGCCGCCACCAGGCTGGCCACGCGGCTGAACAGCGCCCAGAGCGCCGGCCGGCCTTCCTGCTCGGCCACCTGGGAAAAGACCGGCACCAGCGCCGCGCTCAACATGCCGCCGATGAGCAGGTCATAGATCATGGTCGGCACGGTGGAGGCCACCATGAAAGCGCTCACCATGCCGCTCGCGCCAAAGAGGTAGGCGATGATCTGCACGCGGGCCAGGCCCAGGACGCGGCTGGCGACGTTGCCCAGGGCAATGATGCCGGCTGCCCGGGCAATGCCGCTCTGTTCCGTCCCCGCGCTGGAACCGACTTGGGCCAAGGGCCGATCCTCGGCTATTGCTGCACGGTGATGGTCACCCGGCACGGTTCAGGGAAATTACCGGTGATGTCCACCACGACCAGGCGGAGGGTATACACCCCGGGCGGGTAGGCACCCGCGTTAAAGGTCTCCAGCACGCCGCCGGCCACCGGTGCCCGGTGCAGATCGCCGACGACCGTCCACTGCTGGGGATTTGTGCCCTGCCCGACCTCGATCTTGTAGTAGTCAAAGTTCGGATGGTTGGCCGTGCCCCGCACAGCCACGCTGCCCTGCACAACCTGGTTCATCCCCGGCGACGTGATACGCCGGTTGGGATCGGGGCAGGCAGGCGGCTGCACTTGCGGGGCTTGCGTCGCCGTGGGCCCGGCCGAGACCGTCGCTGTGGGCCGAGACACGGAGGTGGGCGGCACCCGGGTGGCGGTGGGCGTGGCGGTGATGGTCGGAGGCGGCGAGGTAGGTGTCAGGGTGGGCGCCGTCAAGGGCCCGTTTGTGACTGATGGCGACGGCTCGGGCGTATTCTCCGCCGGCGTCAGGTTGAGAGGATTGCCGAGCATAAAGACGCCGACCATGAGCAACAAGACAAAGGCCGAAACCATGACACTGCGACTGTAGCGCAGGTGCATCTGCTCTTGTTCCAGCTTGAATATCGATCGCACGCCTTGCTGGCGTGATACGACGGCTCGTCGTAGATAAAACAGCAGGACGAGGCCCAGTACGGCGTATATCCACCATTGGTAGTCTGCGATAAATCGCAAGACCTGTTCCATGGCCTACTCCCTGTAGGGCGAGATATCAATTCCCGGCCGGCTGCAGTGGAGGGGCTTCCCCCGATGCCCCTTCGCCGCGGGCACGGATCAGGGCAATGCGCCTTTTGCCAGGCGATCCAGGACGCC
>DAOUHB010000049.1:0-8473 GCA_034428935.1 Anaerolineae bacterium | reverse complement strand
GGGGCGGTGGTGCCGCCGGTGACGGCCGTCCTGGGGCTGGACCAGGAGGGCATGCCGCTGTTGGTGCGGCTGCCCAGCGCCAACGTGGCCCACGTCCTCATCGCCGGCACCACGGGCTCGGGCAAGACGGCCCTGGCGCGGACCATGGTCGCCTCGCTGGCGGCCAGCAATCACCAGCGGAGCCTGCAACTGGTGCTGGTGGACCCCAAGGGGCGGGGGCTGGTGGCCTTCGAGGGGCTGCCCCACCTGCTGGTGCCGGTGGTGACGCGGGTGGACGAGGTGGTGGCGGTCCTGGGGCGGCTGGTGGCCGAGATGGAGCGGCGGGACGCCGAGGGGCGGTCGGAGCCGCGGCTGGTGGTGGTGCTGGACGAGCTGGCGGACCTGGTGCAGGTGGGGGGCCGGGAGCTGGAGGGGCGGCTGGTGCGGCTGACGCAGCGGGGGCGAGAGGCGGGGCTGCACCTGGTGGCCTGCACGCAAAAGCCGGCGGCGGCGGTCATCGGCGGCCTGGTCAAGAGCAACTTTCCGGTGCGGCTGGTGGGGGCGGTGACGAGCCCCGACGACGCCCGGGTGGCGACGGGCATCGGGGGCACGGGTGCGGAGCGGCTGCTGGGGCAGGGGGATTTCCTGGTGGTGGCCAAGGGCGAGGTGACGCGCATGCAAGCGGCCTACATCGGCGAGGGCCAGGTGCGCGAGCTGGTGGAGGGGCTCCGTGCCGGGACGTCGCGGCCGCGGCTGGCGGCCACGGGCACGGGCGGGGCCGAGAGGGCGAGCAAGGGCGGGAACGGCGACCGGCTGGCGGCCCTGCGGGCCCGGCTCAAGATCGCGCGCTAGCGGGAGAAGGGAACAATTCTCGCTAGTAGTAACGACTTCAGTCGTTTTTGGACGGCTAAAGCCGTTACTACGAACCGTCGCCGACGACCCGTTGGGAGATAAGTAGAGAGTCATCGTCGCGCGTTTGTGTCGCGGCGCTGGAGGTTGGAGCATGGATCGAGAAGATAGAGGGATGGACCTGGGCCTGGACGGCCTGGGATTGAAGCACATCGTGACGATCGTCGGGCTGGCCTTTGCCATCACCCTGGTGGTCATGATCGGCAAGCGCATGAGCGCCGACGCCCTGGCCATCGTCGTGGGGATTGCCTGCGGCCTCCTGGCGTCGCTGCCGCCCCTGGCACTGCTCTTGGTGGTGATTCTGCGGCGGGAGCGCAAAGAGGACAGGGCGCGGCAAGAGGACAACCGGGCCATGCCCCCCGTCATCGTCGTCCAGGGGGGAACGCCCCAGGCCCTGCCGCCCGGTGCCCAGCCGGGCTACTGGCCCATGTCGGCACCGGGCATGCAGGGCGAGCGTAACTTCCAGGTTGTAGGCGGCGACGACCTCCTCGAAGGCGAGTGGACCGTCAGGCGAGATCGCTAGCCGCCAGCGTTACAGGCACAGGGTGTTGCCTGGCCCTTATCCGCCTTCTTTCTTCTCTTCGGCCTCCTGGTAATCCTGGAACAGCTCGTCCAGTTTCTGCCGGGATGCCATGCCCTCCAACATGGGGAAGTGGGTCTTTTCCTCCTCGTCCATGTGGTGGCGGTTCATCTCGTCCAGGACGTACCCCTTGGGGTTAAAGACCTCGGTTTCAAGGCTGAGGTCCATGAGCTCGCGGAGCACGAGCTTGGCGACGTGGTGCTCCTGGATGGCCTTGAGGGCCTCCTCGCGCGCCTTGCCCCCCGCTTCCTGCATGTAGCGAAAGAGTGACGCCTCCTCGCCCACCACGTGGGGCATGACCGCGTCGTAGAACTCCTGGCGCAGTTTTTCGCGCTGCTTGGGATCCTTTGCATTGCGGAGCTGCTCCCCGAGGCGGCGCTGCTTCTCGTGGTCCTCTACCAGGTGCTGGATGAACTCGTGTGCCATCGTTTGTCCTCCTGTCGAAATGAATTGTGCCAAACCAGGGTTCGCGGGTCACGACATGGCTCGTGCCGGCCCGCACAAGACAACGGCCAGGGTCGATGAGCGTATGGTGAACGAGGATCAATGATGACTGCTGGGGATTTCCAGGCCCGCCGTGGCTGGGGGGGCTGCACTGCCCGGCGGCGATTCCGGCATTCGATTCCGGCATTCAATACAACCATTATACCACGGCCCCCGAAATTGGCAAGTCCGGGACACGATGCGGAGTCTGGTCACCTGGGTAGGTCCTGACTGGCCGGATGGCTGTTCCCCGCCGGCCGGCTTTGTGGTATGCTGGGAGCGGATTCGGAAGCCGTGGGGCCATCGCCGGCAGAGTGACGGGCCGGCGTCAGGTTGGCGCCAGAGTCGTGTCGAGCAGGCTGCAGGGAGTTGTGCTATGATGATAATACACACCAGGCGGGTGTGACAGGCCACTGTAGTCCGCATGGAAATCTCACCGCTGTCGTACCCGACTGATCCTGGAGGTCAAGCCCGACGCGGGCACGGCGCACAGACGAGGGGGAAGCAACGTTAGAGAACCAGAAGAGAGCCGGAAGAACGGGAACCTTTTGCCCCCATAGTGCGTCAAAAGGGATGAGAGAGCAATTATTCACCCGGCGGTCCCGGCCGCCTACCCTGGCAGGAGTAAAGGGAAAGGAGCACCGGCCGCAGGATTGGGAGGTAGGGATGAAGGAGAATCGGAAACGCAGTGCACTCCGCTGGCTGTTGAGCGTGGCCATCGTGGCGATGGGCCTGACCGTAACCTGGGCCTGGGGCCAGGTCGCGCGCCTCGCCGAGCCCACCGAAGGCATCGCAGAACCGCAGATGACGCCCATGTATGCCGCCTGGCAGGTCCAGGGAGACGGTGGGCCGGACGTGCTGCATCGCAGCCTGGACGGCGGAGCGAGCTGGGAGCAATTGGCGCTGCCCGGGGGCCTGGCAGCCGCGCTGTGGGCCGATGACGGGCGCGACGCCGTGGCCGTCGCCGGAGGGGATGGCTCGCTGTTGATATCCACCGACCAGGGGGAGAGCTGGCAGCAGGCCGAGATAGGCGCCCCTGTTTCGAGCCTTACCTGGGACGAGGCCGGCACGCTGTACGCCGGCACCCAGGGGCAAGGTATCTACCGCGTGAGCCCCGACGGGAGCGTGGCGAACATGACTTATCCCGGAACGCCCCTGGCCGAGGCGCCCATCGTGGCCCTGGACGAGGCCAACGGGCGGCTGTTCGCTGCCACCCCCACCGTCCTGCACTATGCCGACCTCATCGGCGTGGATGGGCCGGCCGAGTGGATCGAGACCTCCCCCGTGGAGGGCTGGATCACCACCCTGGCGGCTGCCGATCCTGACGTCGTCTATGCCGGCACCGCCACCCTGGGCGTGTTCATGACCTGGGATGCCGGGCAGGTGTGGGCGCCCGCCCGCGAGGGGCTGGGGCTGGCCGCTGGCCAGATGGTGAACGTCACCGCCCTGAGCGTCGACCGCCAGGAGCCGGGCGTTCTGTACGCCACCGTGGACCACGCCGTGGGCAGCACCGAGGTGCACAGCAGCGCGGCGGGAGCTTACGTCAGCGTCGATAGCGGCGCCACCTGGCAGCCGCTGGCCGGGCCGGCATTCCCCGACGCCCGCCACGCCGCCGACCTGGTAACGGTTCCCGGGCAGCCGCTGGCTGTGCAGGCCGTGACGGACGAGGGCCTGCAGGCCTACGAGCCCGATGTGGCCGCCGCCCTGGCGTCGCTGCAAAGCGACGACGCGGCCACCCGCGCCCAGGCCGTTCGCTTGCTGGGCCTTGCCCGGGCAAGCGAGGCCGGCGACGAGCTGCTGGCGGCCGTGGCCGACCCCGACCCGGCGGTTAGCGTCATGGCCGGCGCGGCCCTGGCGCGGCTAAACGATCCTGCCACGAGCAGCGGCCTGCTGGTTGCCCTGGAGCATCCCAACGAGCGGGTGCGCCTGGTGGCGGCCGAAACCCTGGGCCAGATGGGCGTCGAGGCGGCCGTCAAGCCGCTGCGCGCCATGCTCTTCCAGGGCTCGGGGACCGAGGCAACCATCGCCGGACAGGCCCTGGGCCGCATCAGCAGCCCGGATGCCATCGATGCCCTGACAGCGGCGCTGGAAGAGCCGGTGCCCACCAGCCGCTGGCACGCGGCCATGGCGGGGCTGGAGGCAGCGGGCGGGACAGCCGTCGGTCCGCTGGAAGATCTCCTCGACAACCGGGACGTGTACGTGCGGCGCAACGCCGCCGAAGCCCTGGGCTGGATCGGCGTGCCCGACGCGACACCCGCCCTGGTGGACGCGCTGCGCGACCGCGACGAGGTTGTGCGCAGCAAGGCGGCTTGGTCCCTGGGCATCATCGGCGACGCGGCCGCAGAGCGCGCCCTGCTGAGGGTCAGCGCCAACGACCCGTCGGAGGAGGTGCGGGCGCAGGCCGGCCGCGCCCTGGCCATGCTGGAAGCCGGTCCGACGCAGGCCAGCCGGAGCTGGTACGTCGACTGGGCGCCGCTGCTCAATCGCCTGGAGCCCGTGCGCTGGCTGCTCCTGGCCCTGTCGCTGGCCGCGGCCGCCTGGCTGATGGTCGGTGTCCGGCCGCGCGTGCCGGTGTTCATGCAGCAGAGAGAGCAGTAAGGCCGCGCCACGCTGCCACGCGGGCGCCGGCGTATTCTTGAATCCTGACTACGAACTCCAGGGGCCCATCTCGGGCCCCTGGACGTTTGTTCAAGACGAAAGGAAGGCAGCACAAACCATGATCCTCTGGAAACACATCGGCTGGAAAGGACTGTTGGCCGCCGCCCTGCTGGTCGCCATGGGCGGGCTGCTGACGGCGTGCGCCCCCTTCCCCGGGACGGCAACGCCCGGCGCCACAGGGCCCGATGGGAACGGCGGGCAGGAGACGGCGGATCTCGCCGGCACGGCCTGGATCTTGACCTCGCTGCGGGGCCAGCCGCCCATCGCGGACACCCACCTGGCCCTGGAGTTCACAGAGAATGGCGCAGCCGGCTTTGCGGGCTGCAACTCGTTCGGCAGCGCTCGCGACGCTCAAGTCGAAAGCGAGTACGTGGCGAGCGGGGGCGAACTGGTGCTCCCGCCCCTGGCCCAGACCCTCATCCTCTGCAGCGAGCCCGAAGGTGTCATGGACCAGGAAAATGCCTACATGGAGGCCCTGCGCCAGGCGACCGCCTACCGGCTGGAGGGCGACGTCCTCGAGCTGCAGGACGAGGCCGGCGAGACGATCCTGACCTTTCAACGCCAGGAAGAGTTGAGCATGGACCCCGGGGCGCTGCCGGGCACGGCCTGGCGGCTGGTGAGCCTCGATGGGCAGTCCCCGGTTGAGGGCTCGACCCTCACCCTGGCCTTCCACGACGAGCACCGGGCCGGCGGCCACGCCGGCTGCCGGGATTACGTCCTGGGCTACCGGGCCGGCGAGGACGGCCTCAGCTTCTACTACACGGCCATGATGGGCCACGTTTGTATCGCGCCGGACACGCAGGAAAACCAGGACCGCCTGCTGCGGCAGGAGGGGACCTTTACCGACGCCCTGAGCTGGACGGACCGCTTCCGCCTGGCGGAGGATGGCTCGTCGCTGGAACTGCTCTCGCAGCGCGGCGAGAGCCTGGTCTTTGAGCCGCTGGCGGCCGGCGAGGTGCCGCCCCTGGAGGGCACCACGTGGGCGCTCGTCTCCTTCGTGGAGCCCAACGACCAGGCGGGGCTGGAGCAGTCGCTGCCGGCGCCGCTGGACACCGTTGCCGGGACGGACGTAACGCTCGAGTTCCGGGACGGAACCGCCGCGGGCACGGCTGGCTGCAACCAGTACACGGCGCCCTACAGCCTGGAAGGCGCGGCGCTGGGCATCGAGGACCCGGTCTCGACCAAGATGTTTTGCGAGCCCGAGGGGGTCATGGAGCAGGAGCAGCGCCTGCTGAGCTGGCTGGCCGAAGCCGAGACCGCCCAGGTCCACGGCCGGCAGATGTGGCTGGTGACGGGCGATGGCCGGGCACTGGTGTTTACCGCGGGGCCCGGCGGATAAGCGTCTAGTGACGGCCAAGCGCCGGGCGAGCGTGGGGCAAGGCCTCGGGAGACGGACTATAATGCCCCTCGGACCAGCCGCCTGTCTACCATGATTTGATGGGTGGTTACGGTAAGAAAACGGCTGAAGCCGTTACTACGAACTTGTCAGCTCAGTCTTGACACCGTAACATGGGGAGCAGGCAGCTCGCCCTGAGGGGTTTGCCTGCTTGCCCTTCCACGGCCCAACCTGAGAAGGGCAAGCACGATGCCTGCCCGGCTACAACGAGGAAGCAAAGGAGGAAACCATGATCCGTAGTACGCACCTGTTCCTGATGATCATCCTGGCGCTGCTGCTGGCGGGGTGTGGCGCCGCGGCGCCAGCCACCACGCCGCCCGATGCCACCACGCCGCCCGATGCCACCGAACCAGTGAGCCCCCTGCCCACGCCGGAGCCCGAGGCCGTCTTGCCGCCGCTCCAGCCCGGCACCGGCGAGGATGGACGCCCACCGGCCGCCATCCTGCGGATCGACGACCAGGAGCAGGTGGCCGGCATCGGCAGCTACTGCTGGACGGACCCGGGCACAGGCGTGAGCGTGTGTGCCGACGCCATCGGCCTCATCACCCCGGCGGAGCCCCTGGAGGTGTCGTCGCCCGCCGCGGCAACGCTTGACCTGGGCCTTCCGCCCTCGCGGGTGGTGCTGCGCGCCATCCCCGTCACTGCCGCCGACGCGATAGACTCGGGCGGCGCCGGTCCCGAAGGGCGGGCGTGGCGGCCCACGGGCGGCCGACAACTGCCCCTCGACCCGGCGCGCACGCCGTCCTTCGAGCTCAACCTCGATCCCGGGCTCTATGTCCTTGACCTGCAGGCGGTGTGGGGCGACTCTAACAGCGCGAGCTATGGCTTCCTGGTGGAGGTGATCGCTGAAAGCGCCGGGCAGGCCGAGCCGTCAGCCCTTACCGTGGAGGAAGTGGCCATCGTCTCCGACGCCGAGGACAGGCCGACGCACCTGGAGTACATGCAGCGCATCGGCAGCGACGTCCTGGACAAGCGCCGGGCGTGGCGCGAGCCCGACCCCCAGGCGCTGGTGGCCGAATACAACGAGGTCCTGGCGCCCTTTGGCTACCGCCTGGTGGCCGAGTTCAACGCCGAGTGGAACCGGACCTTTTACGACCTGTACCACGGCGACGAGGCCGAGCCCCTGTTGCTCGATCTAAGCCGGGTCTGGCGGCCCTCGGTCAGCGCCTCGGGTGACGATTTCGTCATGGCCGCCGAGAACGCGCCCAACGTGCAGCCCATGCACCTGCTCATCAGCGCCCAGGGGCCCATGCCCTGGCAGGCCATGGACAGCAACATGCTGCCCCCCGCCTACCTGGGCGACGAGCAGGCGGCCATGGTGGCCACGCAGGGCCAGGGCATCGACATGGAGTACAGCGTGTGGGTGGGCGGCCGCGAGGTATACAGCGGGACGGCGCCCATGATGGTCAGCCATCCGGTGAACGGCTTTGTAGTGTGGGGCGACCACTGGGCCCTGGAGCTGGAGGACCAGGTCATCGTCGACGGCGAGGACATGGGGCCGAAACTGGGCCACGACAAGGTCTTTGGCTTCCAGTTGCTGGGCGGCAAGCCCTTTTACTTTTACGAGGCCGACGGCGTGATCCGCCTGTCGTACGACGGCGAGACCCTGCCACAGACGTACGACGAGGTGCCTCACAACCAATGCTGCGAGCCGGCCATGTTCAACCCGCGGAGCAACGAGGACATGGTGGCGTTCCACGGCCTGCGGGCCGGGACGTGGTATTATGTCGAGGCGGGGGCGTACGGCGACGAGTAGCGCCGCAGGGCAACCGCGAGGGTTGCCCGCACAGGTGGGGGAGAAGAGGGGGGACGCACATGAGACAGAGGCTCTGGCTGTTGGTGCTCGTTGCCGGCGCCCTGTTGCTGGCCCCCGGGCGGGCGCGGGCCTGTTTGTGCGCCGCGGTCGCGTCCCCGGGAGAGGAGATGGCCAGGTCTGCGGTGGTCCTGGCGGGGCGCGTGCTGCGCATCGACGCCCCGCAGGGTGCGATGGTCAGCACGGGGGACCCGGTGCATGTCGTCTTCCAGGTGGAGCGGGTGTGGAAGGGGCCGGCCGTTCACAACCTGGTCATCGTCACCGCCCGCCACAGCGTGAGTTGCGGCTTTCCCTTCGAGGTCGGTGAGGAGTACCTGGTCTATGCCCGGGCCGTGGAGGGCGAGCTCCATACCAGCATCTGCAGCCGGACGGCGCCCCTGGCCGCCGCCGCCGAGGACCTGGTCGCCCTAGGGCCGGGGATGGCCATGGCGCCCGCCGAGGCCGAGCCGCCGGCCGGTCGCGGGCGGGCGGTCCTGCCCCTGCTGCTGGTGGCTGCCGCTGTCGCTACCGCGGCCGTCCTGATCGTAAGGGCGGCCAGGCAGGCGCGCCAGGGAGGGCACTGACCGGAGCGCCACGCCGGGCGGCAGCGACGGCCAGGCGCCGGCCTGGCGTGGGGCAAGCCGCCGGGCAATGCGCTATAATACCCCCAGGGATA
>DAOUHB010000048.1:0-9066 GCA_034428935.1 Anaerolineae bacterium | reverse complement strand
AGGCGCCGCCGCCGGGTGAAGAGGTGCCCGACTGGCTGCTGGCGCTGCGCATGCCGGAAGCCGAGGCGCCCGCCGCCGAGGTGGAAGAGCCCGAAGGACCGGCCGCCGAAGAGGTACCGGCGTGGCTGGAAGAGCCGGGCGTGCCGCAAGCCGAGGCGCCCGCCGCCGAGGCGGAAGAGCCCGAAGGACCGGCGGCCGAAGAGGTACCGGCGTGGCTGGAAGAGCCGGGCGTGCCGCAAGCCGAGGCGCCCGCCGTGGAAGTGGAAGAGCCCGAAGGACCGGCCGCCGAAGAGGTACCGGCCTGGCTGGAAGATCTGGGCGTGCCGCAAGCCGAGGAAGCGGTCGAGGCTCCTGTGGCCGAGGGGCGCGTGGAGCCTGGAGCGCCTGCCGGCGAGATTCCCGAGAGTCTGCGGGCCCTGGTAGAGGCGGGCATCCTAGCCGAAGAAGACCTGGCGGAGGCCATGGCCCAGATGTCGCCGGAGGAGCTGGAGGCGCAGCACGCCGAAGCCGTGCCCGAGTGGCTCCAGGACCTGCTGGGCGAAGGCGAAGCCGAGGTCCGGGCCCCGGCGGTTGAGGAAGCGGTTGAGGAACCGGCCGCCGAAGTGCCGGCGTGGCTGGAAGAGCCGGGCGAGCCGGAAGCCGAGGCTCCAGAGCCCGAGGTCGACCAACCTGCCGTCGCGGAAGTGACCGATTGGCTGGAGTCGCTGGGCGAGCGCGAAGCCGAGGCCCCGGCCGTCGAGCCCGAGGCGGCGCCGGAAGAACCGGCCTGGATGGAAGCCCGCGCCGAGCCCGCGGCCGAGGCGCCGGAACCGGCTCCGGAAGAAGCGGTCGAGGCCCCGGTGGGGAAAGAGATCAGGCCGCCGGAGCCTGCCCCGCAGGTACCCGTAGCAGAGGCGGCGCCCGCCGCCGTGGAGGAGCCGCCATCGGCCGAACAGCGCTTCCGGGAGCTTCGAGAAGAGCTCCAGGCCCGGCCTCGAAACCACCCGCTCCGGCTGGAAGTGGCGCGCATGTGTGCCGGGCAAAAGGAGTGGAAATCGGCCCTGGGCCACTACGAGAAGCTCATCGCCTCCCGCAAGCTGCTGCCCGACGTCCTCCAGGACCTGCAGCGCCTGCTGGACGAGGACGTGGACCGCGCCCGCGTCTACCAGTTGCTGGGCGACGTTTACATGCAAGAAGACCAGTTGGACCGCGCCCTGGAGATGTACCGGCAGTCCAGGCAAGTCCTTCTCAAGCGCTAGATCCTACAAGGGAGATTGGATGGAACGCACACTCGTAATTCTCAAGCCTGACGCCGTGCAAAGGGGACTCATCGGCCCCATCCTCACCCGGCTGGAGCGCAGGGGGCTCCGGCTGGCAGCCATGAAGCTCATGCAGATCGGCCCGGAGCTGGCGGCCCGGCATTACGCCGTCCACCAGGGCAAGCCCTTTTACGCCGGGCTCATCGAGTTCATTACCAGCGGGCCGGTGGTCGTCGCCGTGGTGGAGGGGCGGAATGCCATCGCCATCGTGCGCAGCACAATGGGCGCCACCAACCCCGCCGAGGCCGCGCCGGGCACCATCCGTGCCGATTTCGGCCTGGAGATCGGACGCAACCTGGTCCACGGCTCCGATGGCCCCGACACGGCCGCCTACGAGATCCCCCTCTATTTTACAGAGGACGAGATCCTGAGCTACGAGCGGGCGATAGACGGCTGGATCAACGAATAGCCGTCCCGCTACGGCTGTCTCGACGGAGAGAGGGCCTGCCAACCAGGAATGGTTGGGCAGGCCCTTTGTGATAACGGACGGAGCAATACCATGAGCGAGCTTACCATTCTCATCACAGGTGCATCCCGTGGGCTGGGGGCCGCCGCGGCCCGGGCCGCGGGCCAGTTGGGGGCCAACGTCGTCCTGACGGCCCGCTCGGCCGGCGACCTGGAGGCCGTGGCCGCAGACGTGCAAGAGGCGGGCGGCCAGGCCCTGGCCGTCCCGGGCGACGTGAGCCGGCCCGAGGACGACGAGCGCATCGTGGCTGCCGCGATAGAGCGCTTCGGGGCGCTGGACGCCCTGGTCAACAACGCCGGCATCCTGGGGCCGGTGAGCCCCATCGCCGAGGCGGAGGCGGGCGCCTGGAACGAAACCTGGGCCATCAACGTCCTCGGGCCCGTGATCCTCACCCGGGCAGCCCTGCCCCACCTGCGGGAGCGCAAGGGCCGGGTGATCAATGTCTCCAGCGGGGCTGCCGTGAGCCCCGTGCCGGGCTGGGGGGCCTATTGCCTGTCCAAGGCGGCGGTGACCCACCTGACGCGCATGGTCGCCGCCGAGGAGCCGGACGTCACTGCCATCTCTTTCCGGCCGGGCGTCGTCGACACCGCCATGCAGGCCACGATTCGCAGCGAGGGGGCCGCCGGCATGCCCCGCGAGGAGTACGAGCGCTTTGTGGCCTACCACCGCCAGGGGGAGCTGCTGCCGCCCGCCGTGCCGGGCTGCGCCCTGGCCGTGCTGGCCTTTTACGCGCCGCCATCGTGGAGCGGCGCCTTCCTGTCGTGGGATGAGGGGCAGGTGCAGTCCCTCGTGCGGCGCTATGCCTGCTCGGCGAGATGATAGTCGTAGAAGAGCGTATTGACAAAGGCTCCCAGTTGTGATATTTTAGATAATAACTACCACTTCTACGCTCCAGGCGGCCGGAAGGATGGGCCGCGGTGGAGCCCAGAGCCTGACGTGGAGGAGACGACCGGATGGTGACAGAGAGCAGGACGTACGACGCCGTGATCGTGGGTGCGGGCCAATCGGGGGTGCCCCTTTCCACGGCCCTGGCCAGGGCCGGCTGGAAGGTGGCCCTGGTGGAGCGCCAGTACGTGGGCGGCTCGTGCATCAACTGGGGCTGCACGCCGACCAAGACCATGGTGGCCAGCGCTCGCGTGGCCCACGTGGCGCGGCGCGCCGAGACGTATGGCGTGCACGCCGGCCCGGTAAAGGTGAACATGGCAGCCGTGCGCCGGCGCAAGGCCGAGATCGTCGAGGGCTTTCGCCAGAACCTCCAGCGCCGCATCCGGGAAGCAGAGGGCGTGGACCTCATCATGGGTGAGGCGCGCTTCACGGGGCACAAGGCCCTGGCGGTGAGCCTCAACGACGGCGGCAGCCTGCACCTGTCGGCGGACAAGATCTTGCTCAACACCGGGGGCCGGCCCCACGTACCCCATCTGCCCGGCCTGGAAGATGTTCCCTTTCTCGATTCGACGTCCGTCATGGAGCTGGAGGAGCTGCCCGAGCATCTCATCATCCTCGGCGGCGGCTACGTCGGGCTGGAGTTCGGCCAGATGTTCTGCCGTTTTGGCAGCCAGGTGACCATCGTCCAGCGCAGCGGGCAACTGTTGAGTGAAGAGGACCCGGACGTGGCCGAGGCCGTGGCCCAGATCCTCCGCGAGGACGGCATCCAGGTGCTGCTGAACGCCGAAGCACGCGAGGCGCGCCAGGAGAACGGCACCATCAGCCTTCACGTCCAGGCGCCCGACGGGCAACAGGTGCTCCGCGGCTCGCACCTCCTGGTGGCCACGGGGCGCGAGCCCAACACCGACGCCCTGAACCTGGCCGCCGGCGGCGTCGCCGTGGACCGGCGGGGATACATCGTGGCCGACGAGCGGCTGGAGACCAACGTCCCGGGCATCTATGCCCTGGGCGACGTCAAGGGCGGCCCGGCCTTTACCCACGTGTCGTACGACGACTATCGCATCCTGTGCGCCAACCTCCTGGAAGGCGGGGAGCGGACGGTGCACGACCGGCCCGTGCCCTACGTCGTCTTTACGGACCCCCAGTTGGGGCGGGTGGGGCTGACGGAGCGGCAGGCCCGCGAGGCCGGGCGCCGGTTCCGCGTGGCGAGGATGCCCATGTCCTGGGTGGCCCGCGCCGTGGAGGTCGACGAGACGCGGGGTCTCATGAAGGCGCTGGTCGACGCCGAGACCGGCCAGATCCTGGGGGCGGCCATCCTCGGCTACCAGGGCGGCGAGATCATGGCCATGATCCAGGTAGCCATGATGGGCGGCCTGCCCTACACCGCCCTGCGCGACGCCGTCTTTACCCATCCAACCCTCTCGGAGGCGCTGAACTCGCTCTTTTCCTCGTTGGAGGACGAAGGGTCCGGGTAGCCACGCGAAAACACGGAGGCCTGCAATGACCAAGCTGCATGACCTGGCCGAGCTGGGGCAGTCGATCTGGGTCGACTATGTCCGGCGCGGCTTCACGCGTTCCGGCGAGCTGCAAACCATCGTGGATCAGGGGGTGCGGGGCGTGACCTCCAACCCCACCATCTTTGAGGCCGCCATCGCCCGCAGCGACGACTACGAGCCGGCCCTCCAGGAGCTGCTGCCCCGAGCGGCGTCGACCCGGGCGCTGTACGAGGCCCTGGTCATGGAGGACATCCGCGAGGCCGCCGACGTGCTGCGCCCGGTCTATGACGCCAGCGACGGCGCCGACGGCTTTGTCAGCCTGGAGGTCAGCCCGCGGCTGGCCCACGACACCGAGGGCACCGTGGCCGAGGCGCGGCGGCTGTTCGCCGCGCTGGACCGGCCCAACGTCATGATCAAGGTCCCGGCCACGCCTGCCGGCATTCCCGCCATCGAGGCGCTCATCGCCGCCGGCGTGAACGTCAACGTAACCCTCATCTTTGCCCTGGACCACTATCGCGCCGCGGCCGGGGCCTACCTTGCCGGGCTGGAGCGGCTGGCGGCGGAGGGCGGCGCCCTGGCCCGGGTCGCCTCCGTGGCCTCGATTTTCCTGAGCCGCATCGACACCGCCGTGGACAAGCTCCTGGTCGAGGGCGAGCGAGAGCTGGCGGCCGGGCCCGACGTGCCGGATTCCAGGTTGGAGGGCCTCCGGGCACTGCAGGGCAGGACGGGCGTGGCCACTGGCCGCCTGGCCTATGCCTGTTTCCAGGAGATCTTTCGGGGGGAGCGCTGGGAGCGCCTGGCCGCCATGGGCGCCCGGGTGCAGCGGCCCCTGTGGGCCAGCACCGGCACCAAGAGCCCGGCCTATTCCGACACCCTCTACGTCGACACCCTCATCGCCCCGCACACGGTCAACACCCTGCCGCCGGCGACCCTCAGCGCCTTCCTGGACCACGGGACGGTGGCCCTCAGCCTGGAAGCGGGCATGGAAGAATCCCGCGAGCAGATGGCCAGGCTGGCCGAGGCGGGCGTGGACGTGGACGCCGTCACGGCCAGGCTCCAGGAGGAGGGTGTGGCCGCCTTTGCCAGCTCGTTCGACTCGCTCATGGCCACCCTCGCCCGCCTGCGGAGCGAGTGGCGGCGCCCGGCTAACCTGGGCGCCCACCAGGAGGCCGTCGACCGGGCCCTGGACGAGATTGCCGCCCGGCGGATCGTGGCCCGCATCTGGTCCCACGACTATACCGTCTGGAAGCCGGACCCGACCGAGATCGCCAACCGCCTGGGATGGCTCCACACCGCCGACGTCATGGTGGAGCAGGTCCCGCGCCTGGAAGAGTTTGCCGCCGCGGTGCGGGCCGAGGGCATCGCCGACGTGCTGCTGCTGGGCATGGGCGGCGCCAGCCGCGCCGCCGAGGTCCTGAACAACGTCTTTGCCCGGCCGGGCATGCCTCGCCTCGCCGTCCTGGACAGCACCCTGCCCGAGGCCATCCTGGCCCACGCGGGCAGGCTTGGCCCGCAGAGCACGCTGTTCATCGTCGCTACCAAGTCGGGCTCGACCATCGAGACCCTCTCCCTCTTTCGCTTCTTTTACGACCGGGCCGCCCGGGCGCTGGGGCCCGGGGAGGCCGGGGACCACTTTGTGGCCATCACCGATCCGGGCGGGCGCCTGGAGGAGCTGGCCAGGACGCACGAGTTCCGGGCCACGTTCCTGAACGATCCCAACGTCGGCGGGCGCTATTCGGCCCTGTCGTTCTTTGGCCTGCTGCCGGCGGCCCTGGTGGGCGTGGACGTGAAGGCCCTCCTGGAGCGCGCCCGCGCCCTCGCCGCCGAAAGCCGGCCCTGCGACGATTCCGAGCCGGGCGTGGACGTGGCCGCCTGGCTGGGGGTGGTCATGGCCGAGCTGGCCAGGGCCGGGCGGGACAAGCTGACCCTGCTGGCCTCGCCGGCCCTGGCCAATTTCGGCGACTGGCTGGAGCAGTTGGTGGCCGAGAGCACCGGCAAGGAGGGCAAGGGCATCCTGCCCGTGGTGGGCGAGCCCCTGGGCACGCCGGCGAACTATGGCAACGACCGGCTATTCGTCTACCTGCGGGTGGCCGGCGACGAAACCTACGACGCGCCCCTGCGCGCCCTGGAGGAGGTGGGCCATCCCGTGGTGCGCCTGCACCTGCGCGACGCCTACGACCTGGGGGAGCAGTTCTTCCTGTGGGAGATGGCCACGGCCGTGGCCGGCCACCGCCTGGGTGTCAACCCCTTCTTCCAGCCCGACGTGGAGGCGGCCAAGGAGCGCGCCCGCCGGGCCATGGCCAGCTACGCCGAGACCGGCGGCCTGCCCGAGGGCGAGGCGGCGCCCGTCAGCGGGCAGGCACTGGCCGCCTTCCTGGCCACCGCCCAGGCGGGGGATTACGTCGCCCTGCAGGCCTTTTTGCCGCAGACGCCCCAGGTGGAGGCCGCGCTCGAGGCCCTGCGCCTTCGGCTGCGAAACCGCCTGAAGCTGGCCACGACGGTGGGCTACGGGCCGCGCTTCTTGCACTCCACGGGCCAGCTCCACAAGGGCGACGCCGGCCGCGGACTGTTCGTGCAGTTTACCGCCGGCGGCCCTCAGGACGTGCCCATCCCCGGCGACGGCGAACTGCCCTCTTTGTCGGCGTCGTTCCGCACCCTGGCCATGGCCCAGGCCCTGGGCGACGAGGGCGCCCTGCGGGCCGTGGGCCGCCGCGTCATCCGCTTCCACCTGGGCGAGGACGTCGTGGGCGGCCTCGACCGCCTGCTGCAAGAACTGGAGGGCCTGTGAAGGACAACGAACGGAACGTACCGCCGGCCGCCATCGTCATCCTGGGGGCCTCGGGCGACCTGACCCAGCGCAAGCTGGTGCCCGCCCTGCACAGCCTGTGTTGCGACGACCTGCTGTCGCCCAGGACCCGCGTCCTGGGCGTTGCCCGCAGCGAGTTCAGCGACGGGGAATATCGGGAGCACCTGTACGAAGGGATCGCGGAGTATGCCCGGCACAACGACGAGGTCTGCGCCCAGTGGGAGAACTTTGGGCAGCGATTTTCCTACCTGAGCGGCAACTATGACGACCCCGACACCTACCGGCGCGTGGCCGAGCGCCTGGCGGAGCTCGACGCCGTCGAGGACGGGACGGAGGGCAACCGGCTGTTCTACCTGGCGGTGCCGCCCTCCCTGGGGCCGGGCATCATTCGCAAGCTGGGCGAGGCGGGCCTCAACAGCAGCCCGGGCTGGACGCGGGTCATCGTCGAGAAGCCCTTCGGCCGCGACCTGGAGAGCGCCCACCACCTGAACGAGCAGATCCACGAGGTGTTTCGCGAGGATCAGATCTATCGCATCGACCACTACCTGGGCAAAGAGACGGTGCAGAACATCATGACCTTCCGTTTCGCCAACGCCATCTTTGAGCCCATCTGGAACATGAAGTACGTGGACCAGATCCAGATCACCGTGGCCGAGAGCGACGGCGTGGGCCGGCGCGGCGGCTACTATGACCAGGCCGGCGTGCTGCGCGACATGTTCCAGAACCACCTGGTGCAGCTCCTGACCCTGACGGCCATGGAGCCGCCGGCGGTGTGGGACGCCGACGCCCTGCGGGACGAAAAGGTCAAGGTCATCCGCGCGACGCGGGCCGGCGAGCCCGTCGTCAGGGGGCAATACCGGGGCTATCACGACGAGGAGGACGTGGCACCCGACTCGCGGACGCCGACCTTTGCGGCACTGCCCTTTTACGTGGACAACTGGCGCTGGCAGGGAGTGCCGTTCTTTCTGCGGTCGGGCAAAGCCCTGGCGACCAAGGTGACCGAGGTCGCCGTCGTCTTCAAGTGCGTTCCCCAGTTGCTCTTTCCCCGGCCGTCGGGCGGCGAAATCGCGCCGAACATGCTGTCGCTCTGCCTTCAGCCCAACGAAGGGATCCACCTGCGTTTCGAGGCCAAGCATCCGGGCACGCGGATGCGCACCCGCTCCGTCGACATGGAGTTTCACTATGCCGAGGGTTTCGAGGGCAAGGTGCCCGAGGCCTACGAGCGGCTGCTGTTGGATGCGCTGCAAGGCGACGCATCCCTTTTTGCCCGGGCCGACGAGATCGAGCTGGCCTGGGGGCTCATCGATCCCATCCTGGAGAGATGGCAGGGCCCGGAGGTGCCGCCCCCGAGCCCGTACGACCGGGGCTCGTGGGGCCCGGCGGAGGCCGAGGGCCTGCTGAAGAGCCAGGCGGTGGGGTGGGCGATGCGGTGTGGGCGCGTGGATTCGGGGCTGCCGGGGCCGGGTTGATCTCCGGAGAGGCCAGGGAGCGTGAGGAGGAGCGTGGCATGACGCAGGTTATGGCGCAGCGAGGAGATGGTGGGGCGGAGGTGGTGGTGGTGCCGGAGGCGGCGGCCCTCGCCCGGGAGGCGGCGGAGCGCTTTGTGCAGATGGCGCGCGAGGCGGTAAAGGCCCGGGGCCGGTTCAGCGTGGCCCTGGCGGGCGGCTCGACGCCGGGGGGCGCTTACCGGCTCCTGGCCGAGGCGCCATATCGAACCCGGGTCCCCTGGGAACAGGTACACATTTTCTGGGGCGACGAGCGCCTCGTTCCCCCCGACGACCCGGGAAGCAACTATGGCCTGGCACAGCAGGCCTTTATCGGGCTGGTGCCCATCCCAGCGGAGAACGTGCACCGCGTGCGGGGCGAGCTCAAGCCCGAGGCAGCGGCCAGGGCCTACGAGCTGGAGCTGGAGGACTATTTTTGCGGGCCGCTGCCGCGGCTGGACCTGGTGATCCTGGGCCTCGGCAGCGACGGCCACACCGCGTCCCTCTTTCCCGGCTCTCCCCTCCTGGAAGAGACCAGTGAGACGGTCGCCGTCGCCCGGGCCAACTACCAGGGCAGGCCGGCGTGGCGCGTGACCCTCACCCTGCCGGCCATCAATGCCGCGCGGCACGT
>DAOUHB010000047.1:0-27582 GCA_034428935.1 Anaerolineae bacterium | reverse complement strand
AACCCGAGAAGAAAAAAGTACATAAAGGTTCCTTTTGGTGACTCTAGCGGAGGGGATATACCCTGCTCCATCCCGAACCAGGCAGTCAAGCCCTCCAGCGCCGATGGTACTTGGGACGCAGGTCCCTGGGAGAGTAGGTCGTTGCCAGAGGAACCTTTTTGTATTTTCTGCGTATAGTCTCTTGGATCGCCCGAAGTTTCGAGAATTCTCGTAGGAGGTACCATGAGCGAAGAAGATAAGCGTGAGGGCAGCGAAATCCTCGGCGAGCTGGAGGCCCTGGGCCAGCAATTGGCCAGCGCGGTCCGCGCCCTGTGGCAGAGCGAGGAAAGCCGCAAGTTCCGCCAGGATGTCGGCGAGGGCTTTGCCGAGCTGGGCAAGCAGCTCGACGCCGCCATCAAGTCGGCCCAGGAAACCGACGCCGCCCGGCAGTTCAGCGAGCAGGTCAAGGAGACCGTGGACAAGGCTCGCGAGACCGACGTGGTCGGCAAGCTGGAGCGCAGCCTGGTGACCGGCCTGCGCGAGCTGAACGAGCAGCTCTCGAAGACGGTCTCGTCGCTGCAGGACGACGAGCCGCCCGCCGAACCGCCGGCTCCCGGCCCGGAGAAGCCGGCGTGAAGTTTGACGCCATCAAGCCGGGATTGGTCGGCGAGGTGCGCCTGGTCGTCGCCCCGGAGCACACCGCCAAACACCTGGGCAGCGGCGGCGTCCAGGTGTTGGCCACACCCCACATGGTGCTCCTCATGGAGCGCGCGGGCGTCGCGGCCGTCGATTCTCTCTTGCCCGAAGGCTATCTCACCGTCGGCGCGCACCTGGACGTGCGCCACCTGTCGCCGACGCCCGTCGGCTTTGAGGTGGTGGCCCGCGCCGAGCTCCTGGAGGTGGATGGCCGGTCGCTGACCTTTCGCGTCACACTCCACGATGGTATGGAAGTGGCGGGCGAGGGGTTGCACCGGCGGGCCATCGTCAGCCTGGAGCGATTTGGGCAGCGGGTGGCCGAGAAGGCAGAACAAAGGGAGTAGAGGACGGAGCGTGGAACGGCCCGGCAGCAATGGCGCTGCCGGGCCGTTCCACGTCTGGAGCCGCTGAGCCTGGCGGGCGAGGCGGAGCCGTCGCGCCCCTTCCACCTAGACGATGGGCGCCTAGGCGATGGGCTTCTGGTAGATGCGATAGGTCTTGTAGATGGTGCCGCCCAGCCGCTCGATGATGCGGTTCATCATGTCGTTGGACTCCAGGATCCACGACATCTCGCAGCGCTTGTAGCCCTTGCGAAAGGCCGCCCGGGCCGTCTCGACGTAGAACAGGGCGTCGATGCCCAGGGCCCGGTACTCGGGCTTGACGCCCATGATCATCAGTCGGAAGGCGTCGATGTGCCGGCGGTTCAGAAGGAACTTGCCCAGGGTGAGGGGCAGGCTCCAGGTGTTGGGCTGGGGCCGCGCCCGCAACAGTGCCTGGTTCACGTCGGGCACGCCCAGGGAGACACCCACCGTCTCGCCGCACAGCTCGGCCAGGTAGATCAGGTCGGGGTCCAGGACCATTTTCAGCTCCTCGCCCAGGTGCTCGATCTCGTGATCGGTCATGGGCACGAACCCCCAGTTCTTTTCCCAGGCGGCGTTGTACACCTCTTTGGCGCGGGCGACCTCGCGGTCAAAGTTCTTCATGTCGATGCGTTGCACCACCAGTCCCTCCTTCTTGCGCGCCTCTTCGGCGACGCGGAGGAACTTGCGGGGCATCCGCTGGACGTCGAGGTCAAAGATGCTGGTCAGGATGTCCCAGGCGTACAGATCCTGGACCTTCTCGAAATCTGCCCGCTCGATAAAGCCCTGGTAGTAGCGGGGATTGTAGGTCATCATGATCACCGGCGGCGCGTCGTAGCCGTCGATGAGCAGGCCCACTTCCTCGTTCTGCGAAAAGCTCTCGGGCCCGCGCATGGCGTCCATGCCCTGCTCGCGCAGCCAGCCGGCCGCCGCGTCGAGGAGGGCCCGGGCCACATCCTCGTCGTCGATGACCTCAAAGAAGCCGAAAAAGCCCACCTTGTCGCCATAGACCTCGTTGTGGCGGTGGTTGACGTGGGCGCTGACGGTGCCCACCATCTTGCCGCCCCGCCGGGCCGTGAAGAGCTGGACCGTGGCGTGCTCGTAAAAGGGATGCTTGGCCGGGTTCAGCAGGGCGAGGCGGTCGTTAAAGATGGGCGGGACCCAATAGGGGTCGCCGCGATAAAGCTCCCATGGAAAGCGAGCAAAGGCTCGCCGCTCCTCCTCCGTCGTCACTGGAACGATCTCGAGCTCGCCGGTCATCAGTCCCTCCTGATTCTGCTGTCCCCGTTGGGGCGCAGCCATTATACCTTATTTGCCCCCAAACTCCAAACCGCCGGGATTTCTTTTGGACGCCTGCAATGCGCATTGACTTGGGTTCGGTTTTGCGTTACAATCGTTCACAGGACCGATTGTCGCGCGGCGAGAGGGAGGCACCATGAACGGCGATCTGGTTGGCAGGCGGCTGGGCAAGTACGAGATCCGGGCGGAGGTCGGCCGGGGAGGCATGGGCACGGTCTACCTGGCCCATGACCCCCTCCTCCAGCGCCGCGTGGCCCTCAAGGTCCTGGCGCCACACCTGGCCGGGGAGCCGGACCTCATCGAGCGCTTCTTGCGCGAGGCGCGGGCCGCGGCGCGGCTGAAACACCCCAACGTTGTCACCATCTATGACGTCGGCCAGGAGGGCAGCACCTACTACTTTGTCATGGAGTACGTGGATGGCCCATCGCTGGCGCGGGCGCTGGCGCAGCGCGGCCCCATGAGCCCCGGCGGCGCCCTCAGGCTGCTGCGCCCCCTGGCCTCGGCCCTGGACTATGCCCACGGCCAGGGGCTGGTGCACCGCGACGTGAAGCCGGGCAACATCCTCCTGGACCCGCGCGGCGAACCGGCCCTGGGCGACTTTGGCATCGCCCGCGCGGCGCAGGATTCGCGGCTGACGACGACCGGCACCCTGGTGGGCACGCCCGAGTACATGTCGCCCGAGCAGGCCCGGGGCGACGAGGTGGACCACCGCACCGACCTGTACAGCCTGGCCATCGTGGCCTACGAGATGCTGGGCGGCCGGTCGCCCTTTGCCGGCACCACGCCCCACGGCGTGCTCTACCGGCAGGTGCACGAGGCTCCGCCGCCGCTGCGCCAGCCCCGGCCCGGCGAGCCGGCGTGGCCCGCGGCCGTCGACGGCGTCCTGCAAAAGGCCCTGGCCAAGGAGCCCGGGCAGCGCTACGAAACCGCCGGCGCCTTTGTGGAGGCCCTGGCCCGCGCCCTGGGCGCGGCGCAGCCTGCCGCCGGGCAAGGGACGGTGGTGCCGGCGCCTGTCGCAGGCGCCCACCGGCCCCCGATGGAAGACGAGGCAACGGTCCTGGCTGGTGGCGCGGCCCAGGCGTCGCCCGCCGCCAGGGACCGGGACCCGGAGAGGACCGTCGCCGCTCCGCGCCCCTTCCCGCCGGGGCAGGCAGTGGCGCGCCCGCAAGAGCCCCGCCGCCGCACCTGGCCGTGGCTGGCCCTGGGCCTGCTGCTGGTGGTGGCCGCCGCTGCCCTGGCCCTGGCCCTCTTGCCGGGCGACGGGCAGCCCGGCCCCCAGGCCGGCGCTCCCGGGCCGGCCGCCACCGCCACCCTGCCCGCGGCGCCGCCACCGGCCACCGCCGCCGGCGGCCGGGCCTGTGACGACCCGGACGGCTGCGTCGAGCTGGCCGCCGGCCAGCCCATCCTCCTGGGCTACCTGCTCGTCGTCGCCGGGCCCGACGCCGCCCTGGGCATCGACACGTGGCGCGGCCTGGAGCTGGCCCTGGCCGAGCGCCGCGAGATCCGCGGCCATCCCGTGGAGCTGCGCGGCGAGGACGGCGGCTGCACGGCCGAGGGCGGGCTGGTGGCAGCCAACGAGCTGGCCCGCGACCCGAACCTGGTGGCCGTGGTGGGCACGAGCTGCTCCAACGAGGCGCGCGAGGCCATCCCCGTCCTCTGCCGGGCCGGGATCCCCCTGGTCTCGCCCTCCAACACGGCCATCGAGCTCACCGCGCCGGATCGCCCGGCCGACTACTGGTGTTACCTGCGCACCGCCTACAACGACGCCGCCCAGGGAGTGGCCGCGGCGCACTTTGCCCGCGAGGCGCTGGGCCTGAGCCGCGCGGCCACCATCCACGACGGCAGCAGCTACTCGCTGCAATTGCAGGAGGTCTTTGCCCGGGAGTTCGAGCTGCTGGGCGGGACCGTCACCGCCCGCGAGGCGGTGACGCCGCGCGAGCCCGCCGCCCGCCAGGTGCTGGCAACCCTGGCCCGCACCGAGCCCCAGGTGCTCTACTATCCGGTGTTTGTCGAATCGGGGGCGCCGCTGACGCAGGAGGCCAGGCGCATGGAGGGACTGCGGCAGGTGGCCCTCCTGGGCTCTGACGGGCTCTTCTCTCCGGACTTTTTGCAGGCGGCCGGCGAGGCGGCCCGAGGCTTTTATTGGACCAGCCCCGACCTGGCGGCCTTTGACGCCGGCTACCAGGCGCTGGCGGAGCGCTACGAGCAGCAGTACCGGGAGATGCCCATCGGTCCCTACCACGCCCACGCCTACGACGCCGCCAACCTGATCCTGAGCGCCATCGAGCGCGTGGCCGTAGAGGGCCCGGGCGGCAGCCTGCTCATCCCCCGCCGGGCGCTTGTAGAGGCCCTGTTCGCCACGCGCGACTTTCCGGGCATCACCGGCCGCCTGACCTGCAGCCCCACGGGCGACTGCGCCGACCCAAAGATCGCCGTCTACGAAGGCGTCGACGTGAATCCCGCCCGCTGGGACCCCGGCCAGGGGGCCGGCCACAACCCGGTCAAGATCTGGCCGTAGCGAACCTTGCAATGCAGCGCAAGATCGGTTATAATCAGTCAAGGCTCCCGGCGGCACCGGCCGGGTAGAAGGCACGGGAGCCCCCTTTGGACCTCGGGCCTTCACTTCCGGCGGAAGGAGTGTTGGGTACAAGAGATCCATCGGCCCCCACGAAGCGCGGCCCGCTGCTTGCCCGGCAGCACCAACAGCACGAGCTACGTTTAACCCTGAGGCCATGGGGAACGGTTTTGGCCATGTGCCCGTCGCCGGAACACCTTTCCGGTGAGCGACCGCAAAGTTCTGTCCCCACCGCCTCGCCCACGTTCTTAGGAGAAACCGAATGGCAGACATTACCTACGACCATGTCTGGAAGCGATATGGCGACGTCGTCGCCGTCCAGGACCTGGACATTGTCATCGACGACAAGGAGTTCCTGGTGTTCGTCGGGCCTTCGGGCTGCGGCAAGTCGACGAGCCTGCGCATGCTCGCCGGCCTGGAAGAGATCAGCGAAGGGCGCATCCTCATCGGCGACCGCGTCGTGAACGACGTGCCGCCCAAGGATCGCAACATCGCCATGGTGTTCCAGAGCTATGCCCTCTACCCCCACATGTCCGTTTACGACAACATGGCCTTTGGCCTGAAGCTCCGCAAGACGCCGCGCCAGGAGATCGAGCGCCGCGTCAGGGAGGCGGCCGGCATCCTGGGCATCGAGAACCTGCTGGATCGCAAGCCGAAGCAGCTCTCCGGCGGCCAGCGCCAGCGCGTCGCCCTGGGCCGGGCCATCGTCCGCGAGCCCGCCGTATTCCTGATGGACGAACCCCTGTCGAACCTCGACGCCAAGCTTCGCGTCCAGACACGGGCCGAGATCTCCAAGCTGCACCAGCGGCTGGAGACGACGTTTATCTATGTCACGCACGACCAGACGGAGGCCATGACCATGGGCAGCCGCATCTGCGTCCTGAAGGACGGCCTGATGATGCAGATCGACTCGCCCCAGAACCTGTACGACAAGCCGGACAATATCTTTGTCGCCGGCTTTATCGGCAGCCCGGCCATGAACTTTTTCGACGCCACCCTGGTCGAGCAGGACGGGAACCTGGTCATCGACACCGGGAATTTTCGCCTGAAGCTCCCCCCGGAAAAGTCCCAGGCTGCCCGCCCCTACGCCGGCAAAGAGGTCATCTTTGGCGTGCGACCGGAGGACATCCACGACCGCGAGTTCACGCCGCCCGGCATCCGCGCCGAGTTCTTTAGCGCCGAGGTGGACGTGACGGAGCTGATGGGCAACGAGGTGCTCGTCTACCTGCTGACGGGCAAGAAGCAGTTCATCGCCCGGGTCGATCCCCGCACCAGCGCCCGGGTGGGCAACATGTTGGACGCTTCCTTTAACATGGACAACATCCACCTGTTTGACCGGGAGACGGAGCAGGCGATCCGCTAGCAGGATGTCGGGAGCGTCCGGGTTCACGCCAGGTGGTCTGGCGTGACGCACGCTTTCATGCCAATAGGGTGCGCCCTGGAAGTCTGACAATGCACAGTCCTCGCCAGCAAGTGGCCCGGGGATTGTGCATTGTCCTTCTATCCGGTCCACACCAGTCTGGAACTAGAGGGAAACCATGGCTCAATTTCAACTGATGCGCGGTCTGAGGATCTCGGCCAGGACCAAGATCGTCCACCTCGTCATGGACGGGCTGGGCGGCCTGCCCCGCGAGTCCGATGGCCTGACCGAGCTCGAGGCGGCCCACACCCCCAACCTGGATGCCCTGGCCGCCCATTCGCAACTGGGGCTCGCCGTGCCGGTGGCCCACGGCATCACGCCCGGCAGCGGCCCGGCGCACCTCTCCCTGTTCGGCTACGACCCCCTGGTCTATGACATCGGCCGGGGCGTCCTGGAAGCCCTGGGCATCGACTTTGACCTGCAGCCCGAGGACGTGGCCGCCCGGGGCAACTTTTGCACCGTCGACGACGAGGGGCTCATCACCGACCGGCGGGCGGGGCGCATCGCCACCGAGGTCAGCCGCAAGCTGGTGGCCCTGCTGCGCGAGATCGAGCTGCCCGGCGTGCGCACCTTTGTGGAGGCCGTCAAGGAATATCGCTTCGTGCTGGTGCTGCGGCCCACGGAGGGCCAGACCCTGCACGCCAACATCGCCGACACCGACCCCCAGCGGCTGGGCGTGCCGCCCCTCATGGCCGAGGCCCAGGACGAGGCCTCGCAAGAGACCGCCGCCCTGGTCAACCGCTGGATCGCGGCCGCCCGCGAGATCCTGGCCGACCACAGCCCGGCCAACTGCCTGAACCTGCGGGGCCTGGCCAAGGACCCCGGCCTGCCCAAGTTCCCGGAGATCTTTGGGCTGCACGCCGCCGCCATCGCCGCCTACCCCATGTATCGCGGCGTGGCCCGCCTGGTGGGCATGGACGTCGTCACCCTGCCGGGCGAGGCGCTGGAGGACGAGCTGCAGGCCCTGAGGCACCATTGGGGCACCTATGACTATTTCTTTGTCCACGTGAAAAAGACCGACTCGGCCGGCGAGGATGGCGACTTTGAGCGCAAGGCCGAGGTCATCGAGCACGTGGACCAGACGCTGGTGCCGGGCATCCTGGACCTGAAGCCCGACGTGCTCATCGTCACCGGCGACCACTCGACCCCGTCGGCCCTCAGGAGCCACTCCTGGCACCCGGTGCCGACCCTGCTGTGGAGCCCCTTCTGCCGGCCCGACGGCGTCGCCCAGTTTGGCGAGCGGGCCTGCGGCCGGGGCAGCCTGGGCGTCTTTCACGCCAGCGACGAGATGTCGCTGGCCATGGGCTTTGCGCAGAGGCTGGCCAAGTATGGTGCCTGACCGGGATTTGCCGGCCGAGGTACGGGCCGCCTTTCGCCAGGCCCTGGGCGCCGAGCCGGCCGGGCTCTACCGGGCCCCGGGCCGGGTAAACCTCATCGGCGAGCATACCGACTATAACGAGGGCTTTGTCCTGCCCATGGCCATCGACCGGGCCGTGGTGGTGGCCGCCGCGCCCCGCACCGATCGCCAGGTCCGCCTGCTGGCGGTCGACGTGGAAGACCAGGTGGCCGCCTTTGCCCTGGACGGCCTGCAGCCCGACCCGCGCGCCCGCTGGGCCAACTATGTGCGCGGCGTCCTGGCCCTGCTGGAACGGGCCGGCCATCGCCTGCCGGGCCTGGACCTGGCCTATGCCGGCGACGTGCCCATTGGTGCCGGGCTCAGCTCGTCGGCGGCGGTGGAGGTGGCCGTGGCCACGGCCGCCAACCAACTGCTGGGGCTGGGGCTACGGCCCCTGGAGCTGGCGCGACTGAGCCAGCAGGCCGAGCACGAGTTCGCCGGCACGCAGTGCGGCCTCATGGACCAGCTCATCTCGGCGGCGGGCGTGGAGGGGCACGCCCTCCTCATCGACTTTCAGTCCATCACCTGGCAGCCCGTGCCCCTGCCTGCCGACAAGGCCATCGTCGTCTGCGACACGGGCAAGCGCCGCGGCCTGGCCGATTCGGCCTACAACGAGCGCCGCGCCCAATGCGAGGAGGGCGCCCGGCGCCTGGGCGTGCCCTCGCTGCGGGCCCTGGACGTGGCCTCGTTCGAGGACCGGGCCCTGGAGCTGCCGCCCCTGCTGCGCCGCCGGGTGCGGCACGTGGTCCACGAGAACGCCCGCACCCGGCGCGCCGCCGAGGCCCTGCGGGCCGGCGACCCGGCCCTTTTTGGCCGGCTGATGAACGAGTCGCACGCCAGCCTGCGCGACCTGTACGAGGTGAGCAGCGAGGAGCTGGACCTCATGGCCGCCCTGGCCCAGGCCCAGCCCGGCTGCTGGGGGGCGCGCATGACCGGCGGGGGCTTTGGCGGCTGCGCCGTGGCCCTCGTCGACCGCGACGCCCTGGACGCCTTCCTGCCCGCCGTGGCCGGCGGCTACGAGCGGCAGGCCCAGCGCCGGCCCGCGCTCTACGTCTGCCGCGCCTCGGCCGGGGCGGGGCCCGTCGCCCAACGCTGATCGAGGACGCCAGCGACATGCAAGACTTTCAGCTTCGCCAGCGCGAAACCCTGTTGGAGCTCATCCGGGCCATGACCTCCCGGCTGGACCTGCCGTCGCTCCTGGAGCTGACGCTGCAGAGCGCCGTGGAGCTGTTGCGCGGCCAGGTGGGCATCATCGTCCTTCGCGGCCGGGAGGGGGCCATGCGCGTGCGGGCCTACTATGGCCTGCCCGAGAGCATGGTCCGCTTTTTCCAGCCCCTGTGGGCCGACCTGCCGGGCATCGAGGACGAGCCCGGCCCCTTTTCCCGGTGGCGCATCCCCAACGTGCAGATGCGCCTGAGCATGGTGGCCGCCGCCGCTGGCCTGGCCGTCACCCAGGTGGTGGCCCTGCCCCTGGTGTTCGAGGAGCAGCTCCTGGGCGCCATCTATGTCTTTCGCATCGGCGGCGGCGCCTTTTCGCCCGCCGACCGCGCCCTGTTGAGCGCCTTTGCCGACCAGGCGGCCATCGCCGTGCGCAACGCCGAGCTGTACCAGCAGGTGAGCGAGGAGCAGCAGGCGCTCCTGGCCATCCTGGACAACAGCGCCGACGGGGTGATGATCGTCGACGGCCGGGGCCAGATCCAGGTGTTCAACCGCGCCCTGACGCGCATCACCGGCTGGGAGGCCGAGGCCGCCCTGGGCCGGGCCCCCGGCGAGGTGCTGGTGCTCCACGACCGCCACGACCGGCCCGTGCCCCTGCCCGAGGCGCCAGGCGGGCGGGCCACCGCCGCCGGGACGCGGCGTTACGTCGAGGGCCGCGTGGCGCGCCGCGGCGGCCCACCCCTGAGCGTGGGCGTCACCGCCACGCCCCTCTACGACGCCGAGGGCAACCTGCTGCGGACGATCTATAACGTGGTCGACATCACCCGCTTTCGCCAGGCGGAGGAGATGAAGTCCACCTTTGTCTCCGTGGTGTCCCACGAGCTCAAGACGCCGGTGGCCCTCATCAAGGGCTATGCCGAGACGCTGCGCCGCGACGACGCCCAGTGGGACCGGGACACGCTCCGCGAGGGGCTGGACGTCATCGGCGAGGAGGCCGATCACCTGACCCACCTCATCGACGACCTGCTGGAGGCCAGCCGCATCCAGGCCGGCGGCCTGAAGCTCCAGCGCACCGACGTCCACCTGCCGCGCCTGGCCGAAAAGGTGGTGGATGCCTTTCGCACCCAGACCCAGGTCCACGAGTTCGAGCTGGACTTTCCGGCCGACTTTCCGCCCGTGTGGGGCGACCCCGAGCGGCTCCGGGAGGTGGTGGCGAACCTGGTGAGCAACGCCGTCAAGTACTCGCCCGCCGGCGGAAAGGTGTGGGTGGGCGGCCGCGTCGACCGGGCCGGGGTGACGGTCTATGTGGCCGACAAGGGCATCGGTATCCCGGCCGAGGAGCAGGATGCGATCTTTGACCGCTTTTACCGCGTGGAGTCGGGCTTGCAGCGGCGCACGGAGGGAACGGGCCTGGGCCTGTACCTGGTCAAGGCGGTGGTGGAGGCCCACGGCGGTCGCGTCTGGGTGGAGAGCGCCCCCGACCGGGGCTCGATCTTTATCTTTACGCTGCCAAGGCGGTAGCGGGGGCACGAGGACCAAGGGCATGGCCGATGACAAGCTGATCCTGGTGGTGGACGACGAGGCGCGCATGGTGCGCTTTGTGCGCATGAACCTGGAGCTGGAAGGCTACCAGGTGTCGGATGCGGGCAGCGGCATGGAGGCCCTGGAAAAGGTGCGCGACGAGCTGCCCGACCTGGTGGTCCTGGACGTGATGATGCCCGAGCTGGACGGCTTCGAGACGCTGGAGCACATCCGCGAGATCTCGAACGTGCCGGTCATCATGCTGACCGTCAAGGGCGACGAGGAGGACCGCATCCGCGGGCTGGAGCTGGGGGCCGACGATTACGTCACCAAGCCCTTCAGCCCGCGAGAGCTGGCCAGCCGCATCCGGGCGGTGCTGCGCCGGGCCGAGATGCCGACGCCCGTGCCGCGCACCACGATCCGCGTCGACGACCGGCTGGAGATCGACTTCCGGACGCGGGAGGTGATTGTCGACGGCGAGCGCATCAGCCTGCGGCCGACGGAATACCGGCTGCTCTACCACCTGGTGAACAATGCCGGCTGGGTGATGACCCACGAGATGCTCCTTTCCAAGGTGTGGGGCTACGAGTACCGCGAGGAGGCCGGGCTGCTGCGCCTGTACATCACCTACCTCCGCAAGAAGATCGAGCCCGACCCGGGCAACCCGCGCTACATCTTTACCGAGCGGGGCGTGGGCTACCGGTTCGTCGACTTTCGGGGCGAGGACGGGGCGGAGTAGTCCGTCGCCGCGCCCCGGCCCGACGGTTGTTGGATAGTCTCTTGACGACTGCTGGGAGCGCCAGCTCGGCAGGTTGCGTGTAGAGAGAAGGGCCGAGCAGGCGCTCGGCGGTCCCAGGCAACGGGACCGAGCTGGCCACGGCCGTGCCCCGGCCCCGACCCGCCAACCTCTTGCCAAACGCGCGGGAAAATGGTAGAATAGCTTGCGTGGGCCGTTAGCTCAGTCTGGCAGAGCAGCTGCCTTTTAAGCAGCGGGTCGCAGGTTCGAATCCTGCACGGCTCACCTATAACGGGAATACACCGCTCTTGCTGCGACGCCTTGGCCACATCTTTTTCCGCGGGGTTATCGCCTGATCGTTATCGCCTGATCGTTATCGCCTGATCAATGGCAGGTAGACGTGGTGGGCAGCGGCGGTGGTCGTGACCGTGATGCCCATCGACGCGGGACTCACCTGCCCCATGGCGTCGTACGTCGCCACGGTGATGGTCCAGTCGCCGCCTGGCAGCGAGAGAAGCAGCGCATTCTTGCGACCGGCGCTGACGGTGGTGGGCGAGCCACCTTGCGCCGGTTGATAACTGATCCGATAGCCCCACACGTCCGGCTCGCTATTCTCATCCCAATGCACGGGCACAAACGGTCCTGCCACCGTGCCCGCCGCAAATCCCATCGGCGCGGAGGGCGGGGCATACGCGATGGCGCCCTGGGCGCCGACAAACCCACCGTCGGTCGTTACCTGCGTCTGGCACTCGGCGCCCCCGCCAAACAGGATGGCGAACACGCCGGCGTCGAACAGATCGCGCGGATGCTGAAAGGCATAGGCGGCCCGGTTGTCTTGATAATGGTCGCAGGTATTGTCGAGCGACATGTTGCCGACGGGCATCTGCCACAGGATCAGCCGCTTGCGCGCTGCGGCCGAGAGTGCGTTCTCCCACAGGATCGCCCGTGTGGGACGCGGCAGCGTCAGGTCCGTGTCGTCCCACCACGGGCGCAGGCCGCTGCCCGCGTCGCGATCGCTCCACTCGACCAGCAGCAGGTCTGACCGATCCCCGCCCATGGCGTCAACAAAGGCCGCCGTGCGTTGCGCGATGCTGATCACTTCCGAGATTGTGACCGAGTTCGGATCCTGGTTGGTCGCCCACATGCTCGCCATGGGTGCGACCAGCGCGTTGGGCGCGGTGGCGTGGACCACGTCCACCATGCGCTGCCCAAAGCCCGCCAGCGTATTGGGATAGCCTGCCACGTTCAAGGCCACCGGGTAAGAGCTGGGATCGTCCGGCTGAACGCCGGCCGGGCGCTCGTCCATGTTGCTCAGTTGCTGCATGAAACCGTAGAAATCGGGTTCCAGGTGCAAGATGACGGGCTGCGTGCCCTGGGCCTGGCGCGCCGCTTCCTCCAACGCGGCCAGATAGGTGCTCACCGCGCCGGGATTTTGCAGCTTGGATGCATAGCAGGCGGCGCTTTCACCGCAGGTGGGTGGCAGCCCCAGCATCATATAGACCGAGATCAGCGGGACGTAGCCCTTGCTCCATGCCTGGTTCACAAAGCGCCCGACAAAGTTGCCGCCCCAGCCGTCCACGTACCAATCGTAGGTGATGTACTGGTAGACAAAGTCCCATGGAACGCCACTGTTCACCTGCCAATCCTGACCAGGGGTCTCGCTCCAGGCGTTCGAGCCCCAGCCAATGTGTTGCGGCAGCACAGATGGGATCTCTCCGCCCGCCGGGGCCAACACGACAAAGGCGCCCAGTTGCAGGCTGGCGCGGTGCCCGGCCCGGTCCTGTGCCGTGACGAGCAGAATCTGTTCGCTGCTGGCCGTGCCCGGCGCCACCGTGAACACGCCCCCATAGATACCATCGGCTGCCGTGCCATCGTTGCTCCGGCCATCGTCGCGCAGGGCGACCTCGCCCCGGCCCAGCGCTCGCCCATCCAGCACCACGCCGGCAACGTCGGACAGGCCCTGGGGGTCGTCGACCTGGACGCGGACCATAACGTCCGTGGAGCCATCGGCAGGCGCCGCACGCGGCAGCAAATAGCCCCCGCTCAGCGTAGGACCGTCCGGGCTCTCGTCGGCGACCAGGGCGACGTCGTCAACGTACAGCGTGGGCTGCGCGCCGCCGGTTGCGTCCTGCCAGACCAGGCCGGTCAGCGGGATACCGGCGACGCCCAGGTCGGCGAGTGCGATGCGCACCTCGCTCCAGGCAGCGGCCGTGGGCGGCGATATGGCGATCGAAGGCCCATTCTGCTGGGAACCGTCGGCCGCGTAGGTCGCATACACGTTGAGCTGCTGCCCGCCCGAGCTGCCGCCGTGAATGAAAAAGCGCAGGTGGGAAAAGCCGGCCGTGGAAAACTCGGGGTAGTGCAGATACAGCCCCTGCCAGGCGCCATAGGTCACGGCGATGCTGTGGCTGCCCGAGTGCACCGGGGCAGCAGCCTGCAGGTCCACCGTAGCCCAGGACCAGTCGCTCCACCCGACCGCCAGCGCGTCGGTATAGATGTCCTGGGCGGCCGCCGCTGGCGCGGGCGATAGCGCGGCGCCGACGTCCGGCAACGACAGGCAAAGCAAGGTGACGAGAAGCAAACGCAGCATGGCGGCCTCCCCTGTTTTGTGCATAGCACGAATGTTAGCACAGAGCGGATGGTTTGGCAAACCCTCGCACCGACGCATGCTGGCTGCCCTGCAAGCAGCGGGTGGCAGGGTCGAATCCTGCACGGCGCACCAAAAACCGCCGGCCCATCGGGCCGGCGGTCCTGGTTGTGCGTCGCCCCTCGTCAGGCCGGCACGTGGTCCTTCTGCTTTCTCCCCCAGAAGCGGTGCCGGGCGATGGCGGCCTTGAACTCGTCCAGGAGCGCGGCCAGGTCGCCGCCGCCGCCGGTGATGACCCCCTCGTCGGCCACGAGGCGGCCCCCGTTCTCGCCGCCGGCCAACTCCACGCCCCGGACCTGCGACTCGCGCAGCAGCTCCACGCCCTCGCCCGCCGCGGCCAGGGGCTTGCAGTGGCGGAACGCCTCGTTCAAGAAGTGCACGGCGTCGCCGTCCATGCGCAGCGTGCCCACGCTCTGCCTGCCGCCGGCCACGATCACGGCATCGTACATTATCGAGCCCGTGGTCACAAAGGTCTCGCCCACCTGGAGCTGCTCGCCGCCGTCGCCGGCGATGGTGCCCCCGTGGTCCGAGACAATCTTGACGCTGATCCCTGCCTGGTTCAGGTTCTCCAGGACGCCCACCACCTGGCGATGGTCAAAGCCGTCCGTCGCCAGGACGGCCACCTTGCGACCCTGGGGCCCCGGGGCCGGGTGGCTGGCAAAGCTGACCGCCGGCGACGACTCGGTGACGCCCGTCCCGCCCGGCTCGGCCGGCTCGGGCAGGCCCAGCCCGGCGGCGATGCGCCGGCCCAGCGTGCCGTCGACCCGGTTAAACATCTCGACGATGGCCTGCTGGATCTCGCGGCGGGTCACCTTGCCCACCTCGAAGTGAAAGGCCTCGACGATGTGATCCTTCTCGGGCTCGGTCATGCTGTTCCAGAACAGCGTCGCCTGGCGGTAGAACTCCTGGAACTTTTCGCTGCGGCCGCGGATCTTGCGGCCCTCCACCTTTTCCTGGTAGTGCACGTAGCCGCCCTCTTCGGCCGAGGCCGGCCGGGGATGGTTGTCGTCGATCATGTTGGGCGAGTAGGCCACCTGGCCCCTGTTGATGGTCATGCGGTGGTAGCCGTCCCGCTGGTTGCTGTGCACAGCCGCCAGGGGGCGGTTGATGGGGATCTCGTGAAAGTTGGGGCCGCCCAGGCGGATGAGCTGCGTGTCGAGGTAGGAGAACAGGCGCCCCTGGAGCAGGGGGTCGTTGGAAAAGTCGATGCCGGGCACCAGGTTGCCGGGGTGAAAGGCCACCTGCTCCGTCTCGGTAAAAAAGTTGTCCGGGTTGCGGTTCAGGACCATCTTGCCAACGGGCATGACCGGCACCAGCTCCTCGGGCCAGATCTTGGTCGCATCCAGGACATCGAAATCAAACTTGTGCTCGTCCTGCTCGTCGATCATCTGCACGCCCAGCTCGAACTCGGGATAGTTGCCCATCTCGATGGCTTCCCACAGGTCGCGCCGGTGGTAGTCGGGGTCCTTGCCCGCGATCTTTTGCGCCTCGTCCCAGACGAGCTGGGCGAGGCCCAGCGTGGGCTTCCAGTGCCACTTGATAAAGCGGCCCTGGCCCCGGGCATTCACGAAGCGAAAGGTGTTGACCCCAAAGCCCTCCATCATCCGATAGCTGCGGGGAATGCCCCGATCGGAGAGCAGCCAGATGATCGTGTGCGCCGTCTCGGGCGTGCTCGCCACAAAGTCCCAGAAGGTGTCGTGGGCGGCGCTGGCCTGGGGCATCTCGTTGTGCGGCTCGGGCTTGATGGAATGTACCAGGTCGGGGAACTTGATGCCGTCCTGGATGAAAAAGACGGGGATGTTGTTGCCCACCAGGTCGAAATTCCCCTCCTCGGTGTAGAACTTGCAGGCAAAGCCGCGGATGTCGCGCACCGTGTCGGCCGATCCGCGAAAGCCGACGACGGTGGAGAACCGGACAAAGACCGGCGTCCTCTGCCCCGGCTCTTGCAGGAACCTGGCCCGCGTGTATTCCGCCATCGACTGGTAGGGCTCAAAGTAGCCGTGGGCGCCCGAGCCCCGGGCGTGGACCACGCGCTCCGGGATGCGCTCGTGGTCAAAGTGGGTGATCTTTTCCCGGAAATGAAAGTCCTCCATGAGCGTCGGCCCGCGCTCGCCCGCCTTCAGCGAGTCGTCGGTGTGGCTCACGTGGACGCCCTGATCCGTCGTCAGGTGCTCGCCCATGCCGTCTTCGGTGAAATTCTCCAGCTGTCTTTGCTTGCTGTGCTCGTCAATCTCGGTGGGTTCCTCGACCCAGGTACCTTTTGGCCGGCGTTCCTTTTCCATTCTAACCTCCAGTGTGAATCATGCCCGGTCGCCGGTCGGCAGCACCGGCGCGGGCAGGCCCGGTTGGCTGTCTTTCGTTGCCTGGCTCGCTGTTGAGCGGGGATAGCGTCGCGTCGCTGGCAGCGCACACGAGGGACAGGGTCCATTATATCACGAGGCGCTTTGGGTGGCCTACGGGTTGGGTTGGGGTTGAGGTAGGGTCGGGTTGGAGAATCGGGCTCCGGAATGGGCGGGGCCCGTCGAAGGCCCTTGCACTCTCCCCCGAATTGCAGTACAATCCGGCAAGAAGCGAAACGGCTCCGCTGCACGAGCCGTCAACCGGCGTGCGCCCGCCGGCGAGAACGCCGCAACCACGCGGCTGATCCTGGAAGCGCACGCGAGGGCGGATGCCCGGCTGCGGCGGAAAGCCAGGGGCAAGGCCGGATCCCCGGCCCCGTGAAAGAGAGGGTCCCGCATGGTTATTGTTCAGCCGCCCTGCCTGCCAGGCGTTGAAACTGGCTGATACCGAAAACCCGTTGAAACGGGTTCACACCACACCGACTCCGAACGCGTTTTAACGCGTTTCTGATCTCAGACGCCGGTTTCAACCGGCGGCGCAGCGGATGCCTGAGCAGTTACCCCGCAAGAATGAAAGCCAGATAGAACCGTCCCTCGACGCCGGCCAGACGATCCCCATCCTGGAGTCGACGCCGGCCACACTCCGCTCGCTCCTGGCGCCCCTGCCCCCGGCCTGGCTCGACTTTCGGGAGGAGCCGGACGCCTGGTCGCCGCGCATGGTCCTCGTCCACCTGATCCACAACGAGCGCACCAACTGGATGCCCAGGGCGAGGATCATCCTGTCGGCCGAAGGCGAGCGCCGCTTTCCTCCATTCCGGCAGATGCCGGACCCGGGCGAGATCGACGACCGGTACGTGGGCACGATGCTTACCCGCTCCGAATCGCTGCGGCGAAAGAACCTCGGCGCGCTCCATGGCCTGGACCTGAAGCCCGACGACTATAACCGGACGGCCGAGCACCCGGTCCTGGGCACGGTGACGCTGGGCCAGTTGCTCGCGGCGTGGGTGGTGCACGACCTGAACCACGTCCACCAAATCGTGAAGTCGGTGGCCAAGGTGCAGGCGGAGGCGGTGGGGCCGTGGCGGGGGAATTTGGCGATCTTGGGGTTGTGAGGGGGGGGCGCAGGGTGGGCCATGACTTGGTACATCGCCTGGAGGCTGTGGTGGTTATTGAGGCGCGTTGGGAGTTTCTGGGGGCGGGAGGGGCATGGGAGGCCCGAGACTGTTCGTCTGCATGAAGGCTGTGCCCTTTATGGCTTCCGCAGGGATGGTAGCTTGTGGTACCAACAAGGGCTGACATAGTTTGACGAATGAGAGCACACTTGGTATAATCTGTGTTAGGCAGCCTAAAAAGGGGACTGAAAGTTATCGTACTCCAAGGCTCGTTACGTGCGGCGCCGGCGGTCAGGCATATGCCAAAACCGCCGCTCCGCGCAAAGACCGGAGCACTGTGCGCACAAACACTTGCAGCGACCGGAGTCGACGTCCTATCTCCGGCCTGCACACGCAGCACCCACGTGCCTGGAACCTGATGCGAGGGACACGGTAGACAACCATCGCAAAGGAATGGCGACATGTCAGACCGCGACGATTGGTGGAGACGAATGCACCCACCAGTCTACATACGTAAGGAATCGGGTCTTCACGAAAAGGTCGAGTTTACTGACCTGACCAGTTGGCATTCTTTGTCTATCGAAGAGGTCAGACGTAGGGCCGACGAGCTAAAGGACCTCATCAATACTGCCCAGGATGAACGACCCGTACAGGCCTATTTGGAACAGAACCTTGGGCTGCTGATTCAACTGGTATCGTGTGGTCCCAGAGCATACGTCCTACCACAACCACGACTCGGCAGCGAATACATACCAGATTTTGCGGTTGGCTGTCTCTCGTCTGGGGGTATCTATTGGACGTTGATTGAACTGGAAAACCCGAACTTCGAGGTACTCACCCGCCAGGGCCAGCCCACTGCAAAACTCACCCACGCAATTCAGCAGATCAACGACTGGCGAATCTGGCTCCGCGACAACAGCCAATACGCACAGAATGAACTCGGTTATCGAGATCTCAATGCAGAATTCAACGCCACCATTGTCATTGGACGCCGGAAAGAACAGACCCGACGGGGCCAACAGCGCTACAGAGAACTATCCCAAGGCCGTAGATTGGAGATCATGTCCTACGACAGATTGCTCGAACAGGTTACCAAGTCCTCAGCGCTATTCGTCCGCTGGTGAAAGCCATACAGACTAATGCTGCGCGACAACTATCCAACCATCCAATCATGCAACCAACTGCGCCTGGTGCATCTACCGCGACGGCGATATTTGCATCCACTCAGCCAGCTCGGTGGCCCCGGGTTCCTACCTACACTACCTGCGCTACGAATGTGGCCCGGTCTTGCATCGGCGAACTCAGATGCTAGGTCCGGCAGATCACCAACTCGAATCCGGAGACCCAGGAATGAACGGTTGGTAGCAGACCACCAACGCACCCAACAACACGGAGTGACACCTTGGCCGCCATCGATGACCTGATCGCCCAAATCGAAGACCCCGCCCTGCGCGACCGCCTGCGGGAAGAAGTCGACCGCCTCACCAAAGAAAAGAAGTTCGGCCTAGTCTTCGAAGAACACCTCCCCGAACTCACCCCCATCTATAACGCGCCCATCCGCGCCGGCCGCCGCGTAGCTCGTCGCGATGCCCCCCTCACCGATGTCTGGCATGTCCTGTCCGCCGACGGCGACCAGATCCTCTGCCTGAACCCAACCACCGGCGAGCGGCGACATCTGCAGATCGTCGACCTTGTCGAAGTCCGTCGCTTCGGCGAACCCATCTTCCCAGCCCTTACCCCCATGGACCGCGTCCGGAACGGCCCCGACGACACGCCCTGGCATACCATCATCGAAGCCGATAATTACCATGCCCTCCAACTCCTGGAATACCTCTACGCCGGCCAGGTGGACTGCATCTACATCGACCCCCCCTACAACACCGGTGCCAAGGACTGGAAGTACAACAACGACTATGTCGATGCCAACGACCGCTACAGGCACAGCAAGTGGCTAGCCATGATGAATCGGCGCTTGCTCCTTGCCAAGCGCTTGTTGAATCCACAAAGCGGCGTGCTGATTGTCACAATAGATGAAAAGGAGTATTTGCGGTTAGGGTTACTTTTGGAACAGGTGTTTGCTGATTGCAGGATCCAGATGATCAGCACAATGATCAACCCGGCGAGCGTGGCTCGCGCGGGTGCCTTTGGCCGAAACGACGAGTATATTTTCTTTGTCATGCTGGGTGCGGCCGCTCCCCAGAGAATCAGGCTTAGCCGAGATTGGGTATCAGAAAAAGGCCGAACGCACACCGGCAACGTAAGATGGGATCTGCTTCGTCGATCCGGGGAAGGAGCTTCCAGAAAGGATGCACCAGGATGCTTTTATCCTATATACGTAGACCCCAATGGTCCCTCTGTCGAGGAAGTTGGTACTCCATTACCTAAAGGAGAATCAATACCTGATGCTATCGCTGGTTGTGTGCCAGTACTACCCATCCGTAGAGACGGAAGCGAAGGCCGATGGCAGTGGGCGCCAGACACCTTCTTGGAACGCCTGCAGCAAGGACGTGTGCGAATTAGTGGTTCGCTGGATAAGGGTTTCGTCGTTTCGATTCTCAAAGATGGTGAGTTTGCCAAGATCAAGCGTGGGGAATTCCAGGAAATCGGCCGTAATCCAGATGGCTCCATTCTCGTAGAGGACATTGAGACGAAGTTCGTGCTGGCTGTGCCTGGTAGCCAATGGAGAATCAGCACGCACGACGCCACACAGTACGGGTCGCGACTGCTTGCCGATATTATCCCTGGGCGCAGATTTCCATTTCCAAAGAGCGTGTATGCGGTGAAGGATGCAATTCGTTTTTTTGTTGGGAACAAGCCCAATGCTCTGATAGTAGACTTCTTTGCAGGCAGTGGCACCACCCTCCATGCTGTAAACCTACTCAATGCCGCCGACATGGGCAAACGTCGGTGCATCATGATAACCAACAATGAAGTCTCTGAGCAAGAAGAACTCAGTCTGAAAGCGCAAGGGTTTCAACCAGGGCAACCGGAATGGGAACAGAACGGCATTTGTCAATCGATAACTTGGCCCCGTTCCAAATACACAATCCTCGGCCGGCGCGAGGACGGTACAGAGCTGGATGGCGACTATGTCACTGGCAACACTCTGACTAAAGAACAGACCCGCACCATTCGGCGCTTGGGCTACATCGATCCCAAAACGCTTGACACAGGAGTCCGCAAACAGGAAATCGTTGACCTTATCGAAGGCATACCCAAAACCCACATCAAGCGCGACACCAGCTTTTTCGTTTCGGAAGACAAGAACCACACAGCCGCCATCCTCTTCGATGATACCCAGGCCGCTACCTTCCTTGATGCCCTCGAAGGTATGGACCACATCACCCACGTTTACATCGTCACCCGCGGCAACAAGCTTTTTCAGGAGCTCAAGTCCCAGATCGCCGACCTGCTCGGCCCCATCGAAGTCCAGGAAGAGGAAAAGCGCCCCATGCGCGACGGATTCCCCGCCAACCTCGAATACTTCAAACTCGACTTCCTGGAGAAGGATCATGTCGCCCTCGGCCGCCAGTTCCGCGCCATCCTGCCCCTACTCTGGCTGCGGGCCGGCGCCGTTGGCCCTCGCCCCGAACTACCTGAGGATGATTCCATTCCGGACATGCTCCTGCCCGATCAGAACCCCTTCGCCGTACTCGTCGACGAGACCCGCTTTGCCGACTTTCGCGACGCCCTGGACGACCATCACGACCTCACCCACATCTTCCTCATCACCGACTCCGAAGACGCCTTCCACGAAATGGCCGCCCAACTCACGGCCCCACACATTATCCAGCTCTACCGAGACTATCTCGAAAACTTTGCCATTAACCGTGGAGAGAATGCATGAAAGTCCCCTTGTTCGATTTCCAGCAAGATGCCCTCGACAAGCTGCACACCAGGCTTGCTCAGGCGCGTGCTTTTGCCTCCATCAAGAACCCTCAAGCCATCTCCTTCTCCGCCCCCACCGGCTCCGGCAAGACCATCGTCATGACCGCCCTCTTTGAGGATATATTCTTTGGTGAGCCCGGGTTTGAATCACAGCCCGATGCCGCCATCCTCTGGATCTCTGACATGCCCGAGCTCAACGAACAGACCCGCCTCAAAATCGAGAGCAAGTCCGACCACATTCGCGTCCGCCAACTGGTCACCATCGACTCCACCTTTGATACCGAACGGCTGCCAGGCGGCCACATCTACTTCATTAACACCCAGAAGCTCGGCACCGACAAGCGTCTCACCCGCCGGGGCGACACGCGCCGCTACACCCTTTGGGAGACCCTCACCAATACCGCCCAGGCCCTGCCCGATCGCTTCTACGTCGTCATCGACGAAGCCCACCGCGGCATGCAACGCGCCACGCCTCAAGATGACACCGCTCAGTCTATCCTCCAGAAATTCCTCCTCGGCAGCCTCAAAGATGGCCTCTGCCCCATGCCCCTCGTCATCGGCATGACCGCTACCCCAACCCGCTTTGAGAAATTGCTGGAAGGTACCCTCCACAGCGTACACAAAGTCCACATTCCTCCCGACGACGTCCGCGCCTCCGGCCTCCTCAAAGACCGCATTTTGCTTCACGTGCCCGAATCCGGCAGCCAGTCCGAAATGGCCTTGCTGGCCGAAGCCACCAACCGCTGGCGGACCATGCGCGAGCGCTGGGCCGACTACTGCACAACCGAGAAGCTAGAACAAGCAGTCCGCCCCATTCTCGTCATCCAGGTAGAAGACGGCACGGGCTCCAGCCTAACCAGGACCGATCTGGCCGCTGCCATCTCCACCCTGGAAACGGTCCTCGGCCGGCCGTTGCAACCAGAGGAAATCGCCCACACCTTGCACGACCAAACAGAGATCCCCGCAGGGAACCTCAGCCTGCGGCGCATCGAAGCCTCTCGCATCGAAGAGGATGCCCAAGTCAACATCGTCCTCTTCAAGCTGAACCTGTCCACCGGTTGGGACTGCCCCCGCGCCGAAGTCATGATGTCTTTCCGCCGTGCCCAGGACCACACCTACATCGCCCAGCTCTTGGGCCGCATGGTCCGCACACCCCTCGCCCGCCGCGTCGAACGCGATGCTACCCTCAACGACGTCCACCTCTTCCTCCCCCACTACGACGAACAAACCGTCAACGACGTGATCAACGACCTACAAGATGTCGAAGACGTACCGCCTGCCGAAACCGGCACCGCGCGTGAACTCGTCACACTCCGCCGCCGCAAGGGAACCCAGACCATCTTCGACGCCCTAAGAAAAATCGAGACCTACCGCGTCAACGCAGTCCGCAAACAAAGCGCCCTCCGCCGCCTCATGGGCCTCGGCCGTGCCCTCACCCATGATCGCATCAACGAGGCTGCTCAGGCGCAAGTCACTACCCAGATCGTCACCTGGATGGCCCAGCATGTGCAACGCCTCCGCGACTCAGGGCAGTATGAGGGTCTCGCCAATCAGCTCACCAGCATCGACTTGACCACCATCGCCGTCACCGGCGCTGTCGTCGCCGAGGACAGACCCGTCTACACTATTGCGGCTGCTTCCGCCGACATCGATCGTCGCTTTGAACAAGCCGGCCTCCGCCTCTCTAACGGCCTTCACAAAGAATACTGGAAAGCCAAGGCCCAACCAGACGCCGCTCAGGGCCAGAACCTGGACTCCATCAAAGTCGAAGTTATCGTTCTTGCCCAGGATCATGACAGTATGGAAGCATTACAGGAGCACGCAAGATCTGAATTTGACCGCCTGTACCAGCAACATAAAGGCCAGATGGTTGATCTCACCGAGGATCGCCGCCGACACTACGAAAGGCTGCAGCTCTCAGGCACAGGACTGGAGACCATCTCCTGGCCATTGCCCGACACCATTGCCTTCAGACGCACGCCCCAGGCCCACCCCTTCGAAAAACACCTCTATGTCGAGGACGACGGCACCTTTCGCGCCAACCTCGGCACCTGGGAAAAGGGCGTCTTGGAAGAAGAACTGGCTGACCTCAACGTCGTCGCCTGGCTGCGCAACCAAGACCGCAAACCTTGGTCCTTCGAAATTCCGTATCCCTTTGCTGGAACACACAAGTCCATGTTCCCTGACCTTATCATCGTCCGCAAGGATGGCAACACGTTGCGCTTCGACATACTCGAACCCCACGATCCAACCCGAGATGACAATGCCCACAAAGCCGTCGGCCTCGCCCAGTTTGCCCAGAAACATTGGGCGCAGTTCATGAGAATCCAACTCATTCGCAAGAAGAGAGGACCGGATGGTCAGGACCACTTCTACGGTTTGGATCTTGGGGATGAAACCATCCGCGCCCAAGTCCTGCCCATAAAAAGCAACGACGAACTCAATCGAATCTTCGACAAGCACGCCCAGCCGCGAGCGCTTCTCACCTAACCATGAGCATAATCCATGGCGTCGGAATTCCTTCCACAAATCAACAGGGTGCTGAAAGGAGCCAATTTCTCTCGATACTAATCTTTCCGAAATAGGAACAGATTCAACAAGTTTCTCAAATTTATCTCTGCAGTTAGAAACCCGGTAAGAGGGGGCAAGCAGGAGGACTCGTGTCATTACCACCACCATGCGGCAATGTGTACTGGAAAGACTACGAAATCGTCACCCCGACTCTTGAGCTTACGCCCGTAGAAAAACCTGATATGTCTCCCTTTCTTGTGCATATGACGGGCCAAGGTGCGATTCTGAGCATCTTAAAGGGTGAGAACATCCCGGAGTCTGTTGAGGCTGTACCCCAAGGATGTGGCTATCTCAGAGCAAGTGTCCCAGTGTACGATCACGGTCATTTTGATGTGCCGGTAGTCTGTTTCACTGAATCACCCACATTTGCACTTGACTTCTTTAGATATCGAAGTTTTCAGCGATGGAGCGCAGATCAGAGATATGGAATTGGCTTTAGCAAGACTGGATTGGTGAATGCTGGGGTTCGGCCCGTTGTGTATGTGGAAGATGCTGTCAGGCAGGCCATACGAGCCTTGTTCAATTATAGTCAAAAAAACAGAGGATCGTTCAGCAGCGACTCCGAGATTCATGACCATCTGAACACAATAGTCGCCAGACTCCACCCGTTGCTCTTTCCACTTCTTGAAGGCCATCCGAGGCAGGGGTTTATGTGGGAACGGGAGTGGAGATACTTTGATCCTAATGGATTTGTGTTTGACTATGGAGACATACGTGTAATTTGTTGCCCTGACAGTGAAGAAGCAGAGATACGCCAGATACTAGGCGATACTGCAGAGAGTGTGGACTTCATTCGAGCTTGGCGCGAGTATGATGATATAACAAACTACTTACGCCGCCAGCAACCTGTGTGGCAGGCACAAAGCAGGAATGTTCAAATGGCACAAACCCCTGATGAAGAAGCCCCGCGTCTATTGGATCTGATCCAACAGTACAAAGTTGCACGGAATAGCCTCAAATCTTACGAGGAGTTTGTGTCTCATTTGAGCGGTGAAATGGAGAGGATATCGAAAGAAAAGAACTTTCTAGCTCAGAGAATTGATGAACTTGAGAAAAGACTGAAGGAAGTAGAGAAACAAAGAAAAGAGAGCTTTCTCGAGCCGTCCGGCCCAAGTGCATCTGGGATAGGAGAGATTCTGTAGAAAGGTGTCAATCCCGTGAGAATACTCAGCCTCGCCCCGACGAGTGAATGGCACATGACCCGAACACGTGGACGCTCCCATTGGACTATGCATCATTGTGATGTACAGATAGACTGACGATGAGGCTGCTTCGGCTTTCGGCAAAAGCACCTAGCTCTTGGCATACAGCATGTTGCCTTTCGAAGGCAAGCGTGAACTGGATCAGTGAGGAATCAGATCGCCCATGGTGATTCAGTAGTAGCGCGTGGCAGTTCGCCCATTCACACCATCAGACCCAGAGAACTGACCGGCTTATCATCGATTTGGAGAGGGTGATTGCAGTGGTGGATGACCTATCCTCCTGGATTAGAACATGAGAAAAGAGGTGGGGAGCAAGATTTCCGAAATCTGGCTCTTGGGAGACTCCAATCCCAAGAACTGGCAAGATGTCCTCGAAACTCCTTTTGACCCACGCCACCCGGCCGTCCACAGCATCTGGACACCGGTACTCGACGAGATCCAGGATCGAGTATTCCGAGCATGCCGAAGGCGAATTGACACGTCGTCTATCTATATGAGGAATGCAGTTGAGGATCCCACCGATAAGCCCAAGCCACAGTCTATCGAGTGGCAAGCTGGCGTTGAAGCAGAGGTGCAGGCCTTTCGGAAGATTCTGTTTGAGCACTGCCCCAGGATGCTGTTCAGCTTCGGAGCATTTTCCTTCGAATTCGCCAGGCGGGCACTTCAGGAGCCTAGCCAGAACTACAGCCATTGGGGAACGAAAAGGCTGGGACAGGAGTTCAGGTGGCGAATCGCGGCGTTCGACATGGGCACGGTTAATCTACTCCCCCTGCTACACGTCAGTATTGCGCGCGGGCGGTTTATCAAGGGACATGAGTACTTTTGCGAGCAGGAGGGAGCAAACTACTTTGAGTTCGTAGGCAAGGAGATTGCCGACAGGCTCATCGCCCAGCAGGATGAACTGCAAGTCTGGATTGAGTGAAAAAACTTGGGCCATGACGCCAGCATTCGCTACTAGGTATGCTCGGATTCAACCTCTCGCATGGAGGCCGCACAAGTGGAGGGTTGGCCATGATTAAGGCGCAGTTGGACTTGACCTTGGACCTGATCGAGTCCTGCATAGCAACATACGCAAAACCAGCTCCGTCCGTCTACGACGCAACTTACGAGTGGATCGGCAGCAATGCCGCCTGGCAGAATATCAACACAAATTGGATTGGCAAACTGACCTTGGTATTCAGTTGGATGCCCAAGATTGTGGGAAAGGATTGCGACTTCCCTTTCTGCGCCGAAGGCGTATCTCTTGAGGACTCTATGCAGGCGCACTTCATCAGTCAGGTTCTCGACGAAGGATTCCACATAGATCGGGGTGTACGGCTTATCGATCCTGTGAGCCAAGCAACTTGGGCATCCTTGGCCAGTGCCTACGAGTGCCTGCTTGGAGTCGTCAAACAGGTGGCCGCCAGCAAGATTCTACACTTCAGCTTTCCCGCTTTCTGTCTGATCTGGGATAATAAGCAAATAGAGTGGCTTTACCAAAGAAAGTCCCGCAAGGTAGTCTCAGCCCTGGACTACGTTGACTATCACAAGTGGGCTCAGCGAGTGCTACAAAGATCCAAAGATAAAGAGCGCATTGTGGAGCGATATGGAGACACGTATCCACGCGTTCTCGACAAATGCATATGGATCTGTAGCAAGACGTAACGGATGACAATATTCACCTATCGGATACCATGACCCGAACAAAGGGGAATATCGCCTGGTTGCACCTGGAAGACCCGCCTCTCGGCCGAGGCGATGTCAAGCCCTAGCTCCGTGATGGCGCGATTTTGTGTAACGGAGGCAACAGATGACTGAGCAAGTTCCTAAAGATTCTGCTGTTGACTGGCGTTGCCGTGTAGCGACAACGCTGTCTGAGGACTATCGAGACCCGAATACCGGTCGGTTGTTCCCAGCTGGGTCTGTTGTGACTGTTGACACGATTGTCAGATATGGTGACCGAGAGACCGCATTCGGAGACCCAAATGCTGTTGCCCTTTTCCTAAATCAGTCACATAATGCGTTCATTCAAGCGATGAGAATCCATCCTTTGTTGGATGGCCGGCAGACACCAGGATCGAGGCTTGAGCTTGATGCCCGGGTTTATGACTACCTAGAGTTGATCATGACATCTATAATATTCGCCTACACTGCTATTGAGGCCTTCTCAAATGAAGAAATCCCTGATGACTATTATTTGGAGCAGCAACGAAAACGAGATGGGATCTTTGTAGTCTACGAGAAAAAGTCGATTGAAAGGAAAGTGACGCTGAACGAAAAACTTGCTCGTGTGTTGCCCGAAACTACTCAAAGAAGATCACCAAAAGGGCTTAAGGTTTGGGACGACTACGTTACGCTGCGAAGATTGCGGGATCGAATAGTACACTTGAAGACCCCAGATCGTGCTCGGTCCAACGCCGACAACCTCCACCCCGAATCGCTCTGGAAGGACTTGCTGCAACCTCAACAGCCAGACTATCCCTTGATTGCAAAGAACATGATCCTACACTTCCGGCCGGACAAGTTCAAAGGGTGCCCGTTCTAGTATTACAGCGCAAAGTCGCCCAGGAGGGCGAGTTGCTGCAACTTTCTTTTTCGATGTGAGACATAGGCCGCATGATTCCGTTTCTGATAGTACTGGATCAACCGCAGCGCGGCTGCGGCATCAAAGACCGGCTTGGGCAGGACGCTCACCAGCAGGAGTC
>DAOUHB010000046.1:0-15928 GCA_034428935.1 Anaerolineae bacterium | reverse complement strand
GCGTAGGTGACCGAATCGTCGCTGATGAAACGCAACGCGATCCAGACCTGCGATTGGCCCATGAGATTGCCAAGGTTGTAGACGTTGGCCAGATCGAGGACGCGGTCCGTCCAACCTGACGTATTGCCCGTGGTACACATGCCAAAGAAATTGGTGCCGTTGAGCGAAGCCATCCGGCACAGCTTGTCATAGTCCGGCTCGCTGTTCAGCCACAGCTTGAAACTGAGATCGGCTGCCGAGGCGTCGGCCAGGCTGAAGGGGCCATAGATCATCCACGAGTCGGCATGGTTCGGGTATTGGCTGCCACAGCCCAATGCCGAGCCGCTGGCCCCACCGCCGATGGCCCAGCCGCTAAAGCTGCCCGCGTAGGGCAGGCAGCTTCGTCTCTGCCAGACATATTCACCATAGTCGGTCCCATTGTTGTCGCCTACCTCCCACGCATTGGGAAAAGAGCCCTCAAAGGTTTCGCTCTTGATGATCGTCCAACCGCTGGAGGTAGAGTCCGTCCTGGAGATCAGGGGCAGGAACACCCGGTATTTGCTGCTCGGGCCCTCGATGCGAAACAGCGTCGCCCCATAGATGCCCCACGGCTGACCGGGGGCCAGTTGCGCAAACGAGAACCAATGGACGCCGGTGTCCCAGGTGTCCCGGCAAGCGTACTGGTTGGTGCTGGTGTCGTAGCCAATTCCCGTGACGAAATGATCGGTCGTACCGTCGGCGTCGGTGTCCACCAGGAGCACCACCGGCCGGCCGGCGTCGATCTCGGCCCGGTAGCTGGTCCACGTGAAATCACCCCACACCCGGTTTTGTGTCGTCACCGAGTATTGCGGCGCCACCATGGCTGGGTAGCCTGACATGGCGTCGTCTATGACATTGAAATAGCTCCAGCCGTAATAGTTGTTGTATGCGCTCTGTGAGGTTTTCATCAGGTCGGCCACGCAATCGTCGGGATGTTCGTCGCCGGCCGGTGGTTCCGATCTGTCGGGCAGCATGGTGGGTGGCTCGTCGAGCGGAAGGCAGTAATCGTTGTAATTGCCCGAGCTGGCAATCATCGCGTTGACGGCGCTGGTCTGCGTGGCCGCGCTACCGCTGACCAGGGCATCGAATCCACGCCCGTCCCAATAGCCCATCACCATCCCGGCCGCCGTCGGCGCACAGCCGTGGCGCCATAGGTAGGCGGGCACGTCGTGGAGCACTACTTGCGCCCTGGATGGGGTCGGCGCTACGTTGCCGCGCTCGATTCCAGGCGGGGGCACCGGTCCGGTGGTGCTTTGAGCGTCGTCGGGCAGCAGCCCGGGCCCGGCACCTTGTGCCTGCATGGGCGGCACGGCGAGGGCCAGAACAATGACGAGAGCCAAGAGCCAGGTTACAACGTTGTACCTCATGGTGGATCTAACCCTTTCTTGTGCGTGGTAGAGCTGGCAAAGCGGTCAATGCTGGCGTCGAGCGTACGGACGGCAGCAAGCATAACGCCCTCTGCGAAAGCGCTCAAGGGCGGAGTCCAGGGTGCTGGTGATCGCGCCATTGCCTCTCCTGCCGAGGCCTGTTTGAGAACGTACAAAATTGTACCACGAATGGGAACAAAGCGCAAAGCGCCGGTTGTAACGGTGAGTACATCGGGCGGGGGGACCGGGCGGGGGACCGGGCGGGGAGACCGGGCGGGGAGACCCCGCCCCTACAGCCGATGGGTGCGTAGGGGCGGGGTCTCCCCGCCCGATCCCTGGCGCCGCGCGCGTTGATTGCGGCGGAATAGGCTTTGACACGCTGGGGGTTTCATGGTATACTGCTGCGTACTTGATGCCGAGGAAACGAACGTGAGGAACGCAATGCTATCCGCCGGGTCGACGACGATCAGCCCTACCAGCCCTAGCCCGCGGCCAGACTCCTGGCCTGGATAGCTTGCTTGCGTTCGGTCGTCCGGATTTTTACAGGCCAGCTCTCCAGGGGAGCGCGAGAGTTGGCCTTTTGTTATGTTGCCAGGGAGGGCGAGCGCCGGGAGTGACGGGAGACGGGTAGTGGCGGTTGAGCAAACCCAGGCCTGATGATCAAGATACTGACGGTTAGTGACAAGGTAGAGGAGCTGATCCATAGCCCGGCCCTCAAGCGGCTCTTCGGAGACGTGAGCATGGTCCTGGGCTGCGGCGACCTGCCCTATCACTACCTGGAGTATATTGTCACCGTGCTGGGGGGGCCACTGTTCTATGTCATCGGCAACCACGCCAACGCCATCCGCAAGCGGTGGTCGTCGCGGGAGGAGTGGCAGTATCCGGGCGGCGCGGAGAACATTGACGGGCGGGTGGTGCGCTACCGCAAGCTCCTCATCGCCGGCCTGGAGGGCTCGATGCGGTACAACGACAACCCGGACTTTCAGTACACGGAGCGGGAGATGATGAACAAGGTGTGGCGCCTGGCGCCGGCGCTGGTGCTGAACCGGCTGCGCTACGGCCGCTTCCTGGACATCCTCATCACCCACGCTCCGCCGGCGGGCATACACGACAAGCCGGACCGGTGCCACCAGGGTTTTCCGGCCTTTGTGACGTTCATGGACTGGTTCCGGCCCCGGTACCTGATCCACGGCCACATCCACGTGTATGGGCCGGACGAGGAGACGACGACGACCTACCGCGACACGCAGGTGATCAACACCTACGGCCATCGCATTCTGGAGATCGACGAGAGGCGACTGCGTTGAACGAGAGAGGCAAGGAGGCGGGCAGGCCCAGGGCGCCGGAGGGCGGCGCGGGGCCGTCCGCCGTGGAGCGGGGGGGGATTGGCCGCGAGGGCCCGGGAGGCGCCTCGGTGGCCGTTTTCGGCAGCGGCAGCATCCCGGCAGGCCATGGGCTGCTGGCCGAGGCGGAGCTGCTGGGGCGGCTGCTGGCCGAGGCGGGCTTTGTCCTGGTGTGCGGGGGCTATGGCGGCGTCATGGAGGCGGCCAGCCGCGGCGCGTGCCAGGCGGGCGGCCAGGCCGTGGGCGTGACAATGGAGCTGTTTGCCCCCATTCGGTCGCCGAACCGGTGGCTGACCCGCGAGGAGCGGGTGAGCGACTTTTTCCCGCGGCTCCAGGCCCTGACGGCGGCCGACGCCTTTGTCGTCCTGCGCGGCGGCATCGGCACGCTGACGGAGGCGACGCTCACGTGGAGCCTGCTCCAGACGGGCCAGATCGGGCCCCGGCCCTTTGTGTTTGTGGGCAAGGACTGGCGGCACCTGTTCGACGCGTTCCGCTCCACGACGTTCATGACGGAGCGAGATCTGGCGCTGGCGACGGTCGTGGACCGTGTCGAGGAGGCCGTGGCGCTCCTGAAGGTCAAGCTGGCGCCCACCCCTTGATGCCCCTCTTCGCCGGGCCGAAGAGGGGAATTCCACGGAAGAGGTAGCCTACGGCGGGCCGGCCCAACCCGCCCCGACCTTGTTCGACGAGCAGATCTGCCCGATTCGAGGGACCCGCGGAGAGGCGCAAGGTGCGCCGGGGCCCGTGGGGGGGGCAGGTCGCTTCGCTAGACCAATGACAATACGCCAGCGTGGAGGAAAAAGAGATGGCTGACGAAAAAAAGCTGACGCCGCAAGGCGAGGATTTTTCGGCATGGTACAACGAAGTGGTCCAGCGCGCAGAGCTGGCCGATTACGCGCCGGTGCGCGGCTGCATGGTGGTGCGGCCCTATGGCACCGCCCTGTGGGAGAACATCCAGGGGGCCCTGGACCGGCGCTTCAAGGAGACGGGACACGAGAACGCCCTGTTCCCGCTGTTAATCCCGATGTCGTTCCTGAAAAAGGAGGCCCAGCACGTGGAGGGCTTTGCCCCGGAGCTGGCCGTGGTGACCCACGGCGGCGGCAAGGAGCTGGAAGAGCCCCTGGTGGTGCGCCCCACGTCCGAGACGGTCATCGGCTACATGTATTCCAAGTGGATCCGGTCGTACCGCGACTTGCCGGTGCTCATCAACCAGTGGGGCAACGTGGTCCGCTGGGAGATGCGGACGCGCCTGTTCCTGCGCACGGCCGAGTTCTACTGGCAGGAGGGGCACACGGCCCACGCGACCTACGAGGAAGGCCAGGAAGAGACGCTGCGCATGCTGGGGGTGTATGCCGACTTTGCCATCAACGACGCGGCCCTGCCGGTGGTGGAGGGGCGCAAGAGCGAGACGGAAAAGTTTGCCGGGGCCGACGCCAGCTACAGCATCGAGGCCATGATGCGCAACAAGTGGGCGCTGCAGGCGGGCACCAGCCACAACCTGGGCCAGAACTTTGCGCGGGCCTTTGACATCCAGTACCTGGATCGGAGCAACGAGCTGCAGTACTGCTGGACGACGAGCTGGGGCCTGAGCACGCGCATCGTGGGGGCCATCATCATGGCCCACGGCGATGACCAGGGGCTGAGGCTGCCGCCCAAGCTGGCGCCGCACCAGGTGGTGGTCGTGCCCATCTGGCGCAAGGAAGAGCAGCGCGCCGGGGTGCTGGCCGCCGTGGAAAAGGTCGGCGAGGCCCTGCGCGGACGCTTTCGGGTCAAGATCGACGACCGCGAGGAGCTGACCCCCGGCTTCAAGTTCAACGAGTGGGAGCTGCGGGGCGCGCCGCTGCGCATCGAGATCGGCCCGCGGGACGTCGAAAACCAGACGGTGGTCCTCGCCCGGCGCGACGTGCCCGGCTCGGCGGGCAAGAGCGTGGCGCCCATGGACGGCCTGGCCGGCGCCGTGGGCAACGCTTTGGACGTGATCCAGGCGGACATGCTGTCGACGGCCACGGCCTTTCGAGACGCCAACATCCACACCGCCCGCACCTACGACGACCTCAAGGAGATCGTGGCCGACGCGTGGGCCCGGGCCTACTGGTGTGGCGACACGGCCTGCGAGGCGCAGATCAAGGAGGACACCAAGGCCTCCAGCCGCAACATCCCCCTGGACCAGGAGGACGCCGGCCCGGGTGCCTGCGTCGTCTGCGGCCGGCCGGCCGAGGAGTGGGCGTACTGGGCGCGGGCCTACTAAGAGCCCCTCAACGGAAACGGCTGAAGCCGTTACTACGAGCCCATCGTCAGATCGGGGGTGCGGTGGAGAAACGGCTGAAGCGGTTACTACGAGCCCATCGTCAGATTGGGGGTGCGGTGGGGAAACGGCTGAAGCCGTTACTACGAGCCCATCGTCAGATTGGGGGTGCGGTGGAGAAACGGCTGAAGCGGTTACTACAAACCCATCGTCAGATCGGGGGTGCGGTGGGGAAACGGCTGAAGCCGTTACTACGAGCCCATCGTGAGTTAGCGACGACCTGTAGAGAACCAAGAACGCCTGTCCGCGAGGAAACAACGCCGCGGGCAGGCGTTTGTGTTGCGCGAATGCTGTTCGCTTGCGACGTCAGATGGAGTTCTGCTGTGCTTGCCACCTGGCATCGAGGCGGCGGAGAGCATAGCCGATGGCAAAGGTAACGGCCAGGGGCACGGCAATCCGCAGGACGAGCATGACAAACATCGTGGCGATACCCGTCTGCCATCCCATGGTGAACCTCCTTCTTGACTGCTGGTTCCGGTCTTGGGTGCTGCGATGCACCAGCAAGAGATTGTGTGGCCTCGTTTTGAGACTGCAAAGCGTTCCCGGTTATTCCATTATATCACTCACTGCACGGTCCGTCAAGCCGAAAATCGTTCATTTAAGCAGAAATTTCTACGTAAATCGCACCAAGCTCTCGCCATCAAACATGGCAGGAGACAGGTGTAGGTTCCTTTGCAACGCCCTGCTTTAAACTTGCGCATAGTCGCTGGGGTAGGGTATAATCCAGCAACCTTTCAAGGGGGAGAAGATCGATGAGGCCTCTCGCGCGAACAGTTTTCAGCGCACTTGTGCTCGTAGTGCTGTTCCTGCTTGGCGCCACAGCGGCCCTGGCCCAGGAAACCGGCAACGAAGGCTGCCTTGCCTGCCACGGAGAACCGGGACTGCAGACCACCTTGCCCTCGGGCGAGCCGCTGTACCTCACGGTGGATGGCGAGGTATATGCCAATTCCGTCCACGGCCAGGCCGGCATGATCTGCGCTCACTGTCACACCAACACCGTCGAATATCCCCACCCGCCCATCCAGGCGCAGACACGCCGCGAGTACGCCATGGACCGCTACCGCTCGTCTTGTGTGCTGTGCCACGCCCCGATGTACGACGCGACCCTGGACAGCGTCCACCAGGTGGCCCTGGCCGGGGGCAATACTCAGGCGGCCATCTGCACCGACTGCCACGGGACGCACAACATCATGCCGCCCGACACGCCGCGGAGCCGGGCCTCGCAGATGTGCGAGCGGTGCCATTCCCAGATTTTCGAGCTGTACAAGGGGAGCGTGCACGGCGCCGCCCTCATCGGGCAGGGCAATCCCGACGTTCCGGGCTGCGTCGACTGCCACGAGGTCCATCGCGTCCAGGGCCCGGAAGGGACGGGCTCCTTTCACCTCTTCTCGCCGCAGATCTGTGCCAACTGCCACGCCGACGAAGAGATGATGGCGCGCTACGACATCAGCACCGACGTGTTTGACACCTACGTGGACGACTTTCACGGCACGACGGTGGTCCTCTTCCAGGCCACGGCGCCCGATCAGGAGACCAACAAGCCGGTGTGCGTCGACTGCCACGGCGTGCACGACATGAAGCAGGCCGACGACCCGGAGAGCGCCGTGATGAAGGAGAACCTGCTGGCCACCTGCCAGAAGTGCCATCCCGACGCCTCGGCCAACTTTCCCACGTCGTGGATCAGCCACTACCGGCCCACGCCCGAGCACGCGCCGCTGGTCTTTTTCGTCGGGCTGTTCTACAAGATCTTTATCCCGGTGCTCATCGTGGGCATGGTGTTGTTTGTGGCCAGCGATGCACGGAAACGACTCGTGGAGCGCAGGGGGAAGGAGCAGGCCAATGGCTGAACAGGCGCGCTACCGGCGATTTTCCGTCCTCTATCGCATCGAGCACTGGGTGCTGACCATCAGCTTCAGCCTACTGGCCGTCACCGGCCTGGTGCAGATCTATTTTGCCACCGACCTGGCCCAGGCCATCGTCGGCGGGCTGGGCGGCATCGAGCTCGTGCGGCTCTTGCACCGCATCGCCGCCGTGGTGTTGATGTTGGAGACGATCTTGCACCTGGGCCACGTGGGGTACCGCGTCTTTGTGCTGCGGACGCCCATGAGCATGCTGCCCGGCGTCCAGGACCTGCGCAACGCGCTCCAGGCCGTGGCGTACAACCTGGGCCTGCGCAAGGAGCGGCCGCAGCAGGGCTTTTACACCTTTGAGGAAAAGCTCGAGTATTGGGCCGTCGTGTGGGGCACCGTCGTCATGGGCATCACCGGCTTTATCCTGTGGAACCCCATCGCCAGCACCAGGATCCTGCCCGGTGTCGTGGTCCCCGCGGCCGTGGTGGCCCACGGCCTGGAAGCCACGCTGGCCGTGCTGGCCATCATCGTCTGGCACGTCTACCACGTGCACCTGCGCCATTTCAACAAGAGCATCTTTACCGGGTATCTCACCGAGGAAGAGATGCAGGACGAGCACCCCGCGGCGCTGGCCCGCATCAAGGCCGGGCGGACGCCGCGCCGCTCTCCGCCCGAGGTCGAGGCCGGGCGGCGGCGGGTCTTTGTCCCGGCCTTTGCCGTGGCGGCCGCCGTGATGCTCGTCGGGGTCTATTTCTTTGTGGCCTACGAAGAGACGGCCATCGCCACCCTGCCGCCGGCCGAAGAGATCGTCGTCTTTGCGCCCCTGACGCCCACGCCGTTCCCGACCGTGCCGCCCGTGCTGCCGACGAGCACGCCCGGCGCGGGCCAACCCCCCGAGGCGGACGTGACCTGGGAGAGGGGCATCGGGCGCCTGGTGGACCAGAAGTGCGTCGACTGTCACGGCGGAAGCGAGACGCTGGGCGAGCTGGACCTGCGCACCTACGAGGCGGCCCTGGCCGGCGGTGTGAGCGGCCCGGCCATCGTGCGCGGCGAAGGGCACACCAGCCTGCTCATCACCCGGCAATCGAGCGGCGACCATCCGGGGCAGTTTTCTCCCGAAGAGCTGGAGCTGGTACTGCACTGGATCGAGCTCGGCGCGCCCGAGGAGTAACCTCCGATGTCCTGGTCGGCCATAGCGGCCGTGACGACGAACCAGAAGCCAGGGCAGGCACGGGACGTCGGGGCCGCCGATTTCCGCCCGGCCCGCGGTTGACGAACCAGGCGACAGCGGCTATAATCAGCGTGTGCGCCCTGGCGACGCGGGCCCCCGCGGACAGCGATCGTCCACTGCCGGGGAAGCGCACGAGAGGCTCGCCACACCAACGTCTACGTCGTTGCAGAGCAAAGAAATCAGGAGGAGGAGGTCTACGTGACTGAGGACAAGGAGACGAACGCCAGGAGAATCCCTACTCGCCAGATCCTGTTCATCGGCTTTTCCTTCGTCGTCGGGTTCATCATCTTGGGCGTCATCGCCATCCAGGTGTGGGAGTACTCGAACAGCGTGCCCTTCTGCGCCAACTTTTGTCACGACGTGCACCCCGAAGAGATCGCAGCCTTTGAGGACTCGTACCACGGCAGCATCAAGTGCGTCGAGTGCCACATGGGTCGGGTGGGAACGCTGCAGAACATTATCCTGAAGGCGAGCCATTTCCGGCACCTGCCCGAGGTGATCTTTGACCAGTACGAGCGGCCCCTGGAGTCGGAGACCATGCGCCCGGCCAACGAGTCGTGCGAGCTGTGCCATTACCCGCCGGCGTTTCATGGCGACACCGTGCGCGAGCTCGTGGGCTACCGGCCGGACGAGGAGAACACGCTGGAGCGGGTGTACCTGATCCTCAGGACGGCGGGGGGCGTCCGTACACTCGGGCTGGGCCTGGGCATCCACTGGCACATCGCCAACCCCGTGGAGTACGTGAGCGCCGGCGAGCGCAGCGGCTCGATCCCGTGGATCCGCACGACGCTGCCCGATGGCCGCACGGTGGAATACGTGGACATCACCAATCCGCTGAGCGAGGAGGATCTGACCGCCAGCGAGGTGCAGTTAATGGACTGCGTGGACTGCCACAACCGGGTGGGGCACCCCTTCTCGTCGCCCGAGCAACTGATCGACGACGCCCTGGCGACGGGGGACCTGAGCAGCAACCTTCCCGCGGTGAAGCGGTACATGGATGACCTGCTGACGGCCAACTACGCGGACCGGGAAGAGGCCTACCAGTCGGTGGAACAGATCCGGGTGCAGTACGAGGCCGAATACCCGCAGGTGGCCCAGGAACGGCGCCCCGAGATCGAGCAGGCCATGGAGCTGGCCCGGGGCTTGATCGACAGGCTGGTCTTTGACGAGCCGGGCGTGACGTGGCAGGACTTTCCGAACCAGTCGGGGCACAAGGACTTTGCCGGCTGTTTTCGCTGCCACGACGGGAAGCACCTGAGCGAGGACGGCAGCTCTATCCGGCTACACTGCAACATCTGTCACAGCATCCCCATCACGGCCCTCGCCGGCGAGCGCCCGCCCGACATGCCGGTGCGGACGGTTCCCGAGCCGGCCTCGCACCTGGAGACCAACTTTATGGCCGACCATCGCTTCCAGGCGACGGAAGAAGCGTGCAGCGAGTGCCACGGCGAGATCGAGTTTGGCGCCGACGACTCGAGCTTTTGCGCCAACTCGTCGTGCCACGGGCAAAGCTGGCCCGAGGTCGAGCTGGACGCCGCATTCCCGCACCCCATCCCCCTGGAGGGCCAGCACGCCGAGGTGTGGTGCCACGACTGCCACGAGGGAGTTCGCCAACCCGAGTTCGAGTGCTCCAACTGCCACGAGGCGCCGCAGCCCCACTTTGGCGAGAACTGCGAAGGCTGCCACACGCCGATGGGTTGGGACCAGGCCGAGCTGGGCGGCTTTGTGCACCCCATCGCGCTGGAGGGCGCCCACGCCGAGGTCTCGTGCACGGCGTGCCACGCCGAGCAGGTGGTGGGGCTGCAGTATACCTGCGGCAACTGCCACGAGGCACCCGTGCCCCACTTTGGGCCGAGCTGCGAGGACTGCCACGTGCCGACGACCTTTAGCGACGCCACGCTGCCCCCGGAGCTGCACCCCGTGCCGCTGGAGGGCGCCCACCTGCAGGTGTCTTGCGAATCGTGCCACCAGGACGACGATGCCGACCTGGAGTTCGTGTGCTCCAACTGCCACGAGCCGCCGCCGAACCACCTGCCGGGTGGCTGCAACGTCTGCCACACGCCCGAGGGTTTCGTCGAGTCGGCGAGCTTCCTGGTGGAGCTGGCGGCCCAGGTGCCGCACAACGTGGACGGCCGCGAGGCCTTTTGCCTGGACTGCCACGATCCGGCGGGCAACATCGAGCCGGCGCCCCGCAACCACGTGAACTATATCGTGGAGCAGTGCCTGCTGTGCCACAAACCGGCCCAGTAGCCGGCGAGGAGTAGAGGTTGAGGCCCGGCTGCAAAAGCAGCCGGGCTTCTTGATGGACGGGCAGGCCGAAGGCCTGTCCCGCCGGGAATCGCCCACGGGGAAGAAGTGATAGACAAGGTCACGTGCTTTGTGCTGCGCCCCACCGCGGCGGGGCCAGAGCTGCTTCTGTTCAAGCATCCCTATGCCGGGGTCCAGATCCCGGCGGGGACCGTGGAGCCGGGCGAAACCCCGGGGGCTGCCGCCAGCCGTGAGGTGGCCGAGGAGACGGGCCTGCAGATGTCGGAAGCGGGTCGCCCCCTGGCCGTCGCCGAAGACCGGCTGCCGGAGGGCACCTTTGCTGTGGCTAATGCGACCAGGGTCTATGCCCGGCCCGACACCAGCAGCTTTGACCGGGCCAGCCTGCCGCGGGGTGCCATCGTTGCCCTCCAGCGGGAGGCGGGTGCGTTTCGCCAGGTGCTCTGGGAGGAGTGGGATCGCTGGCCCGATCCGCAGTACCGGTCGATGGCGATCCTGGGCTGGGTGCCGGCGAGCACCCTCACGGGCCGGCAAAGGCGACACTTCTATCTCTTCGAGTTTCGGGGCGAGACGCCGGAACGGTGGGCCGTCGAGGCCGACAATCACCGCTTCGCGGTCTTCTGGGCGCCGCTGGCGGCCCCGCCGTCCATTATCCCACCCCAGGACGCCTGGCTGGCTTTTCTGCCGGGGGCTCCCCATTTGCCTTAGTCTGGAATTTTGATTATACTAGGGAACAGAACCAAGCGGGCCCTGGCCGGCCCGCACAATCACGTCCCGCAAACAGGAGGAATCATGAAAGGGAACGATCAAGTCCTTGCCAAGCTGAACGAGCTGCTGGCGGAAGAGCTCACGGCCATCAACCAGTACATGGTGCACTCGGAGATGGGTGACGACTGGGGTTACGAGCGCCTTCACAAGAAGGTGGAAGCGCGCGCCATCGAGGAGATGCGGCACGCCGAAAAGCTCATCGGCCGCATCCTCTTTTTCGAAGGGCGGCCCATCGTCAGCAAGCTGCACGCCATCCACATCGGCGAGAACGTCGAAGCGCAACTGCGCAACGACCGGCAGGCCGAGTTCGATGCCATTGCCATGTACAACGAAGCCATCGCGCTGGCCAGGGAAGTGGGAGACAACGGCACCCGCGACTTGCTGGAAGAGATCCTGGAGGACGAAGAGGAGCACGTCGACTGGATCGAGGCGCAGCTCGACCAGATCGAGCAGATCGGCATTCAGAACTATCTGGTGATGCAGATCGAGGACTAGGCCTGGCCTCAGGCTGCTGGCAGAGACAGAGGCGCGGGCCGGGCATTCGTCGCACAGGTTGCCCGGCCCGTTTTCTTTACGATCCTACCTCTGGGGCCAGGGCGCACCCCCAGGACACAGCGGTTGGCGCAGGCCGGGCGCCCTGCTTCCGATCAAGGCTCAAGGAGAGGTCGCGTGACAGAGAAGGCTTTCCAGGACTATTACCCCGACGAGGCGGCGGTGTGCTATGGCTGCGGGCGGCTCAACGAGCACGGCTACCAGATCAAGAGCTATTGGGATGGCGACGAGGCGGTGGCGACCTTTTATCCCAGGCCGTACCACACGGCCGTCGCCGGCTACGTGTACGGTGGGCTCATCGCCTCGGTCATCGATTGCCACAGCACGGGCACCGCGGCGGCGGCCATGTATCGCGCGCAGGGACGCGAGATGGACACCGATCCGCCCCTCCGTTTCCTGACGGGCTCGCTGCACGTGGACTATTTGCGGCCGACGCCCATAGAAGGCCCCCTGGAGCTGCGGGCGCAGGTCAAGGAGGTCAAGGGGCGCAAGGTGGTGGTGCACACCACGCTCTCGGTGGGCGGCGAGGTGTGCGCCCGCGGCGAGGTGGTGGCCGTGCAGGTGCCCGACCACCTATGGGCCCAGATCACCGGGACCGGCCAGTAGCCTGCCAGCACGGCTGAAGCCGTTACTACGAACCCAGCGCCAGTCGCTGGCGCAAGCGGTTGAGGCGGTGCTCCAGGTCGGCCAGGGCCTCGCGGCGCCGCGGTCCCGGCGGCCAGCCCTGGACGAGGGCCAGCGCTTCCTCGGTCCAGGCCAGGGCCTGGGCGATATCCCGGGCGTGCCACTCGTAGTGCTTGGCCAGCTCCTCGAAAGCATAGATGGCGCCCTCTTCGCGGGCCAGGCGCTGCCACCAGGGCAGGGCCTCGTCGCGGCGCTCCTGGCGCTTGAGCAGGTAGGCCAGGTCGCGCATGGCCAGCTCGCGCACCGAGCGCAGGCGGCAGCCCTCCACCGCCCGGGCGAGGGCCACCTGGCCGCGATCGCCCTGCCCCAGATCGCAGAGCAGGCGACCCAGTCCGTAGAGGTCTTCGCCGGGGATGTCGCCGTCCTGGCTCGATGCCAGGGGATGGGTTAGCAACGAGGAGAGCCGGGCAGCCAGGACGACCAGGGAGAGGATGTCCTGGGCGTTGTGGTAAAAGATGCGCGGCATCTCTCTGGCGTCGCGGCTCCGCACATAGTCCCCATACAGCCCGGGGATGAGCCAGCCGGGCACGTCCTCCTGGGCGCGCCGCACGCCGAGGACCGCTTCTTCCAGGTTGGAGAGGGCGCACGACTCCAGGCGGTGCTTCCAGATGCGCCGGGAGACGGGCAGCAGGTCGAGGTGGGGCGCGCCGCTGAGACGGGGCGCCTGGCGCGTCATGGTAAAGCGGGTCTCCAGGAGGGGCATGTCAAAGCTCTTGCCGTTAAAGCTGACCACGGCGCCCAGGCGATCCAGGACGCCGGCCAGGGCATGGAGCTGGGCGGGCTCTTCGTCATAGTCCCGCATGAAGTACTGGTGGATGGTGAACCCGTCGCCCTCGAACAGGCCAACGCCCACCAGGAAGGCATAGGTGCCGGTGCCGCCGGCCAGGCCCGTGGTCTCGGTGTCGACAAAGGCCCAACGGGTGGGGTCCAGGGCGGCCAGGCGCTCGTCGCGGGCCAGGAGCGCGGCCACGTCGGCGGGGTGTTCCAGCAGGGCCGACAGGGACAGGCCGCCGTGGCGGTAGTCGAGGGGATAGTGCTCGCGGTGCAGGAAACAAACCCCCTGTTCGGTGGCCAGGATCTCGCCCGGCAGCAGCTCCTCGATGGGCCGCGGCTTGCGGCGCGGCGGCGGGGTCACCCTCTCGGCGCCGCGCATCACGCCCAGGCGTCTCAGGCGCTCGCGGAGGTCGCTGTGCTCCATCCCCTGGCCTCGCGTTCTACCAGGCCCCCAGCAGCGCACCTGTCATGTTGTAGAGGGCGTGGATGACGATGCAGACGGTGGTGTTGGTGCGCTTGCGCACCAGCCCGAGGATGAGGCCGATGAGCAGGACCTCGAGGGTGGCAGGGGTCAGGCTGTATTGCAGGTGGCCGATGGTAAACAGCACGGCGGCCAGCACGATGCCCAGGCGGGGCTGGACGGCGCCGCGGAACAGGGTCTCTTCGCTGATACCCGCCGAAAGACCGAGGGCGACCGCGCCGACGACGGTCCCCAGGCCGCCAAAGAGGCTGCGCATGACCTGGTCCATGAGCTCGTAGCCGAAGGGGTCCACCTCGGCCCACAGCAGGTTGACCACCAGGTCGAGGCCCAGGAGCAGGACGGTGACGCCCAGGGCGAGGAGGAGCTGCTGCCAGGTGGGCCGCAGCAGGCCCAGGCGCCGGGCGGTGGCGCCGATATCCCGCCGGATCCAGAGGCCGACGCCGATGACGCCAAAGAGGAACAGCGGCAGCCCCGAGAGGAGCACGTCCCAGGGGGTAAGCTCCAGGCCCGCGGTGGCCAGGTTCTCCAGGCTGCCGATGAGGGCCATCTGGGCCAGGCTGAGGCCGATCATCTGGACGGCCAGGACCAGGGCCGTCATGTGGACGGGCGAGTCGGGGTCGATGGGCAGGAAACGCGCCAGCCAGCGGCGGATGCCGGCGATCAAGGGCAAAAAGGCCAGGATGCCGGTCAGCAGGGTTGCCACGGCCACGGCGCCCCAGTTCAGATCCATGGCCGATTCCTCGACGAGGTCGGGCATGAACTGCTGGGCCAGGGCATTGAGGAGGGCCAGGGCGGCGACGGCCAGGAGGCTGAGGTTGATGGCGGCCAGGAGGACGTGGGGCAGGAAGCGCAGGCCGTTGTCGATGAGACGCTGGGTGCCGGCATCGGCGGTTGTATAGGGCGTCTGCCGGTGCCGCTCGCTCAGGTTGGCGACGACGACCGGAACGAGGAACGGCAGGAAGACGAGTAGTTCCAGCATGCAGACCTCTCACACAAGGATCGCCATAGTGTGGGGACACTCTACCCCGTGCCTCCGGTCATTGGCCCCGGGATTATACCATCCTTTGCCGTGGAATGCAATGGTCTGCGGGCTGGTGCCTGGCAGGCGAGGCGTCGACCGGCGACTTGCTTTTTGCACGGGGATGTGGTACAATGCGCGGCGATGACGGATGATGTGAAGGGTAGGAGACGAGAGGGATCGCTGTGAGCGAGTCGTGGCAAGTGAGCAGGTTTCGTCGTTCCTCGGCGGCCAAGGGCATGATGGGGGCCCGCCCCCAGGTTAGCGAAATGCACGCCGATTGAGTCCCTTGCTGCTTTGGCGCGCCTGCGCGCCGGCACCCGAATGATGCCAGCAGAGCGAGGGCACACCCTCGCTCTTTTTCTATTGTTTAAGGAGGAACAACATGGCCCGCAAAATCCTGATCGGAGTTGCCTGGCCCTATGCCAACGGCTACCAGCACCTGGGCCACCTGGCCGGTGCGTACCTGCCGCCCGATATCTTTGCCCGCTACCAGCGGCTCGCCGGCAACGACGTGCTCATGGTCTCCGGGTCCGACGCCCATGGCACGCCCATCACCGTCCGCGCCGACGCGGAGGGGGTGACGCCGCGGGAGATCTTTGAGCGCTACCATAAAACCTTCCTGGAGACCTACCAGCAGATCGGGCTGACCTTCGATCTCTTTACCCACACGGATACGGAGAACCACCACCGGGTCTCGCAGGGCATCTTTTTAAAGACCCTGGAGAACGGCTACCTCTACAAAGAGGTGCAGCGGCAGCTCTACAGCCCGCAGGAGGGCCGCTTCTTGCCCGACCGCTACGTGGAGGGCACCTGTCCCAACTGTGGGTTCCCCGACGCCCGCGGCGACCAGTGCGACAACTGCGGCAAGCTGCTGGAGCCGTCGGAGCTCATCGGTCCGCGGAGCAAGGCCAGCGGCGACACCGCGCTGGAAGTGCGCGACACCGAGCACTATTTTCTGGACCTGGCGCGGCTGCACGACGAGCTGGAGGCCTACCTTTCGACGGGCAAGGAGCACTGGCGGCCGCAGGTCATCAACTTTGCCCGGAACTATGTCCAGTCGGGCCTGCACGGGCGGCCCATCACCCGCGACATCGACTGGGGCATTCCCCTGCCCCTGCCCGGCTACGAGGGCAAGCGGCTGTACGTCTGGTTCGAGGCGGTCATCGGTTACTTTTCGGCCAGCATCGAATGGGCCAGGAACCAGGGCACGCCCGAGGCCTGGCAGGCGTGGTGGTACGATCCCGCGGCGCTGACCTACTACTTTATCGG
>DAOUHB010000045.1:0-35282 GCA_034428935.1 Anaerolineae bacterium | reverse complement strand
CCAGGTAGCCGCCGATGAGCCAGACGCTGGCACCGTCCACCCAGGCGCCATAGATCAGCCCGGCCAGGGTGCTGAACAGCGCCACCCAGCCGACGTACACCCAGGTCTTCTTGTTGCCAATAATCTTGGCTGTGATGAGGATGCTCTGCACGCTCAGCTCCGGGTCGGACATCAGGTAGGCCAGCAGCGGGCCCCGGTGCATGCCCAGCCCCAGGAACATGTTGGCGATGGGCACCTCCACCAGCGTCGGGAAGTACATGAACACCCCAAAGACCACCCCCACGACGTTGGCCAGGAGCGTGTTCTGCCCGGCCAGCGCTTCGATGAGGGAGCGGGGGATAATGACCCGCACCATGCCGGCCACAAAGACGCCGACGATAAGCAGCGGAAAGATCTGCTTCACAAAGCGCCACATCTCCCACAGCCACTCCTGGACTTCATACTCATCCAGGCCCTTCCAGGCGACGACGACGACGGCGCCGATGACCAGCAGCTCCCCGATGAACCGCCCCGTGATGCTGACCACCAGCCCGCCGGCGGCAGGAGTCACCCGCAGGGCTGCCACCAGCAGCGTCAAGGCAATGAGCCCCAGGGCAACCCACGACCAGCGGTTGAAGCCTTCGTCGATGGTGTTGAGCCCCTTCCAGGCCGTCACGCCGATGAGGGCCAGCAGCCCGATGAGCAGCGCACCCTGAACCGACACGCCCTCCTGGCCCTGGCTGGCGTCGTAGGGCACCAGCCAGTCGAGGGTCGCCTGCCACCGCTCGGTATTGCCCACCGGCAGCGTCACCTGGGCATAGCTCGTGGTGAACAGATCCACGGCCAGCGTGCCGACGATGAGCCCCGCCAGCAGCAGCAGCAAAAAGATGAGCGACGCCCGCTTGATGCTCGCCCCCGCAGCAAAGGCCCCGTCGGCGGCCGCTGCCTGGTTATGGGCCTGATCGTCGCGGCGAAAGATAAAGGCCATGATCAGGCCGATGCCCACGCCGAACAGCGCCGAGAGGATGATGCGCGCCACGGCAATGTCCATGCCGATGGCGACCCCGGTATAGCTCACGGCCAGGATGTTGATGGCCGGGCCGACGAACAGGAACGTGATGGCCGGCCCCAGTCCGGCGCCCTGGCGATAGATGCCGGCAAAGAGGGGCAGGATGGTGCACGAACAGACGGCCAACACAAAGCCACCCACGGCCGCCATGGGATAAGAAACCCAGGGGGAGGCGTTCCGCCCCAGGTAGCGGGTGATGGCCTCCTTGGGGATGAGAGCAGTCATGGCCCCGGCAATGAGAAACGCCGGCACGAGGCACAGGAGCACGTGGGCTGCCAGGTACGAAGCCAGGCTCCCCGCGCCCGATTGCAACATGGTGACGATCCACTCTCCAATTGACATTCAGACCTCCGTTGTCGTATTGCCGTCCTGACGAGCTAATATTCCAGAAATTGAATATTTACGACCAAATAAAAACAATTACGCTTCCCCCTGGCAGCGCGGGCAGGGGCAGCCGTCCAATACCTCGGGAGGTGCTGCCGGAAAGGTGAGATCCGCTCCGTTCAGGTCCTCAATCAGTGTTCTGCTCTCGCCGAGCAGCCGGGCCAGATGCTCGTCGGCCAACCGGTAGTAGATGAGCGTACCATCGCGACGGTCCGTCACCAGGCCTGCCTCGCGGAGGGTGGCCAGCTGCTGCGAGACGTAGGGCTGGCGCTGGCCGAGGATCTCGGTCAGGTGGCAGACACAGGCCTCCTGCCGGGACAGGATATCCAGGATGCGCAGCCGCACCGGGTGCGATAGAGCCCGGAAAAGCTGAGCCTGCGCTTTAAACCCATTCGCGGCTTTCATCGTCGATTCCCTTTCTTGAATATTCCATAACTTGAATGGAGTATACACCCAGGCAATCGCTTTGTCAAATCCTCAAATCACTGAGGTGAGATACCGGGGGGGCCAGTCACATTTTCCAAGAACGGCCAGGTGTGATATACTCGTAGCGACAAGTTAAGAAGCGCGTCCGTTGCAGTCAGGCCGTCACGCGCCTATTTCTCGGGTGCGTTATACAGGGTCTTGTTTCTGGAGGAGTTCAATGAAGAAGTCCGTGATGTTCGCTCTACTCCTGATCGTCGTCGTCGCCATCCTCTGGACTGTGTGGCCCCGACCCGAGCCCGAGTATCCGATCCGCCAGGTGTCCTTTACGCAGCCCCTCGACCATGCTCTGCCCGATGGACCTTCCTTTGAGCAGTACGTCGACATCCTCCAGCCGTCCGGCGCCTCTGCCGGCTCGCCGGTGCTCTTTGTCCTCGGCGGCGAGGGGAATCTGACCGACCGCCGCCTCAGCAGCCTGTATGAAGCCTACGGCTCGCCTCCCGACGTCGTCTTTATCCAGGCCGAGCACCGCGGCTACGGCGAGAGCCTATCGCTCGATGCGGACCAGAGCGTGCCCGCCTACGTCACCGTCGATCAGGCGCTGGCCGATTTTCACGCCGTTATCCAGGACCTGAAAAAGGAGTATACAGGCCCCTGGGCAGCGGCCGGATACAGCTACTCCGGTGGCCTGGTCGTCGATCTGGCGGCGCGTTATCCGGACGACCTGGACGCCATCCTCTCCTCCAGCGGCGTCGTCGATTGGCCCTTCACGATGGATGCGTACGATAAGAAGTTGCGCGTCATCTTTGGCGAGGATGCCTACCAGCGCCTGGCCGGGCACATCGCGGCGCTGCACCCCAACGAGATGTTTGACCAGACCTGGCTGGAGCGCGAGTTCCTGGCCGCTTTTTTGCATGGCATGGCCCAGTACGAGCAATACAAGCCATACCTGCCCCTGTTCAAGTTGGCCGCGCGCCTTCCGACCACCGGCTTTCTCAAGGCGCTCCATTGGATGGACGACAACATCGCCGACCAGGCAGGGTGGAACTATGCCGTGTCGAACAGCAAGCGGTCGCTGTCACGCGAGGAGGCGCTCACCATGCACTACACCTGGCGCACGTGGCGCTTCCAACAGTGCGACGAGACGGGTGTCTTTGAGATCAGTGCGGAGCCGGGTGGGGTTTTCGACCGCACCTACGACGAGTTTGTCGCCGAGTGCCGGGCGCTCTTTGGTGAGCAGCAGCCGCGCTCGGCGACCCGCCCGGCGTGGTCGCCCAGGGCCGCGCTTGACTCCCTCGAGATCCCCATCGTCTATGTCGCCGGGGAGATGGACCCGTGGGAGGGCCTGGGCGTGGAGGCGGACTATGCTCTGCACCAGGGCGAGTTCTTCTTTGCGCCCGGCGGCCGTCACTGCCCGGAAAAGAGCGATTCGGAGCTCGGTCCCCGGGTGTTTGCCACACTTCTACAATACGCAGCTTCGGAAGGAGGCCAGCAATGATCATCGGCAAGGAAGAGTATATCCGGCGCATGGAGCAGCTCCAGGCCGCTGTGCGCGCCCACGACCTGGACCTGTTTCTGGTCTCGGCCGAGGCGAGCATCTACTATCTGACAGGTGTTGTCTATATGCCGCTCGAGCGCCCCTTCTTTGTCCTGGTGCGCCCCAGCGGGCCGGCCAGCCTGCTCGTGCCCGCCCTCGAGCAGGAGCACCTGGCCGCGGCGCCCAACGTCGGCGAGGTCCGCCACTACTGGGACTATCCGTCGCCACCCGGCGAGGGCTGGCCCGAGCGCCTATGCGAGATGCTGGCCGGGGTGCAGGCGCTGGGCGTGGAGCCGACGCTGCCACAAGAGATCGCAGAGACCTTGCGGGCCCTGGACCCGCAGACCCTGCCCCTCGTCGAGACGCTGCGCCTGCGCAAATCGCCGGCCGAGGTTGAGATGCTGCGCCGTGCGGCCCACTATGCGGACCGGGGCATGGCCAAGATCCTGGCATCCTCGTACTATGGCGTCTCCGAGATCGAGATCTTTTCCCTGGGGCGCTCCGTGCAGACGGAGATCATCAAGAACACGACCTTTGACCCCTTGACGACGAGCGTGCTGACGGCAACCTGGCCGGCGCCGGCGAGTGCCATGCCCCACGGAGTGCCGTCGGTGGCCGACCGGCTGATGGATGGGCCGCACATCGGGTTGAGCTTCATGCGGGTAAACGGCTACGGCGCAGAGTGTGAGCGGACCTATTTCCTGGCGCCGCCGACGGCGCAGATGAAAGAGATGTTTGCCACCATGCGCACGGCGCGCGAGCGCGCCTTTGCCCTGCTCCGCCCCGGCGTGGCGTGTGCAGAAGTGGACGAGGCGGCCAATGGATTTCTGCGCGCCGAGGGGCTTGGTGACTACCTGCTGCATCGCACAGGCCACGGCTTTGGGCTGGGCAATCACGAGGGACCGTGGGTCGCGGCTGGCAGCCAGGACGTGCTCGCGCCCCACATGCTGGTCAGCATCGAACCGGGCATCTATGTGCAGGGGGTGGGCGGCTTTCGCCACTCGGACACCGTGCTCATTACGGAGGACGGCTACGAGATCCTGACCCACTCACCGGTGACCCTCGAGGAGCTGGTGATCCTGGACCGACGGCAGTTTGCCCGGTTGAAGGGCACGATCGTGCGCCGCGCAGTTGGGGTGTAACAAGCCCAGCAATCCAGGATTCATTTTTCTCCACCGTGGCAGTCGGTTCCGCGGCCCGCACCGCATGGCTGGCATCGCCCCAGTCGTGGCCGGCGAACTCGGTCGTAGAGACAGGGAAGAGCGGGCACCTGCCGCAAGAAGCCATCGGGACAGGCCCCGCTCATTATAACACAGCCTGCCCTATGCCGTATACTTGACGGGCTTGGTCGGTCGTAACCGTCTCACGCTGGGACATGAAAGCCAAGAGAAAGGAGGTGAACCAGCCGGAGGAACGTAAGGGTAGGCCTTCGAAGTGGGGTATCTCTTGCCCACAACAGAGGTGGGCCAAAACGCGAATTGTGGTGCATTGTACTTGAGAGAGAACTCTGTGCCGAGGTCCGCGAAATGGCCCGTACACAGCGCGCCCTGCAAGCCTGCAACTGGAGCTACAGCGCCCAACAGCACCCCGTAGCCGAGGCAGCTCGGCAGCTACGACCGGAGCAAGATGCCCATGAACTGGCTGTGCGCAGAGGATACAGCCTTGAAACGGCGGCGGTACGGGAGGCGGACATGTCCCCGGCCGGTGACGGTTACTTCTTCGAGTTTGACATCTCGTCCTTGGGATGATAGAATGGCAGACGCTCGCCTTTTCGAAAAGTGAGGAGTCCTTGGCAGCGTTGCACCGGCAACCTGGGCTAGTCTTGAGCGGTCAGTTGATGCTGTGCCATCCGCTCTTCGGTGCTGTCCTGTCTGAGCGACTCCTCGTTCCTGTCTCTATCCTCGCCTTGCTGAGGCCGGCCTTCAACCGGCACGGCATCAGTTCCCCATCAACCGACGCTCCCATGCTTCCTGGAGAAAGGAGGGTACTGCATCGTCGATCTTTCGGCTGATCTGTCGGCAGAAGCGCACCAATATGTTGAGAAGAGGAGGCAACAATGACCGTTGAACAAATGCTGACAACTGAACAACGCGTTCAGCTACTGGAAACCATGATGCGCATGAATATCTTTGAGGAGAACCTGCTCCGGTTGTTCGATCAGGGCAAAATCGCCGGTTTTCACCACGCGGGCCGCGGTCAGGAGGGAGTCCAGGCAGGGGCCATCGCGGCTCTGCGCAAGGATGATTACCTGCTGTACGCACACCGCGGTGTAGGCTACGAGATTGCCAAGGGGGTGCCGGTGTCCAAGGTCTATGGCGACTTCCTGAGCACCATGGAAGGAACAACGCGTGGCAAGGGCGCCGGGATCGTCCACATCGCCTGGCCCGAAGTGGGTGTCTTGGGCCAGAGTGGAACGCTGGGAGGCTCATTTCATATCGCTGCAGGAGCCGGCCTATCCATCAAGCAGCGAGGGACCGATCAGGTTGTTCTGTGTTTCTTTGGCGATGGCACGGCGAACCGCGGCACCTTCCACGAGGCCCTGAATTTCGCGGCGCTGAAAAAGCTGCCGGTTATCTACCTGTGTGAAAACAACGGATGGGCCGTGTCCACTTGCACCGCCAATGCGACAGCAGGCCAGATTTACAAACGTGCCCTTGGCTATGACATCCCCGGCAAGTGGGTTGACGGCATGGATCCGGAGGTCACGTATTGTGTTGTAGCCGAGGCCGTGGAACGAGCCAGAAAGGGCGAAGGCCCTACGTTGATCGAGGCCGAGTGCTTTCGCTTCCGCGGTCACTTTGAGGGCGATCCCTGCACCTACCGCGACCCCAGCGTGCTGGAGGAAGGCAAGCGCCGCGACCCTCTGGTGGTTTATCCGCAGCGGCTTGTACAAGAAGACCTGCTGACCGATGGGCAACTGAACCAGATGAAGGCCACAATCCAACAGGAGATGGAAGAAGCTATCGCCAAAGCCGAGAGTGCACCCGCCCCTGGCCGGGAGCGCATCTTTGAAGACCTATACGTCTGAGGAGGCAACCAACATGAGTGTAAAGAGCTATGGGCAGGCGCTGTCGGAAGCCCTCTCTGAGGAGATGGAGCGAGATCCCACTGTATTTGTCATGGGTGAAGATGTTGCCCTGATCGGCGGCCTGTTTGGCGCCACAGCGGGATTGCTTGACAAATTCGGCGAATCCCGGGTCATCGACACACCGATCTCCGAGACCATGATCGTGGGCGCGGGTGTCGGGGCTGCTATCACCGGCAGACGTCCATTTGTCGACCTGCAATTTGCTGATTTCGTCGGCGTGGCCATGGACGAGGTGGTGAACAAGGCTGCCAAGTGGCGCTACATGCACGGCGGCCTGTACAAAGTACCTCTCGTCATCGCCGGGGCCATTGGTGCGATGGGCGGTGCCGGCGCGGAGCACTCACAATGCCCCGAGGCGTGGCTGTTGCACACTCCCGGGCTCAAAGTCGCCCTTCCGGCCACTCCGGCCGACGCAAAGGGACTGCTGAAGGTGGCCATCCGGGATGATAACCCTGTTGTCTTTTTGACCCACAAGGCCCTAATCGCGACTCAGGGTGAGGTTCCCGATGGCGACCACCTGGTGCCCTTCGGACAGGCGCGCATCGCCCGCGAAGGAGCGGATGTGACGATCGTAACCTACTCCCATATGGTGCACAAGGCCCTCGAGGCCGCCGAGAAGGCAGCGGAAGAGGGCATTTCTTGTGAGGTCATCGACCTGCGCACGGTTGCTCCTCTGGACATGGATACCGTACTGGCCTCGGTGGAAAAGACCGGCCGGTTGTTGATAGCTCACGAGGCGCCTGTCACGGGCGGAGTTGGCGCCGAGATCAGCGCGCGTGTGGCCGAACAGGCGCTGTACTCCCTAGAGGCACCGATCAAGCGGGTCTGCGGTCAAGATGTGCCCATTCCCCAGAGCATCCGCCTGGAGGCGATGTGCATCCCGCAGGTCAAAGACATCCTGGCTGGCATTCGCGAACTCGGTCGCGGCGGCACAGCGTAGGAGGCTCTGGATGCGCACCCTGATACTACCCCGGTTCGGCCAGGTAATGCAAGAAGGAACCATCACCTTCTGGCACGTATCCGAGGGAGACACCTTTGATACCGGGGACCTGATCTACGAGGTTGAGACCGAAAAAAGCTCGTTGGGTGTGGAGGCCAAGTTCGACGGGGTGTTGGCCCGCATCTTGGTTCCGGCAGGCACCGGTTCACCGGTGCCTGTCGGTACGGTGCTGGCTCTTTGCTGGGACATTGGCGAAGCGCAGGATCCCGAGGTTCTCGAACAGGCCATGGCTGATCTCCAGCGTGAAGCAGTGCAAGAAACTGCCCCGGCGCCGGGCGAGCCTGTGCAAGGCAAAGGTGCCCCGGCGGGCGTCGCTGCGCGGCCAAAGCGAGCGATGGCGCAACCGCGGGCCAGGCGCCTGGCGGCCGAGCTTGGAATCGAGATCGCCGATGTGCAAGGGACAGGGCCCGGCGGCCTGATTACCGAAGGAGATGTGGAGGATGCCGCGAGAGCAAAGGCCGGACCGGCTTATCGGGTGATAGAACAGACTGCCATCCAAAAAGCCATGACGCGGGCCATGGAACAGAGTTGGCGCGAGATACCGCAGTTTGTGCAGACGATGCGCTTCGATGCGTCGCAGCTACTTGCCACGCACGCAACGCTGAAAGAGTCTGAGCGGCCGGTAGGCTTTACGAGCCTGGTGCTCTACCTGGCCTCCCGCGTCATCCCTGAACATCCGCTGGTCAATGCCGAGTATCGGGCCGATGGCATGGTGGCCTACACGGACGTGAACGTCGCCGTGGCCATTGACACTCCGCGCGGTCTGGTTGCTCCCGTCGTCCAGGGCTGCCAGGCTCTGGGCCTGTCTGATATCGACGAGGCAATCCGCGGTCTGGCCGAGCGGGCACAGGCCAATCGCCTTGTGCCGAATGACTCTGCGGGGGGAACGATCACGCTCTCCAACCTCGGCATGTTCGGGGTCGAATGGGGGACGCCGCTGATCAACCCTCCCCACAGTGCCATCATCTTTATCGGAGCGCCTCGGGAGCGTCTCATCCTGGCGGACGACAAAGTGGTGAGCGTGCCCGAGATCGCCCTTTCTATTGCCTATGACCATCGGGTTGTGGATGGCGCTACGGGAGCGCGCTTCACGGTGGCTCTCCACGACGCGCTCTCCGCGCCCGGCCAGCTCCTGCGGATGTAGGTGCCGTGCGAACGACCCCGGCGCGGAGCCGGATTTTACCGCTTCGCGGGCGGTCCTGCGCAAGAGATGCAGAGCGCCGGGTAGCGTGCAGCCGGCCATCGCACGCTACCCGGCGTGACTGGAGAGGATACAGTCACCTGTAGAACTGACCATGATCAATAATCGCTTTTCACTGGTGGGCAAGATCGCCCTGGTAACGGGTGGGTCGCGCGGCATCGGGCGGGCCATTGCCCTTGGCCTGGCCGATACAGGTGCGGACGTGGCTGTCGCCAGCCGGACGCTCCCCGACCTGGAAGCTGTCGTGCGGGAAATTGAGGCTCGAGAACAGCGAGGGCTGGCCGTTGCGGCCGATGTCGGCCGCACGCCGGACATCGAGATGATCACTGAACGTGTACTCGACGCCTTTGGCCACATCGACGTGTTGGTCAACAGTGCCGGGATCAGCCCGGTCTATACCGGCGCACTGAAGATCACTGAGGCCGACTGGCGGCGCGTCCTGGATGTCAATCTTACGGGCACGTTCTTGATGGCTCGCGCGGTCGGCCAGCTCATGGTCAGAGCCGGACAGGGGAGCATCATCAACCTGGTGTCCATCGGCGCACGCGTGGGCCTGCCCCGTCTGGCAGCCTACTGCGCCAGCAAGGCGGGCGTAGAGGCCATGACCCGCGTGCTGGCCCTGGAGTGGGCCGAGCAAGGGGTGCGGGTCAACGCCATCGGCCCGGCTTACGTGTCTACTGACATGACTGCTGGCCTTCGCGATCACCCACGGCTGGGGCCAGCGCTCTTGGACCAAACCCCCCTCGGCCGCTTCGCGGCGACCGATGACGTCGTGGGGGCTGCCATTTATTTGGCGTCGGACGCATCGAGCTATGTGACCGGACAGACTATTTTCGTCGACGGCGGCTGGCTGTCCCGCTAGGCGCCGCGGTAAAGGATTCGCCTGCGACGGCGCCTGCTATTGTGCAGTGGACAGGTCGCAGGGATTCTGCTACCGTCCGGCTGCCATCGCGATCTATGGCCTGTTTTCGATGTCCAGTAATGGCTGAGCCGACCAGGCGTTGGTTTGTACCACATCCGTGGGCAGATGAAAGTGAGAGGGATGTGAGGATGAGAATTGACGGAAGCGCTGCATACAAAGAGAGTCTCAGGCAACTGAATCCCGAGGTGTACTACCGGGGGAAGCGAATCAAGGACGTTACGCGGCACCCGGCCACATCGCCCCACGTTCGGGCGGCGGCCATGACGTATGCGCTGGCGCGAGACGAGAAGCACAGGGAACTGGCCACTGCCACATCACACCTGACGGGGCGCACCATCAGCCGCTTCACCCACGTCCACCAGGACATTGGCGACCTCGTGAAGAAGATCAAGTTGCTGCGCGTCCTGGGGCAAAAGACCGGCACGTGTTTTCAGCGATGTGTCGGGTTGGACGGAATAAACTCCGTCTATTCGGTTGCGTACGAGATCGACCAGAAGCTCGGCACCGACTACCTGGCCCGCTTCAAAGACTGGCTGGTGTACGTTCAGGACGAGAACTTGATGGTCGTCGGCGCCATGACCGACCCCAAGGGAGATCGGTCCAAAGGACCGGCAGAGCAGGCCGATCCTGATCAGTACCTGCACGTGGTTGAGCGCCGAGGTGACGGCATCGTCATCCGCGGGGCCAAGTTGCATATGACCGGTGCCGTGAACTCGCACGAAATCCTGATCATGCCCACGACGGCCCTGGACGAGGCGAGCCGCGACTATGCCGTTGTATGTGCAATCCCCGTGGACGCACACGGCATCCGCATGATCTTTGGCCGGCAAGCAAACGACAGCCGTCGCGATAACCTGGAAACCATCGACGCGGGGAATCCATCTTTCGCTTCCGTCGGCGGTGAGGCCGTGATCGTGTTTGACGATGTGTTCGTTCCGGCCGAGCGGGTGTTCATGGATGGCGAAACCGCTTTCACGGGTGACCTCGTTTACCGCTTTGCTGCTCACCATCGAGCCAACTATGGCGCTTGCAAGACGGGGTTGATGGATGTGCTCACCGGGGCCGTGGCGTACCTGTCGCAGATCCAGGGAACGGCCAGGGCCTCGCATGTTCGCGACAAGATCACTGAGATGATCCACCTGTCAGAGACGCTCTACAGCTCGTCCATTGCTTGCTCGGCAGAAGGATGGGCAACACCCTCGGGCGCGTACATGGTGGATACAATGTTGGCGAATGTGTGCAAGCAGAACGTGACGCGGTTCCACTTTGAGGTGGCGCGGCTGGCGCTTGACCTGGCGGGCGGCTACATCGCCACCCTCCCTAGCGAGCACGACCTCAACAGTGAAGAGGTAGGCAACCTGGTTCGAAAGTATTTTGTGGGGGTGCAGGACATTCCGGTCATCGATCGGATCAAGATCGGACGGTTGATCGAGGCAATGACCGGTGGCACAGCGCTGGTAGAATCGATGCATGGGGCGGGCTCACCCCAGGCACAGCGCATCATGATCTTTCGCGAGGGTCAACTGGCGGAAAAGATCGCATTGGCCAAGAGACTGGCTCGGATTTCCGATTGATTCTAGCAGGTGGGTGGCATCCGGGCTCGGCTCCAGCCCGCCTGTCACACCCTGTACGTGCCGAACAAAGACGAAAGGGGAGAACTGCGATGCAGCCCGATCCCGGTCGTTTGTTGTCCATTGCCGGACCCGCGATTCCGGTCGTGGGAGTGTACGATGCGCCCGATGCCGCACCCTTTGCCCCGCTGGTGGCGCCCACGCCGGGCGAACGCGCCTGCGTGTTCAGCTTCTATCAGAACTGGCTGAACGGCGAAACGCTGGACCTCACCCACGACAACTTCGGATGCGGCGGCGCCGGCCGGGCGCTGTTCGGCGTCCAGACGAGGCCGCGTGACGCGTTCATCCGCTTTCTCGTCGACGACGAAGGGCTCAAGGCCTCCCACGAGCTGATGGCGCAGTGGCTGGACAGCCGGGCGCCCTACGAGCCGGAGCACGAACACCTGCTCATCGGTCCCCTGCACCCTGGGCAGTACCAGTACTTGAAGACGGTGACCTTTTACGTGACCCCCGATCAGCTCAGCCTGCTGGCCCTGGGTGCCCAGTATTTCAGCGCGCCCACCGACCCCGCGCCCGTCATCGCGCCCTTTGGCTCGGGTTGCGCGCAACTGCTGTACCTGTTCGAGGATCTGGGCGCGCCGCAGGCGATGGTCGGCGCCACCGACATTGCCATGCGCCAGTACTTACCGCCGGACGTGTTGGCCCTGACCGTCACGCGGCCCATGTTCGAGCAACTATGCGCCCTGGACGAGCAAAGCTTCCTGTACAAGCCGTTCTGGCAGCGGCTGAAAAAGGCGCGGGCGGGCGGATGACCCGGTAGGCCCTAATAAATCTCGATCGCGTCGCGCGGCAGGTTTTTCACGTGCCGCAGGTGCGCGCTCACCCTCTCGTCGTCGCCGTGGGGATACTCGAAGCCGAAATGTGCCGCGACGCCCAGTGCCAGGCGCCGGAAGAGGTCACACGTGGCAAACAGCGCGTGCCAGGTGCGCTCATAGTCCGCGTCGGCATACGTGCGCTGCAGCATCGCCCACAGCTCGGGTTCCAGGTAGTGCTGGAGGTGCTTGCCAAACTTGCCGGGGTTCCCGCAAAAGCCCGTCTCGACCCCCACGTACCAGTCGAGCATCTTCGCGAGCTGATCGCGGACAAAGTGGTCCAGGAAGTGTTTGGCATAGATGATCTCTTCTCGCCACAGGCCCTTGGCCACGTAGGGCGAGACCCACCAGAACTCGTTGCAGCAGTCGGCGAACGCCTTTGCCGTGGGCGGCCGTGGCAAATAGTCGCCTTCGTGGGGCGGGTCGAAGGGCTCGACGATGCCGTCCTTGTCCAGGAGCAGGACGCTCAGGCTGTCACGCTCCAGCTCACCCGCCCGGTCCGCGGGCCACAGGCCGAGGTCAATCCGGTTGCCGTCGGAGAACTGCATCAGGTAGCAGTAGCCGCCATCGTTTCGGGGCTGAGGATCCTGCATGTCCTCTGGCATCTGCAAGATCATCAGCTCGCCAAAGCGTTCGATCCAGCGCTCGCCACCTGGCGGGCGGAAAGGGGCCACGTCGGTCACGACGTAAACGACGTCGAAATCCTGAAAGGGGTCCCGCGGGGCGTTCGAATTCACCCGCGAGCCGTTGAGGACGACGGCCCGGATGCGATCGTCCTCCCGGGCCGTGTTGAGGATCAGGTCCATCATTTCTTGTTCGGTACGCATTTTCTATCTGAACCGCTCAGCCGGCAACTGCCTGTGGTTCTTTTGCTCCCTTCTTTGCCGTTTTGGTTCCAGGCCTTTGGAGCCCGGGCTCAGGGTCGATCCGGTCGCTATTATATCACAAATGCTGCGCGGCAGCCGTGAAACGAGAAGTGATGGCGCGGGACACAGCCCGCGTCATCACCTGCCGTCGTGGAGGTGGAAACCTCAGCCTGGCCGGTCGACCAGCACCTGGCGCAGAAACTGTCCGGTGTAGGAGGCCTCCACCTGCGTCACCTGCTCCGGGGTCCCTTCGGCCACCAGGCGGCCGCCGGCCGCGCCGCCCTCCGGCCCCAGGTCGATGACCCAGTCGGCGGCGCGGATGAAATCCAGGTTGTGCTCCACCACCAGCACGCTGTTTCCCGCGTCCACCAACCGCTGCAAGACGCCCAGCAGGCGGTCGGTGTCGGCCGGGTGCTGGCCCGTGGTCGGCTCGTCCAGCAGGTACAGCGTCCGCCCTGTGGACCGCCGGCCGAGCTCTTTGGCCAGCTTGACCCGCTGGGCCTCGCCGCCCGAGAGGGTGGTGGCGGGTTGGCCGAGTTGCAGGTAGCCCAGCCCGACGTCGGCCATGACCTGGAGGCGGGCGGCGACGGCCCGCACGTCCTGGAATAACTCCAGGGCTTCTTCCACGGTCATGTCCAGGACCTGCGCGATGTCATGGCCGCGGTAGTGCGCCGAGAGCGTCCTGCGGGTAAAGCGCCGGCCATGGCAGGTTGGGCAGCGCACTTCGACGTCGGGCAAAAAGTGCATCTTGACCGTCAATACGCCGGCCCCCTGGCAGCGCTCACAGCGCCCGCCCGGGACGTTGAAGGAAAAGTCGCGGGCCGTCAGCCCTAGCTCGCGAGCCTCGGGCGTGGCGGCAAATGCCTGCCGGATGGAGGTAAAGGCGTCCGAATAGGTGGCGGCGTTGGAACGGGGGATGCGTCCGATGGGGCGCTGGTCGATGGTGATGACCTTGTCCAGGTGTTCCCAGCCCTCGATCTCCTCGTGGTTGCCGGGCGCCTCGCCGGCCCCGTAATAGCGCTGGCGGGCGGCCCGATCGAGGATGTAAAAGATCAGCGATGACTTGCCCGAACCCGAAACGCCCGTTACCGCCACCAGCAGCCCGAGGGGAATGCGGGCCGTGATCCCCTGGAGGTTGTGCTGGCGCGCCCCGTGGATGACCAGTTCCTGGCCGTTGGGCGTACGCCGTGCCGCGGGCAGGCTGACGCTCAGGCGGCCGTCCAGGTAGGCCCCCGTGATGGAGCCGGGAGTGCGGGCCACTTCGGCCGGCGTCCCGGCCGCGATCACCTGGCCGCCGCCCTGGCCGGCGCCGGGGCCGATGTCCACCACGTAATCGGCCGCGCGGATCAGCTCCAGGTCGTGCTCGATGACCAGCACGGTGTTGCCCAGGTCGCGCAGCCGGCGCAGGAACCTGATCAGGCGCAGGGTATCGCGCTGGTGCAGCCCGATGGTCGGCTCGTCCAGCACGTACAGCACGCCCGTCAGCCCCGAGCCGAGCAGGGCCGCCATCCGCAGGCGCTGGGCCTCGCCGGCCGACAGGCTGGGTGAGTCGCGCTCCATCGTCAGGTACCCCACGCCCACCTCCACCAGCCGGTCGAGGCGCTCGTTGAGATCGACCAGGATCGGCCCGGCCACGAGCATCTCATCGGCGCTCAGTCGGGACGGCAGCCCCTCCGACCAGGCCGCCAGCTCGCTCAGGGCCAGGCGCGAGAGCTCCACGATGCCCCGGCCGTCCACGGTCACTGCCCGGCTTTCGGGGCGCAGGCGCGTGCCCTGGCAGTCGGGGCAGGTCTGGGTGACCAGGTAGGCATCCATCTTTTCCCGGTAGCCGGGATCGGTGATGCGCTCGGCGTAGCGGCGCAGCAGGTTGGTGGCGATCCCCTCGAACCGCCCCTGGCTGACGGTCGCCGGCGGCTCGACGCCCGGAAAGTGCCGGCCAAACTGCTGGCTCTCTGCGCCGTAGAACAATAGGTCGCGCTGGGCTGCCGGCAAGTCCTTGACCGGCCGCTCCAGCTCAAAGTCAAAGCCGTAGTGCCTCCCTGCCGCTGCCAGCGTGTTACAGTTGTGGCGCAGGTAAGGTCCGTCCCAGCCGAGCACCGCACCGCCGGCCACGCTCAGCTCCTCGTTCACCAGGCGCCGCAGGTCGGCCTGGTGGAGCTTGCCCAGGCCCGTGCAGGTGGGACAGGCGCCGGCCGGCTTGTTGAAGGAAAAGTTGGCCATTCCCATCTCGGGGACGGGCGCGCCGCAGTGGGGGCAGGGGAAGGTCTCCTCCGGGCCGGCCGGCTCGTCGTCGCCGTTGACGGCACCTTCCCAGTCCGTGTCCCCTGTGTCAAAGGCCGGGGCGACGTCCCGCCCGCAGGTAGGGCAGGGGCGGTGACCCAGGCGGGCAAAGAGCACCCGCACGTAGGTGTACACGTCGGTGGCGGTGCCCACCGTGGAGCGCGGGCTGTGGTTGGTCAGCCGCTGATCCACGCTGATGGACGGCGATAGCCCGCTGATAGAATCCACCGGCGGTTTGGACAGCCCGTAGGGCGCCATGCCGAGGGATTCAAGATACTGCCGGGCGCCTTCTTTGTTCAGGATGTCGAACCCCAGGGTCGACTTGCCCGACCCGGATAGCCCGGTGAGCACCACGATCTGGTTCTTGGGAATGTCCAGGCTGATGTTTTTCAGGTTGTGCAGCCGGGCGCGACGAATGCTGATTTTCGATTGCATAGCACCTCCTGCCGAAAAAGTGTATCGAACCAAAACAATCGTGATCCGAGTTTGCACGTGTAGCTATTATACAACCTTGGTGTGCTAAGGGAGGGTTGGCGATCCCGGTCCGGTACGGTACGGTGCTCGCTGCGCGCCTCAGGCAGATTCCCGGGGCCTGGCCAGGATTTCCCCGATGAGGGCGACGGCCTGCCTGGCACGTTCTTCCTGCTCGGCCAGGGTAGAGAGCCAGCGGTCGGCTGCGGTAAAGATGTCGGCTTCGCCGGGTGCGGGAGTATCCAGTGCGTGGCGCAGGTCGCGGATTTCGCCCCGGTCGAGCTGCCTGAACATGCGAAGCATGGCCATGTGGCTGTAGCCGGCCTGGCCCAGCATGCGGATCACCCGCAGGCGGCTGATCTCTTTCGGCCCATAGCGCCGGTAGCCGCTGTGGGGGTCACGGGGCACGGCGATGAGCCCGTTGCGCTCCCAGTTGCGCAGCATGTCCGCGGTCACGTCCAGCAGGCGGGCGGCCTGGCCGATGAGCAGGCTGCCCGCCGCTTTCGGGCTGCTTGCGGCCGGGCCAGTCTCCGAAGGCGCCCAGCGCTCCAGCAGGGTTGCGGCCACGTCGGCCTGGCGCTGCTCGGCCTGCACCAGTGCCAGGTGGCGGTTGGCTTCTTCCAGGGCGGCCTGCATGTCGCCCGTCACGGCCGCCTGAACGACCCTGAGCGCCGACTGCCGCAGCCCCCGTCCGGGATACGCGGTGATATAGATCAGCCGGGCTAGCCGCAAGCAGTCCAGGTGATGCCGGGTAAAGAGGCGGTAGCCCGACGGGGTGCGTTCCACGGGCGGGAGCAGGCCCCAGTCCACGTAGCGGCGGACGGTGTTGGGATGGACGCCCACGGCGCGGGCCAGGTCGGAGGTGCGTAGAAAGGGCCTGTCCATGTCCGGGGACCTGCCGCCTGTTTCACCCCACCCGGGAAAGGGGCAGCACCGAGCCGCCCTGGGGCAGGACCAGGATCGACGCGCCGGCTCCCACCGCTGCCGTGGCTGCCTGCAGCGCGGCGTCGACCCCCGCGAACGGCACCATGCCGCAGCGGCGCACCAGCTCCACGGGCAGCGCCGACACCAGGTAGACCGCCGCCCGCTTGAGAACGGCGGCCATGGCCGCCGCCTTGTGCCCGCCCAGCACAAACTCTTCCTGGATGCGCGCCAACAGCTCGTCGGGCGACGCGCCGCCGGTCATCCAGCTCTCAAAGGTCCCGTTGCCCATGCCTTCCGGGCACTCGGCCACCAGGATGACGACCCCCCCGTCCTGCACGCCATAGGCCGCGTTGTCCAGCGCCTTTTGCGCCTGGTAGAGGTTCACGTCTTTGGGCGCTCCCCCGGCGCTGACCAGGACGATGCCCGCCCGCCTGTCGATGGGCACGATGCCCCGCTCGGCGACCATCCGGCAACCGGCCCTGTGGGCGGCAATGGGATCCCCGGCCACTGCGCCCACGATGCGGTGCTGCCCGTGGTCCTGAGCCTGCCGAAGGGCGTCGACCACCACGTTGAGGATCCAGGCCGGCCCCGCCAGGGCCGCCCCCTCCTCTGTATCCGCCCGCACCGGGTTGCCCTCAAGCCGCCCCGCCGCCGCTTCGGGCCGGACCATCATGGCGTGGTTGGCGTTGACCGCTGCCCGCGAGGCACAGCCGGGCAGGATGGCCTTGGCGCCCCCGGAATAGCCGGCAAAATAGTGCAGCTCCAGGTTGCCCAGGCAGACGCGCAGGCCGGCCTCCACCACCGGCCGGTAGATCTCCACGGGGGTGCCCGCCGCGGTGACCCCCAGCCGCACCGTGTCGTCGGGGTCGTGGTTGAGGACCCGCACGCGACGGACCACCTCGCTGCCCACGGCCGCTTCCATCTCGGGCCCGGTCATGGGACGGTGCAGCCCCAGGGCCAGGACCACCGTGATGTCCGCATCTGCCACGCCGGCGGCCGCCAGCTCCTCCAGGACCGGCGGCAGGAGGCGCCGGGAGGGACATGGCCGCGTCAGGTCGCTGGTCACGATGGCCACCGTCTGTCCCGGCCGCGCCACCTGGCGCAGCGGCGGGGCGCCGATGGGCTGCGCCAGCGCCTCCCGCAACAGCTCTGCCTCGGGGGCGGGCTCGCCGGCCGCCAGCGGCACGATGCACTGCGCGCGGGCGGCGGGCAGGCGCACCGGCAGTGTTCCGTGCCCGTAGGCCAGATCCAGGTTCAGGGTTTCTTCTCCTTGGCTCCTCATTGACCCGCCTCTTGCTCTGCCGCTTTGTGGCGTCGGGCGGCCCTCCGCAGCGCCTCCACCACGGGCAGCTCCTGGCCCGACAGGAAGCGCACCATGCCGCCGCCGGCCGTGCACACGTAACCCATGCGCTCGCGCACCCCGAATCGGCCGGCGGCCGCCACGCTGTCGCCACCGCCGATGACCGAGTAGCCGGGCGCATCGGCCACTGCGGTCCACAGCGCCCGGGTGCCCTCGGCGCTCGCGGGCTGCTCGTAGATGCCGGCCGGGCCGTTGACAAAGATGGTGGCCGCCTGCTCGATCTCGGCGACGTAGCGGGCCACCGTCTCGCTGCCGATGTCGACCAACAGCTCCGCCGCCGGTAGCTCCTCAACGCCGATCTCGACCCGGCCGCCCCGATCGACGGCGAAATCGGACGGGTAGAGGATGCGCTCGCCGTGGGCCTCCAGCAGGCTCCGCGCCCGCGCTACAAAGGGCTCCAGGCCCTTGTCGCGGATGAGGCCTTCCGTCCGCTCGCCCAGGCACCGGCCCAGGGCCATGAGCATCACCTCGCCCGTGAGCCCGCTGGTGAGCACGCGGTGGGCCGTGCCTTGGTGCAGCACCTGCTCCATCATGCTAAAGGCGTCGGCGATGCGACTGCCGCCCAGCAGGTAGACGCACGGCTGCGCCGGCGACTCCTTGATGCGGGTCAGGGCCTTCAGCTCGTCGACGAAGAGGCGCCCGCCCGCCGCCGGCAGGACCTCCGCCAGGCCGACGAGGGAGGGCGCCGAGCGATGGGCGGCGGCGATGGCCTCGCAGACGAACAGGTCGGCCAGGGGCGCCAGGCTGCGGACCAGCCAGGTGCCCGCCATGTCCTGCGGTGTGAGCTTGACATAGTTAACGAACGTCGAGACCTCTTCCGTCAGGTAGCGCACGTTGTCCAGAAGCACCAGCTCGCCGCTCTGGAGGGCCCGGATGCGGGCGATGGCCGCCGGACCGCAGACGTCCGCGACAAAGCCCACCGGCCGGCCCAACAGCTCAGCCAGCCGCTCGGCGTGGGGCGCCAGCGACACCAGGCCGCGATAGTCCTCGGTGTCCCCCTGGTGGGCCAGGATGGCCGTGCGGGCCCCTGCCTCGGCCAGTTCGCGAATGGCCGGCACGCTCTTGCGGATGCGGTTGTCGTCGGCCAACCCGCCCGTCCGGTGGTCGATGGGCGAGTTGATGTCGACGCGCAACAGGACCGTCTTGTCTCGCAGCTCGAAATCGTCCAGGGTCAGAATGCCGGATTCCACGTTCCCTTCCTCCCGGGCTGGTCGCGTCTAGCGGCCCGCCACCATGCCCAGGTATTGGTTGGTCAGCGCCACGGCCTCCAGGCGGTCGGCCTGCATGCAGAGCGCGGCGCGAATGCCGTCGATGGTCTCGGGGATGGTCACTGCCTCTTGCGGGATGTTGATGGCGAACAGGATGTCGTCGCCGCTGGGGCCAATGCACTCTTCCCAGACCGCAATCTCGTACATGTCGCCCCGCTTGTTGCCCAGGTCTCGGGCGTACTTGAACAGCGACGTGTTCGAGTTAAAGCCGTCGGCGATGCGCACCACGCGGATGCGCGGATGGTCGCGAAACAGCTCGAGTAGCCGTTCCTTGCCGATGGGCTGCTTGGGCGTCGCGACGATGCTGATGATGTGGCCGTGGGTCACCGGGGTGTGGACCAGCAGGCCGGTGGCGTTCACGTGGGGCATGATGCTCATCAAGTCCACCGCCTGGTGGTTGGGCACCTTTTCCACCTGGAGCACGTCCACCAGGCCGCGGTGGGTGTCGGCCGGGTCGGCCACCCGCCGGATGATGGTGATGGCTACCTTTTCCACGCCCACCTCGCGGTCGATGGCGTCCACCGCCCGGATGAGCCCGGTGGTGTTGCACGACGTGAGCTTCAGGAAGCTCTGGCCGATGCCTTTCTCATAGTTGGCATAGCCGTGAAAAAAGACGTCGGCTACCTCGTTCTTCTCGCCGCCCTGGAAGATGGCCTTGACGCCGTGCTTGACGTAAAGCTCCTTGTTCCTGGCGCCGACGCCGCCCGGCGTCGAGTCCAGGACGACGTCCACCTGGCCCAATAGATCCTCGAAGGAGCCGGCGACCGGGATACCAAGGCGGTCGAACTCGGGCTGGCGGTCCATGTCCACCAGGTAGAGGGGATAGCCCATGCCGCCCTCGTGCATGGCCCGCACCGACAGGGTCGGGGCCACGTCCACGATGCCCACCAGCTCCATGTCCTGCTGCCGGGCCACGCCATCGGCCAGCCGCGTGCCGATCACTCCGTATCCCACCACTCCGACTTTCGGTTGCATGTTCGTCTGTCTCCTTTGCTGCGGGACTAGATCTCGCCGCGCACGAGCCGGCGCACGCGATCCGCGATCTTGTTCTCGTCGATCATGATAAAGTCTTCCATGTTGCGGGCAAAGGGCGGCGGTACCGAGGGCGAGCAAACCCTCTGGATGGGTGCGTCGACGTAGCCAAATGCCCTGTCGGCCACCTGGGCCGCGATCTCGGCGGCAAAGCCGCCTCGCTCGGGCGCCTCGTGGGTGATCACCAGGCGCGACGTCTTCTTCACGGAGTTGACGATGGTCTCGATGTCGAGCGGGAACAGGGTGCGCGGATCGACGACCTCCAGGCTGATACCTTCCCTGTCCAGCAGCTCGGCGGCGCGCAGCGCCTTGACCACGGTCATGGACGTGGCGACGACGGTGCAGTCGGTGCCTTCCCGCTTTACGTCGGCAACGCCAAAGGGGATGGTGTATTCCTCCTCGGGCACGGGTCCGGTGGTGTTGTACAGCAGCTTCTGTTCGATAAACATCACCGGGTCGTCGAGTCGGATGGCCGTCTTGAGCAGGCCCTTGGCATCGTAGGGCGTGGAGGGCATGGCCACGAGCAGGCCCGGCACGTGATGGAACCAGGCCTCCAGGCTCTGGGCGTGCTGCGCTGCCGACGAGCGGCCGGGACCGCCCTGGGTGCGCACGACCATGGGCACGCTGGCCTGGCCGCCCGACATGTAGTGCATCTTGGCCGCCTGGTTGGCCAGGGGATCCATGGCAAAGGTCGAGAAGTCGATGTACATCAGCTCGACCACGGGCCGCATGCCGGTGATGGCCGCGCCAACGGCCGCGCCGGTGAATCCCAGTTCGCTGATGGGCGTTTGGATGACGCGGTCGGGAAAGAGCGGCGACAGGCCCAGGGTGACCTTGTAGGCGCTGCCAAAGGGGTCGGCAATGTCCTCGCCCAGCAGAAAGACGCGCTCGTCGCGCTCCATCTCTTCCCGAAGGGCTTCTTTCAGTGCATCTCGATAGCTGATTTCGCGCATCATCGCCTCCCCTATAGCCCCTGCGGGCCGCCATCGAGCGGGTTTCCCGCAGGATCAAAGTGGACATAAAGATCTTCCAAGGCCGCCTCTGGCGGGTTGAGTGGGCTGGAGCGGGCATACTCCACCCCTTCCTGCAGCTCTGCCTCCACGCCGGCCCGCAGGGACTCGTCCTCCTCTTCGGTCAGGTAGCCCCAGGCGCGCAGTTGGCGGCCCAACTTGACGATGGCATCCCGCTCGCGCCAGGCCTTTCGCTCCTCGGCTGGCATGTACAGCCCCGGATCCCCCACGTAGTGGCCAAGGAAGCGATAGGTTTTGGCCTCGATAAAGCTGGGTCCCTCGCCCGACCGGGCAAGATCTACCGTCTCCTTGACCTCCCGGTAGACGGCGATGGCGTCCATGCCGTCGACGCAGGACCCCGGCATGTTGTAACTCTGGGCGCGGCGGGCCAGGTCGCACTTGTAGCCGCTGGCCTCCCAGGGCTGCGACAGGCCGTACAGGTTGTTCTGGCAGACAAAGATGAGGGGCACCTGCCACAGGGAGGCCAGGTTCATGGCCTCGTGAAAGCTGCCCTCGGCGGTGGCGCCGTCGCCAAAGAAGCAGACGGTCACCTGGCCCGAGCGCCGCATCCTGGCCGACATTGCCGCGCCGACACTGATGGGCAAGCTGCCGCCCACGATGCCGTTGGCGCCGATGATTCCCTGGCTGAAATCGGCGATGTGCATGGAGCCGCCCTTGCCCTTGCAGTAGCCCGTCGTCCGCCCGTACAGCTCGGCAAACATGTACTTGACCTCGCAGCCCTTGGCAATGACGTCGCCGTGCCCGCGATGGGTGCTGGTGATATAGTCGTCGGGGCGCAGGGCTGTGCACGTGCCCACGGGCACCGCCTCCTGGCCCTGCGACAGATGGTAAAAGCCGCCGATCTCGCCGGCCTCGAACAGCTTCTGGGCCGTGTTCTCAAAGCCGCGGATAAGCTGCATGCGCCGGTACATAGCCAGCAACTGATCGCGGGTCAGATCGGTGGGTGGTGCTTCTTGTTCTACGCTCATGGTTTCTTCTCTCCGCTCTTGAATCGACGGGGGCTGCAGGAGGCCGGCGGCTGCCACGGCCTCTTGCCTCGGCCCCTCGTCAAAGTGCCAGCAACAACATCGGGTCCTCGACCAACTGGGCGATGCGGTCCAGGAAGCGCGCCGCCGGCGCGCCGTCCAGCACGCGGTGGTCAAAGACCAGGCTGAGGGTCAACATCGGGCGCACGGCGATGGTATCTTGAGCGTCGACGACGACCGGCTTGCGCACGATGCGACCCACGCCCAGGATGCAGCACTCGGGCAGGTTGATGACCGGCGTGAAGCCGTCAACCCCGAGCATGCCCAGGTTGGTAATGGTAAACACGCCGCCTCTCAGCTCGTCAGGCAGGCTGCGGCCCTCGCGGGCGGCCTGGATCAGGCGAGCGCTCTCGGTGGCGATCTGTTGTATCGTCAGGCGGTCGGCATTGTGGACCACCGGCACGAGCAGCCCGCGGTCGGTGTCGACGGCGAGGCCGATGTTGATGCGGTCCAGGTGCTCGATCTGCCCCTCGCCCAGCCGGGCGTTGGCCTCGGGGTGCTCGCGCAAGGCCACGGCGCAGATCTGGACCAGGAGGTCGTTGTACGAAACCTTCAGCCCCCTGTCTGCGAACCGCTGGCGCAGGCGCGCCAGCTCGCCCGCATCCACCTCGCGAAAGAGGGTCACCCGCGCCGTGGTGTGGACGCTGTTGGCCATGCCTTCCGACACGATCTTGCGCACCCCCTTGAGGGGTGTCGTTTTTGCCACCTCGGGCAACGTCCCAGCGGGTTCCGCCGGCGCCGCCGCCGCGGTGGGCGCGCGTCGAATGACGGCCGCCGCGGCTTCCAGCACGTCCGCCTGGGTAATCTTGCCCTGGGGGCCGCTGCCCGCCACGCGGCTCAGATCGAGGCCCAGGCTGGCCGCCAGGTTGGCAGCCACGGGGGTAGCCTCGGGAGCCGGTGCCGCGGCTGGTGCCCTCGTCACGGCGGTCACGTCCGCGGCGACGATCCGCCCGCCCGGGCCGCTGCCCACGATCTCGCGCAGATCCAGCCCCGCATCTCGGGCCAGCGAGCGCGCTTTCCACGAGGCCTGGGTCGTGCCGCCGGTGGCGGCGGATTCGGCGGCGGGGACCGCTTCCGGCGCCGCTTGTGCCTCCGCGGCGGGCGCCTGGCTTTCAGCCGCCTGGCTTGGCTGCCAGTCTGCTGGCAGCGACTCGCCGGGCGCGACGCCTACGGCGAGGCAGGTGCCCACCGGCACGGTCTGGCCCGCGGGCACCAGGAGGCGCGCCAGGATTCCCTCCTGGTGAGCCTCGACGCTGACGACCGACTTGTCGGTCTCGACGCTGAATATTTCCTGGCCCTCCGAAATGGAATCGCCCTCCGCGACGTACCACTCCACGACGGCGCCCTGTTCCATGGTGAGCCCCAGTTGGGGCATGGTGATCTCGAACGGCATGTTACCCTCCCAATCTCCGAGTCTCCCGCTTGAGGGGAGGCATGCTCAGATCTTCGATGTGGTGTTTCATCGCTTCGGCGGCCCGGGCCGGATCCCGCGTGGCGATTTCTGCCAGCACGATTTCGTGCCGCCGGGCCAGCTTTTCCAGATCGAGCGTGGACCGGCGGGTGCTGATGGCCGTCCAGTAGCCGCATTGGAGGGTTTGCCACAGTTGGTAGAGCAAGCCGTTGTCGGCAATCTGCAGGATCGTCTCGTGAAAGCGGTTGTCGAGCCGGATCATCTGGATGGCGTCGCCCTCCTGGCCGGCGCGGACCATCTCTTCTATAATGTCCCGCAGGGCCTCCAGGTCCTCGTCCGCCAGGTTCTCGATGGCCAGCCGGGCGGCCAGCGACTCGAGGGCGGCGCGCACGGTATAGACCTCGCGCAGCTCCTTGTCGGAAAAGCTGCGCACCGTGGTGCCTTTGAACGGCTGGCTTTCGAGAAAGCCCCGCATTACCAGCTCGCGCATGGCCTCACGGACGGGGGCCTGGCTGACACCCAGCCGCCTGCCCAGGGCGCTGGCGTTGATCCGATCCCCCGGCCGGAATTCGCCGTTCATGATCGCTTCGATGACGTACTCGGTGACCTGGTCGCCCAGGACGACACGGCCAAAGGTTGCGCTATCTGGAGGAGTGAGTGCGTGAGAATTGGTCATTGTACGCCCACTTTACAATAGTTTCTCGACTTCGTCCAGCAGCAGTTGCGGGTTCGCAGCCCGGATAAAGTAGTAGGGGCGGACGGCGAAGCGATGGACAAAGTCGGCTCGCCTGGCCCGCAGCGCGTCATTGTCCAGAATGGGCATGACGATGCCGGGCGCCAGTACCAGGTGCAGCCCCAGGTAGTCCATCACGCAGTGCATCGTCTGGAACTCTTTTTCAAACTGGTTCAGCTCTGACACCTGCGTGCTATAGTTGCCGTCGATGGCCGGCACGATGACCAGGTCTACGTTGCACGGCTCGTCGTAGGTGACGAATTCGGGCGTTTTGTCAAAGAATTTGGCCACGCCCTGGTCCTGATCGGGCTTGTCGGCCCGCTCGGTGCCTTTGGAGCGGGTCCGCAGGAACACGCTCTTGGAGCCCGTCACCACCCAGCCGCGCTCGTCGGTGACCGTGGTCTCGGTGGAAACGAGCAGGCCGCCGCGCCGGCTCCCCTCGATCTGGGCCATGGTCTTGCCGTGGTTCGACTCGCCGCTGATGAACAGCACGGTGCGGTCGTGGTAGCGGATGGCGGACGAGTGGAAGGGGTGCAGTCCCATTTCCTCCATGCGCAGCGCGAGCATCGACACGATGATCGTCTGCACCTCACCCTGATACCAGTCGCCGTCCAGGGTGAGGGTCTTGCCATCGTAGCGGATGCTCTTGCCCGCAGCGTCCTGGTTCCAGACGATGTCGGGCTCCGGGCGCGTGGTCGGGGTCTCGATGGTGACGCTGGCCAGCCGATAGGCCAGGAACGCCAGCTCGTCGAGAACGTGCTCCCGGGGCTGGGACCCATAGATATCAAAGCGGAGGCGCGCTCCGCCCGACGAGAATTCCTCACTCAATTGCAGCATTTGTCTACTCCTCGGATCGTTCTTTCGCTGGCGGGCAGCCCAGCCAGGCGTCTTACAGGCAGGTGATGGGCCGGCTTTGCAGCAAATAGATCTCGTTCCCTGTAATGCACCACTCGATGTCCTGCGGGCAGCCAAAGTGCTCCTCCACCAGGTTCCCCAGGTCGATGAGCTTCCTCAGCTCGTCTTCTGTCAGGACGCGGGCGTCTGCACGGTCCTCGGGCACCGGCAGCACCTCGACCCCGCCGCGCTGGCCCTCGCACGGCGCCTTGCGGCAGAACATGATCTTTTTCGTCGGGATGAACTCGTCGTCGATCTCGTAGGTCTCCTTGTCGACCTTGTAATGGTCGGGGGTGATGGTCCCCGACACGATGCCCTCGCCCAGCCCCCACACGGCCTCCACCACCATCTGGTAGCGGTTGCGGAGGACGGGGTCGGCGGTAAAGCTGACCCCCGATTTCTCCGAGTCGATCATCTTTTGCACGACGACGCCCATGGACACCTCGCGGTCGTCAAAGCCCTGCCGGCAGCGGTAAAAGATGGCCTGCGACGTAAACAGCGAAGACCAGCATTTACGTACGGCCTGGAGCAGTTCCTCCTCGCCGATGACGTTCAGGATCGTGTCCTGTTGGCCCGCAAAGCTCGCTCCGGCCAGGTCTTCGGCGGTCGCGCTGGAGCGCACGGCCACGGGCTCTTCGGTGCCCAGCCGGCGGTAGGCCTCCAGGATCTCGCGTTCCAGCTCCTCCGGGATGGGGACGTGGACAAAAAGCTCGCGGAGGCGAGGCTCCACTGCCTGCAGCGCATCGCAGGCGGTGCGGTCCAGGCCCTCCAGTAGCTCGTCGATGCGGCTGCACAACCCCACCTTTTCGATGAGCAGGCGATAGGCCGGCGCCGTGATGACAAACCCCGGAGGCACCGGCAGGCCGGCCTGGACCATGTCGCCCAGGTTGGCGCCCTTTCCGCCGGCCAGCGCCACGTCCTGCCTTCCGATCTCCTTAAACCAAACCGTAAGCCTGTCTGCCACCCTGTCCTCCTATTGGCAGGCGGTCACGCCACCGTCGGCAAAGATGATCTGCCCCGTGATAAAGTCCGAGGCGGGTGCCGCCAGGTAGATGGCCATCGCTGCCAGATCCATCGGCTCGCAGATGCGCCCCAGGGGAATGCGCGCCACCAGCGGATCGTAGAACGATGGATCGTCGAGATAATCCTTCACCAGTTCGGTACGGGTGAACGTTGGTGCGATCCCGTTGATCGTGATATTGTGCCTGGCCCACTCGGTGGCGAGCTGCTTGATCATCAGGTTCAGCCCCGCCTTGCTGGCGCAATAGGCCACGTAGCCGCGGCGGATGCCCAGGGCGCTTCGCACCGAGCTGATGTGTATCTGTTTTCCGCCGCCGCGCGGGATCTGGGCCCTGGCCACCGCCTGGGAGATGAAAAAGGCGGCCTTCAGGTTGAGGTCCAGCACCTTGTCCCAATCAGCCTCGGCATAGTCCTCCGCTGGGGCCTCGACGTGGGTGCCCGTGCAGTTGACCAGGACGTCGAGGGACCCGTGGCGCTCCACGACCTGGTTGACCAGGCTCTGCACGGCTTCGAAATCGAGGACGTCCAGACCGGCGCCCCAGGCCTGCCCATTCGCCGCACAGATGCGGCCGGCAAGCTCCTCTGCCTTGTGCGCGGTGCGGCCGGCCACGACCACGGAGGCTCCGTAGGCGGCCAGCCCCTCGCTCACGGCGCTGCCGATCCCCCCGGCGCCGCCGGCTACCAACGCCACCTTGTCCTTCAGGTCAAAAAGTGCTCGATAACGTTCGAACGAGGTCATGCCTTCGATCCTTTCGTTGGCTCTGATCACTGCCCGCCCGATGCGTGGGGCATCATCAGCACCGTATCGCCGTCGTGCAGGACATTATCGGACGTCGCGCCAAAGCGGCCCGACACGCTCACCTGCCAGCCCGCCTCTTCGATCACCGCCTGCGACGAGTAGCCCAGGTACACGTCGATGCCCAGGTGCACCATCAGGTCGCCGACCGTGGCGCCCTCCGGTAGTGTAACCGTGGCCTGCCCGCGTTTGGACCCGGGGGGCAGGCAGTCCTGCAAGATCGAGAACAGGTGAACCCGGATGTCCATCGCCTTTCCTCAGGCCGCCCTGCCGGCCAGCATGTCGCGCATCAAGCGGACGGCCGTCTCGCCGACCATGGGGTCGTTGAGATGCGTGTCCAGCTCGACCAAAGTGACGTGCGGAGGCAGGCAGGTCCGGAACGTCTCGATAAAGGCCCGGTCCGATTCTGGATCGTGCAGCGGCCGGCCCTCGCGGGCAAACTCGCCAAAGGCCCGCAGGGGAAGGATGGCCGCCGCCGGCCCCCTGGATTCCGCCAGCCGGCCGGCGATGAGCCGCGCCACCGCCTCCATCTCGCCGGCCGAGGTGCGGACCAGGGTGATGTCCGGCGTGTGGACCATCGTCTTGCGTCCCGCGTAGCGGGCGGGCAGCCCCTCCGGCTGCCCTTCGATGATAAAATCGAGGCCGCCCGGCGCGATGACCTGGGGAATGCCCCTCCGGCCCGCCGCCCGCATGCGTTCCGGGCCGGCCGAAAACGGCCCAGCTACCACCAGGGCTGCCAGCTCGCCCGGCGACACGTCAAACACGCCCGCCACCACGCCGTCCTCGATGAGCTCTTCCATAGCGCGCCCGCCGGTGCCCACCGCATGGTAGGCAATCAGCTCGCCTTCGTGCCAGGCGGCGGCCACCAGGCCCTGGATCTGGCTCACCAGTGGTGTGGACACGCCCAGCATAGAGGCGGCAAAGACGCCGCCGCTGCCGCGCTGGATGGGTGCTCCGACGCGGCTCATAGCGACGATGGCCGCCGCGGCATTGGTCATGATCTGCCGGGTCACGACGTTGATGCCGGCCACGTCGGCCACCGAGTGCATCAGGGTCACGTCCCTGGTGCCCACGTAGGGCTCGAAGGTGTTCAGACCACTGGCCATGGTCGAGACCATCAGCTTTGGGACGCCAACCGGCAGCGTTTGCATGGCGCGGGTGCCCAGGGCGGTTCCGCGCGAACCGCCGATGCTCAGCACCCCGCCCAGCCGGCCCCGCTCCTGCCCGAGCAACAGCGAGCGCAGGATGGCGCCCGCGCCCCGGGCCATGGTCAGCAAGGCAAGGTTCTTGTCTCCCTGGCACACCAGCTCACCGATGCTGCTGCCCGCGGCGGCGGCCACCTCGTGGCGCGTGACGTCGGCGGCGACCGTCGGCTCGCCCAGGACCCCGGTGTCGATGACCAGCGGCTCGCCGCCTTGCTCGCGAACCGCCTGGCGGAGATAGTCGATCTCCGCCCCCTTGGTGTCGAGGGAGCCCAGGATGGCCACGACAGCCTTCGGCAGGCTCACGGCGTACGGTGCTCCTAGTCTTCCAGGATGGCGACGGCCCGCACCGGCGCGGCGGTGGTCGTTTTCCACTTGATGGGCAGGACCGACACCTTGAAGCCAAAGGGCCGGGGGATGGCGTCGAGGTTGGCGAGGTTCTCCAGGTGATAGTACTCCCGGTGGAGCATGACCTCGTGCCCCGGCCAGAACTCCTTGGTCTCGAACATCGACTTGACCGGGCGATCCCAGGTGGGCGCGTCGATGCCCGTCATCTTGATGCCCTGGTCGATGAGCCACTCGGTTGATTCACCCGTCATGCCGCAGTGCTCGGTCAGGTAGCGCTGCTCGGTGTTGTAGCGCGAGGCGCCCGTCTTGACCAGGACGATGTCCAGCGGCTTGAGGGTGTAGCCGATGCGGGCCAGCTCCTCCTGGCAATCGGCGGCGGTGATACCATAGCCGATGGGCTTATCGGAAAAGTCCAGGATCACACCGTCTCCGTAGCAGTATTCCAGCGGGATGCCGGCCGGACCCGGTGCGTCCGGGCGCATGTGCTTTAACGAGTCGACGTGGGTGCCGACGTGGTCGCCCAGGACGACGACGTAATGGGCCGTGAGCCACGTGGCGCCGTATTGGGCCGCCCCAATGTTGGTGGCGAATTCCTCCCAGCTCTCGAGCATGGCCATGATGGGCGGAGCGACACGGGGAAAGACCACCATATCGGCGCTAACTTCCATGCTCAGGTCGATCAGTTTTGTCATTGTTCATTCCTCCAGGCACTGGGATCTAGGTCTTGGCCGGGACCCACGCCACACGGCTTGGGTCCCGCCGCAGGACTATGAAATGTCGATGCCATGCTTCTCCAGGTCGTCGGCGACGTCACCCAGGCCCAGGCTCTCCAGTCGCTCGCGGCGGGGGATGCCGGTCTCGGGGTTCCAACCCTGCACCGTGTACCAGGCTTTTTTGAACGGCTCCAGGATGTCGTACACCTTGCCCTTGGCCGGACCCTCGGGCATGGGATCCTCGGTAAAACGCGGCGGCAGCGTGTCGTCCTTGGCCGTCAGGCCGAGGCGATTGTTGTGGGCGCGCTCCAGATCGTTGATCCGCGTCGCCGTGTGCATCAGCTCGTCGCCGGTAAGCTCAAAGCCGGTCGCCGCGTGATACAGCTTGGGGATGACCTCCAGGGTACGATACAAGGACTTCTCCGGGGTCTCGGTGTAATAGGTGTAGGCGAACTTGCAGACGCCCATCAGGTCGGGGATGGTGACCACGCTCTGCCAGTAGGCCAGCTTTGCTGCCGCCTCGGGCATGGGCAACTGGTCCAGCGTGTAGCCACCGGGCGCCGAGATGCGCAGGTGGTCGGCGCCGCGCGGCGACACCGCGAAGCGAAAGTTATAGACCTTGACCGCCCGGGCGTCCAGGGCGCAGGGGGTCATGCCCTTGACGTGAACCGCGTAACGCTCTGCTCCGCGCCCGATCTCCTCGGCAGCGGCGCGCACGCCGTTGGCCAGAAGGTCCGCGAAGGCGCCCTCGCGGAAGGCGATGCGCCGCATCAGCTCCAGCGCGGCGCGATGGTTGCCCCATTCCAGCTCCAGCCCGTCGGCCTCCTCCTTGGTGAGCAGGCCGCGCTGGTACAGCTCCATGGCAAAGGCGATCACCCCGCCCAGGTCCAGGGTATCGAGACCATAGCGGTTCGCCAGGTCGTTGCCCTTGAGGATGGCGGGCAAATAGTCGATGCCCAAACTGGAGCCCAGCGACGCGGCCGTGTTGTATTCCGGTCCGCCAACCTCGGTGCCGGCGTACTCGCCCTCGGTCACCCGGGTCAGCCGGTCGCACTTGAGGGTGCACTGGTAGCAGCCGATGGTGCGCACCAGGTATCCCCCCTCTACCAGGGCTTCGTGGTCGATCTTTTCCTTCCCCTCAAAGACGCCGGTCTGGTAGTTGCGGGTGTTCAGCCCGCCCAGGGCGCTGTGGTGCTCGATGAGGGTGCCCAGCGTGCCCACCTTGCGGAACTGAAGGGCGCGCCGGTCGTTGTCCTCGATGGTGCGCAGCTCGCCGGCCAGCGCCTTGAAGGCGGCTTCGTCACAGTACGGAAAGCTGCGCCGCGTGCGCACGGCGATGGCCTTGAGCTTTTTCGAGCCCATGACGGCGCCGAGGCCCGTGCGACCCGCTGCGTGCTCCTTGTCGGCCATGACGCTTGCGATGCGAACCAGGTTCTCGCCTGCCGGTCCAATGGCGGCCACTCGGAACCCCTTGCCCTCGGTCTGGTTGATAATGTCCGTCGCTTCGTGGACCTCTTTGCCCCACAGGTGCTGGGCATCGCGCAGCTCTACCTGGTCGTCGTCGATGCGCAGGTAGACCGGCCTGGGCGACTGGCCGGTGATGATCAGCAGGCTGTAGCCGGCCCGCTTCAGCATCGGCCCGAAATAGCCGCCGCTGTTGGCGTCGCCAAAAATACCGGTCAGGGGAGACCGGCCGGCCACCACGAAACGGGCAGCCGACGGTGCCGACGTGCCCGTCAGGGCGCCGGGAGCAAAGAGCAAGACGTTCTCCGGGCCCAGGGGATCCACGTTCACCGGGATGAGATCGTACTGCATACGCGAGGTGTACCCCCGCCCCCCGATATAGTCCCGCGCCAGCCTGGTATCCAGGGGCTCCCGTTCGATGGAGCCGTCCGTCAGGTTGACGCGTAGCACTGTGCCAGTGTATGGGCCTTGGTCGGCCATCACTCTACCTCCACTCCGGGACCGCCGAGCGGGCGCTCGGCGATGCCGGTAGTAGGTCTGGGGGTGCCCCGGGGAAAGACCCAGGGACACAGGCCATCATGGCCTCATCCGGCGCCATGTTTTGCTGGCCCGAGCCTGCGATGTCCTGGCCAACCTGGCAGCTACCCCGACATCCCCCAGACCCACACTCACTTCGCGGCCGGTCCCGATCCTCAGTTGAGGATCTCCACAATGCCGGTGTTTCCGTTGACGCGGACACGGTCGCCGGACTTGATTCGAACCGTCGCATCGGCGCTGCCGACCACCGCCGGCAGGCCAAACTCGCGGGCCACCACCGCCGTGTGGCTCAAGACGCCGCCGGCGTCGGTGACGACGCCCTTGATCTTGCTAAAGAGCACCACCCAGGCCGGGTTGGTCATCCTGCACACCAGGATGTCGCCGCGCTGGACATCGTTGAACTCTTCGGGGCCGGTCACCACCTTGGCCGTACCCTCCGCCACGCCGGCCGCGGCCGGCAGGCCCTTGATGATGCCGGCGATGGCCTTCTCGCCTGCCTGCTCGCGCTCCCAGCGTTCAGGCCAGCCCCACAGCGTGTGATAGATCTCATCGTACATCGACCAGTGGGTCACGGTGCCCACCCAGTCGCGCGGGTGGATGCGGTGGGCCTTGTCCCAGGCGCGGCGGGCTTCTTTGATGATGGCCTGGCCGTCATAGCCTGTCGGGTTGCCCACGTAGGCGCGTAGTTGGTCGTACTCCAGGAACATGATGTCTTCCGGATCGCGCAGCAGGCCTTCCTTGACCATCCGCCGCCCGATGGCCAGCAGGACGAGGCGCATGCGTGCAAAGGTGCCCTGGTCCATGTAAAAGTGGTGGTCGGGGGTGAGGGGCATCATGCGTGTGGCCACCTCGATGGCCTTGTCCAGCTTGTCGCACTGCTCCGGCGTGGCGGTGGGCGGCACCATCGCCTTCAGCTCGGCAATGGCCGCTTCGTGGTCGGACTTCATCCGGTTGTACTCTGTCGGAAAGTCATAGTCGGCGGCCAGGTAGCCCTTGATGGTCTCCACGGCCGGGGCCGGATCTTCGACCCAGAGCTTGTTGGTGTACTCGTGGGTGTACATGGAGGGCTTGACGCCAAACTCCTTGTTGTAGGCCTCCACGCCGGCCAGGAATTCCTGGCCCCTGGCCGACTTTTGCAGTTGCGGGATGATGGCCCCCGCGGTCTCGCCGGCCTCAAAGATCGCGTTCAGCTCAAGGTTAGCCTTGACCTGCTGCTTCAGCTTCCACAGCGCTTCCAGGCTGTCCCAGTTGCGGTCCTTGATAGAGATGAGGATGCGGCCGATGAGGGCCGGATCGACCTGGCCGACGACCTCGCCCACCGCCGCTTGCAGGTCGAGCGACGACTGGAACTGGGCCAGGTTCAGGATCCAGTGCAGACGGAAATGGCGCTCCTGGATGTCGATGGCCTCCTCCAGGAAGACCATCAGCTCCTGGAGCGAGGCCTGTTCCGTGGGAAAATTGTCCAGGTACTCGAAATTGCGCTCGATCTCGGGAAGGTAGCGCTCGTTCCACCAGTCCAGGAACTTGGACGCGTAAGTGGGCATGATCCAGCCGTAGTAAGGACCCAACATCGACGCCGACTCGGCCTCGCGGGGGACAATGGCCGTGTAGAGGTAGCCATTGACCCGCTTGCCGATCCAGGCCTTGCCGATGGGGAAGCCAAAACGCCGGTACATGTAGTCCAGCGTCGGCCCCCACCAGCCATCCAGGCTCCAATACATGGGAGAAATGGGGCGTGGACAGTGATTATCATCCACGAACCAGAAGAGGCTCTTTTCCTCTTCCGACTCCCACTCGATGGGGAACGTCTCATCACCGAAAAATGTGCCGAGGACCTCGTTCGGATCAGCCACAGGAAAACCTCCTTTGTTTTACTGAACCTTGGTTTGCTGCACGATCACGTACGCAACCGGAGTGAGAGGACAGACTTCCAATCGCCTGGTTCACGCCTCCTTTCTCCGAGTCCACATCGGCTTCAGTGGTTCAAGTGTGGAGTATCGATAATCGAAAATCGACAATCGAATGATAGCACAGGGTCGTTGGGATGTCAAATCTCGCCTGGCGTGCTTCACGGGGTCAACGCCGGCCGGCCACCGCCCGGGATGATCCACGGGCACGGGTGGGCCCTGGTGGCATTGGCAGCGAGTTGTGCGGGGCAGAGCTCAGTTCAGCTCTCTTCCGTGATCGCTTCCAAGATCTGGTGAGTACGCCGGTCCATGAGGGTAGCGATCGGCTTTAACGTGAGGGCATAGAGTCCGAAGGCATACACCGCGGCCAGGGGCAGGGTAACGATCTGCGCCGGGGGCCACAGCAGGGCTGGCAGGACAAAGAGCGCCACGATGGGCGGCGTGCCCACCGTCCACGCGATAAAGACGCCCATGTTGCCCCCTTTCCCGCCCCAGGACTGGAGCGGCGCCCGGTAAGGAGCAAGGATGGATGAGAGGTGATACAGGGGCATAGTGCCAAAGTGCAGGCAGAGGGCGAAATACAGCCCCCAGGGCAGCACGATCCACGATCCGGTAAAGATGGCCACGGCGACGAGCAGGACGAGGCTCTGCGCCATGCCCAGCAGGAGGGTCACGGCCGTCGACGATAGCAGGACCAGCCGCCGGTCGACCGGGGTCAGGAGCAGGCTGGCCAATCCCTCGCGATCAATGGTGCCCAGGTAATCGGCCGCCAGCGTCGAGGTGCCCAGGTTGGCCGACACCAGCACCAGCGCCCCTGCAAGCAGGGGGATGGCCGCGCGGAAGGGCGACTCGGGCGGCAGAATGCTGCTCATCTGCCACAGGCCAAAGCCAAAGGCCACGGCGATGATGGGCGTGGACAGGAGGGCGCGGGGTGTGATCGGGCTGCGCCGCAGATAATACCAGTCCTTGCTCCAGAGCGCCCAGAATGCCGCCGGCCCGGGCATCTGCCGCCTCCAGCGGCGGCTGCGAACCCGCTCGGTGCCGATGCGCAGGGCCGCGCCCTGCATCATGCGCCGCGTCACGGCGGCGTGGATCCACAGGAGCAGCCCGCTAAAGGCAAGGGACAACATCAGGAAACCTAATCCCGTGGCCCACTGTCCCGTCACCGGCGCGGCCATGGCCGCCGTGCCCCATCCCGGTGGAAGCCACAACAGCAACCGCGACGGGCGCAGGTGGGTGAGGATCAGGTCGATGGCCTGGCTGACGGCCAGGCCTTCCACGGAGGGCATGTCGCCCACCCACGGTTCCAATACCCGCAGCAAGGTGTCGGGATTCGTGACCAACACCTGGATGTAGTAATTGCCAAAGATGATGAGCATGAGGGGCATGCTCGTGAGAAAGAGCAGCAGCCCGCGCAGGCGCCGGTCGTCGGCCACCAGGTCCAGCAGATCGTCCATGAGGCGGCCGCCCAGCACCAGGATGGCAAAGGTGGGCACGGCCCCCACCAGGATCAGAGGCAGGGCCAGGGGCTTGTGCCAGGCGAGGCCGGCGATCTCGCCCAGCAGGATGAGAAGCGACCACAGCCCGGTATAGCTCAGGAGCGACACCACGATGCTGCCTGTCACCAGGCTCGGAAAGCGGACGGGGTGGACAAACAGCCTTGACAGCTCGAAACGCTCCATGATTTCGCTGTTGTAGGAGGCGGGCAGCAGCAGCCAGAAAAAGAGCATGGCGCTGTTGACGATGAGGAGCAGCTCCAGCGCTCCGTCGGGGGAAAGCCGGGTCACGCCCCAGCCGAGGGCCAGGCCCATGCCGAAAAAGAGGGGCAGGGTCATGGCCAGGAGCAGGAGCATGAGCAGGACCCGGCCCAATTGCGCCCAGACGTGCAGCCGGCGGCTGCGGAACATGGACCGGACCAGGCGTCCCTGGAGCCAGAGCAAGGTTTTGACGTCGG
>DAOUHB010000044.1:0-63499 GCA_034428935.1 Anaerolineae bacterium | reverse complement strand
ATCGAGCCCTTGAGCGAACGTGAGCTGGAGGTCCTCCGCCTCATGGCCCTGGGCTGGACCAATCAGGAGATTGCCCGGCAGCTCGTCGTGGCCCGGGGCACCGTCAAGGCCCACGCGGCCAGCATCTATCGCAAACTCGACGTGGCCAACCGGACCGAGGCGGCTGCCCGCGCCCGGCAAATGGGCATCCTACCCTAACCCCCTCTCTGCCGGCAGATGCCAAGATAACCCCCTTAATAGCCCGTTTGGCAGATGCGGGCTTGTTCGGCACGTGCTATACTGCAGCCTGATAGGAACCAAGGAGGGCTGCTGTGCCGGAACACTACGAGATCAAGATCAGGGGCCATCTGGACCCACACTGGTCGGACAGGTTTGGTGGTTTGGAGCTAACGCACCTGGAAGGCAACGAGACACTGCTTTCGGGCTCGCTACCCGACCAGGCCGCACTCCACGGCCTGCTCGAGCTCGTCCGCGATCTCAACCTGCAGTTGATCTCGGTGAACTGCAGCGGTCCCTATACCGAGTAAGAGACACTGGCAGCAGGAGAAAACGCACTGCTCCAGTCACAGGCCGAGTAACAAGGATTGGAGAGGACATGATGACCACCATGCCGATTCGAGGAGCAAGCCTATTTGTAAAAGTCGTCGGACACGGATACCCGATGGTGCTCATGCATGGCGGGCCAGGGGCCGATCACACCACCCTGTTGCCCTTCCGGCGTTGCGCCGACCGTTTCACCCTTGTCTTTTATGACCATCGCTGCAATGGCCGCTCCACCGGCGCCGACGTCTCATCCATGACCTGGGAGAACCTTGCGGCGGATGCGGACGCGCTGCGCCAGGCACTGGGTTTTGACAAATGGGCGGTGCTTGGGCATTCCTTTGGTGGGATGGTGGCCCTGGAGTATGCGCTCCGCTACCCCCAAAGCCTGTCGCACCTGATGCTGCTGGATACGTGCGGCGACATCCGCTGGGCGCAAGAGAAGGCGCCCGAGTTCCTGGCGCAACGAGGGTACAGCGCGGATGTGGTGGGGACAGCGCGGCGCTTCTTGAACGGACAGATTACGCCCGGCGAGATGCTCCCCTCCTTGATCAAGCTGGGGGGAGCATACAACCCCCACACCAGCCTTCTGCAGTTGCTGCCCATGCTGGTCTCGGGGCTGCGCGCCAAGCTCCGGCCCGAGGCCCTCATCTTCGGGTTCGGCCAGTCGCTCAGGGGTTGGAATGTGATGGATCGCCTCCACGAGATCCAGGCACCCACCCTGGTTCTGGCCGGCCGCGACGACTTTCAGTTTCCGCCGGAACATCAAGAAGCACTGGCAACTCGAATACCCAATGCCCGCCTGAAGATCATTGAGCGGGCCGGTCACAATGCGCACGAGGAACGGACGGCTGAAGTCCTGCGGGCGATTCAGGACTTTATGGATGGCTCATCGCAGCCTGACACACAGGAGGAGAGAACGTGAACCGGAAGGGATTCCTCTTTGGATCGGTGGTCGCCGGCGCCGCGGTGGCCCTGACCCGCGGGCTCTTCGCGGCGACTGGCTCGGCAGGGCCGAGCTCCAACAGCACTGCCTATGACGCCGTCGATGCTTACGTCGAAAGACAAATGCGCCGCCTGAAGATCCCGGGCGCCGTGCTCGCCATAGTCGAGGGCGACAAGATCGTGCACCGGCGCAGCTTTGGCCGGGCCAGGCCGGACGGCGACGCGCCCACGCCTCAGACGCCTTTTTTCATCGGCTCGCTCACCAAGTCCATCACCGCCCTGGCGGTGATGCAGTTGGTCGAGGCCGGCAGGGTCGAGCTGGATGCCCCCGTGCAGCGCTACCTGCCCTGGTTCCGGGTGGCAGACCCCGAGGCATCGGCCCGCATGACGGTCCGCCACCTGTTAAATCAGACGAGTGGCCTGCCCACGGTCGCCGGCAACGTCAGCCTGGCAGATATGGACGATCGTCCGAACGCTGCCGAGCGCCAGGTACGGGCCCTGGCAACGCTCAAGCTCACCCGCCCGGTCGGCTCGAAGTGGGAGTACAGCAACCTGAATTACAACGTCCTGGGACTGATCGTCGAGGCTGCCGGTGGCGAACCGTACGCCGAGTACGTCCAGAAACACATCCTGGAGCCGCTGGACATGCGCCGCACCTACATGGAGAAAAGTCAGGCGCAAGCGAACGGCCTGGCAGTGGGCCACCGCCACTGGTTCAGCTTCCCCTTCCCGGCGCCCAATCTGCCCGTACCCCGCGGCTCACTGCCATCGGGCCAGCTCATCTCTTGCGCCGACGACATGGCTCACTACCTCATCGCCCACCTGAACGGGGGGCGCTATCGAAACGTGCAAATCCTTTCGGCGCAGGGCATCGACGAGCTGCACCGAGGAGCAGCGGGATTTGACTACGGCAGCTCTGCGCAGGGACGGTACGGCATGGGCTGGTTCGAGATAGACCTGGACGGGACCACGACCTATTCCCACGGCGGCAACGTGCCCGACTTTTCGGCCTTCATGGCGCTCGTCCCAGAACAAGAGCGGGGCCTTGTCGTGCTTTTTAACGCCGACCCCTATGGATTGCCCATGATCACGGAAGAGATTGGGACGGGGATGACGGCCCTGTTGGCCGGCCAGCAGCCCCCTCCGATCCGGCTCGACTTTGTCCAGTGGATCATGCGCCTCCTGCCGCTGATCCCGCTGGCGCAGATTGCCGGTATCGTGGCTACCCGGCGACGGCTGAGCCAGTGGCACCGGGACCCGGCAAGCCGCCCTGGCGATGGGCGCTTGTGGGGACGGCACCTCTTGCTGCCGCTGGTCCCCAACCTGGCGCTGACAGCACTCCTCGGCTATCTGCGGTCCAGCGGCCTGATCCGTTTCATAGGCCTCTTTATGCCGGACCTGGCCTGGATCGTCCGGATAAGCGGCGGATTCGCCGGCGTATGGGCCATCCTGCGCACCGGGCTGATGCTCCGGTCTCTGCGAGAACCCATGGCCCCCAAGGCCGGCATGGAGGATAGTACCCCATGAGTGCGAAAGCAATTGCCCATCACGTCGTCGACCTCCCGCGGGGGCGCCGCGTCTGGCTGAACGCGCTCCACCTCTCCGGGCCGACGTACTGGATGTATGGCCTGCTGGAGGTGGACGTGACGGTCCCCCGCAAGATCATTGCCGGGCACAAGGCGCTCACCGGCGAGACCCTTTCCTTCACCGGCTTCCTGGTCCACTGCCTGGCCCGCGCCGTGGCCGAGAACCCACAGGTGCAGGCCTACCTGAAAGGCCGTAACCAGCTCGTCCTGTTCGACGACGTCAACGTGGGGCTGATGGTCGAACATGCCGATGGAAACAAGAGGACCCTCATGGGGCACGTCATCGAGGGCGCCCAGCAAAAGACGTATCGGGAGATCCACGAGGAGATCCGCAGCGTCCAGTCCGCGCCGGTGCCACCCGGCAAGGGCATGCCGCGCTGGTTCCGGTCTGCCATGCTCCTCCCGTGGCCGCTGTCCAGGCTGGTCAAAACGCTGATGAGCTGGACCACGCGCCGTGACCCGACGATTCGCGCGTCGATGGGAGGCACGGTAGCTGTGACTGCGGTTGGGATGTTTGGCAAGGGCCATAGCGGGTGGGGGATCACCACCACTCCCCACTCCCTCGGCCTGGTAGTGGGCAGCATGGCCTGGAAGCCAGCCGTTGTCGAGGGGCGGATCGAACCGCGCGAGATCCTCAACCTGACGGTGATTCTTGACCACGACGTCATCGATGGCTCGCCGGCGACCCGCTTTGTGCGCCGCCTGGTAGAGTTGATCGAGAGTGGATATGGGCTGGGCGAGACCGAGGGCGAGTGAATGATGATCGACGCAAAAGGAGGGCCTGTCATGGCTGACAAGGAGAGAATCGTTGGGCTTCTGAACGGGTACCGCGACGAGATACGGGCCAGGAGCCCAAAGTCGCTGGCGATCTGGCAAAAGAACCGCACGGTGATGCCGGCCGGCGTGGGCAGCATCTTCCGGCTGTCCGATCCGTTTCCGATGGTCGTCAAGCGGGCGAGCGGCGCCAGGCTATGGGACGCGGATGACAACGAGTACCTGGATTGTATGCTGGGCTTCTCGGTCATGATCCTCGGCAACGCACCCGACGAGGTCCAGGCAGCGATCCAGGAGGCATTGCCCCGCGGGACACATTACGGGCAATGTCACGAGCACGAATACGCCTTTGCCAGGCTGATTTGCGACATGGTGCCAGGCATAGACAAGGTGAGCTTTTGCAACTCGGGGACCGAGGCCACCATGTACGCGCTGCGGCTGGCGCGCGCCACGACAGGGCGCCCCCTGGTTGCCAAGTTCGAGGGTGGATATCACGGTACCCACGATCTGCTGGCCGCCAGCTTTGGCCGGCCGGGGCCAGGCGCCGAGCTGTGTGGACCGGTCCAGGATCCGGCAGCGATCCCCGAGAGCCCCGGGCTCGCCGAGGGCGCGTGGAAGGATACCATCGTCCTGCCCTACAATCACCCGGCCGCCTTTGACAAGATCCGCCGTCATGCATCCCGGCTGGCCGGCGTGATCGTCGAGCCCGTGCTGGGCGCCGGTGGCACGATTCCGGCCAGCAAGGAATTCTTGACCGAGCTGCGCCACATCACCCGCCAGATCGGGGCCTTGCTCATCTTTGACGAGGTCATTACCGGCTTTCGCCTGGCCCCCGGCGGCGCGCAAGAGTTCTACGGGGTCACACCTGATGTGAGCACCTATGGCAAGGTTGCCGGTGGTGGTCTTCCCTTTGGGGCGGTGGGCGGAACGGCGGAAGCCATGCGCCTGATGGAATACGACGTTGAGCCGGGATCCATCCTGATGGCAGGGACATTCAATGGCAACCCACTGGTGACAGCGGCCGGGACGGCCGTCCTGCGACGCCTGAGCGGAGAACCCCAGTTGTATGCGCGCATGAACGCGATGGGAGAGCGCTTTCGGACCGAGATCAATCGCTTTGCTCGGGAAAAGGACTATCCGGCGATAGCAACCGGCGCCGGCTCCATGTTCTGGATGCACGCAACCCGTGGACCGGTCAATAGCGTGCGGGATGCGCGCCAGTGCGATCCGGACGCGAGCGTTGGACTGAGGCTGCTGTACCGCAAGAACGGGCTGCACATCTCTGCCAACCATGGGTTGCTGTGCACGGCTCACACCGACGAGGACATCACGCAATTGATCGAGATTCACAAGGCCGCGATGGAGAAGCTGAGGGCGCATGGCGTGTGGTGAAGCAAGGCAGATTGCCTTTCCAGGCCAAGATCCACTGGAGAGCAGTTGTCAAGTCGACGATGATGCGATATACTATGCCCAGCGCGGGTGACTGTGCCAGGTTACCGGCCTGCTTGATGACCTGTCTCCAGCCCGAGATTCCGGTGCCTGGAGCCGCTGAAATAGCGTTTGCAGTCGGAACTGCCGATGTCCATTCTGCAGATTCGCTTACTTGGCGAATTCGAGCTCAGCCTTGGCGAGCAGGCCTTACCGCCTCCCGCCACGGTAAAGGCCCGGTCGCTGCTCGCCTACCTGGTCACGCACTGCGGGCGAGCCCATCGTCGCGAAGAACTGGCCAACCTCTTCTGGCCCGAGCATCCCCGCGAGAGGGCCCTGCATAGCCTCAGCACGGCGATATGGCACATCCGCCGCGCCCTCCCAGCCGGTGACTTTGTGCTGACCACTGCGCAAAAGGTCCGCTTCAACCCCGACATAACCTACTGGCTCGATGCGGAGGCTCTAGAACAGGCCGTTACCAGTCAACTGCGCTCCGCGACAGGCACCCCAGGGCATCCCCCCGACCCGGATCTGTTGGTCGTGGCCGTCAAGCTGTACCGCGGCGACTTTCTGGAGGGGTTCTACGATGACTGGTGCGTAGAACGACGCTACTATCTGGAGGGCCTGTATCTGGCGGCGCTGGAATGGTTGGTGATCCACTACGAGCAGCGGGAACAAGCCCAGGAGGCGCTGCACCATGCCGCGCTACTGCTGGATCGGGATCCCTTGCGAGAGGACATCTACTGCGCCGTCATCCGTCTGCACCTCCAGATGGGCCATCGCGCCGAGGCCCTGCTTCAAGCCCGCCGCTGCCGGGCCACGCTGCAAGCCGAGCTTGGCGCCGAGGCCGAGCCAAAAACGGCGGCGCTGTTCGATCAGCTCCTGGGCCCTGCCTGGCGGCAGGCCGCACCGGTGCCGCAGCGTTCGCCCCGTGGGCACCACAGCCTCCTGGAGCGCCCCCTGTTCGTGGGCCGCGAGGCAGAGTGGCGAGACCTACAGGCCCTCTGGGATGAGGCCCGCTCCGGCAAGGCACGTCTGGTGCTCGTCAGCGGCGAGGCCGGCATCGGCAAGAGCCGTTTGGCCGAGGAGCTGGCCCACTACATCCGCCAGAGAGGGGGCGGGGTCATCTGCGGACGCTGCTACGAGCATGAGCATCCCCTGCCCCACGACGCGCTGGCCGACCTGCTGCGGGCGGCCCTCTCCGTGGGAGGGCAGCCTGTCCTGGCTCGGCTCCCACCCTGGCAAGTGAACCTGCTGGCCTGCCTGGCCCCCGAGCTGGCCGAAGGGCTGCCCCCGCCGCAGTTCCCGGCCGAACAACAACTGGCGCGCGTCTGTGAGGCGCTCACCTCCTTCCTGGTGGAACTCGCCCGCTACAACCCGCTCCTGGTGGTCCTGGAGGATTTCCACTGGGCGTCGGACTCGGTGCTGGCCTGGCTCCACCACCTGGCCCGCCACCTCGCCGGCGCGCCGGCCCTGGTGCTCGCCACCTGCCGCTCCGAGGAGGTCACCAGCGCCCACCCCTTGTACCGGCTGGCCTTTGCGCTGGAACAGGAGGGTCGGCTCATCCGCCTGGAACTGGGCCACATCGACTGCCAGGCCCTCGCTCAGTGGCTGCCCGGGGTCAGCGAACCCTTTATCACCCGGGTCTACCGGCAAACCGGGGGCAACCCTTTCTTCGCCCTGGCCAGCCTGCGGGCCCTGTCCGAGGCCGGGATGCTGCGCTTGGTCAAGGGACGCTGGATTGACGATACGGCTGCGGTCCATCTCCCCATCCCGGACACGGTCCGCCAGGCCATTGACATCCACCTGGGGCGGCTCTCGGCTCCCGCGCGGGACCTGGCCACCGTGGCGGCGGTCATCGGCCAGGTTCTGAATCTGGAGCTGCTCGGGGCGGTGTGGGGCTGCGAGGAAGAAACCACGCTGGAGGCCCTGGATGAACTCCTGCGCCGCCGCCTGGTGCGCGAAGCCGCCGGCACATCAGAGGGCGATTACGAGTTTGACCATCACCTGATCCAGGAGGTCATCTATGCCCAGGTGCACCCCCGCCGCCGGCAACGGCTGCACCGGCGGACGGCCCTGGCGATGCAACGCCTTTACGCCGGCCGGCCCAATGCCGCCGGGGAGATTGCCCGTCACTTTGACGCCGCGGGCGAAATAAAAGAGGCCCTGCGCTACTTTGACCTGGCTGCCCAGGAGGCCGGTCGGCTCTTTGCCTGGGGGGAGGCCGAGCAATACCTGGGACGCGTCCTGGAGTTGCTGGATAATCTGGACCCCGAATATGGCTCACCCGAGTACCGGGCTCAGCGCGGCCAGGCCCTGGCCGAACGCGCCCGATTGCGCTACCTTCAGGCCCGTCTTGCCGGTCGCGATGCCGATCTGGCGGCACTGGCCGCGCTGGCCGAGAGCAGCGACGACGATCGCCTGCGGCTGCAAACACGGATGCTGCGGGCCCGTTATCTGAACCTGGATGCAAGGTACGAGACAGCCATCGCCGCGGCGCAAGAGGGCCTGGCCCTTGCCGGCCGCTTGCAAGACACGGCGGCTCGCGGCTACCTGTTGGGCCAGGCCGGCTTTGCCCACTACTTCCTGGGGCAGCCGGGGCCGGCGCTGGCGGCCCTCGAATCGGCCCTGGCCATCACCTCCGAGGAGAACCGGGAAACGCGCCGGCACATTACGCACATTCTGGGCTACGTCCACTTTCACCTGGGAGACTATGCCCACTCCCTTGCCTGCCAGCAAGAGTCCTATGCCGACCACCAGGCACTGGGCGACTCCAACGGCTTGGCCTGGGCCGGTCTGGATATCGGGGCGACTTATCAGCGGATGGGGCGACTGGCCGAGGCGAGGCAGTACCTGATAGAGCATCTAGACCTGGCTCATCGCATCGGTGTGCGGCCTGCCGAGGCGTATGGCTTGATCCAGTGGGGGTCCCTTGAACTGCGCCGGGGCGAGTACCTGGCCGCAGCGGATATCTTCCGGCAGGCGCTGGACCTCCAGCGAGAGCTGCGCACCGAACATGGGCGCGTGGCGGCCGAGGTGGGAACCGGGTTGGCCCTCTATCACCTGGGCGAAATCGCGGGAGCACGCCGCTGGCTGGAGCGGGCCGCCGAACGGGCGCGCCCGATCCAGCACCAGCGGCGCCTGGCAAAGGCACTCATCGGCCTGGGGCTGGTGGAGTTGGCTGGCGGTGAGCCCCTGGCGGCGCAGAGCCGCCTGACCGAGGCTGTGGCTCTGGCCCGCGAGAGCAAGGCGCGCCGCTACCTGGCCGTGGGGCTGGCCGCGCTGGCCCGCGCCGAACGGCGGCTGGGCCATCTCACCGAGGCCCTCACCCACGCCACGGAGGCGGCACAGGTCGGGTGCGAGATCGACGTGCCGGTCTGCCGTATGTGGGGCGAGCTGGAGATGGGGTTGGCCCTGTTGGCCCGGTGCGATCCGCAAGGGGCCCTGGAGCACACAGGCTGCGCCGTTGACCTCGCGCCGCGGAGCGACGAGAGCTGGATCGGCACCGAGCAGGTCCACCGGGCCCACGCCCGCGTGCTGCGCGCCCTGGGCCGCACAGCCGAGGCACAAGCCCAGGAGCAAGAGGCGCTGGCTCTGGTGCAGGAGAAAGCAGGCCGCATCCCCGATCCCGGCCTGCGCGCCCGCTACCTGGCCGGCCAGCAGGTACAAGAGCAAGATCAGGTCAACCCTCAACCCCCTTTGTAGCACATCCGCTTTGATGCTCTTTTGATACCTCCCTGCTACACTCGAATCACTGCCATTGTGGTCGAGCCCGGTCAACGATGGTTTGACGAATACCGATGTTCTTGCCCTGGCGCTTGACCCCGCGACGCCGACTACGCTATACGCGGGGACTGGCGGTGGCGTGTTCAAGAGCACAGACGGTGGCGCATCCTGGAACGCGGTCAACACCGGCCTTACCCATCTCTATGTTCGTGCCCTGGCCATCGACCCGCAGATGACCAGTACACTATATGCCGGGACTTCTGGTGGCGTGTTCAAGAGCACGAACGGGGGCAGTTCCTGGAGCGCGATCAATGCCGGCCTGACCAATCCCCGTGTTTGGGCACTGGTGATTGATCCGGCGACCTCTACTACCTTGTATGCCGGAACGTGGGGCGGCGGTGTGTTCGTTATGCAGCGAGTGCCCTACCGGAAATATCTGCCCCTTATCTTACGCGGTCAGTAAGGGCGCGGAAGAATGTTAAGTTTACTTGCCGTTGGAGCGTCCGCCCTGTCTCCAGGGCTGGCGCTCGGTGGGCTGGTCCTTCTCGGCGTCGCGGTCTGCTGGCGGCGGAAGCAGGGAGTCAGGCAATGAAAGGGGAACCAGGTTTCCTGCTCGTTCAGGCGGTCCTTTTGCCACTGGCTGTCGCTGCCAGCGTATCCGCCCAGTCCGGCGACGGCTATGACCTGACCTGGAACACGGTGGACGGCGGCGGCGGACCTTCTCGACGGGCGCCGGCTACTCGTTGGGGGGCACGATCGGCCAAGCGGATGCGGGCACGCTGAACGGCGGAGGGTATACCCTGGGCGGCGGCTTCTGGGGCGGCGGGGTGGTGATTGGGCAGCACAGCATCTACCTGCCGCTGGTGGTGCGCCATCGGTAACGCCTGGGGACCAACTGTGCGGGGCTCTCGCTGTAAACCCAAGAGGCGCCCAAGGCGCACATTGACAGGAGGTGCAAGGATGGACGGCAAGACGGTCTTTGGCAAGTCATGGGTCGTGGTCCTGCTGCTTTTCTGGATCGGCGCAGCGCTGCCCGCATCACTCGCCTGGCAGGGCCAGGCTGATGATGCCGCCGGGCCGTGGGCGGTCACTGCGGCGCCGATCACCATGCAGGCCAACGACCAGCTTGTGCCCAGGGCGGCCTATGGAAGCGCGATCGGCGAGTATCTCGTGGCCTGGGAGCACGAGTACTCGGCCAGCGACCACGACATCTACGCCCGCCGGGTGGACGGCGCCGGAACTCCCCTTGGGGGTGAAATCGCCGTCACGGTGAGCACCGCTTTTCAGCTCAATCCGGACCTGGCCTACAACCCTGCCTACAACGAATACCTGGTGGTCTGGGAGGAGGAATACTCTGCCACCGACCACGATATCCGCGCCTGGCGGGTTTCCGCCAACGGTGAGCGTGTGGGGGGCGAGATCGTGGTGGCTGACACAGGCGTCATCGAAAGCCACCCGGCGGTGGCCTATAACCCCAGCCGGGGAGAATTCCTGGTCGTCTGGGAACACCTGAGCGGCTCGGAAGAGGTCGCCCACTTTGACATCTACGCCCAGCGCCTGCACCCGGAAGGTCTCCATATTGGTAACCCCATCGTGATCGCCAACAGCGAATTGCAGGAGCAGCACCCGGCGGTGGCCGACGATGGCAGCGATTACCTGGTGGTCTGGCAGGGCTGGCAGCCGTACGCCGAGGATTACGGCATCTATGCCCAGCGGGTGACCGGCCTGGGCGCACTGGCCGGCAGCCTGATCCCCGTCTCCACCTGGGAGGGAGACCAGGTCGCCCCGCGCCTGGCCTACAACCCCACCCACGCCCAGTACCTGGTGGTCTGGCAGGACCACCATTACACACCAGCGTACGGATCCGAGATCTATGGCCAGCGGGTGAGCGCCAGCGGAGATTTGGTTGACGGTCAGTTCCCCATCGCTTCCGGCGGCGATAAGAACCGCTTCAGTCCGGATGTGGCTTACAGTGCGGCAAGCCGCAGCTACCTGGTGGCTTGGGATTTCGCCAACGAAGCCTGGGACCGCGACGTCTACGCCCGGCGAGTGGCCTACGATGGCACAAGGCCCGAGGATGCGTTCCCCATATCCAACATCTATAACAGCCACGAGATGCGCCCGGCACTGGCGGCCGGGGAGGGGAATGCGCTGCTGGCGGTGTGGGAGGATTATCGCAATTACGACGCGCAGGGGGTCGACATCTACGGCGAGGTTCACACTGTGCAGGTCCCCAGGCTGGAGGGATACGTCTACTCCGGTATGACAGGGGACGAGAGGCTGCCTCTGGCGGGGGTGAGCGTCGAGCTCTACTGCTCCAACGATCAGGGCGCGCCGGGTGTCCTGATCGCCGACGCGGTCACCGCCAGGACCGGCTGGTATGGCCTGCCAGGTTACACCTTGTGCGAGTTCTATCACATCGTCGAGTCCGACCCGGCTGGCTATGTGTCGGTGGGTTCCTCCACGCTGGGTGGCGTGGTCGCGAGCAGCAACTGGATCTATTACACCTATCCTCTGCAAGGCAAGGTTTTGACCGGCAACAAGTTCTGGGATATCCCCGAGCAGCCGGAAGATACACTGCCCCCCGGCAACTGGGCCAATTTCAGCCCCACCGTCTGGGTTAACACGCAGTCGCCCGAGACCAGCGTGCAGGTAGAGGACACAGTATCCGGGCTGGACGTTGGCACGGCCGAGTTCAGCTACTCAACCGACGCCGGGACGACCTGGAGCGCCTGGCAGCCGGCAGCCTGCACCGGTAGCTACGGTACGACCGCTCCCCAGGTGATCAGCGCCTCCCCGCCGTTCGGCCGGGACTCGGCCGCGCCCGACCAGAACCAGGTGCGCTTCCGCATCCGGGACCTCGCCGGCAACGTGGGCGAAAGCCCGGCCTACGCAGTCAGGATCGATACGGTTCCCCCGCAGAACCCCAGCACCTGGGATTGCCCCACGCACCCGGAGAGCATCTGGAAATCGCTTGACCGGGTGAGCTGTAACTGGGCGGGGGCAACGGATGCCGGCAGTGGCGTAGCTGGCTACAACGTGGATTGGAGCATCAGCCCCACCGCTGTGCCCCCGGCTGTTTTGGAGATCACCTCCGAGCAGGCCGAAAGCGGCCCCTTGAACGATGGCGGCGACTGGTACTTCCACGTGCGCGCCATCGACCAGGCCGGAAACGCCGCCTCTGGAGCGAGGCATTATGGTCCGATCCGCATCGATACCACCGCGCCCTATGCCTGGATGACCGGGCCAGGTCCTGGGGCGGTCAACGTCGCCCAGGTCACGGTGAGCTGGGCCGGGTTCGACGCCCACGCCGGAATCCAGAACTACGACCTGCAAATCAGTAACGACGGCGTGACGTGGGTCAATTGGAGGTTGGGCGCCACGTTGACCTCCGGGCCTTACACCGGCACGCGCGGCCAGACGGTTTATTTCCGGGCGCGCGCTCGCGATAATACCAACAACCTGGGCGCCTGGTCCAGCCCATGGGAGATCACCTTCGGGGTGGAGGTGACGGTGATCGTGGAGAATGAGAGCGGGGTGACGTTGCCCGAGGCCACCGTCTACCTGAATGGAGACTACCGGGGACAGACGTACGGCAACGGCACGATCCAGCTATACAACGTGCTGCTGGGGGACCAGCTATCGGCCCGCTACACGGTGGCCAGCCAGCCGGCCAAGAAGGGCTACCACGATTGGGTGCATGGGCCCGGCAATTGGGCTTACCGCATTCACCTCACTTCGATCAGCTTTGACAACGCCGGCAACCCCCAGCAGCACACGGTCACCAATACCGGCGCCACCCAGGTGCTGCGCGTGCGCCGGGACAACGCCCTGATCGGCTTCTACCTGCTGGTCTCGGTGGAGTGGGACGCCGATACAGCTTTCCTCACCGATTTGCTGGCATCCTTGAGGCACGCCTCGGATTACCTGTTTGACATCACCGATGGGCAGATGTATTTCGAGGTCATCGACATCTGGGATGAGAAAGCGCGCTGGGATCAAGCCGATGCCCGCATCCATGCCAGCAATTCCCTCTGGGCACACGCTCACGTGGGCGGCATCTGGGAGGGCACGGATGAACACATGTCTTTATCGCGTTTTGAGTCCTATGGGACTCCGTTTGATTTTAATGTCTGGGATATCCCAGACGCTTACCGGACCGTGATCCATGAGTTTGGCCATTACGGCCTGGATCTGTATGATGAATACGAGGGTAAGACAAGGTTTGAGTGGTTACGAGGTGGTTACGCACCGGTTACGATCAAGCGTAACCAGGTTACGCTTCTCAGGATGCAGCTTGGGGCGCAATTCAGTCTCCCAGGAATATCCTTAATAAGAGAGAAAGGATGTGTATCAAACTGAAAGGATGGTGCGTTGGACACAGATGCCGGGATCGAGTCTGTATCGGCCAAAATGCTGAGCCGACCCTGGGCACTCCAAGAGGGTACTGAGTGACCTCAGAGCCGATCAAGTCACAATCGCCCGTTACGAGTCCTCAAGGCATTCAGAACGCTCGGCTTTCCATGCTTCCACTCGTGATGAGCGGCCTCTCTCAGTCACAATATGCTCGTCCTATCAATGAGGTCGACCGAGATCGAGTCTTGCCCTATGTCGAGTTTGTCACAATGCCGTAGTCTGAGTCATTTGACTTCTCTGGCCAATATCGGCTCAAACAAGGAAATCGACATCCCGATTCTATCCGATTATCGGTTTAAACGTGCCTTCTTGACACTGCTGATGTGACTGTGGAGTGGATTTCGAGAAGTGTCTACACGGGGAAGGTCGAGCGTAACCAGGTTACGCTTTTCACGCCTGACTGGTGAACTGGTTACGCAGTGGTTACGAAAGAGCGTAATCGCATGGCGACCTGGTTACGCTTTTGGTGACATTGAGGCGACCCGGTTACGACCTGGTTACGCAGTGGTTACGCTACGGCGTAACCTTGTCTTTCCCTCTGAATACGAGAACACAAGTGGGGGTTCGGAAGGAGCGGGTTGTACAGTCGACAAAGATCCCGACCCGTCAAACGCGGTGGAGGATCAGCAGGCTTCCCTCATGGACTTTCAGGGGATAACGACCGAGATGTGTTCCTCTTTGACCGTGCACCCGCACAACACCAACACGATGCAGCACGAAAAGCGCGGCGGCCCGTGCTGGGACACGGTGGTGGATCGCTACAAAGATGCCCAAAATCCCCCGCGCTGGATATTGGAGCGGCCAAATGATCGGGGCAGCATCATGCCCGGCCCGGACGCCATCCCTGTTCCCGATTGGACGGCAACAGGCATAATCGGTCTGGAATCGGAAGCCTGCGCGCCTTTTGCCACGAGTTGGATAAGGGAAGACGGGGGGGCGGCCCTCGATTACGATACCTGGGTCGAGGGCGCTTCCAAGCTCTACCAGGGAAAAACCCGATCCGATCAGCCCGAGGGTGTCCCCCCCACGGCCGGGGTGATTACTATCCTGGGCGCCCACCACGGCGACGCGGTGCGGGTGTCCAAATCGTGCGGCTGGTTCTGCTCATCCTCCGGCACGACCACGGCTTTATGTCCCAGCGCTTCGGGCGCGGAGCAGCAGGAAGCGACTGCACCCGAGCAGCAGGCGATCACCCTGGAGCGGGATCCCTTTGGCCTGGAGGTCTCGACCCTGCCCCAAGGCGACGGAACCACGTTGATCGTCGAGGTGCAGGCCTCGATCCCACTGCCGCAGGCTCCCCAGGTGGAGGTGTGGCAGGGGGCTGGGGCGGTGCTGACGCCCACGCTGGCCTTCGATGGCGTCAAGTACACCGGGCAGGTCTCCCTGGACCCGCAGCTTGGATTGCAGGGCCAGGTCTTTGCCCGCGCCGTGGATGCGCAGTCGCACGCGGTCCACGCGCTGGACTTTTTCAGCGCCGAGCCGGTCGAACCGGACCAGCTCACCTGGGTCAAATCTGCAGACGGGCTGATGGAGATCTTTTTGCCGGCGGGTAGCCTGGAGGGCGAGCCAGTGGTCAGCATCCAGCCGGCCAACCGGCCGGTGTGGGAGCAGGGCGGGACGATGGTAGTGGGCCGCCCTTACGAAATCAGCAGCTCCGATGGAACCATAGGCCTCAACCAGCCGGCGGTGGCCAACATCTACTTTGCGTCCGACGTGGTCGAAACGGATGGCTCGCCGAGACTGGACCTGTACCACTGGGACGAGCAGTCTGGCCGCTGGGTACCCTTGAGCGGGACGTTGGAGCTCACCCACAATTTCGTCTCGGCCGAGATCACCGAGCTGGGTGCCTACGCCATCCTACGCTCATTCGAGGACAGGCAGTACCTGCCACTGGTGGTGCGGCAGTACCGGGGTCCATAGCCGATAACGACAAACCATCTTACTAAAGGAGGTAAATCGCAGGCATCCTGGCCCTCGGGCCGCTGCCCACCCTGGTTTTGGGGCTGAGTTGGGCGCAGGAGCCGGGCCCCCAGGTCGCGCTGGGCAGCGCCTTCAAGGGAGAGCTCTCCTCGCTTCTCCAAAGCGGAACCGAATCCGTTTTGCGATCTTGCTCGATTGTGGTATACTGTTACCATCAGCCTTCTATTCAGCAAGGGTGGCGATATGGTGTGCGCTCGAGGTCCCTTGGGGGGCACGCATACGTGCCTGCAAGTTCAGCCACGCGGCGACCGGGGGATTAGCCAAGAATCGGGCACATACACTCCAAGGGTAACGAGCCGCTGTCGGGATCGTGAATCCTGATTGCTCAAGGAGCCGTGATATGCAGTCAGGCATGGAGGCATTGGGCCGCGAGCTATCCAGGGAAATGAGAGACCTGCGCACCAGGCTTGGTGCGCGGCGACTGGGTGCCGAGCGCGCCGTCGAGGTCGTGGAAACGGACGAGGCCACGAGCCGGGCGGTGAGGGAGGAGGCGGAGCAAGACGACGGCCTCGACCTGCTGTGGCCCCCGGGCCAAGGGGGAGCCGGTGCGTGGCTGGGAGAGCATGCCCTCCACGACCTGGAGATCGAGACCCTGGTGCAGGCACTGGCCAGCGGCAGCAAGCGAGAGCACCACGACCTGATCCGGCGCGTGCTGTGTGAGCCGGTCCGGGACCCCGAAGCGATCCGCTACCGGCAGGCCATCAGCGGCGACCTGATCAGCGACCAGAAGCTGGCCCGCGGAATCGAGGAGTTGCTGCCCCTGTTGGATCAACTGAACGCCTACAGCATGGCCGACCGCGACATGCCCGAGCTGTTCCAGGTGGCGTGGTGGCTGGGTGAGATGGAGACGTACGTCGACTGCATCCGGGCCACGGTGCGCGTCTTTGCCGAGGCGGACGGCGAGCCCAGGTCGGCGGGGCTGTGCGCGCTGCGCGACCAGGCGGTCGAGATCGAGGCCCGCGACAGCTTCCAGACCCTGGCGCGCGAGCTGCCACCCCTGCTGGCCTCCATCCGCGGCGTGACGAGCATCACCATCGGCGTTAACCTCGACCAGAACTTGCAGCCTGTGGCGGCCACGCTCCTGTCGCTCAACGAGGAGCCGTTCACCGAAGCTCCCCTGCTGCGGCTGCTGCTGGGCGGCAGCAGCGACCAGGGGGGTGTGATGCCGCTGCACACGATGCCACTCATCGAGGGCGGCAGCGCCCTTCCGCAGCCTGGCCGCCGGGCCAACCCGATGCTGGTACCCCTTTTTCGGGACCTATCGCGGATCATGGAGCAGGTGAGCAAGCCCATCGCGGCGGCGCTGCAAGCGTACATCCACGTCAACCGGCGCTGGCTGGTGCGCATCCGCCCGGCCCTGGCTTTCTACGGCGGCGCGGCACGCCTTGCCCGCCGGCTGCAGGAGGGCGGGCTGCCGGTGTGCCTGCCCGAGATCCTGCCCGAGGCCGAGCGCGTGTGCCAGGTGCGCGACGGGTACAATGTCAACCTGGCGCTGCACTACCTGGAGCGCGGTGGCGGCGAGTTGGCGGCCGAAGTCGTGACCAACGACGTGAGTCTCGACGCTGAGGGCCGGATCGCCATCCTGACCGGGCCGAACCGCGGCGGCAAGACGACCTATGCCCAGGCCATCGGCCTCATGCAGGTGCTGGCCCAGGTCGGGTTGTTCGTGCCGGGCAGCCAGGCCCGGATCAGCCCGGCGGATGGCGTCTACACCCACTTTCCGGCGGACGAAGAGCTGGTGCGCGGCACGGGGCGCTTTGGCCACGAGGCACAGCGCCTGCGCCAGATCCTGGAGCAGGCCACGCGCCACAGCCTCATCCTTCTCAACGAATCGCTATCGGGCACCCACGCCGGAGAGAGCCTGTACCTGTCGCGCGACGTGGTGCTCATCCTGCGTGTGCTGGGTGCACGCGTCGTGTTTGCCACACACCTGCACGAGCTGGCGGAACAGGTGGAGGCCATCAATGCCGAGACAGCAGGCGACAGCCGGGTGGTAAGCCTGGTCTCGTCGCGCATCGACCAGGCGACGGTGGCGCAGGATGCCGACGAGATGGCCGGGCGACGCACGTACCGCGTCGTCAGGAGCCGGCCCATGGGTCGCAGTTACGCCCTGGAGCTGGCACGGCACTATGGCATCAGCCTGGACCAACTGCGGCAGGTGCTCCTGGACCGCGGCGTGATCGACAGCGAGGAGGCCTGAGAAGCCCGCGGCCGGCACGTGGAGGAGTGACGTGATCGCCTGGCTCAACGTCGTATGCTTGGTTGCCGCTACGATCCTGACTGCCCTCTTTTACGTCAAGAGCGCCGGCCCGGCTGCCCTCGAGCAGCGGATCGGCCCCGCAGCCTACGCCCGCTGTGGTCGGTACCGGGCTGTGTCGATGGTGTTCATGTTCCTGGGCATGGCGAACTATTCTGAATTGCACCAAACCCCCTCGTCCAGTTGCGCCCCCGGCGGTTGTATACTATAATCAGGCTGGTGGTGGGCATCGCCGCCCCTCCTAAACCACGCGCGTAATCACAATCACCAGAGAGAAGAAAGGAGAATGACGATGGCTTTTGAACTACCGCCCTTGCCGTATCCTGCCGACGCACTGGAACCCCACATGTCGGCCCAGACCTTCAGCTTCCATCACGGGAAGCACCACAAGGCGTACGTGGACAACCTGAACAAGCTGATAGCGGGCACCGACCTGGAGAACAAGCCGTTGGAGGAGATCATCCGCCGTACGGCCAACGACCCGGCCAAGGTGGGCGTATTCAACAACGGTGCCCAGGTCTGGAACCACACCTTCTATTGGCAATGCATGAAGCCGGGCGGCGGCGGCCAGCCCACCGGTGAGCTGTCCGGCCTGATCGACCAGGCGTTCGGCGGCTACCAGGGCTTTGTCGAGCAGTTCAAGGGCACCTCGGTCGGCCGCTTTGGCAGCGGTTGGGGCTGGCTGGTGCTCGAGAACGGGGGGCTGAAGGTCGTCAGCACCCAGAATGCCGACAACCCACTGACCAGGAACCAGGTGCCCTTGCTCACCGTAGACGTCTGGGAGCACGCCTATTACCTGGACTATCAGAACCGCCGTCCTGATTTTGTCCAGGCTTTCCTGGACCACATGGTCAACTGGGATTTCGTCGCGGAGAACCTGCGCCAGGGCCGCTAACCGGCCCGCGCCGCTCTGCTTCCTCGGGAATATCCTGACCGACGCTACCCGGCGGAGCGCCCGCCGGGTAGCGTTGTCGCCCGCGTGACGGCCGGGCAGTCTGTGGGGACGAGTTCAAGCACCAGCGTCAAGAACAGCAGAGGCGCGCGCCTCCTGCGCCACCGCGCCCGGCCTCGTTACGAGGGAGAGGACGTAAAGGCCCGCCACCACCAGCAGCAGCGCTTTGATGCCGGTCACGAAGGTAATGGACTGGAGCAAGGCACCGACCATCGACCCGATCATGTTGGCTCCCAGGGCAAGGTCTTTTCGTGGCACGATGGCAAAGGAGCGCACAAAGATATAGCCACTGAAAAGCGCCGGGATGGTGGTGAGAGCACCCACGATCAACGCCTTGGCGGCGAACGGCAAGAAGGCGAAACTGGCCAGGTCGACAAAATACAAGCCCAGGCAGGTGCCGAGGAGAAGGACGTAAACCGGGATCAAGGGCAACCGTGGGAGCTTTTGCGCGAGCAGGTTGGCCAACAGGGACATGCCCAGGACGCCCGAAACGATCACGGCATTGACCTGCCACGTGTTGCCCAGGACCACCGAGGCTTTGCTGACATTCTGAACTTCGAGCAGCAGGAACCCGGCTCCCAGGAAAAAGAAATGCCAGTGGGAGCGACCCCAACCCGCGAGCAAGCCGGCCACCCCCCAGCGCCGGTAACTCAATAGCATGATCCCCACCATCACCCCTGCAAGGAGAAAGTAGAGGATCGGTATCTTGGGCCTCTCCAGGTAGATGTAGGGCCAGTCGTCCGTGGCCACCCTCGTGGTATATGGCAAAGGCGGCACCGGCATCCTTTGAGTGGACCAATCCATATAGGCCGCCAATTGCTGGTCTTGCGCAATGCGTGCGCGCGCACCTGGCAGGTCACCGGCCACGAACATGACGTAACCCCAGGCCTTTTCACCGACCGGTATGGCAAAGTAGAGGGGCTCCTCGCCAAAGACGTCGCGCATGACCGCGGCAAGGCGGTCGGCGATGTACAGCCTCTGTGGCAGAAAGGTGAGGGTCATGATGCCACCCGGGGCAAGCAACGACCGGGCCAGCTCCAGGCTCTCCCGGGTGTAGACATAGTGATCCAACCGGGCATTGGTGAGCGAGGTTGTGGTGTGCGAATCCAGGAGCCCGAACGCAATGACGTCAAACTTTTCCTCACAGGTGGCAAAGAAGGAACGGGCGTCGTCGTTGACGATGGTCACCGAGGGAGCGCTGTATGGCTCCTCCGGGTGATAGCGGCGCCCGAGCTCGATGATGGCCGGGTCGATCTCTACCGCGGTAATCTGCTCCGCGTTCTGCCGCAGCCCGCCCGCGGCATCATTGCCTGCCCCGGCCCCGACGATCAGGTAATTCCTGGCATTGGGGTGTAGACGCAAGGGAAGATCGTACTGGCCAAGGCCGCCGCCCTGAAGCGCCGAGTCGCCGGGATTTGACCCGGTGCCAACGCCGCTCAGATCGCTCATCTCCTGGAAGCCAGTGTTGTTGACTGTGATTAGGTACTCCCTGCCCCTTCCTTCTACCTGTTCGAGCTGTTGGGTGACCAGCTTTTGGTACGGGGACCACACGACCTCGACAGAACCCAGCTCCCTGCCGGCGAACCACGCAAAGACAATGACCGCGAGAAGCAGGGCGAGGTTGAGCCATTGCCGGCGCTCGGTCCTGCCCATCAGCAGGAAGGTCAGCACCGCCACAACTGCGATCCAGGTGACGGGCGGCTGATAGAAGGAGCTCAGCAGGACAAAAAACCAGGTCCCCAGCAGGCTTCCCCCGACGTTGGCAGAGTAGGCAGCAATGATCCGGGGATGCTCGTCCATGAGCCGCCCGAGGTACCGGCCTATGGGCACAAACATATCCAGGACCAGGATCATTACAAAGGCTGTCAGGGCCAATCCAGACGTTACGTAGACGACGGTCTCCCCCAGGTTCGCGCCGCCAAGCTCGCCCCAGATGACCGGATCGCCCAGGACGCTGAGCAGCTCACTGGCAGATCCCAGGACTCTCCTGGACAGCGGAATGGCCAGGAGCAAAACCAGGAGAGCCAGGGGGATTAGCATCTGGCGGAATGTAAACGGCTTCCGCGACGTGAACATCCCGAGTCCCAGTCCCAGAAAGCACACGACCAGGATCGTGTTCTGCAGATAAGCAAAGATGCGAACTTCGGTGCCGATCCAGCGGATAAGCAGCATCTCGAGGAAAAGCCCCAGTACGCTGACGACCAAGATCGCCGTCAGGCCCCTGGGCCTTCCGTCAAGCTCCCCTTGATCCAGGCTCACACCTCCGGTTGACACCATATGGCGCCTGCACCCTATTTCTTGCCGGGCCTCTTGTACATCCCAAGGCCGGGCTTGAAGCTCTTCTCATCCAGGAACTGCCTGAAGCCCTCCTCGCGCTCTTCGCCGGCGACGAACCAGAGCTGCTCCTGCTTCGAGATGAGATAGTCTTCCGACAGGTCCCAGTCCAGGTCTTGCACCCTCTTGAAGGCGTCTTTGGCCCCTTTCAGGACGGCGGGGCTCTTTTCCAGGAGGACGTCGGCCAGCTCGCGGACCCGCTGGCGGAGCTGGGCCAGTGGCACCGCCTCGTTGACCAGGCCCATCTCGGCTGCCTTGCGGCCGTCGAATAGCTGGCCGGTCATGATGTAATAGAGCGCGTCTCGCGTCCGCATCGTCTCGGCCAGGGCCCGGCTTACGTTGCCGGCCGGCAGGATGCCCCAGTTGACTTCCGACAGGCCAAATTGCGCCTCCTCGGCGGCGATGGCCAGATCGCAGGACACCACCGGCAGGAAAGCCCCACCGAAGCACCAGCCGTTCACCATCGCGATGGTCGGCTTCTCAAAGTATCGCAGCCGACGCCACTGCCATTCATAGTTCAGCCGCCGCACCTTGAGGTTCACGATGCGCGGCTGATCCTTCATGTCCCGGAAGTACTCCTTGATGTCCATGCCCGCCGAGAAGGCCGTGCCTTCCCCCGTCAGGACCATCACGCCACAACGATCGTCGGACTCGACCTCGTCGAGGATTTCCAGCATGCGGATGCTGATGGCCGGATTGAGTGCATTTCGCTTCTCCGGCCGATTGAGGGTGACCCACGCCACTCCATCCTCGTATTCGAGCCGGACGACGTTCGGATCCACGTTGATATCAAGGCCTGCCAAGATATTGCTCCTTTCCAGGTTATTGTCTCGGGCTGTGCATCTGCCCGTTAGGGCCGTCAAGCCCTGCCCCTTCGCGCCGGTTCGCTGCCTGCCCCTGGAGCCCTAACCTCCAGAGGCAGGCGGCAGGATGAGGACCTCATCACCCTCTCTCAACACGGTCCCCAGACCATCCAGAAACTGGATCGCCTGGCCGTTGACCATGATCCGCACGTAAGGAAGAACGGCGCCACCCTCGGGATCGAGAAGGCGACCGGAGAGTCCCTCTCCCCAGCGTTCTTTCATGTATGTCAGGCAGTCGCCCACCGTCGCTCCGTCGGGAAGGTCAACCTCCGTCAGCCTCTGGCCGACCACCTCCTTGAGCCCCAGAATGGTATGGAGCGTAACCTTCATCGCGAAGCTACAATCCCAGGGCGTCCGCCACGTATGCCAATCCCAGGTCCGTCAGTTTTCCCCGGCTCGGGGTTCCCGTCTCCACATCCCAGCCCCGCAGCGAGTAGTACTCGTCAAGCATCGTGTCCAGATCTTGTCTGCTGATGAGGTGTCCCCGGGAGGCGCCGGCAGGCAGAGGCTCCGTCATCAATCTCTCGGGCAAGGTGTCGTCGGCGCGAGAGAAGCCTTCCCGCGCGTTAAAGGCCCTGGCGAGGTTGTTGACCCGCTCGCCCACCTTCATTACCTCCTCGGGAGTAAAGGCCAATCCCGTTACCGCCTCCATCAGCGTTGCCGTGTTCTGGCAGGCAGTCGCGGGGACTGCCATATCGAGGAGGAAGGCGCACATGGGGGCGCAGTCCAGGGTCGACGTGCGGACATCCTGGTTCCATATGGTGAGCTTGCCCTTGTTTTCCACGGCAAAGCGATCGACCTCCCAGGGGATGGGCACGCCAAAGACCTCCTGGAAAGCATAGCCCCGGCAGTGATCGGCGCCCGTGTAGGAGGTGGCATAGCCCAGGCCGTGGGCCTTGAGCGCCCGCACGTCGTAGCCGGGAAGCTCCAGCCCCTTGACCTGCATGGCGTACTTGGCCGTCCCCTTGCCGATCCTTTTCGCTGCCGCCAGGCTGCCGTCGGCGAGGACGTCGCCCAGGCCCTCGCGGAAGGCCATTTTGCGCAGGAGGACCATCAGGGCCTGGTCGTTGCCGAAACGCAGGTCGATGCCGTCCGTATCCTCCAGGGTAAGGAGCCCCTTCTCAAAAAGCTCCATGGCGAAAGCCACGGTGACGCCTGCGGAAATGGTGTCCAGGCCCAGCTCGTCGGCAAGCCGGTCGGCGGCGATGATGGGATCGACCTGGTCGATGCCGACGCAGCTCCCAAAGGAGTAGACCGTCTCAAAGTCGGGGCCCTCCGTCAGGATGCCGGCGTACGGGCCCGTCCTGGCGAGCTTGAGCTGGCTGCAGCCGACAGGGCAGTCGTAGCAGTGCTCCCTGCCCACCTTTCGGGTGGCTTGCGCGTCCCGGCCGATGCCTTCGATGGGCACAAACTCGCCTGTTGCGGTCCAGTTCTTGGCCGGGAGGACGCCCATGGCCCCGGTGAGATCGGTGACCATGGGGGTGCCGTGCTGGGAGAACTCGGTATAGAGGACCGGGCTCTCCTTGAAAGCCTTGAGCAGTGCGCTCCGGCCTGCTTTGTATTTCTCTTCCGATGCGACAGCCACCGTGCCGGTCCCCCGGATGGCGATGGCCTTCAGGTTCTTTGATCCCATGACGGCGCCCAGGCCCTTGCGCCCGACAGCCCTGCGCTCGTTGACGATGCACGCCAGCTTGCTCAGGTGCTCGCCTGCCGGACCGATGCAGCAGACCCGCACGTTCTGGTCGTGCAGCTCGTTCTTGATGATCTGCTGGCAATCGAAGGTGAGCGTCCCCCAGCACCCGTCGGCGTCACGGAACCGCACGTCCTTTCCCTTGATGGCGACGTAGGTTGGTTTTTCGGCCTTGCCCTCTATGATGATCGCGTCCCACCCGGCGAATTTGATCTCGGCGGGGAACTGGCCTCCCGACAGGGCCATGCCCACGGCCCCGGTCAGGGGCGACTTGGCCGTCACCGACATCCTGCTCGCGCATGGGACGCCGGCCCCCGTAAAAGGTCCAGGCGCAAAGACGAGGATGTTGTCGGGCCCGAGAGGATCCGCGCCCGGCTCTAGCTCGTCAAAGAGGTGCTTGATGCCAAAACCTGCGCCACCGATGAAATTTCGCGCCATTTCTTCCGGCAGCGGTTCTTCTTTCGACGTCTTGTTGCTGAGATTGATGCGGAGTATCTTGCCCGCATACCCTCCCGAATACATTTTGGCCTCCTTAAGTGTGATTCACCATCAACGTGAAACCCTCTACCTAGATGACGCCGGCCTGTTTCAACGCCTTCAGCCTGCGAGGTCCGAAGCCCATGTACTTGAGATAGACGTGCTCGTTGTCATAGCCCACCGGCCGGCACACCCACTTGGTCCTGATGGGCGATTCGGTCATCTTGTGCTGCGATTGAGCGACGATCACCTCGCCATACACAGGGTCAATCACCGGAGCAAAGATGCCCCTGTCAAGCCAGTTCGCTTCGAGCATGGTCTCCTGGGGCGAACAGACGGGGGCCACGACCGGAGTGATGGGCGCCAGGCGCCCATGCTTTGCGTATTCTACCGACATGGCCACCAGTTGCTCGTTGGTGTACTTGCGCGTCTCGGCAAAGACCAACGATGCCCATTTCAACTGCTCTTCCCTTTCCGAGAACTCGGCCAGGTCCTTCCAATCGGCAGCGCCCCACTCGTCCCACTTGCCCACCATGTCGGCAAAGGCCTGCCACATCTCCAGCCTCAGGGCACCCAGAAAGACGGCGCCGTCGCGGGTTGGCGCGAAGCAGTACAGCCACCCGGCCGTATTCAGGTTGCCAAAGCGCTCGTTGACGACTCCCGCGCCCTGGTACCACACTCCGGCCCAGTCCTCCAGGCAGACGAGGGCTTCGGCCGATGCGACGTCCAGCGCCTGCCCCTCCCCGGTGAGATCCCTCCAGTAGAGGGCCGCCAGAATGCCCACCGCCATGGACGTTCCGGCCTGGACCCAGCCTATCCACGGGCCGGCCTTGGTGGGAATGGCCCAGGGACAGTCGTCGTAGGTTTTGCCCTCCGGCAGCATCTCTCCGGTGTCGTATTGTGCTCCCGACCTGGCCTGGATGATGTTGTCATAGTCCGCCATGCGGCTGGCGCTCATGGGCCCAAACTGTCCGAAGGCCGTGATGGACGCAAAGATCAGCCCCGGATTGATCCGGCTCAACTGCTCGTAGCCGATGCCCCAATCGTGCATGACTCCCGGCGGGTAGGTCTCGATCAGCACGTCCGCCCGGCTCGCCAGGCCCTTGAGGATCTCTCTGGCCTCCGGCCTTTCGAGGTTCAGAGTAATGTGAAACTTGTTTCTGCCCTCGGACAGGTAATTGAGGCCCTCGCCCTTGTGCAGGATGCCGTATGGCGTGCAGGTCCTGAGGAAATCGCCCTGCGGCGGCTCCACCCTCAAGACCTCGGCCCCGAATTCGGCCAACATGGAGCTGCAATAAGAGCCTGCAAAGCTCTTGTAGCTCAAGTCCAACACGGTGATATCGTCCAGGGCCTCGGCCTGGAACTGCGCAAGCCGCGGGTCATCCCGTTCCCTGATCCAGTCCTCCCAAGCGGGTAGTTCCATGCGCCCCATCCTTGCCACCTTTCCTTGACGCAGCGATGAACGATCGATCTAGTCCCTCGACATGATCAGCCCGGCTTTGCCGTCCCAGTCGGGAGGCGGCCGGCGCCCGCGCACGTCGGCCCATTTGCCCAGGGCGCCGCACTGGTACAGACGGTTGATCTCGTCCTCGTTCTTGCCCAGACGATTCGTCATGATGTATTCGTTGTCAAAGCCCACGGGCCTGATGGTCCAACTGACCCTCGGCGGGGTCCGGGACATCATCACCGGGAACTCGTAATCCAGGAACGGGCCGATGACAGGGTCGTCGACCTCGGTCACAAAGCCGCGCTCCCGGAAGTGCTCATCCTCCACCACATCCCGGATGTTATGGATGTGCGAGGCGGCGAACCCGTGCTTCTCGGCCAGGGCCTCGACCTCCGCGGGCGTCCTGGTTCTCACCCACGCGGCAATGATGGCCAGGAGGGCGGCGGCGTTTTCCTCCCGGAGGCGGGTCAGGTGGTCCTTGAACCTGGGATCATCGGCCAGCTCCGGCCTTCCCATGGCAATGCACAGGCCCCTGAACTCGTCCGGATCGGGCGCCGCCAGCGCGACAAAGGAGTCGTCGGCGCAGCGAAAGGTGTCGGCCGGGCAGATCGATACATCCCTGTTGCCCGCGGGCATGGCCGACTCGCCCGTGATCTGCTGGTAAGGCCAGACCCAGGACATGGTCCTCATGATGCTCTCGCTCTGCGACAGCTCAATGAACTGCCCCTTCCCGGTCTTTCGCCGGTGATGGAGGGCCGCCAGGACGGCCACCTCGCCCATCAACGCGCCATAGCTGTCGCAGATGTACAGCCGGTTCTTGAGGGGCCTTTGCCCGGGGAAACTCGACATCCAGGCATAGCCCGACATCGCCTGGGCCGCGCCGTCGTTGCTGGGCCGATTTTCTCTCGCAAACTGGCCCCACTGGCCAAAGCCGGTCTTGGAGATATAGATGATGCCGGGGTTGATCTCCTTGATCTGCCGGTAGCCCACGTTCCAGCGTTCCATCACCCCCGGCCTCTGGTTCTCTTCGATAACGTCGGCCTTGGCCGCGAGCTCCCGAAAGATCGCCTGCCCTTCAGGCTTGTGCAGGTCCAGGCCCAGCCAGTACTTGTTGGGATTGGGCCGGATGAACGATGTACTCTGGTCCCTGAAGAAATAGCCAAAGGGGACCAGGCTGCGCAATGTATCGCCCAGGGGCGGCATCTCACACTTGATAACCTCGGCTCCCAACCTCGACAGGAAACCCGGTCCGGAAGGACCCAGCAGGAGAGTGCACACCTCAAGCACCCGGACGCCTCTCAACGGCAACGGCTTGGAGTTTTTCGTTTCCTTGTAATCCTTCCACGTGCCTTCTGCCATAACGATCAGAGTCCTTTCTATCTCTGCGATGCCCGGTGCCGGATCGATATCGATAGAGTCGCATTCACCCCGCGACTGTTTGGAGCAGCCTCAACCTCCGATAGTCTCCAGAGACCGCAGTTGCTCTGTGACGCCCGAGCAGACGGACTGTCCGCCAAGCCTTATACCGGCTGTCTGTCGAGAGGATAAAAGGCCATGGACAGCTTGTGGATAAAGGCGCCGGCCGGGGTGTTGGCGACCGTCCCGTCGTCGCCGACGGCCAGGAACTTGCCCGTCAACCGCATCTGATCCCAGTTGTAAAACAACACTGTGGAGACGGGCAAGCCAAATTCACGAAAGGCAAAGATGTACTGATTGTCGTCAAACTTGTAGTAGGAAGCCATGTCGACGTCGGCCTGGCCTCGCAGTGGCCCGATGATGCCCTGCCAGACATAGCGCTCTGAGCTGATGTAGATGTGCTCCATGATCTGGTTTGGACCGTAGTCATACAGCCCGCGCAAGCCGACCAGATCGCGCGTCGGCGCCGGCTTGCGCCCCGCGGGCCGGATCGCCGGATCGCCGAGCACGCCGGGAGAGAACTCGTGGACCGCGCGGGGCTCTTTGCCGACGTCGCCCTCGCGCAGGATGGTGCGGACCCCGAGCACCTGCCGGGTTTCGACGTTGACGACAAAGGTCTGCGATTGTCGAGGCTGATGGGCAAAGGTCATGTCGACGAAATAGGTTTGCGGCGCTACCTCCACCACCTCGCACCAGTCCGTGCCCCGCTCTCCTCCACTTTGCCAGGCGACCTTGTTGCGTTCCACAAACTCCAGGTGGTAGCAACTCCCCGAGTCGAGGGTGATGTCTATCGTCTCGTTCACCAACGCCTCGGACTGGGGGAGACGGTTGATCGTCACTTCCTCCGCATAGTCCTCGTACTTGTAATCCGGTGTGCCTTCTTCCTGTGGCATTGTGCGCCTCTCCTCACAAGGGATTGATGTGTTGCTGCCTGCCAGACCCTCTCTCAAACGCCCCACTTCACGCCGACGTTGGACAGCGCAGCGCCCGAAACGTCGACAATCGCCGCCCCACCATCGATGAGCAGCACGGACCCGGTCATAAAGGTGGAATCATCGCTGGCGAGGTAACTGCAAATGCCGGTGATCTCGGCGGGGCTGGCCGTCCGCCTGAGCGGAACCATCGACGATATACGCTCAAAGACGCCGTCCAGGTCCGTTCCAAGGGCTTCCGCCAGGGGGCTGAGGGACGTTTCCAGCATCTCTGTCCGCGTGCCGCCCGGGCAGACCGCGTTGCACCGGATCCTGGCCGGACCAAAATCCAGCGCTACCTGCTTGGTGAGCATGATGAGACCCGCCTTTGAGGCACAGTAGGCTGGCATTCCGGGCAGGCAGCGCAGCCCTCCCAGGGAGGCGATGTTGATGATCGAGCCGCCGCCCCCCTTGATCATGTGCGGGATGGACGCTTTCATGAGGTACAAGGGGCCGGTGAGGTTTGTCTCCAGGACCCGGTGCCAGATCTCCGGATCGATGTCAACGACGGTCGTACCGCCGGGGTCAATCGCCGCGTTGTTCACCAGCACGTCGAGCTTGCCGTTGAACACGAGGGCCGTCTCGACCATTCGCGTGACGTCTTCGAACCTGGTCACGTCGCCAACGCAGCGCAGTACCCGGCCGGGCGGCAACGACTGGGCCACCCTGTCGAGCACCTCCTTGCGGCGGCCGGTGATGCATATCCTTGCCCCGTCGGCAACGAACCGCTCGGCAATGGCGGCGCCTATGCCGGTGCCCGCCCCGGTGATGAGTGCTACTTTGCCTTCCAGTTTCATGTGCGACTCCACGTTTGCCTACAGTCCCAGGTAGGCCTGCCTGACATAGTCGCTCGCCAGGAGCTCGCCACATTCCCCTTGCAGGCAGACCCGGCCGTTCTCCAGCACGTACGCCCGGTCGGCTATCTCCAGGCTGTGGCGGACGTTTTGCTCGATCAACAAGATGGTAATCCCCTGGTCGCGCAGGCTTGTTATGATGCGAAAGAGCTCGACCACCAGGAGCGGCGCCAGGCCGTAGGATGGCTCGTCGAGGATGCACAGCTTCGGCCTCGACATCAAGCCCCGGCCCATGGCTACCATCTGGCGCTCGCCGCCGCTCAAGGTCCTCGCCAATTGGCGTTCCCTTTCTCTCAACAAGGGAAAGAGCTGATAAACCTGTTGCTGCGTTTCGTCCTTTTGCTTCCACGCCCGGAGGGGGTACGCGCCCATCTCCAGGTTCTCGCGCACCGTCATGTCGGGGAAAACCCGCGCGCCCTGGGGTATATGCGAGATGCCCAGCTCCACAATGGCGTGGGGCGGCAAACCGTCGATCCGCTTGCCGAGGAACTCCACACTGCCGGAAACGGGAGGCAGCAGGCCGGTAATGGTATTGAGGAGCGTCGTTTTTCCGGCTCCATTCGAGCCTACCAGGGCGACGATCTCCCCTTCGTTCACCTCTATGCAAACGTCCCACAGGGCCTGGGCCTTGCCATAAGCGGTGGCAACATCGCAGAGTTCCAGCATCTCACTATTCTCCCAAATAGACTTCGACAACCGTTTTGCTGGTGGCAATCTCCCGCGGCGTTCCTTCGGCGATCTTTTTTCCGTGATGCAGGACAATGATCCGGTCACAGATGCTCATGATTGCCTTCATGACGTGCTCGATCATCAGGATGGTGACCCCGCCATCCCGAATCCTGGCGACCAGGTCCATGGACTGGGCGACTTCGGTGGGATTCAAGCCGGCCATCAATTCGTCGAGCAGCAACATCTCGGGCTTGGTGGCCAGGGCCCGGGCCACTTCGACCCGCTTCTGATTCACCAGCGTCAGATCCCTGGCCGGCCTGTCGCGCAGGGCCGACAGATCGACAAACTCCAAAGACTCTGTCGCCACCCTGGCCGCATCCGCCCCGGGCACCATGCCCGGGGTCCCGAACATGGCCCCCAACAATATGTTCTCCATGACCGGCATGTTGCAAAAGATCTTGACCGATTGAAACGTCCGGGCCAGGCCCATCTTGCAGATCGTGTTCGGCTTCAGGCCATTGATCTCTCGCCCTTTGAAGCGTATCACACCTGCCCTGGGAGCCAGGGCCCCCGATATCAGGTTAAAGAGCGTCGTCTTGCCCGCTCCGTTGGGGCCGATCAGCCCGACGATCTCGCCCGGTTCCACGGCCAGGTTCACGTCATAGACCGCGGCCAGCCCGCCAAAATACCTGGTCACCCCTTCACCTTCAAGCAGTGGCATATTGTCTCTCCGTCTTGCGTCGTTGCCACTTTTGTACCAGGCCCGCCAGTCCGTTGGGCAGGTACAAGATGACGATGATCAGAATGATGCCGAAAGAGAGCATGTAATAGTAGGGGAACCTGGTGATCAGGATCTCTTCCAGGCCGGCAAAGACGGCGGCGCCCACGATGGGGCCCCAGGTATGTCCCAGCCCGCCAAAGGTGGCCATCAGAACCGGCATAAAAGACAACAAGAAGTTGAAGGCGATGTACGGGTCGATATACGTCCACCTGGTGGCCATGATCGCCCCGGCGGCGCCCATAAAGACCGCGCTGATGGCAAAGGTGACGATCTTGACCAGCGTCACGTTGACGCCCATGTGGGCCGCGGCTTCTTCGTTCTCGCCGATGCTCTTCAGGGCCAGGCCCCACCTGGAGCGCCTGATGAGGTACGCCGTCAGCAGCAGCGCCACAAAAATGGCGAGCATGACGTGATAGATGGTGGTGTTGTCGACGACAAAGACGAACCGGCCTCGCGTGCCCGTCATCTTGATCTCGTACCAGAGCAGGACGTGCTTGATGAGCTCCACCAGTCCGAAGGTAAAGATGGCAAAATAGGTGCCCCTCAGCCTCAGCGTCAAGGCGCCGACCAGGAGGGCCAGGCAGAAACTCGCCAGCCCGCCGATGAGGATGACGAGGGGCATGGGCAGGTCTCTGCCCAATATGGCCGAGGTGTAGATGCCGACCCCGAAAAACGCCGCCGACGCGAGCGAGATATAGCCCGTGGGACCGGAAAAGATGGCCCAGCTCACGGTCAAGACGATGTACATCAAGATACTGGTCACCAGGATGACAGTGTAGGCGGAAGCATAGAGTGGAAAGAAGGCCAGCAAGACCAGCACGGCGAGAAGCAGCGCCGGTATCCCCAGCTTGGAAACAACTCGGGCATCGTTCATGTCTCTATTTCCCCATTATGCCTGTCGGCTTGGCCAGCAGCAGGAGTATAAAGATGCCGTAGTAGGCAGCCAGGGTGAGGCCAGGCTCGAAATAGGCAACAACACTGCCCACCAGGCCCAGGACAAAGCCGCCAATGAAACTGCCGGGGATGCTGCCCAACCCGCCAAGGACCACGACGATGATGGCGATGATGGCATACTCCATGCCCATCACTCCGTGGACCGGGTAGCACATGCTGATGAGCACGCCGGCGACGGCAGCCATGGCGGCACCAAAGCCAAAGCACACGGCAAGCACCCAGTTGATGTTCACTCCCATGAGTCCGGCCATGTCCGGGTCCTGGGCCGCTGCCCGGATGGCCTTGCCCATGCGAGTGCGCGCCAGGAAGGTGTAAAAAGCCAGGCCAATGGCCACCGAGAAGCCCAGGGTCACCAGGCGGTTGGCGCCAAACAGCGCTCCGAGGATGTTGACGGGGAATACCAGATAGGAGTATCCCCTGGTCTCGGGGCCCCAGATGATCAACGCGATGTTCTGGATGATGAACAGAAGGCCGAAGGCGGCCAGCATAGAATTGCTCTCAAAGATGCCCGGCGATTCCGACGAGTCTTTGATGCGCTTGAACAGGATCCGGTGGATGAGATAACCCAGGGCAAAGGCGCCCGGCCCGGCAACGGCCAGCGATAGCAGGGGGGTGATGCCGGCTACGGAGTACAGCGTCCAGGTGATCAACGCCCCGAGCATGATAAACTCGCCGTGGGAGATGTTCAGCACCCGGGCGACACCATATTGCAGGCTGAGACCCATGGCAATCAGGGCGTACAGGCCGCCCATCAGCAGGCCGGCGATCACGATGTTCAAGAATGTTATCATCGCGTGGATGAATGCCTCCTTTCGGCAACAACGGCAACGCAGGCTGCCTCGAGGGCGCGACAGGCCCCGTTGGCGGCGGCCAAGGACCACTCTCCAGAGTTGCTGCTCTGCACCCTCTCGGCAGCCTGCTCGATAAGATGCCGTCGTTACTGGACTCGGCGGCTGGTCGGACCATTAACCCGTCGGCCACGGTGGCTTGGGATATACCAGCTCCGCGGTGGCCTTGTCCGTAGGTCCGACGACCTCAAACACGCCGTTGATCCACTGGCCGATCTCGCCGGGATGGCATTCCTTGGCCAGGAGCCCGTTGTCGAACCAGGTCGGCCCCAGCACCGTTTCCAGTGGGTTTTCGGCCGAGGCCGAGGCGATCACCTCCCTGATCTTTTCCTGGTCCAGTGTTCCCGCCTTCTCGATGGCGGCCTTCCAGATGTCCAGCCCGGCCCAATAGTAGGGATGCCCCCACCAATCCTGGACGTCTTCGGGTTTGCCTTCGTAGAGCTTGTCGGCCATTTCGTCGAGCTTTGGAGAGGACCCACGGGCAAAGGCGGTGAATCCCAGGAGCCCTTCCACAGCCGGACCGAACGCCGTGTGGTAGAATCCAAAGTTCACCCCGGGGCCACCTACCCACGCCTTGGGGTTGTAGCCGAGCTCCATGGACGTCCCGCACGCCGGCATGTTCTGGTCGGGATAGGCAAAGCAGCAAAAGATATCGGCTCCCGATGTCTGGGCATCCTTGAGCACGGGCGACAGGTCCTTGATGTCAGGCGGCAGGCTCTTCAGGCCGACGATGTCGATGCCCTGTTTGGGGAATTCAATTCCCGCCACGCCGGAATACTCGATGCCGTGGAGGTCGGCGATGTACGAGATGTAGGCCGTCTTGGCGCCCTTGGCGGCGAGGATCTCGGCCAGGACAGGCAGTTGGTACCAGTCGGAGAAACTGAGGGTCACGAACACGTGGGGCAGGCTGGGAAGCATGTCCTTGATCTGCGTAGCGCCGCCCTCGGCCGTGATCAACAAGTAGCCGTACTTGTTGGCGATCGGGGCCTGGGCAAAGATGAAAGCGGTGCCGGAGGCAGGCCACAGGAAGTCAACCTTGTCCTCCAGGATCAGCTTTTCCGTGAGCCTCGTCATCGTGCCTACGTCGCTCTTGTCGTCGTACACAATCATCTCTATCGGCAGCTTCTTGCCGTATTCCTCCACATAGACCCCGCCGTCGGCATTGACCATCGGCACCCAGGTCTCATAGATGGGCCTGAATGCCGCGTCTCCGATGGTGGCATTCCAGCCGGAGAGTGGCCTCGACATGCCGACGACGATCTTGTCTTTCACCGGTGTTACCACGGCGGGTTCGGTGGGTACCGCGGTGGGCGCTGCTGCAGGCGGTTGGGTAGGCTCCGGGGTGGGCGCCGGGCCGCATGCCGCTGCAGCCAGTCCGACGCCGGTCACTGCTGCGCCGCGAAGGAACTCGCGGCGGGTCAAACGATTCGTATCCATCTTTCCTTCCCCCTCTTTTGCAATCAGGATGCGCTGCGGCGTCGTGGTGCGACGACCTTGCATCTCATCCAACAGGCCACCAGATCCTGAAAGGCCGGAAGTCCTCCCTACATATACCCTCCTCTCCTTCGCTCACGCCCTGGAGTTGAACAAATCGCAATAGCATCCGAATGATTCATGCCCCCGGGTCAAGGCCGGCCAGCGCTAGAGCCGGAGGACCGGCTTGACAACCCGTCCCTTCTCCATGTCCTCCACCGCCCGGTTTATCTCGTCGAACGGATAAAACGTGATCAATCGGTCATAGGGGAAGCGCCCCTGGCAATACAGCTCGATGAGCTTGGGGATAAACAGATCCGAGATGGCATCGCCGCCGAGGATCCCCATAACCGTCCGGCCGTTCATGAGCAGGTCCATATCCAGGCCAACTTCTGTGCCCGGCGGTACAACCCCCAGGAGACCGCAGACCCCCAGGCGGGGCAGGACGTCCACCGCCTGGCGAAGCACGCTGGGGTTGCCGACGCACTCCAGGCTGAACTCTGCACCTCCGCCGGTTAGCTCGCGAATGGCTTCGACAGGGTCCACCTCGGCGGCATTGAGGGTGTGGGTAGCGCCCAATTGCCTGGCCATCTCCAGCCGGTCCGGATGGAGGTCCACGGCGATGATGGTCGTGCAGCCGCACACCACCGCGCCGAGAATAGCGCTCATGCCCACCGGGCCGACGCCAAAGATGGCGATGGAAGCCCCGGGCCTGGGGCGGAGTGCGTTCATCACCGCGCCGGCACCGGTCATCACGCCGCACCCCAGCGGCCCAAGGATTTCGAGGGGAACGTCAGTCCGCACTTTTACGACGTTTCGCTCGTTGGCCAGCGCAAAGTCGGCAAAAGAAGACTGGCAGAAAAAGGAGCCGTGGATGGCCCGATTGCCCTGGCGCAAGGTGGTGGTCCCGTCGGGACGCGCGCCGTGAAAGTTGTGCAGGAAGAAATTCAGACAGTAGAGCTCTTTGCCGGCCTTGCACGCGGGGCATACCCCGCAATAATCCCAGGCCAGGACCACGTGATCGCCCGGCGCGACCCTGGTCACGCGGGCCCCCACCTTTTCGACAACGCCGGCCCCTTCGTGTCCAAAGACACTTGGCGGTGGGGGGATCGGCAGATGCCCGTCCCGGGCGCCCAGGTCCGTATGGCAAATGCCCACGCCGGCGATCCGAACGAGCACCTCGTCGTCGTTCGGATCGCACAGCTCCAATTGTTCGAGGCTAAACTTGCCCCCCGTCTCAAGGACAACTGCGGCCTTTATCTCCATTTCGCCCCTCCAGCGATCGACACCAGGTCATCTGTGGGACCTGACAGGCTTCCTCCGGAAGCCTGCCAGGTCCTGGTTCGTCCGGATTGGCGCCGCGCGCCGCACGTTTCCCGGCCTCAACTATCGCCTGTGAGACTCTAGCCTGGGCCCGTATGGACGTCTATTTGTATACGCCATACTCCTTGGCAGTGTCTACCACCGCCTTGACGTTTTCCGCCTTGGCCTCGTCAAAGAAGGCCCCATTGCTTATGATGAGACCGCCATCCTGGCCGCTCGTGTCAATGAGGTTCTTCACATAGTCGGCCACCTGCTGCGGCGTGCCCAGGCTCAACAAGGCGGAAGGCACGTTGCCCATGAGACAGGCATTCTTGCCCAGCGTCTTCTTGGCGTCGGCCATGTCCGTCTGATCGATCATCCACACGGTCTTGCCCTTCGGCATGTCCTGGACGACTTCGAGGCGTGCGCTGTAGCCTCCCTCGGCTGCGGGAAGGGGTACGATGCCCTCGTCGATCAGGCCCAACATGACCTGCTTCAGCGTCGGCCAGTAGAATTTCTGGAACTGCTGGTCCGAGAGAAAGCCGTCCGCTCCCTTGTGGAGTGGGATAAAGATCAAGGGATTGCCGGTCGCCCGCGAATTGGACACGCCCAGGCGGATCATGAGCGGCACCAGGGCTTCCACGGCCTCGAGGAGCTTGTTGGGCTGCCGGTAGATGTCCAGCATGATCCCCTTCGTGCCCCGCAACGTATCGCCGATGACGTCAAAGGGCGCCTTGGTGAATCCGCCAAGGACGGTGGGGAAGCCGAACGTGGCCAGGGCACCGTCGGCGCCACCGATGTGCCCCACCCATTTCAGCGCCTCGGCGCCGGCCTCAAAGAGGGCCTGGTAGGTTGCCTGTACCGGGGGCAGCCCAAAGGGAATAAAGTTGAGGGCAACGCCATAGATCTCGAGGATGCCGGGCAGGAACGGCAACATCTGGAATCCGCCCAGTGCTCCCCACACACGCGGCAGATACACCTGGCTGAAGTAACCCGACGGATCCTGGATCAGGGCGTCGTATTCGTCGGCCATCATGTACTCGCCTTCGTTGCACTGGTAAGAGTGCTCCGGCGCAACGCCATGCCCCGGCCACGAGTAGAGCTTGTAGTCCAGGATCTCGTACAGCTTGCCCGAGCCGGCCTGGTACGCACCCCAATGCACGTCCGGCTCGAACTCGAACACGAAATCCTGAAAGACCTTGGCGCACTTGGCATAGTCGTACATGGCCTCTTCGACGGTCATCCCCGCGTTGGTCCAGGGGAACATGCTGGGAAAAATCGTGACCGGAACCCGGTCCGGCAGCTTTTTCATCTGAACGGCATCTTTGAAGCGAAGCACCCGATCCTTGTACGCCTTTTCCGCTTCCGGGGACTGGAACTGGAGAGGGTTCCCCTCGGGATCCTTCGGCGAGAGCTTGGCTTGCCAAAGCGCCTCCTGCTTTTCTTCTGGCGACAACTGGTTTCCCATCTTCTGTGACCTCCCTGTCTTTGCTCAGGATTCCTACACGACGCCCAGCCATTTGCGGGCCAGCGTCACGCCGGCCATGGCATCTCGACCAAAGGCATCGGCTCCGGTGTACACACGCACCTCCTCGGTGACCTGACCGCCGCCGATCATGACCTTGACCCCATCGCGCAGGCCTGCGGCCTGGATGGCTTCGACGGTCTCTTTCATGGTGTCAAAGGCCAGGGTCAGGAACCCGCTGAGGCCGATCACCTGCGGCCCAAAGTCCTGGATGGCGTCCACGAAGGCTTGCGGCGACACGTCCACGCCCAGGTCACGGACATCAAAGCCGTTGACGTCGAGCATGAAGGTGACAATGTTCTTGCCAATGTCGTGAATGTCCCCTTTGACCGTACCGATGAGCACCTTGCCGTGACGCTTGACCTCCGGCAGCTTGGCCAGCTCGGGCTTGATGATTTCTGTGATCTGGTTCAGCATCTCCCCGGACAGCATCAGTTCGGGCAGGAAGTAGGTGCCCTCCTCGTAACGTTGCCCGACAATAGACATGGCCATCCTGGCTGCGTCCAGGATGGCCATGGGTTCCACTCCACTCTTCACCATGTCTCGGACAAGTGAGAGTGCCTCCTCTTCCCTCATGTCAGCGATGGCATGAACGAGTTGCTCTGACATTGTGCCTCCTCCCATAGATTTGTGGATTTGCCGCTATGCAAGAGTTATCGATAGACTCCCTACGAGAAGGTCCAACCACCGGGGTTGGACGCCACTACGGGCCGCCGGCCTTGAATCGGAGCCGGAACTGCCTTGCCGTGGGCCGACCATGGCTGCGGTCGCCCAACTCGACGTGGTTGGTGTTGATGAGGACTGACCACGTGCAATTCTTGAGGATCCGGTTCATCAGCCGCCGTGCCTCCTTTCGAAGGTACCGCTCCACCAGGGTCGAATTCGTCCAAGGACTCGTCCCGGCCTCGATCCCGGCCTGATCTGGTAGTGCGTGCCCGTGACGGAGTGACACCGGGGTCCGGCTGGCATCACCGGCCCCCTGATAGATGGCGACGCGGTCGTCGGTTTCAGGCACTACCAACGTACAGCCGTTGGCCCGCAATCCAACTACAGCCTAAAAGCAGAGCCTGTACCTCAAAACGATCCTATCTGCCGCTCGGGAGGCCTTGCAACGGCCTCCTCAAGGATGCTTCCAGCGCGTCAGGGTTCACATGCAGCCCAGAAACCAGGACCTGCTAGCTGACGGCGAGGGGAGAGGTGCGCCATCATTTCTCGATCGCAGCCGCACAGGCGCGGACGGTGGTTCGAATGCGGTCCTGGATCTGTACTGCCCCTTCAGACTGTTGAACCATGCCCTCTAGATTATATGCATAAACGGCCGAGTTGTCAAGCGAGACGAAGCGCCCTTTGGTTTCAGCTTCAGCTTGCAGTTTGACTTTTGCGGCGGGATGTTGTACACCTATATGCGGAACCCGGGCTTGCTCAGGGTACATCGTTGAATCAGGGAATAAGCTAATGCAACTGCCCATCTTGGACGGACACAATGATTCGCTCGGACGGCTCTACCCCTATACGGAGGAGCAAGTTCAGGAGTTCTTGAAGCGGCACACAGACGGACACGTCGACCTGCCCCGCGCCCGAGAGGGCGGCCTGGCCGGGGGTTTCTTTGCGGTTTTTGCTTCGGCCAACGATCCGGGCACGCGCGTCCCGTTCGAAGTGATCCGCACGCCGGAGGGCTATGAAGTGCCCCTCGCCGCGCCCCTTGATCCAGCCCGCGCCTCTCGGGTCTCGATCGCCATGAGCGCGGGACTGTTCCGATTGGAGGCGGCCTCGTCGGGACAGATCAAGATAGTACGGGACGTGGAGGAACTGGCTCGCTGCCTGCAGACCGGGGTATTCGCCGCGATCTTTCACATCGAGGGGGCCGACGCCATCGACCCCGATCTCCATGCCCTCGAGGTCCTTCACCGGGCCGGCCTTCGCTCCCTGGGTGTCGTGTGGAGCCGGCCCAATATCTTTGGCTATGGCGTGCCCTTTCGCTTTCCGCATTCGCCCGATACCGGCCCCGGCCTCACAGCGGAGGGCCGTGCCCTGGTACGCGCCTGTAACCGCCTTGGCATCCTGGTCGACGTGTCTCACCTGAACGAGAAGGGCTTTTGGGACCTTGCCGCCATCACCAGCGCGCCCATCGTGGCGACCCACAGCAGCGCGCACGCGCTGTGCCCCGTCACCCGGAACCTGACGGACCGGCAGTTGGACGCCATCCGCGAGTCGGACGGGATGGTGGGCGTCAACTTTGACGTGGGCTTTATCCGGGAGGATGGCGAGAACAATGCCGATACTCCGCTGTCGGTCATTGTCCGGCACGTCGACTACCTGGTGGAGCGCCTGGGAATCGACCGTGTTGGGTTCGGCTCCGATTTTGATGGTGCCAAGATGCCCCTCGAGCTGGGGGATGCGGCAGGGCTGCCCAGGCTGATGGCGCAGTTGCGCCAGGCGGGCTATGACGATGCCTCGCTGCGAAAGCTTGCTTACGAGAACTGGCTCCGCGTGCTAGAGCACACCTGGCAGTGAGGACATGAAGCCGGCCTGTGAATCCTGAACCCGGGACACCCGCTGAGGGGTAAACCCTATGCCACTCGATTTGTCCCGGCCTGCCACCAGGAATGCGCCCAAGGCCGAGTAAGGCGGAAAGCCCCCGAGAACGGCCCACATGTCGCTGCTCTCCAAAACTGCACAAGATCTGCATAGGTTCCCGGTACGATCTGCACACCTTTGTGCTATCCTGGTCCTGAGCGAGGGGCACAAGCGTCTGGTACCGGCAAGCTCGGGGGTTTGCAGAGTGCCAGGGCTTGGTCTTTGTCGTGGAATGTAGTACAATGATTGGACTCTTGTTCATTGAAGGACTGTCGATGAAAGTCAAAAACCTTTTTGTTCTGACCCTGGCCCTGCTGCTGGTCGCCGCCTGCGGTCCCGAAATGGCGACGCCCACACCCCGGCCAGATACCGGCACTGCCGAGGCGGCCGCAACGGTCGAAGTCGAAGCTACAGAGACGCCGGACGCCGGGCAGGCCGGCGACACGGCCACGCCTGGCGCCGGGGAGGTCCTTACTCCCACCGAGCCCATCTCTCCCACCGGCGGTGTAGAGGTCGCGCTGGCGGCCATCGAGCCGGTGGAGGGGCCGCTGGCGACGGTCAACGGCGAGGAAATCACCTGGGAGGACTTTGAGCCCGAGCTGAAGCAGGCGCTCCACAGCGTCACGCTCCAGTATGGCGTGGATTGGAACCAGGCCGAGAACATCGGCCTCCTGGCGACGTTCCAGGACGAGATCCTGCAGACGGTGATCGATCGCACGCTGCTGCGGCAGAGCGCCGCCGACGAGGGGATCGAAGCGAGCCAGGACGCCATCGACGAGCGCGTCGAGGAGCAAAAGACTGCCGTCCTCGGCAGCGGCATGTTTGGCTCTTGGGAGCAGTTCCTGGAGCAGTACGGCCTGAGCGAGGAGTATTTCGCCCGGTTGATGGAAGATGCGGTGCTGATCGACGAGGTTGCCCAAGCCCGCGCGCCGAGCCGTGAGGCGGAGCAGGTCCACGCCCGGCACATCCTGGTCGCCGATGAAGAGGCCGGCCAGGAGGTCCTCGACAGGCTCGAAGCCGGCGAGGAGTGGGGAGCGCTGGCCAGCGAGCTTTCCCAGGACACGACTAACAAGGACAACGAGGGTGACCTTGGCTGGTTCCCGCGCGGAGTGATGGTCGACGAGTTCGAGGAAGTGGCCTTTTCCATGGAGCCGGGCACGACCAGCGACCTGGTCCAAACCGACTTTGGCTATCACATCATCCAGGTGCTTGAAAAGGGCGTCCGGGAGACGGACGACCAGACCTACGAGTCGGTCAAGTCGCAAGCGTTCCAAACCTGGTTCGAGGAGCAAAAAGCCGCCGCGGAGACGACCATCGACGTCACCTTTGGCACGGCACAATAATCCGCTCCCTCAGGAGCCTGCGGCCGGCTCTCGCAATCCGGCCATGACCCACAGCGCGACCAACAACGGCCAGAGGGCGGCGGCCAGCGCGACGTACACCACCTGAAGGGCGAGCGTGCCGCTGCCCCCTGCCAGGACCCCGCCGACCACGATCTCGATCACAAGCACCAGGCCCAGGGCCGCCGCAACCGGCCGGGGCCCCCGCTGCCATCCCTGGGCGCGCCAGGCCTGCACCACCACAGCCAGGATCAGGATGCCCGCCAGCGCCCCGACCACGCGGCGCGCCCACCCGAGCCACTCCCTCGCCTGTCCCACGGCCGGGTTCGCCTCGCCGCCGTACAGGGGCCAGCTCAGGCACCGCACCGCCGAGCCGCTCTCGGCGACGAGGACGCCGCTCACCAGCACGATCCAGGTGGCCACCAGGGCCCACAGGGCCAGCCTGGCCAGGCCCCCCGCGAGCGAGGGCCGGCGGGGGCTGCGGCCGCGGCTGGCCGCCACCACGGCCGCCGTGGTCACGAGGGCCTGCACCATCAGCGCCGAGCCCAGATCGAGGGCTGCCAGGCCGGGTTCGAGCCCGCGCAGCACCACCAGCGCGCCGAGCAGGATGACCACCAGCAGGAATCCGATGGCGATTGCCAGGGGCTGCCACAGCCACCGATTGGCCCGGTACCTCCGCCAGCCCACGATGGCCGAGGCGACGATGAGCAACGAGGTAAGGGCGGCCACCACCCGGTGGGTATATTCCAGGATCGAATCAAAGCGCGGCGGAGGGACGAGCTGGCCGTAGCATGCCGGCCAGTCGGGGCAGCCCCGCGACGCGTCGGTGACGCACACGACACCGCCCAGGGTGACCAACAGGTAGGTGAACAGGGAGGCCGCCAGAAACAGGTTTCGGTGTCGATTGGTCACGAGTATGCTGTCCTATCGCAGATTCGGCGCCCGGGCCGGTTGCACGGGATCGGGCTTGATTTCTCTCCATACCCGCCATAAGCATCCAGGATGCCCATATCGATGCATCCCCCTGGCCAGGTCTGGCACATCATAGGCCCAAGCCCGCGTAATGTCAATTCGCAGCCAGGGGAACGCTCCCCTTGGCCGCCTGCCAGCAGCCTCCAGAGCCTCCCGGTGAAACTGTAATATGGATTGAAACATGGGGGTGTTACAATGGCTAAAGGCCAGAGGATGGGCCATAGATGCGCCCAGGCAACCTGGACCATAACGTTTAAGGAGAGGGTAATGGCAACCGGCAAATTCTCAGCGACAGAGTGGAAGCAGCTTCTCAATGCTCCCCAGCTCATCCATCACCTTTTGACCGAATCCGACCGCGGCACGTTGTTCACGAGGCGGAGCGAGGCCAAGGCGTTGCAAACCTATTTGAAAAGCGCCCGGTCGCAATCCGACCTGGTGCGGTCGATCATTGCCGAACAGAAGGACGCCGACGACAAGATCGAAGCCAGCCCGGAAGACGCCAAGAGGATGCTTGCGCAGGTGGGCACCCTGCTCGAGACCAAGGCGGACGAGGTTGAGGGCGATGCGATTCGGGATTTCCTCATGAACGCCGGCGAAGCCATTGCCGAAGCAGCGCGCGAGCAGACCCTGCGCGGCGGCAAGGCGGTCAGCGCCGCGGAGCGAAAGACCCTGGACGAGATTGCCACCGCCTTGAAGGCGACAGACGCCGACAAGCGCCGCAGGCGCGAAGCGGCCGTTGCTGCGGAGGCCAAGAAACAGGCCGAGGAACAGGAGCAGAAGGCCAAGCGCGACGCCGAGATCCAGAAGAAGGCGGCAGCGGCCCGAGAGCAGCGCCAGGCCGAGGCCCAGAAGAAGGAAGAAGAGGCCCGGAAAGAGCGCGAGGCCGAGGCTCGGAAGAAGGCACAGATGGCCCGGCAGCAGCGCCCGGCTGCGACCCAGAAGAAGGCGGACGAGCGCGAGACCGAGACCGAGAAGTATGTCCAGGAGCTGAAGGAAAAGCGCGAAGCGCAGTTCAAGAAGGCGGAGGAGGAAAAGGCCCGCCGCGAGGCCGAGGCCGTCAAGCGCGAGGTCGAGGCTGCCAAGCGCGAGCTCGAGGAGATGAAGCGCGAAGCCGAGGCGGTCCAGGCAGCGGCGGCCGCCACAAAGGCCGAGACCATCTACGTGGTCAAGTCGGGAGACACCCTGAGCGGTATCGCCAAGAGCGTCTATGGCAACGCCGGGCGCTGGCGCGAGATCTTTGAGGCCAACAAGGACGTCATCGAGAACCCGAACCTCATCCGGCCAGGCTGGAAGCTGCGCATCCCTGGTTAGTCCTTCTGTCCGGCACAGCGGCAAACTTCACGGGTGCCGGCTGTGACACCACGGCCGGCGCCTGTCTTGCCTGAAGGGCATGGTGGCGTGTAGAGGTGTGGCCCCATCGAGGGTCACCAACCTGGTAGACGGAGGAAACGAGAGAAATGGAAGATCTATTACAGGCATTGATGCAGGGCAGCCAGCAGCAGTCGAGCGCGCAGGATGCGGGTAACGAGGCCGATCCTTTCGTCCAATTGCTGCAGAGCATGGGAGGCGGAGCGAGCCAGGGGTATGGCACCCAGCCCGGTCCCGCGCCCGCCCAGGGCGGGATGGACCTGGGGAGCCTGCTGCAAGGCGCCCTGGGTGGCGGGGGTGGATATACCGGCGCATCCCAGGCTTCGGCAGGGGCCGGTGGGCTCGGCGATATTCTGGGCGCGATCATGGGCGGCGGCAGCTCGACCATGCAATCCAACTCGATCCTGGCGCCCATCGTAGGCCGCCTGGCCGAAAAGCTTGGCCTGCCCCCCCAATTGGCCCAGGCCGTTGTAGCGTTCGTCCTCGGCAAACTCATGCAGAGCCGGATGCAGCCCGGGATCGACATGACACCGGATCGCGCGCAACCCCAGGCGGTCGAGCAGCCTGGACCCAGCCTGGATACCGTGGTCCAGAGGATGAACAGCGGCAAGCGGGTGAAAAAGACCCAGATCCGCAAGGCGGGCCTGGCCGACGAGCTCGCCTCTTATACCGGGATGAATCGCGCGACCGCAGAGGCCAGCTTGCAAGAAGTCCTGAACGAGCTGGGAGGCCAGCTCGGCGCCGGACGATAGACGCCGGTTTCCAGGTGACAACGTTCCATGGCCAGGCCGCTCGCCCCCCCGGCGGCCTGGCCTACATCACCCCCACCGGCGTATGCATGGCCCGCCGAGCGGTTTGCACGCGGTGCAACGGTCCAAGGCGGCTCGTTGGACTGTAATGTCAGTTGTAATGATCGGTTGGTATACTCGTGCCAGCGAGGAGGTAAGAAAGCAATGCCGAAATTCGAACGTGAAGTCGAGATCGATGCACCGGTTGAGAAAGTGTGGGAAGTTATGACAAATCCCACGTATTGGCCGCAGTGGTTCCCAGGCATCGAAAGTGTCTCTGGGATGACGTCTGTCCGCGAGGGCGGGAGCTTTGAGTGGACGGACGAGGGCCGGACGGGCCGCGGCATCGTGACGAGCATGGAACCCGGGAAACGCCTGGAGATCGCAACCCAGTTGGGCGACGACAAGGACGCCCACGTCTTCAAGTTGCGGGCGAGCGGCGGATTCCTTGGGCTGAACGCCGACGAGTGCAAGGTAGAGTACACCCTCGATACTCTTATGGGGGGCGGCATCTTTGGCAACTTTGTGGCCGGTGGCAACCCCAAGGATGCAATGCGGGTCAAGAAGGCGCTCCACTCGTTGAGAAAACTGGTCGAGAGCCTGTAGCTGAGCCATCGGCCGCAGGTACGCAAGCCGCCCCCTGGCCTGGCCTGAGAGCAGGGGATGGGCGCGGAGCAGTATGTATCCGCATCGATCTTCAGGCACAACGCATAGCGAACTGAGGAGGGAGAATCATGGGTTTGATTGCATTGATCGTGGTGGGCCTCATAGCAGGCCTGGTGGCTTCGTGGCTCATGAAGGCCAGGACGGGCATCTTGGTTGACCTCATCCTGGGCATCGTGGGCGCCGTTGTGGGCGGCTGGATCACCAGCCTGATCCTCGGCGTCGACCTGGTAAGCGGCTTTAACCTCACCAGCATCATCGTGGCGATTTTGGGCGCGATCGTCGTCATCGCAATCTATCGCCTGATCACTCGCGGGAGCGCGGCAAGGGTATAAGCAGGTCCGCGTCTGCATATGCACTAGCCGTCCCCCCCCGGGGGACAATGGATGGGCAGTTCCCCCCCTGTGGCTGCCCATCCATTGCTTTTCACCCGGACTCTCCCGCGAGAAGGAGCAGGAGTGCCGCTGCCCTCCATCTCTCAGCACTGGTTCTTGACTTCCGGAAGTCCAACTGCTATAATTTAAATCACCAGCGATCAACGAAAAGCTCAATTCGCATTCGTGGAGGGAGGCCATGTCGACGTTTATTCTGTTGTCCAAGGTATCGCCTGCTTCTGCCGGCCAGATGAGCCATCTGGCCGAGATGGACAAGATCCTCGAACAGGAGTTGGCTGAATCGTTGCCGCAGGTCAAAAGGATCGCCAGCTACGCCCTGCTGGGCGCCTATGACTTCATGCATATTTTTGAAGCGCCCGACGCCACTACGGCCGCCAAGGTCGCGCTGCTGGCGAATCGCTTTGGCGTCAGCTCGACACAGACCCTGACGGCGATTCCCTTCTCCGAGTTCAGCGAGCTGGCCCGGGACGTAACCCGGGTCCAGGTCGCGCGAGGGTGAACGCCTGTTGAGGTTCCTGGCAGGCAAAACATGAGAAAAAGGCAAAAGCCCAGCGTCGCGCGGCGCCGGACCGGCGGGCCCAACTGGCCGTGCTACAGAAGCCGCTGCCACCCACGCGGCGCCGGCGTGTCACGTCCACGACACGCCGGCTGCGCCGTGTGTTGAGAGAGCTGAGCGAATAGGGGAGGGCTGGCTTCCTCATGTGCTCGAGCGGCTTGCTTTTTCCCCGGAACTCGGCTATACTCTCTCCTGTCCCTTCACAGCTCCATTGCTTCACCGTGATGAATCCATCGTCGTGGTGAGTTGGTTTCCTCACCGATTTTTCCGAGTCCAGAGTAATACGTGTACTTCACAAGGAGGAAACAGAAATGGCGACCAGAGCGGCAAAAGGAAAACACGTGGTCAAGGCATCGGAGAGGACTTTTACCGGCCTGCGGCGCTTTAACGCCGTCATGGGCATCCTGCACCTGGTACAAGGCATCCTGATGATCGTGCTAAGCAATGACACAACCTATCCCATCTATACCAACTTCCTGCGCTTCGACCTGGACACCTTCTCGCTGACGCCCGATCCCAAGCTCGCTTATGAGTTGCTCTTTGGTCCGGCAGTGGCTGCTTTCCTGTTGTTGTCGGCCATCGCCCATCTGGCACTGTCCACCTTTGGCTATCGCTGGTACGTGGCCAAGCTCAAGCAGGGCATGAACCCGGCCCGCTTTTACGAGTACGCCCTCAGCTCATCGCTGATGATCGTGCTCATCGCCATGCTGGTCGGCATCTGGGACCTGGGCACGCTCATCGCCCTGTTTGGCATCAACGCGACGATGAACCTGTTTGGCATCATGATGGAGCTGCACAACCAGACGACGGCAAAGACCGACTGGACGTCGTTTGTGTTTGGCTGTGTCGCCGGCGTCGTCCCCTGGATCGTCATCGTCCTCTACTTCCTTGGTGCGGTGGGGTCGGCCGGTGCCGAGCCGCCGGGCTTTGTCTATGCCATCATCCCGACCATCTTTGTCTTTTTCAACATCTTTGCCCTGAACATGTTTCTCCAATACAAGAAGGTCGGGCCCTGGAAGGACTATCTGTTCGGCGAGCGAGTGTACATCGTGCTGAGCCTGTTGGCCAAGACAGCACTCGCCTGGATGATCTTTGCCGGGACGCTGGCCCCGGTCTAGATCTCCAAACTGGTGGGCAATGAGCCGTCTACAGCCGGACAAGTTGCACGTGGATTTTGCCGGGGCACCAGCCTCCGAAGGCCCGTGGGTGCCCCGGCGCTACACGCTGACCCACTCGGACATCAGCGGCGATCTGTTCCTGACTGTGGGCCCGGACTATGACCGGGAGCAAATTTCAGGCTTGTACACCCGCCTGATGCGCGACGAGGTCCTGGCCGAATGGCGCCAGGGGGACGAAGGTCCGGCGCTGCACGTCTACTGCCACGTCAGCGGCGGGGTGGCCCTGGGCCCCGCTCGCTGGCGCGATGCCATCTTTCGCCGAGAGTTGCCGCTGGTCCTGGAGGCGCTCCGCCACGGCGATGCAGCTCTTTTCGAGGCACACCCCGAGCTGGACGGCGCGCCCATCCTGGTGCACTTTCGCTCCAGCCGGCGACGCTACCGTCGCCGCGAGCACTGGGGCATCCCGGCCGACTACCGGCTGTAGGCCGGCCCTGGTGGGCGGGCCGGCGGTTTGTCGTCGCCCGCCGGCGCCCCCGGGCCCCAAGCCATGCCGCCCGCCAGAGCGGATGCAATCCGTTGCCTCTTTCGTGCCTGGCTTTCCGTCATTCCGTCGAGGGGTCAATCTCGACGGCCGCCATCACTCCGTGGTTGTACAGGGCGCGGGCGAAACACTCGACGGCAATATCGGTGCCGGCAGCGACGTGGGTCAGGATGCTCCGGCTGCCCACGGCGGCGCTGCGCCCGGCAAAGCGCCGGCCAATGGTCTCCACCGGCCGGGCAAAGATGCCCGATAAGGGGTAGGGCGCCCCGGGCGGGTCATAGAGCTCGTAGCGGTAGCCGGGCGGGTAGGGACGGTCGACGAAATGGCGGCCGCTGGTCAGGGCGACGTACTGGTCGGCGCCCATGGTGTACCGCAGCCAGTGCAGGCTGTTCGCTATCCGCCGGAAGGGCCAGGGGAAGGTTTCGCAGCCCACACCTTCGACGAGGATCAGGGCCACCCTGTCCGTGTCCAGGCCTCGCAGGACAAGCTCCGCCACGTCGGTGATGGTCTCGCCGCCGGAGAGCGGCGTGCAGAGGGGCAGCTCCTTCTCGGGCCGGGGCACGCGGTGTACAGGCCGGCAACCGACGTTGACGCCGCGAAAGATGTACCCCGCTTCGGCCACGACCAGGTAATCCGGACAGACGGCGTAAAACTCCTCGCTGCCGCCAAACTCGGACCGAAACTCTTCCCGGGAGACCACGCGCTCTACCCCCGGTCGCCGGGCCATTCTTTCCAGGTCGTGGGGTGAGGGATCGAACAGGCCGGCAAAGCGGGTATTCATACCGGCAGCCGATACCAGAGCATCCAGGTCGGTCGTTTCGATGCTACCCTTCAAGGGCATCAACTCGCCCAGGCCGACGACCACGGGCACCATGCCGGTGGCGTCGAGAAAGCGCTCGATCTCCTGGAACAGGGCCGCGACCTGGGCGGCTTGCTCCTCCTCGGCCTGGGGCCGAAAGAGGGCATGAAGATAGGCGTGGGCATAGTTGAGAAAGAACCAATCCGGCGCGTAGCGGCTGTTCAGATCCAGCGCCGTGTCGGTCACCCACCGCAGGCCCTCGGGCGTCAAGTCGCCCGGATAGGGATGGGCGGCGCACACGGCGGCGGCAACGTCCAGGCGGGGATGGCTCACGTCCAGCGGCCGCCCATCCCGCAGATTCACGACCGTCTGCCATTCTCCAACGTCGATCAGTGCTGCTTGCATCGTTCACCATCCCGCGAATGCCAGTCCACCAACCCACCGGCGATGGGCAGCTCCGTGCCGCACGTGGCGCACGCGGTGCCGACCAGGTGGTGGGCCGCCAGCTTGGCGCCACAGCCGCCCAGGTTGAACCGCTCGATGGCGACCTCGCCGCAGGCCGGGCAGAGCGTGCTGACCCACCGGGAGCCGACAAAGTTGCCAAAGTAGATGAACGGCAGCCTTTGCCTGGCCTGGGCCAGGGCATCGTTGATCTCGTCGATGGGCGGCCGGCTGTAGCCGGCCATCTTGTACTCCGGGAGCAGGCGAAAGACGTGCCACGGTATCCGCGCATCGACCGAGGCCAGGAACGCAGCGATCTCGGGGATGTCAGCCTCGTTGAGCCCCTGGACGATGGACGTGCTGACCTCCAGGTGGGTGTGGCGGCGCATCGTCTCGATCGTCCGCTTCACAACCTCCGGATCGGGCACCCCCACGCGCTCGCGGTAAAAGCCGGCGGTGATGGCCTTCAGGCTGACGTTGACAAAGGCAAAGGCGCGAGCCATCTCCTCGGCCGCCTCCGGGGTCACATAGCCGTTGGTCAGCACCCCCACGGGCAGGCCGGCAGCGGAGGCGACGTGGGCCAGCTCCAGCAGCGTGGGCAGGGCCACGGTCGGCTCGTTGATGGCAAAGGCGACATTGTGGCAGCCGTACTGCCGGGCCAGCTCGACCACCCGCGGGGGCGAGAGGTGGTAGGTCAACAGCGGTTCCGGTTCCGAACGTGCCACGTAGGCGTTGGAGCAGTACTCGCAGTCGAAATTACAGCCGGCGCCGCCCAGGACAAAGGTGCGACTGCCCGGCTGAAAGTGGTAAAAGGGCACGGTTTCGATGTGGTTGACAAACGTGCAACTGTAGCGGTGCGGGAAGCGCTCCACGACCTGCCCCCCGGCCCAGGTGTACATCCGGCAGAAGCCAACCCCGTCCTCGGCCAGGTAGCAACGACGCTCGCAATAGGGACAGACGCCACCGGTCATCTCTTGCCCTCGTTTCTCCTCGCCCTTCCCGGCAGCGCGATGGCGGCGCGGGCAAGGGAGGCGCCGTCCTCGCCGGCGACGCCCACCATCTTGACGTTGATGCCATAGAGTTCTTTCAGGCTCTCCTCCGTCATCACGCGGTCCGGTGGGCCCACCGCCAGGAACCCACCCCGCTTCATGAGAGCCACCCGGTCGGCCACGAACAGGGCGTGATCAGGCGCGTGGGTGGCCATGAGCACCGTCAGCCCGCGCTCCCTGGCCAGGCGTCCCACGGTCTCCAGGACGAGCATCTGGTTGCCAAAGTCCAGGTGCGAGGTCGGCTCGTCCAGGAGCAACACCCGTGGCTCCTGCGCCAGGGCCCGGGCGACGAGGGCCAGTTGCCGCTCTCCACCGCTGATGCGGGTATACCTCTCCAGGGCCAGGTCCTGCAGTTCGACCGTTTCGATGGCCTGGATGGCGATCTCGGTGTCGCGGGCCGACGGCACGGAAAAAAGCCCCAGGTGAGGGGCGCGGCCCATGCTGACCACTTCCAGGACCGTGTAGGGAAAGAGGACCGTGTGTTCCTGGAAGACAAAGCCCATGCTCCGCGCCCGGCTCGTCTCGTCCAGGGTCGCCAGGTCGCGTCCATCCAGGAGCACCCGGCCGCTTTGCAGGGGCAGCAGCCCGGCGATGCAGCGCAGCAGCGTCGTCTTCCCGCAGCCGTTGGGCCCGAGGAGGCTGACGATCTCGCCCGGCCCCAGTTCCAGGTCCAGACCCTGGAAGATGGGGCGCGGGCCGTAGCTGAACGAGGCGGCCTGCAGCGACAGGCGAGGTGCGATCACGCCCAACCTCCCCGCGTGCGGCGCAACATCACTGCGAAAAAGGGTGCGCCGACAATGGCCGTCAGAATGCCCAGCGGGATCTCGGCAGCCATCAGCGAGCGGGCCAGGTCGTCGATGACGGTCAGATAGATAGCGCCCAGGGCCAACGAGACCGGCATCAGGACCCGGTGGTCGGGGCCAACCAGCATCCGGCCCAGGTGGGGAATGACCAGGCCCACCCAGCCGATGATGCCCGAGACGCTGACGCCGGCGGCCGTCGCCACGGTGCAGGCCGTGATCAGCACCGCCTTGAGGCGATCGGGATTGACGCCCAGGGCCCGGGCCTCGTCGTCGCCCATGGACAGCAGGTTGACCCGCCAGCGCAGGAGCAGCAGGGTGCCCATGCCCAGCACCATGGGCGGGACGGCGTACGCGACGTCGGGCCTGGAGACCGTCGCCAGGCTACCCATCAGCCAGAAGACGATGGCCGGCAGCTTTTCCTGCGGGTCGGCGACGTACTTGGCCAGCGACAGCAGGGCGCCAAAGATCGAGCCGACGACGATGCCCGACAGCACCAGCATCAACGTGGGTGTGGTCCGGTATACGCGGCTGATGAGGTAGGTGAGGACCACAGCCAGGATGCCGACGGCCAGGGCCGAGAGCTGTATCACGATGGCGCTGCCCGAGAGGAGGATTCCAAGGGCGGCCCCAAAGCCCGCTCCGGCGGTGACGCCCAGGATGTCGGGGCTGACGAGGGGGTTCTGGAACATGCCCTGGAAGGCAGCACCGCTGACCGACAGGCTGGCGCCGATGCACATGGCCAGCAATACCCGCGGCAGGCGGATGTTGAACACCACCGTCTCGACGGTGGGCTCCCAACTGGCCTCGACGGGCACCAGCGGCGAGATCAGAACGCGAAGCATCGTGCCCGGCGAGATGGGATAGCGCCCCAGAAACAGCGAGGCAAAACCCACCACGGCGGTGAGCAACAAGAGTGCAACCAGGATTGCGTGTTGTCTGCGCAGCACGCCCTCAGTCTCCCAGCGCCGGCCCGGTGTAATCGACGCCGAACACAGCCTGGTAGAACTCGTCCGCTTCCGCTTCAATATCCAGGTCCGCGAACCGCTCGGGATAGAGCTTGGTTGCCAACCACTGGATGGCAAACAGGGCACGCGGCGAAGAGAAATCCCAGCCCGCCTCGGGCAAGGCATAGACCCGCTCGTTCTTGATGGCCGAGACGTCGGCCACCTGTGGATCGTCAAAAATGGCCTCGACGTCCGCCCCGTTGAGCACGACGATCACCTCCGGATCCCAGATCAGCAACTGCTCGGCCGAGACGTCGGGCAGCCAGCCGCTGAGCTCCTGGGCGACGTTGACCCCGCCGGCCAGGACGATCTGGGCGTGTTCGAAGGTGTCGGGGGTGTAGACGTGGTCGATCTCGTGGCCGCCATAGAAGACCCGCACCTTTTCGTCCTCGGGGATGTCTCCGACGCGGGCCGCGATCTCGTCGAGCTGCGACTCGAGGTAGGCGATCAACTCCTCGGCCCGGTCCTCGGCATCGACGCACTGGCCGACGATGCGGATGTCGTCCATGTACTGCTCGATGGTCTCAAAGTGGGCAATGACCACGGGCAGGCCCGGGGCCTGTTTCATCAGCGCCTCGGCCTGCTTGATCCGTCCGTAGCCACCGTGCAGCAGGAGGTCGGGGCCGATGCGCAGGATCTCTTCTACGCTCAGATCGTGACCGGCGTACGGGGCGGGCAGGTCCATCAACTCGGGATGGGCGCCGGTGATAAATTCGCCGTAGGCGCTGCCGTCCTTGACCATCTCGTCCACGGCCACGATCTTGTCGCACTCTCCCAGGGCACAGATGATCTCGGTGATGCCCGAGCGCATGGAGGCGACACTGTTGACGTCCCGGGGGATAGAGACCTTGTTGCCCAGCGAATCGACGACCGTGACCGCATCGCCGGGTACCAGGGGCTTGACCGTGGGCAACGGGCCGGCTGCCTGGGGAGCATCAAGGGGCTCGATACGGATAATGTACTTGACCCAACTGCCGCGATCGTAGCCGGGCAGCACGACGTTGACACCCCCCTCGTCGTTGTAGGCCAGCAGGCTCTGCTCGTCGAGAACGTCCAGGGCAACCTGGCCTTCGTAGCCGTCGCTCGCCACCAGGCTGATGCTGCCCTCGGCAATGCCGGCCGCGGCCAGAACATCCAGGAGGCGCACGCCGGTGTAGTGCTTGTCCTCGACGTCGATTTCGATCTGCTCAAGGGCCTGCAGATCGGGCATGGTGAAGGGCACGCCGTTGGCCACAAAGATGGTTTCCGCCGGCGGTGGCGAGGTGGGCTGCGGCTCGGCGGCGGGCGCTTCGGAGACCGTCCCCACTTCAATGGCCACGGTATCGCGTACCCAGGCGCCCTTGCCCTGGCCGGGGATGACCGCGTCCAGCACGCCGCCCTCGCCATAGGCCAGGATACTCTCCGCGTTCAGGTCGGCCACCGCGACCTCGGCGGTGTAGCCATCCCGGCCCACCAGGCTGATGGCGGCGGCATCGGCCACGTTCGCCGCGGCCAGCAGATCGAGGATGGCAACGCCGGTGCGTGCCTCGCCATCGGCGTCGACCTGGACCTGCTCCATGGCCTCCAGTTCGCCCATGGCAAACGACACCCCGGCGACGGTGAGGACAGCCTCCGCGCTGGCAGGGGGCGCTGCCGGGGGTTCCGGGGTCGGCGAGGCCTGTGGCCCGCAACCGGCCGTGGTGAGCATCAGCAACAGCAGGATGACAACCATCGTGGCTTTGTGTATCTTCATGGCGCCTTACTCCTCCTTGAGTTGATATGAGCTACCTGCTTCCCCAACAAGAAAACGGCATCCTGGAAGGATGCCGTTGCAGAGCCGATCGTCTGTCTGAGCGGCGCATCTCCTTTCCAAGCATGGGAGGCACAGCCGTTTCCCGCCGTGCCCTATCGGCCTCAGACCATAGGCCCGAGCATTCACAAAGGTGTCGCGTCTCCGGTCGATGGCGGAGACAGACCGCTCAAACCCGCAGGTGATGAGGCTCGAAGATGGCGCAATCGATTGTTCAAGAACCGGCTGGAGTGTATCATAGCGGGAGCGCAGTGTCAAAATCGAGGGGACGGGTGTCGAGTATACTGGACACCAGCCCGGCATCAAGGCCGCGTTAGAGTTCCGTCACAAATCTTTGCAATATCTTGACAAAAAGTGTATGATGATGTATAATGGCATGGATGGACGGTCGAGCACGTCGTTCGTGCCCCAACCTGTTGACTATTTGAGCGGACGAAAGGACCAAACACCATGAAGCAGACAGATCGCAACGCACTCCTCACCTTTGCCATTGTCGTTCTCGTCGGCCTGGGCGTGGCCCTGGCCGGCAGCCAGGGCGGAGCTTCTGCCTTTGGCATCCCCATCTTTGCCCTTGCGGTTGGCCTGGTCTTTGTCATTCAGTGGCTGGCCTTCATCCCGGCCTACCTGCGGCAGGACGAGTCATTCTTTGACCTTACGGGCAGCCTCACCTACATCACGGTCACAATACTTGCCGTGGCGCTCAGCCAGGTGGTCGATGGCCGGTCCATCCTGCTGCTGGCTCTGGTGATCGTCTGGGCAGCCCGCCTTGGCACGTTTCTGTTTCGCCGCGTGCGCAAGGCAGGCAAAGACGCCCGTTTCGACGACATCAAGCCCTCCTTCATCCGCTTTCTGAACACCTGGACCCTGCAGGGCTTGTGGATAACCTTTACGCTGGCCGCCGCCCTGGCCGCCATCACGACCAACACCCGGAAGGAACTGGGGCTCTTTGCCGTGGCCGGCTTCCTGGTCTGGCTTTTCGGCTTTGCCATGGAGGTCGTGGCCGACCTCCAGAAGAGCCGCTTCCGGGCGGACCCGAAGAACAAGGGCAAGTTCATCAACACCGGCCTGTGGGCCTGGTCCCGCCACCCCAACTACTTTGGAGAGATCGTGCTGTGGGTGGGCGTGGCGATCATTGCCTTGCCCGTCCTGCGGGGCTGGCAGTGGATCACCCTCATCTCGCCGGTGTTTGTCGCCCTGCTCATCACGCGCATCAGCGGGGTACCCATCCTGGAGAAACGGGCCGACGAAAAATGGGGCGGCCAGCAAGACTACGAGGCTTACAAAGCACAGACCCCGGTGTTGATCCCCCGGCCCCGGTTGTGAGCCGCCGGATGGGGAGTACCATGAAAAGCAAGAGGACGCTGGCCTGGATCGTGCTCGTGGGCGGCGTGGCGGTCCTCGCCAGCTATGCCTACGTCGTGAGCCTGGATGCAGCCACGCAAAGGGCCCTGTGGGGAAATGTGCCGGAGACACTGCTGCCGGCGTACGTCACGTCCATGCTCCTGGCGGCGACGGGGTACCTGGTTTTCACCGGCTATCTGCTCTTTCGCGTCGAGCCCGACAGGGCGCGCATTGCCGGCCGAGTTGGGTACAGCCTGCTACACGTCCTGTACCTGATGATCCTGATCCCCTCGGCGTTGTGGCTGCCCCTCACCGCTGCCATGGTCCAGCAACCAAGCGGCCTGCTGTGGGTGCTCATCCGGCTGGTGCTGGGCCTGGTAGCCTTGGGCTCGGCCGGTGTGCTGCTGGCCTTGCTGGCCTGGCGCCCGCGCAAGCCGGGCGTGTTCTTCTGGCTGGCCGTGGCAGGCAGCCTGGCCTTTTGTTTCCAGACAGCAATTCTGGACCTCTTTGTCTGGACCGCCTTCTTTCCTGCCCGGGGCATTTGACAAACCGGAAGAACCGAGTATACTTCTAATTGCGATCGCATCGCATTTGCACACAAGAGACAACCGGAGACCTTGGAGCAGTTCTCTACGAAGAGGAGGAAGGTCATGGCCAGAATACTTGTGTACGGGGCCGGCCCGCTGGGCAGCCTCTTTGCCGCCCGCCTGCAGCAGGGTGGCAACGGCGTGTCGATCCTGGCCCGCGGCAGGCGCCTGGCCGAGCTGCGCGAGCACGGTATCGTCCTCGTGAACGTCGTGACAGGCGAGGAAACGACGACCGCCGTCAACGTGGTAGACGCACTGGCGCCGGACGACGCCTACGACCTGGTGCTGGTCATCATGCGCAAGAATCACGCCCTGCAGATCCTGCCCGTCCTGGCGGCCAACCGTCACACGCCCAACGTCCTGTTCCTGATGAACAACGCCGCCGGGCCTGGGGAGCTGGTGGACGCCCTGGGCGCGGAGCGGGTGTTGGTCGGCTTTCCCGGCTCTGCCGGCTACCGCGAGGGCCACGTCGTCCACTGCCTGACGGGCACCGAGGACGACAAGGCCGGCGTGCCCTTTGGCGAGGTGGACGGCCGCGTCACGGAACGGACACGGTGGGTGGGATCGGTCCTGGACAGCGCGCCGGGGTTTATGGCCGAGATCCGCATCGACATGGACACCTGGCTCAAGTACCACGTCGCGCTGCTGTTCCCCTCCCTGGCGCCGGCCATGCGCGCCGCCGGCGTCGACAACTATCGCCTGGCCCGCACCCGCGACCTGGTGGTGCTGGCCCTCCGGGCCATGCGCGAGGGATTCCGCGTCCTGGGCTCGATGGGGCTGCCGGTCACGCCCGCGAAATTCAGGGTGATCCAGTGGCTGCCCGAGCCCATCCTTGTCCTGGTCCTGAGCCGGATACTGGCCAACCCGCTGATGGAAACAGCCCTGGTCAAGCACGCCGAGGCAGCCCGCGACGAGGTGCAGCACCTCATCGGCGAGTTCCTGGTCCTGGCCCGCGGCACGTCGGTGCCCACGCCGACTATCGACAGCCTGCTCCGCTACTACGAGCCGGACCCACCCCAGGTGCCCGATGGCAGCGCCGAGATCCCGCTGCACTGGGGCGGCATGATTGCACTGTTCGCTGCCTTTGCCTTGCTGATGACGGGCGGCGCCTGGGCCGTCCAGCGCCTTGCAAGCCCAAAACGATAGGGTCAGCACGTCTGTAAAAAGCCATGGCTGTGCGCCGGGTCGAGGGCCGGCTGTGAAACGCGGCCCGGCCCGGCGGCGTAAAGGTGGTTGAGAACCGGTTGCCAGCGAAAACAGGCGGAATTCCCAAGCCGGCAAGCCTTCAGCGTTGAAGAGGGGGTTATCAAGATGGACAATTCGTTTCTCCTGGTTGTCGTGGGCATGTGCGTGGTCATCGTCGCCGTCATTGGCCTGGGCTATTACCAGAAACAGAAGCGGATGGAAGAGATGCGCGCCCTGGCGGTGCGCCAGGGCTATCGCTATACGGAACGGGACGACGCCCTGGCCGGCACCCTCTCCGGGTTTGCACTCCTTTCCCGGGGCCACTCGCGCAGGGCGACCAACGTGCTTTCCACCGAGGCGGATGGCATCGCCGCCACGGTCGCGGACTTTCGGTACGTGACCGGCTATGGCAAGAACCAGCACACCCATAGGCGGTCGGTGCTCCTCCTCGAATCCGGGCAACTGGACCTGCCTGCCTTTGTCTTGCGCCCCGAAGGGATCGGCCAGAAGCTGGCGGGCCTGCTGGGCCAGCAGGACATTGACTTTGAAGGCCAGCCCGACTTTTCGGATGCCTACCTCCTGCAGAGTCCCGACGAGGAGCGGATCCGCGCCCTGTTCGGCCGCGAGAAGCTGGCCTTTTTCGCCCGGCGGCCGGGGCTCTGCGTCGAGAGCCAGGGACAGAGAATGCTCTACTACCGGGCCAACAGGCGCCTCTCGCCTGAGCAAGTCCCGTCCTTCCTGGAGGACGGACTGGCCGTCCTCCACTTGTTGGCCGGCGAACGCGCGGCCGCGCGCACCGGCGAGCCCGACGGCCTGGCTGGCCTCGACGCGGTTCTGGCCGATCTGGGTGTTGACGAGGTTGCAGTCTAGACCTGAGGAAAGGGTCCGGTAAGGGCAGAGATCGAGTACGGTGGCCTGGGCCAGGTCGTGACCGGCTGCCCTGGCTGATCGGCCGTTCAGCGTCCGGGAGGGATGATGGCTGCACACCAGGAGGATGCGGGTTCCGGCGCCAGTCTGTGGTGGCGATGGGTGGCGGCCAATGGCGCCAGCGAGATGCTGGGCCTGGCCGCCACCGGCGCGGCGATGGCACTCCTCTTTTCGCGCGTGGAGGCCCTGCCGGGCATGGCCGGCGTCCTGCTCTCCCTCCTGGTGGCCGCCGGCAGCGGCGCCATCGAGGCCACGCTGGTGGGCCTGGCGCAGTGGTGGGCCATGCACCCCTGGTTCCCGGGCATCACCCGCCGCGCCTGGTGGCTGGCCACGCTGGTCGGGGCGATGGTGGCCTACGTCCTCGGCTTTTTGCCCTCGACGCTGATGAACATGGGTGCGGAGGCCTCGGGCCAGCCGGTGGCCGAGCCGCCGGACTGGATGATGCTCCTCTTTGCCGCCGGGCTGGGCCTCGTCGCCGGAGCGGTGCTGTCCTTTGCCCAGTGGCTGGTGCTGCGCAAACAGGTGCGGCGTGCCGGTTGGTGGCTCCCGGCCAACATGCTGGCCTGGCTCGCCGGCATGCCCATCATCTTCTGGGCCATCGACGCCGCCCAGAAGGGGCAGCCCCTTTACCAGGCCCTCCTCCTGATCGCCGGCTGCCTGCTGCTCGTCGGGTTGCTGGTGGGCGCCATCCACGGTACCTTCCTGGTGTGGCTGGCCCGGCCGGCCGGCGAGACGGCGTCCCCGGCACGCAGAAGCGCTGCCGGGCCGTCCCAGGACGCTGTGAATCCACCCAACGGGACGGAGACGGGCTGACCCGTACTCCCGGACCGGCGAGATCTTGAGGCGCCGCCCTCGTCGCCTGCCTGGCCCGGGAGCATCGCTTGCCTGCCGCCCGGGTCACCTTTCTTCCCCATGGGACCGGCGACCACACGGCGGTCCACCGTGCAGGCCCCGGCCCGGCCTTGATGTATCCGCAACTGTACCCGGTTCTATGTCTCGATACATGGACAGCCCGGGCCGGATCGGGTATAATGGATGGTCAGTAGACCGTGTACCGAGGGGAAGCGATGACCGACCGGGAGGCAGCGCCCCGATTTCCTGACTGGTGGGCCACGCCGGCCAAAGAGCTGGCAAGGCAAACCGGCACCCCCCTTGACCGCGGCCTGGGCAACGAGCAGGTCGAGGAGAACCGCCGTCAGTTCGGCAGCAATCAATTAGAGGACACCGGCCCGACGAGCCTCTGGACCCTGGCCTGGGAAAGCGCCCGCTCGCCGATGATGATCCTGCTGCTGACCATCGCCGGCATTTCCCTGCTCCTGGGGCAGTTCCGCGAGGCCATCGTCATGGCTTTTGTCGTCGCCACCTACGTCGGCATCCACTTGCTGAACAAGGCCCGGGCCGACCGCACCATGGCCCGCCTGCGCGAGGTGCAGGCGCCCACCGCCAGGGTGCTGCGCGAGGGACGGATCCAGGAAGTGCCGGCCCGCGACATTGTCGTGGGTGACGTCTTGCCGCTGCAGGCAGGCACCCGCATCGCCGCCGATGGCCGCCTGGTGGAGAGCGCCGGCCTGCTGGTGGACGAGGCGCCGCTGACCGGCGAGTCGTCGCCGGTGCACAAGGAGGCCGGCGCCGAGATCGCGCCCGAGACGGCCCTCGCCGAGCGGGCGACGGCCGTCCTGGCCGGGACCACCGTCCTGGATGGGCAGGGCAAGGCCCTGGTGATGGCCGTGGGCCGCGGCAGCGAGTTGGGCCGGGTCGCCACCCTGGCCACGGGCGCCGGGGACGACAAGACACCCCTGCAAAAAGAGATGGACAGCCTGGCGCACACCCTCGCCATTGTGGCCCTGGCCATCAGCCTCTTGATCCCACTCCTCGGCCTGCTGCGCGGCTTTGACCTGGAGCAGATGGTGCTGACCTGGCTGTCGCTGACCTTTCTCATGGTGCCGGGCCAGCCGCCGATCATCATTGCCATGGCCCTGGCCCTCGCCTCGCTTGAGCTGGCCCGCAGGCAGGTGATCGTCCGGCGGCTGCACGCGGCGGAAACCCTGGGCGCCGTCACCGTGCTCCTCAGCGACAAGACGGGCACGATGACCGAGAATCGCATGGTCATGAGCGGCGTCCTGCTCCCCGAGGGCCAGCAGGTCGAGGTCGAGGAGCAGGGCGATCGGGCCCGGGAGCTGGCCCATTTTTTGCGGGCGGCCCTGCAGGCCATTCCCGACCTGGCCGGCTCCAACGATCCCACGGACCTGGCCGTGGTGAACGCGGCAGCGGACATCGAGGGGTTCGAGCAGCCCGAGCGCGGCCAACTGGTGGACCAGATCGGCTTTGCCCGGAGCAACGCCTACCGGGCCCTGGAGTACAGCCAGGGCTCCGGGCACCGGATCTACCTGGCCGGCCGGCCCGAGTTCCTGCTCCAGCGCTCCGAGTCCCGGGATACGCCCTCGGGCGCTGTTCCCTGGCGGGAGGAGGAGCGAGAGGAGTTCCAGGCCCGGCTCGAGAGCCTGGCCGCCGAGGGCAAACGGATCACGGCCTACGCGTACAAGGACGGGCGACTGGACGGGGGGGAGGTGTCGGCCGTCGTGTTCGTCGGCGCGGCCCTCATCAGCGATCCCGTTCGCCCGGAGGTCGACGAGGCCGTGGCCAGCCTGGACGAGGCAGGCATCTGCGTGTTCATGGTCACCGGCGATATCCCCCAGACGGCGGCCCACGTAGGCCGGCAGGTAGGGCTGGACGACGCCGAGCCTGTGACGGGCAGCGAGCTGGAGGGCCAGCCCGAGGACCGGTACGACGAGCTGGTGCGCACCACCCGGGTCTTTGCCCGGACCACGCCCGAGCAAAAGCTCAAGCTGGTCGAGGCGTTCAAGCGCCAGGACGAGATCGTGGCCGTCACCGGCGATGGTGTGAACGACGCCCCGGCCCTGCGCACAGCGCACGTGGGGATTGCCATGGGCCAGAAGGGCACCGACGTCGCCCGCGAGGCCGGCGACCTGATCCTGACCGACGACAACTTGTCGCACCTCCCCGACGGCGTAGCCATCGGCCGCAAGGCCTACGACAACTTTGACAAGGGGATCACCTATTATCTCTCGGCCAAGGCCATCCTCCTATCCATTTTCGTCGTGCCCCTGGTCGCCGGCGTTCCGTTTCCCCTGGCGCCCATCCAGATCATTCTCACCGAGCTGTTGATGGACCTGGCCTCGTCGACCATCTTTGTCAGCGAAGAGGCAGAGCCGGGCATTCTGAAGCGGAAGCCGCGCCCGAGGTCCGGGTTTCTGTCCTGGGAAGTGGCGCGGCGCATCGCGCGGAACTCGGCCGGCCTGGTGATTGCCATCCTGGCCGTCTACTTTGGCTCGCTGGCCCTGGGCTACGAGGTGGACAGCGCCCGCACCGCCGCTTTCGCCACCTGGCTCCTGGGCCACATCGTGCTGGCCATGAACCTCAAGCAGCGGCACCGTCCCTTGCGGGAGCAGGGCTTGCTCGCCAACCGGTTCGCCCTGGGCTGGCTGCTGGGCATGATCCTCCTCGTCCTGGCCATGACCTTGATCGACCCGGTCCGGTCGCTGTTGGGGACCACGCCCCTGAGCGCGGTTCAGTGGCTTGGCGTCGTGGCCGGATCGCTCCTGGCCAGTAGCTGGATCGAGGTCCTCAAGTGGCGGCGCGGTACGGCCCGTATCGGCCCTGCGGCGGGCGCTCCTGCCGGCCGTTGACGCGGTCGCAGCTTTGCATCCTGCCCGGTCTCACGTCTGGCTGCTGATGCAACAGGCGCAATAACCAGGGGATGGGAGTTGGACCGGGGGCAGATCTGCTCCCCCCGTTAGCTATTCGTCTCTCCCTTGGCCTTGCGTTGCTCCCACAGGTGTATCGCCCGCTCCTGTCCATAGTACCAGCGAGCGTGGTGCTCGCGCGCATAGGACTCGGACACGTACCCGAAGCGCATGCTGACCAGGCTTTGCCACATCATAGGGTGGAGCACCGCCAGGTAAAAGTGGACGATAAACATGGCAAAGGTGACGACGAAGGCCAGGTCATGGATCACCAGCAAGGCCAGATAAAGGTTGGGTGGGATGATGCCTTTGCCGAACCACATTCCGAGCCCGCTCACGCCAAAAGCGGCCGTGCCCACGATCATGACCATGGCATTCAGCCGCTCGCCGGTGTTGAAACGCGGCTGGGGTGGCATATCTCCATGGCGGCCGAGGAGATAGTAGGGCACGGCGGCCTTGAGCCATTGAATATCATAGCGGCAGAAGGTAAAGAACTCGCGGAGGTGCATCACCAGCCTCCGGGGCTGCACCAACCCGTAGATGATCGGCGTTGCCCCAAAGACCACGGCTGCGATGCGATGCAGGATGCGCACGTTGCGCATCGCCGTACAGCCGGCCTCGCATTGGAGAAAGGGCGAAAAGAGGATCAGGCCCGTGAAAGCCAGCGGGAGAAAGGAACCGGTATGCACCCAGTGCAGAAACCGCTCCAGGAACGTGTAACGGGGTATCCAACGAATGTTAACGACCGTATTCGTGTCCTTGATCCTGACGCTCATTCTACTTCCTCCATGTGGATGTTGTGCCGGGCAAGGCCAAAGGCCGCGACCACGCCCACGAGCGCAACACCGAAAATCGCAAAGCCGGCCGGCTGGATGATCTTGCGATACAGGCGCGCCAGGAGAAACCCACCACCCGGATCGTCAGGAAGGCCGTAGGCAGATGGCTTGTCGAGGAGGATGCTCAGGCGGTGCAGACCGCCGGCCTGATGTTCGCCATAGAGCAGCGCGCCGCCGGCGCCCCCGTCCTTGAGCTCGGAGACCCGAGCCCTGGCCTGGGCCAACAGGCTCTCCCGCTCACCCCAGACCAGGGCGCCGGTGGGGCAGGCCTCGGCGCACGAAGGCCCGCCGGTGCCGGCATCGATCTTGTCCTGGCAGAACGTACACTTGGCCGCCGTAGCCTCGCCGGTAAGCAGGTTGACTTCACCCAGCTGAGGAATGCCAAAAGGGCAGAATTGGGCGCAGTAGCCGCACCCGATGCACTTGTCCCGGTCAAAGGACACAAAACCCCGATCGTCGATGGCAAGCGCCTCCGACGGGCAGCCCAGAACGCAGGCGGCATCGGTGCAGTGCATGCACTGGTAGTTGAAAAAGGGCTGGGCGTCCGGCTCGACACCCCTCCTGCTCACGATCACGTTCAGGGCCGTGGCCGATAGCTCGACGTTGGGTTCCTCGGACACCGGCAGACCGCTGTGCTCCCGGCAAGCGCGCTCGCAAGCACGGCAGCCAATGCACCTGGAAGCATCGTAGAGGATGGCCAGTTGAGCCTGGGCCGGCGTCGCCGCCAGGGCCTGGCCCGCGGGGTGCAGGAGACATCCGGAGAGGCCTGCCCCTGACAGCCTGATAAAGTCCCTGCGATTCATGCGTGTTGGGCCGATGTTAGACACCTTGCTCTCCTCTCGAAAGGATGGCTTCTCGGTTAACCACCAGAAACAGCCCACCAACCACAACCACGACGGCCACCAGGGCGAGGATCAGCCACATGATCCAGCTCCAGCTCCAGATGCCGCCTGCCTCCCCGGTCTTGGTGTAGGGCCCCCACGAAGAGGGCGGCACCTCGTCGACGATGACAGCCGCGTTGGCCTGCCGTTCGTCTGGATCCACGTCCTCGGCCAGCAAAAATAGCTCGGCGTTGTCGTGGCAGCTTTCGCAGCTCTGATTCTGGGGCGTGACGCGCTGGATGTTGTGCGGCGTCGCGTACTTCCAGGTCGGCGCGCCGTCAAAGGCCGGCAACAGGTTCTCGCCATAGAAAGCAAAGGTGTCGGCAGTCACCGGGATGTGCCGCACCAGGACGTACTCCCAGGGCCGCTCCTCGCTCCTCAAGACGTTCCGTCCGATCTTGAACGTCATCTGGCTCTCGTCGGTCTTCAGATAGGCGAGCCCGCTATTGTCTATGCCCACGTGGCAGTTGTAACAGCTCTTGTAGGGGCCGGACACGTGACACACGGCGCAGTCCACGATATTCAGGTGGATGTCGTGTTGCTCGATCTCACCCCGGGCCTCCATCACCTCGGCATGGCAGTCCAGGCAGTTGGGAGCCACGGCGCCGTCGTAGCGACTCGTGCGAACGCTGCCGTCGCCGTGAAACTGGTCGATCTCGTGACAGTCGACGCAGGCCATGCCGGCCTCCACGTAGTGGACGCTCGCCTCCACCCCCTCATTCTTGCCCTTGTACTCGTTGGATACGCGAGCGCCGTGGCAGGCCTCGCAGGTATCCTTGCTGGATGCGATCCGTTTGACATCGTGGTCCTTGATCAGGCCACCGTCAGTAAAGTTCGGGCGGCTGATGTGGCACTGACCACACGTCGCATGGCAGGTGGCACAGTGGTTGCCGAATGCTTCCTGCATCCGGGGATCCTCAAAGTCAGCCCCCCGGGCGGTCAGGGCGGCCTGGTAGCCGCCCAGGACCCGGTGCAGGCTGTTGGCCGCGTCCCGCGCCGCATCGATGTGGCACACGGCGCAGACCTCGTCCGAGCCCTGCAGCGGATCCCGTACGACGCCTTCGTGTGCAGCCTCCATATCGTCCACGCCATCCACCCCGCCGTGGCAGCCGATGCAGTTCTGCGCGTTGTGGACCGAGGTCAGAAATTCGTCGCCGACCAGGACCTTCTCCCATGCCTCCAACGGAGGCAATTCGCCAGCTCAGCCCTCGCCGCTGCTTTCTTCCGACTCGACCTCCTCCTCTTCCACGGCCAGGGTCTCCAGGCTGGCCTTGTCTGTGTGGCAGAGCACGCAGTTATGTCCCGGGGTCAGGACCGCCGGCCCTTCTTCCTCGGGCGAGGATGTGGGTTGCTGTCCCGGCTCCCCGCCGGCGGAAACGGTAAAGGGCAGGTCGTAGGGGCCGCCGGGCAGGTTGGCCTCGGTCTCGATCCGGTAGTCGTTGGTATGCTTCTCGGGGTCAAAGCGCTTGACGTACACCTCGGGGTCGCTCGTCCAGGAGGACATGCCGTACAGCAGGCTGTAGGCCTCGTAGCCCAGCATGTTCAGCGCTGAAGCCGCCTGCCCCGC
>DAOUHB010000043.1:0-14343 GCA_034428935.1 Anaerolineae bacterium | reverse complement strand
GTCACGCCCAGGGCGGTGAGCGACCTGCTCATTTGCCCGCGGTCGCGTGGTTGATGACCGGGCGCATGGCTACCTAAACTGATACCAAAATGGAACCCGCATCCCGGTGCGTTGCACCTGCCGTTGGTGCGACGCACCTGGTGTAGAATTCACCTTGGCTTTGGTTTAGGATTCGACCAAGTATCCATCGCTCGTCCGGAGTTGAGTCGTCCACCGTTGGCTGTGCTCGTACGTTACTCTCCGCAGTCCTTCCAGCACGAGTATCAGGGAGGCTTGCTTTACGGCATCCCCTGCGCTCCGGCGCCTGCGCCTCGATTGTGCCATCGGAGATCCGGACGTAGAAAATCAGCTGTCAAATCCAAGTTTGCCTCGCCAGACGTTTTGTTGTACAATAATAATGGCTATCCGGACGGATCATCCCGCCGACCTTGCATCCGCTCGGTGCAGGCTCTTTTGACGCAGCTTATCGTTTTGTCACCTTCCAAAGAAGGAGGAGTGTAATGACATGGTACCTGTCCCCTTTTCCTTGTCCTCATTGTCCTGTTTTCACTCTCATCGATCCCGACGCCTGCCCGTGCACGCCTGTGAATGCAATGTAAACGGCTTGGACTTTCCGCGGCGACGGGGCTCCTGTTCACGACCACGGCCACAGCACCCAGGTTCCCTGGGTGCCGGGGGTGGCCACCAACAACAGGGCACTCAGTCCGCTTTTTGGCCAGCTTCCGATCCAGAGAGAGCCGTCGCCCATCACTGTTACGCCATACGCACAAGGCCCGGCGCGCGGAACCGCAAGCGTATTGCTCTAGTTCCCGACTCGCGGCCACCTGATTCAACGAAAGGAGCTAGTTGTGAAAGCGAAAAGGACTGTGCCGTTTCTGCTTCCCGGCGTCGTGCTTAGCCTATCTCTGATCCTGACAGGCCATGTGACTGGCCTGTCGCTACAGGAGGCTGTCATAGAAGCCGAGGGCAGCTCCCTGAACACTTTTGGCTATGGTCTTGCGACTGCAGATCCGAATGACAACCGGGCCCATGACCTGGGATTCAACTGGGTGGCAGTGTACGACGTTCCTGCAGGACCTCTTTCAACCAAGGTGCTGTACCGCGTGAATGCTAATGGCGAAGATTGGCACAACCTTACCCGGTTTTACTGGGATGTCTACTGGCTGGCTATGGGCTACGGCGACTACATCGATGCTTACGAGATCGGGAATGAAGTTAATCTTCACGACGAGTGGAAGGACGCACCCGATGCATCGCGCTACGTGGATCTTCTATGCACGGCTCGTTATGCCCTACGTCAGGCCGACCCAACCGCTCTGGTGATCTCTGCCGGACTGTCTCCAGTGGGCCGGATTGAAGGCGACTGGGGAGGACATGCAGGACACGACGGAACCATGCAAGACGAGCGCGAGTTTCTCAAGGAGTTTCTCCACTTTAACGGTCAGTTGTGTGCCGATGCCCTGGGATATCATCCCATGGGGTTTAGTGCCGACTATGATGCAGAACCAGACGTGGACGGCGGGACACCCGCGACCAACTGTGCGAATGGGTTTTGTTTTCGAGGTATGGAAAAAATCCGCGAGATAATGGAAGAGCGGGGAGCAGGTTATCTCAAAATTTGGGCAACAGAGGTAGGCTGGATCACCGAGCCCGCCGAGGAATGCATTGGGCATCCGAGCTGGAAGGGGCGCTACTGGCAGATTGTTTCACCGCAAAGGCAAGCCGAGAATTTGGTCGGCGCTTTTGAGTATGCGCGAACAAACTGGCCCTGGTTGCAAGCTCTTTTTGTTTTCAACCTCGATTTTAACACAGCTCCCTATTATGAGCCGTGTGAACAAATGAGGTACTACAGCATTTTGGGGCGAGACGCGGAGGCCGCACTGCAGGCCATGACAAAACTCGATCAGCGGATCTACTTGCCATTGACCTTGCGCTTGAAGTAGAGGCAACCCTGGTGCCCAATATTCGAGTTGCCTGGCAGCGCTACTTGCCGTATCCTTGGCCATGTGGCAGGCTATGCCTAAACTAGAGCCAATCCGCACCAGGTGCGTTGCACCAACGGCAGGTGCAACGCACCAAACTGTAGGTTTCATTTTGGCCTTGCTTCAGGAACAGAGGTGGTACGAGTTGCCGGGCAGGTGGCATGCCTGTAGCAGGGCTTAGGCCCCAGGGGCCAAAACGTGCCTCCGAAGGGAGTATTGCCTTTTCGCTCTATCCGTGCTATGATTGGGTAGACGGCTCTGTTCTCCTGGCAAAGGCTCCGGAGGTGAAGCATGAAGCGTACGGTCTATTCTGCTCTGGGCATGGCAATGCTCCTCGCCCTGGTCTTGGCGGCCCCCGGTCACGCCGCCGAAGGTCCCTGGCAATCGGTCCCCGGTCCTGACGGCGGCAGCGTGGCGGCCGTGGCCATGTCGCCCGACTACCCGGTCGACCACACGGCCTTTGCCGGGCTGCGCAGCCAGGGGGTCTACCGCACGGTGGACAGCGGCAGCTCCTGGCAGCGGGTCAGCCCCGATGGCTGGGTCGTCGTCGCCCTGGCCCTCTCGCCGGCCTATGCCCAGGACGCGACGGTCTTTGTCACGGAGGGCATGTGGCCCACCGGCTATCGCGTCCACCGCTCCACGGACGAGGGCCTGACCTGGCAGGACAAGAGCCCCGCCTGGACGGACCTGCCAACCCCGCCCGGCCTGGCCATCTCGCCCGACTTTGCCACCGACCGGACGCTGTACGTCGTCGGCGGCACGCAGACCTTTGTCTCTACCGACGGCGGCGACACGTTCGCCCAGCCGGGCGGCTGGTTCGCGGCCCATGCCGTCGCGGCCCTGGCCTTCTCGCCGGCCTACCCGACCGACGACACGCTCTTTGCCCTCGTCCCCGACGATGGCCTCTACAAGTCGGTGGACGGCGGCACGACCTGGAATCCGGCCGGCCCCGGCGTGCTCCTCAGCACCTTTGCCGTCTCGCCCAACTATGCCGAGGAGCCCATGCTCCTGGCCGTGGGCCAGGCCGACGGCCAGCTCTACGTCTCCGACGACGGTGGGTCCTCCTGGTCTCCCGGGGCCCTCACCCTGGGCGCGGGCGGGCAACACACCATCTGCTTCTCGCCGACCTTTGGCCCGGGCAGCCCCATCATCATGGCCGCCAGCACGGTCGATCCCGGCCCCTACCGCTCGGAGGACGGCGGCGCCACCTGGTCGCCGGCCGGCTGGTACGACCCGGCCGAGGCCTACAAGGGCGGCTTTGTGGGGGCCGCGGTCTATGCCCTGGCCCTCGGCCCGGCGGGCTCCTGGGACCCGTCCGCCTTTGCGGCCACGAGCGCAGGCATCTATCATTCCAACGATTCGGGCGTCCACTGGTACCGCCACGACCGCGGCCCGGCCCGTCTCAACGTCCAGGCCCTCGCCGTCGCCCCCGGGGACCCCTCGATTCTGCTGGCCGGAACCACCTATTTCGACCAGATGCGCATGGACACGGGAGCGCCTTACGAGGGCAACGGGAGCCTGCATCTGTCGGTCGACGCCGGCCAGACGTGGAAGGACGTCTCGGGCCGGCTGGAGCGGGTGGAGGAGGTGGCCTTTTCCCCGGCCTTTGCGGAGGATCTGACGGCCTTTGCCGCGTCGGGCACCCTCGGCCAGCACGGCTACGCCGACGGCGGCGTGCACCGCTCCACCGACGGCGGGCAGAACTGGGAAGAGGTGCGGTCGGATCGCATCTTTCGCGCCCTCGCCGTGTCGCCCGACTACGCCGACGACCGGACCGTCTGGATCTCGGAGTTTACCTATTCGTCGGCCCTGGGCCTGTTCGTGTCCCACGACGGCGGCGACACCTGGGCCTCCCTGGCCCCCGGGGTGCACGCCACGGTTCTCCGCCCCTCGCCCAACTATGCCGTGGACCGGGTGCTCCTGGCCGGCACCGACGACGCCGGCCTGCAGCGCTCGGCCGACGGCGGCCTCACCTGGACAGGCGTCCTCCCCTCGCCGGTGACGGCGCTGGCCGTCTCGCCGGCTTTTGGCGCCAGCCAGACGGCCTACGCCGGCGTCAGGGCCGAGCCCACGGTCGCCGGTGACCTCTATCGTTCCACCGATGGCGGCATGACCTGGCAGCTCCTGGACACGGGCATTCCCGCGTCGGCAGGCGGCTCGCAGCGAATCTTTGCCTCCCTGGCCTTTGCCCACGATGGCTCCGTCCTGGCCGGCGTTGCTTACGGCACCCAGGGCGCCACCGCCGTCTACCGCTCCATGGACGGCGGGGACACGTGGGCGGCCGTGGGCACGGGCCTGGAAGCCACGAGCGTCCCGGCCCTGGCCTCGGCGCCGGGCATCTCGCTGGCCCTGTACGCCGGTGGCACCGGCGGCCTGTCCGCTTCGCTGCGCTCCGGGACCCTGTGGCGCAACGAAGTGGCCCAGGGAGGACCGGCCGAGCCGGGCACCTGGCAGGGCAACGGCCCGCGCGGCGGCCGGTCCATGACGCTGGCCGTCTCGCCGGCCTTCCCGGCCGACGGCGTGGCCTTCAGCGGCGACTGGATCCAGCATCGGGGCGGCGGCCAGAGCGGCCTGGGCATCATGCGCTCGGAGGACGGGGGACAGACGTGGCAGGCATCGGCCAGTGGCGCCGAAGGCATCGCCAACGCCTCCGCGGTCCACGCCTATGCTTTCTCGCCCGATTTCGACAGCGATGGCATCGTCTTTGCGGCCACATGGGGCGGGCTGTTGCGCTCCACGGATGGCGGACGGACGTGGACCTGGGTTGGCCGGCTCTACGCCGGACCCCCTGGCTCTATCAACCAGGTGGCCGTCGCGCCCGATTTTGCGACCAGCGGCCACGTCATGGCCGCCGGCGCATGGAGCGGCCTGCACCAGAGCCACGACGGCGGCATCCACTGGACGACTGACCGTAGCGTGCCCGCATCCGGCCCCCTGGCCTACTCGCCCGGCTTTGCCGTGGACGGCACGGCCTTTGTCGGTAGCTGGGACGGCCTGTACCGGACCTCCGATTGGGGCGTGAGCTGGAGCCGCGTTCTGACAGAGCCCGTGATCAGCCTGGCCATCTCTCCCGACTTTGCGGCGGACGCAACGGTTCTGGCCGGCGGCGACGCCGTCTATGTCAGCGGCGACGGCGGCGCGACCTGGACCGGTGCCACGCTGCCCGGCGCGCCAACCCAGGTGAGCGCCCTGGTCCTGTCGCCCGGGTTCGGCACCGACGGGACCGCCTTTGCGGGGAGTGCTGCCGGCGTGGCCGTCTCCCATAACGGCGGCCTCACCTGGGCGCCCGTCGCCTCCTACCCGGGGCTGCCGGTCCAGGGGCTGGCCATCTCTCCCGGCTGGCCGGGCCACGCCGTGCTCCTGGCCGGCACCGAGCAGGGGGTGTATCGCACCGTGGATGGCGGCAACTCCTGGAGCCTGGCCGAAGAGCTGGTCACGCTGTCGGGCGGTCCCCTGGCCGCGACCCACGACGGGAGCCTGCTCATCACCGGCGCCTCCCGGTACGGCATCTATGGCAGCCAGGACCGCGGCGCGAGCTGGTCCCCCCTTGGCCTGCAGTCGATGTCCACCTATCGCGCCTCGTCCCTCGCCATCTCGCCGGCCTTTGCCCAGGACCGCACCATCTTTGCCTCCCTGGTCAGCCAGGAGAGCATCGGGGCCAACATCTATCGCACCGTCAATGCCGGCGCGGAATGGGAGCGGGTGTATGGCACCGGCTATATCAACAGCCTGGTGATCTCGCCCGGCTATGCGAGCGACCGCACTGTGTATGCGGCGGCCGAGGGCCAGGTGATCCGATCGCAGGACGGGGGCGACACCTGGTCCGCAGTCGGCGCCTGGCCGGAGGGCACGTGGGGGTCGGCGCAACTGGTGGCGCTGCTGCCCGACGGCACGCTGCTGGCCGGTGGTGACGGCGCCTGGCGCCTGCCGCCCGGTGCCGGCGTCTGGGAGCCCGCAGCCTCGGGGCTGGTGGCCGGGCTGTCGGTGACCTCCCTGGCCATTTCTCCGGCCTATGCCGCGGACCCCGTGGTTTTGGCCACCGCCACCTGGATGGAGCAGCCGGTCGGCGACATCCACGCCGGCCTGTGGCGCTCCACCGACGGCGGAATCACCTGGCAGCCGGCCGGCGTGGGCCTGCCCGATGGCGTCAGGCGCGTGGCCTTCTCGCCGGGCGACCGGGCCGCCTACGCCCTCACGCCGCAGGACCTCTATCGCTCGCTGGACGGCGGCCTGTCGTGGACGTTCGTTGGCCAGCCGCCCGGCGGGCTCACGCTGACCGAGCTGCTCCCCACTCGCCAGGGCAGCGTCCATGTCGCCACGGAGCGGGGGTACACCTCCCCGGGCGACGGCGTCTGGCGCTATGCCACGACGGCCCGCGATCTCATCGTGGACGGCGGCTTTGAGGCAGGCAGCGGCTGGGAGTTCCCCAACACCGCGTGGCCGGCCGGTGTAACCGGCCGGCTGGCCTACCACCGGCTCCACTCGGCGCGCGTCGGCATCGACGACGGTCCCGAGGACTTGACGGCCTACTCGTCCGCCCGCCAGGTGGTCACCATCCCGGCGGATGCCCTGGCGGCCACCCTGCGGTTCAGCATCTACCCGGTCTCCAGCGAGTCGGCCCTCCTCGCCCGGGAACAGGTTTTCCCCGAAGGCAGGCTCTCGGACCCCGCGCCGGCTGCTCCCACGGCGGGCGGCGCCCAATACCTGCTCCTCTTCGATGCGGACAGCGGCGCCATCCTGGACACGCTCTTCTGGCAACTGTCCAACGCCCAGGAGTGGCAGCACCACACCTTTGACCTGTCCGCCCATGCGGGCCGGTCCATCCGGCTGCACTTTGGCACCGTGAACGATGGGGCGGGCGGCCGCACGGCCATGTACGTCGACGACGTCTCCCTGGTGGTGGAGCAGCCGGCGCCGGTCTACCGCCGCGAGTTCCTGCCCCTCATCCTCAAGGGCGGGTCCTGAGGCAGCCGGGAGCCGCCATGAGTGAGGTCCCGGCCAGCTCCGGCAGCCCGCGGTGGAAGGAAGCACGGCGGGCTGCCTTTCTTCAGGATGCCCTGGCGACCCTCATGCAGCACTCCACCGACCTGTTGAGCTTTGAGCAGGTCAGCCGCAAGCTGCGGCTGGAGGATGCGCACTACGCGGACCTCCAGGAGGTTCCCCTGGACCAGATCGCCGGCAGCGTGGGCCGCTACAGCGACTTTACCCGGGCCTTTTTCCCCCGGCGCGACCACCTGCAGCAGCGCTGGGAGCACATCGAGCGCGTGATGGCTGCCGGCCGAGACGTGCCGCCTGTAGAGCTCTATCGCGTGGGCGAGATATTTTTCGTGCGCGATGGCAACCACCGCGTGTCTGTCGCCCGGCAGCTCGGCAGGCGGACCATCAAGGCCCACGTCTGGGAATACGACACACTGGTGCCGTTGCGGCCCGACTCGGACGTGGACGAGACATTGTCCCGGCTGGCCCGCGATGGATTCCTGGAGCAGACGCACATCGATCGCCTGCGGCCCGCCCTGGACATCCAACTCACCCAGGCCGGGGGCTACGAGGATCTCCTGTGCGAGATCAAGGCCTACCAGCACATCCTGTCCGACGTGGACCAGCGAGAGCTGTCGCTGGAGGAGGCGGCGGCCATCTGGTGTGACATCCGCTACGAGCCCATCGTCCAGATCATGCGCGAGCGGCGGATCCTGGGCGAGTTCCCGCGCCGCACCGAGGCCGACCTGTACCTGTGGCTGTCGCGAAACAGGGAGGAGCTGGAAGCGCAGGCCGCGCGGCCGGTGCTGATGGGCGAGGCCGCCGAGGACCTGGCCCGGCGATATGGCGACCAGATCTTTTCCACGCGGCGGCTCAGGCTCTGGGCCCGGCGGGCCGCAGACCGGCTGCGAAGGGCGGTTGCGGCATTAACCCCGCGGCGGTAATGCTATAGGCAGCCCAGGCGCCCTTTTCGCGACGGCCCGAACGACTCTTGCGCCAGGGGCCGTCTGCCCAAAAGTTTTTTTATTCAATGTTAATATCATCGATTTCATCCTCTGTTGACTTCTCCTCGATCGCGTGATATAATTGCGGGACCTCGCTGAAGAGGCGAGGCTCTTCTGCAGAAAGCTCCAACGATCCTTTCAATTGCCCCGGTCCATAGCAGCAATCAATCGTCGACCCTGGCTGCCGAGGCCATGGGAGAGCCGAGGCCAAGGTGTGGCGGCGCCGCATACTTGGGAGGCCGGACATTGGTTTACTTCAAAAGTTCTGGGTCAAGCGCGAAACCAACCCGATAACAGGTTGAGGGACACGTTCAGCGAGGCAAGGCTATGGCTCTTCAGTCTCAGAATCTGGTCATGATCGGACTCGGCGTACAGGGCGACGTTCCAGCCAACGCCCTTCAACCTCCCCTGCGGGACGGCATCCACCTGCGCTGGAGCTTCCTACGAGAAAAGGGGTTTCCCTGGCACGGCTATTATCTCTTTCGCCGGCGCCACCGGCCGGGCAACCGGACGTGCATGGTCGAGCTCTTGCGCGAGCTGCAACTGTCGCCTGGCCCGCTGAGCACCCGAACGCTGAACACTCCCTGGGGACAGTTCACGAGCGACAGGAACATCGAGCTGACCGACCTCTTCCCCCCGCCCCACTTTGTCGAGTTCGACCTGCGGAACAGGCGCTATCTGCGCTTTACCCTGCCCCCCTCCCGCCCGACTTTCGAGGTCGAGGTACGCGTCGGCTTTTTGCCGGGAGATGACAGCGCCCCTCGCACCTGCCTGGATCTCGCCGAACTGCCCGATGACGTCGATAGCCGTTTCACCTTTCAGGACGTCTCCTTTGAAGTGCTGGACCACGATGGCAGCCCGTGGCAGGGCCAGATGATCGGCTCCATGCGAGGGCGCACCGGCGTGAGCGTGGGCTTCAAGACGCACATCCGCTTGCCCTGCCCGGCTTCCCTGGTGAGCTTGAGCCTGGGGCATTCGGCGGCAGGTGTCAAGGTCGAGGCCGTCGACAGGGACGGGAACGTCGTCGACGCCGCCGGGATGGATGGAGCATTTGATACCCTCGTCCTGCGCGGGCTGGGCATTGTCGAGCTTGTGGTACACGCGCCCCAGAACGAGGCGTTGCTTTTCCAGCTCTGCTTCGTGTGCCTGGGAACGGACGGGAAGAGATCCTCAATCGAGGTAAGGGCACTGGCGGGCAACGTGCCCGTGGTCACCAGGACGTTGAGTGGCCTGCCCGGACAGGTTGTGACGGAGACGCTGAGCTTTGACACGATCACGGGCGTCGAGTTCAGCGGCGGGCCGGCCGTCGTGATCGACATCTGCTGGAGGCCGGTCGACCAGAGCGTGCTCCGCGGATGGGAGATCGTTCCAGGCTTTTCCTATCCTCTCTGTTTGCCCGTCGCCCAGACGGATTATCCCTGCACCAACAGGCCGGCCACCCAGGCCAAGGCCGAGGACGTGGCGACGGATCGGGTGCGCTATGGCGATCCGAACGAGTGGCGGGGCACGCCCTTTGACGAGCTGCACGACCAATTGGAGCAGCTCGTGGTCGGGGGGCCGCCGCCCCTGGGCGACCCCATGGCCAGCCGGAGCAGCAGTGTTGCCGGCGTTCCGGTGAACCCCGGAGGCCCGGACCCGGTGATGCCCGAGCAGTACCCCCTGGACCTGGTGTTGATGGGGAGCCTGAACCCGGCCGTCGCCCAGATGGTGGGATTGTACTGGCTGGACGAAACAGCGGACCCGGCCATATCGTACGATTATCTCATCGTGGCGGACCACACGGGCGAGCTCGGTGGCCACGCGAACAAAGCCCTGGCCTGGCTCGCCAGCACTCCGGATTTCAGCACCGTGGATGGCTACATCGTGTTCAACCAGCGTGTTGGACCCGCCGCACCGCTGGATCCGCCGGATGGCGCCCGCGCGTATGCGCTGCCGGGCGGCACGATGCTGTCTGACGACGGGGAACTGCTGGAGGCGAGCAACAACGCCGGCCTGCGGTGGGACGTGGGCACGTTCCTGGGCTTTTTGCTGCCGGGGAGACCGGTGATGTACCACGTGTGGCGAGCGAACCTGGGGACTACAGAGCCGGCCGAGCCTTCGGCGCCGGCACCGGACCGGTACGACCCGGTGAGCAAAGGGCGGCCCGTGTTGGTGGTCGAGCCCAATCTGCCGGCCGGCGTCACGCCCCAGTTCCCCGATGGCTGGCCGCCCTTCCGGCTGCACGCCGTCGACCGCGCCCTGCCGGAGGGCCGGTACAGCTACCGCGTCAACGGCATAGACATCTTTGGGAGACACAGCCCCCACAGCGCCGCGGCGCGCTGGTTCCAGTGGACCCCCTCCCCGGGTGATCCCGCGCCGTGGTATTACCGGGATCCGCCCGGTGGCGATGCCCTGGTGCATCCCTACGCGGTGGCCCTGCTGGACAAGATCGCTCCGCCGCCGCCCACCGCCATCGAGGCGTACGTCCTGGATCCTCAAGACCCGATGCTGCTGCGCGACGCGGCCTATGCCGCGTGGCAGGCGTCGCTCACGCCGGCGGAGCGCGAGAGCATCGTCGGCTTGCGTCTGCGCTGGCAGTGGACCTACCGCCACATGCGGCAGGCGCCGGACGCGGCCGAGTTTCGCGTCTACTACGAGCCGGGCCGCCTGAACACGCTCCAGGGCAACGTCGTATCCACCACGGCGGCCGGTGGCACAGAGAGCGTGGTCGAGACCGACATTCCCAACGCGCAGCCGGCAGGGCAATTTGCGGGCACGCGGCTGCGGGTGGGCGCCGACAGCTTTCGCGTGGTGGACAGCGAGGCCGGGACGCCCCTGCGCCTGCGCGTCGCCAACATCGGGCCGGGTGACGACGTGGGCCCTCCGGCCGGGCGGCCGTGCAGCGTCACGATCCCCGAAGGGCACGCCATGTTCGTCGACCACGACGTGCCGACGAATTGGAGCGAGCGGTATCACGTGGTGGCTTTCGACGAGCACGTGACCGAAACGACCGACGGCGACGGCCAGCCGCTGCGGATCTACGAGCTGTTCTGGCCGGCGACAGGCGGCAGCGGCCTGCCCCTGAACCCCACGCTGGAGGAGCCCATCGTCTACGCCCACGTTGGCGTCAGCACCGCGGACGACAAAGCCCACACGGCGGATGCCGCCAAATGGGGCGGGATGGCGTGGGGCGACAGGCCCGGCAACGAGGGATGGGTCGGCGGACCGATAACCCTGGTCCGCATCCGGCGCGAGCGGCCGCCGGCGCCGGTTCCACCGCCCGACGCCGAGAAGGTTTTTGCGACGCCGGCCGACTATGCCGCCAACTCGTACTATACCTACCGCTGGCAGCCGAGCCCGCACCTGAAAGCGCACATCTTTCGGGCGCTGGACGACGCCGTATTCAAGGCGGACTGGGCACACCGCGCGTCGGCATCGCCCACCATCGCGGCGGGTGACGAACACCTCTTTCCCGTCGAGCTGCGTGGGGCCGACCCGGGCCTCGTGGTGAGGCGCGGAGAGATCGCCGCCGAGATCAACCAGCTCAATGCGTTTGCGCACGACGCGACAGGCACCGGGCAGGCGATGGCCCACTACCAGGGCCTGTCCAACGACGCGCTGCGGGTGCTGGCCGGCCTGTCGTGGACCGAGCCGGCGTTCACCCAGATCACGCTGCGCCCCCTCGACCCCGACGACCCGGCGCTGGCCAACAGGCCCGGCCCGGACAACCCGCCGGACATGCCCATCGACCCCTCCCTGCGCATCCATGTCGACAGGCTGGACGGGCGCTCGACCAACCGCTACTTTTACCGGTCGGCGTACGTGGACGGGGCGCACAACCGGAGCGAGAACCTCAGCCTTTCCAGCCCGCCGGTGTACCTGCCCAACGTGGTGCCGCCACGCACGCCGGTGGTGACCAAGGTGCTGGGCGGTGACCGGGAGTGCACCTTGAGGTGGGCCTCCAACCGCGAGCCAGATCTCGTTGCGTATTGGGTCTACCGGACCGCTGATGAGCGGGCGGCGCGCGATGTACGGCTGATGGACCGGGTGCACGTTGAACCCGAGCTTGAACCTGACCCGGCATTGCGATCGGCGGAAGTGGAGTGGCACGATGCGGATGTTGCCGTGGGCCGTCCTTATTGGTACCGGATCGCTGCGATGGACGATGCGGAAAACTTCTCACGAGCCTCGGAACCCGTGCAAGCCAGCGCCTTACGCCTCACACCACCAGCGCCGCCCACGTGGGTATCCGCCGCATGGAGAGCCGATGACAGTGCCGTCGATTTGCAGTGGGCCGCCGCCGAAGCGGATCTGGAGTCGCTCCTTCAGCGGCGGGCCGGACTCTCAGGCCGCTGGAAAACGATCACCCCGTGGCTCGAGAGCAGTGTCGATACCTTCAGCGATGCCGACGCTGACCCCGGCACAGACAACTACTACCGGATCAAGGTACGGGATGGCGCAGGCAACATCAACGCCGACTACTTGCCCCGCTGTGTACCGGCTACAACGGGCTAGAGTAATTCGTCGCCTTGTGAAAGCAGGTGAAAGACCATGTCCAACGGCAACTATGCGCTTCCGATCGCCGTTCCGCCGGAAGGAGCGGACCCTTTGATCTTTTATGGCACATTCAGCGGCAAGATCAGCGCGTCGTGGACGCCCGCGACCGCCCTCGTCGTGTGGCTGGACGCAAGCCCCGACATTGCCCGGCTACACGCGCCTATGAAGGCTGCCATGCGTTTTGTGCCAATCGGCACGGAACTACATGGTGCGCCGGCTCCTGCCGATATCCTGATCCTGCAGACATGGCCTATCGACTATGCGCGCGCAAAGGAGGAACTCGCCGGGGTCATTCCATCAGTGATCCAGATCGAGAACGTGGATCGTCCGGCAGTACGAGCGGCAGTGAGCACCCTGTTCACGGCAATCGGGCGCAATGAAGCCGCCGTGGATAGCTTTATGACCGGTGATGGGCTGCTGAAAGTCGATGCAGGCATGGAGATCGGGGCGGCCGCGCCCGGTTCCGGAGCGCCGTCCCCGGCCACGCCGAACAAGGTTACCATACGGCTCTACGACGGTGAAGGGCAGGAGGCGAACCCGGTTCAGTTCTTCTCGGAGGTCGCGGAGCATGCGGGAATCGATGGGAGTGCACACCCACTGCTGTCGCTGCTCGATACGCAAGGCTGGATCGAACTCCTGATTACCGATGTGGCGGGCACCCCCCTGGCCGGTGAGCCATTCGACCTCTTTTTTTCGGATGGTACGAACCGTTCTGGCGCGACGGATGGCAATGGTCGCATTTTCGAGACATCGGTTCCACCCGGACCCTGGGGTTTGGATCTCCTCAATCATCCCTCCTTCGAGATCGTTTCGGAGGACGACTGATGGGTGGAGTGGCTTCGAAACAATCACGTGAGGCAGCGCGATGGCACAAATAGGGATTGTCAGAATTGGGAACGAGCATTTCCGCGAATACGCGATTGAACCGGGAGACAACCTCGTCAGTATCTGCCTTCGGTTTGGACATCGTGATTGGCGCGCCGTGTACAATCATCCGGCCAACGCAGCCTTTCGGGCGCGCTTTCCTGACCCGAATCAGATTGATTTTGTCAATCCCGTCAACCTGTTCGTCCCTTTACAGGGCGCATCCACATCCGGCCGGAGTGCCAGAGGGCGCCCCATCGGCGAATACATCATTGTCAACGTGGTCGATTCCACCGGCAATCCGGTTGCCAACGAAGCCTTCTGGCTGCGGGCTCCACAACCCGCGCCTGTCATAACGCCCATCTATAACAGCATCACCACCGATGCGAACGGCGAGTATATCCTGTCGAACCCATCTCCTGGAGATTGGCACCTGGTCTCGGCAGATTCTTGGCTAAAAGATCCCATGGATGGCACTGCCCCGCCTGGCCCTGTGGACATCGACACGCTGATCGATCCCGGCACTTCGCAGGTTGTCCCACCCATGGAAATACCCTTGACCCGCAACGCAGTTACCACCGTTGAAACGCACCCGGCCTTCTACATCGTCTGCCCGATGTGTGGCCGAACGTTTCTGACCGTCAAGCCCTTTTTGAGCCCCACACTCAATATCTGCCCGAACGATGGCTTTGATCTGAGCACGATCGAAGACGAGATCGAGGCCAACCCCAGCTCTTTTACCAGTCCCGCCACGGGTCAAAGCCTCGCGGCGAGTGGAGTCGTATGCCGGGGCACGCAGCCGTTGGCAACCGTTCTGTATATGTCTTGTCAAGTGGTGTAATATGAAAGGCGCTTCAGCGTGAGTTCATTGCTTACCCCAGCTTACGAACTCGAGCTCCTTATCGCTCTACACCTCCTTCTGGCGGCGGTGGGGCTAGCGGCCCTATTGGCTCTGCCGACAGCCCCGCTCGTCCGGTCAG
>DAOUHB010000042.1:0-16328 GCA_034428935.1 Anaerolineae bacterium | reverse complement strand
TCCGCCACCCTGTTCTTGATTGCTTCTTCCGACACCAGCACTTCGGCGATGTCGTCGTGCACGTTCATTGTGGCTCCTTTGCGCATGAGTCGAGCCGGTATGGCCAGGCCCAGGACAGTATATGATAAAAGGGGGGGATTGTCAACGTGCCGCCGGCCCGCTTCTATGCCGGCGGCAGGGGCAACCAGGGTGTGGGACTATCGCGGCGATTCTGTTGTAGAATTGCTACCACGAAGGAGGTGTAGCCGCCCAGACACAGACGACCTTCTGGTCGCTTGGATTACGATACCAATGAGGGATGTTACTGGGCAAGTAGATGCTGTCACCTTCCTCGAGCAAGAAAACCTCGTCTCCCCAATGAACCTCGAGCACACCTTCCAGAACGAGTCCGCATTCTTCACCCTCGTGGCAGGAAGGGCGCCCTTCCGTCGAGATCCTTGGCCCCCACTCCATCAGCAGGAATTCGATGGAGCGATTCAAGTCGGGGATCAAGAGCTGCCAGACGCGATTGCCGTCATCCAGAATAAGTTTCCTTCTTTGATTCTGGCGCACGACAAAGCTGTCGGCACTGCTTGCCTGGAAAAAAGCACTGATTGGCACGTCCAGCCCGATAGCTATCTTTTGCAAACTAATAAAGGTTGGATTGGTCATGCCACGCTCGAGCTGGCTCAGAAAACCCGAGCTCACGCCGGACAGTTCTGCCAGCTTCTCGATAGTCAGCCGGTTCCTACGACGAAGTCGCTGCACCTGCGAGCCCAGATTGTGAAGGTCCCTTGACATTTCTTCCATGATGTCAATCTCTAGGATGGCGGCCAGCATGGCCACCGCGTTTGTGAGCTTGCGCGGAGCTAGTCACGCAGAGGATAAAGCCCAACGCCTGCTCCTCCACGCGGATCAGCGCCCGCCTCAAGCTCATCGTTGTCCGGTCTGATAAGGATCGCCTGAACCCGTCCCATATAGCTGCTGCGCTTCACCTTGTTTCCCAGGGCCCGCAGCGCCTCTGCCGTTTTTTCTGGAAACTGGGGTTCCAGGAAGACGAGTTGCCCTTCTTCACTGTGAAATCGGGGTAACGTCACGGCAGTCCTTATATCGTACCCGTGGTCGACGACGTTGACGATACATTGAACGATTGCGGTAATGAGCCTGCTGCCTCCAGGCGACCCAATGGCCAGGTATGGCTGCCCATCCTTGAAAACCGTGGTCGCAACGATGTCACCCAAGCGCGCTCCAGGCCTGATGGAGTCAGGCTGCCCGGGCACAGGACAGAAGTGGCCCAGGAAGTTGTTGTAGAGAAACCCCAGGCTGGGAGACACGACCCCCGAGCCCGCCGGGGATCCAATGGAATGGTTGATGCCCACAACTTTACGCTCCATGTCGACGCAGCTTACATGCGTCGTTCCGGAATTGACCGCACCTCCCGAGACCTCGATTCTATCGCCCCCCTTGACGCGCCGCGCCCAGGCGGCTGCGCGTTCCGGCTCGACCATTCTGTGCGTAAGTGGCTTCTCACGGTCCAGCGCGGTGCCCCTGAGCTGCACATAATCCAGAAAAGCGGCACGCTGACAGCGGGCCAAGATATCCACATACGTGGGCGAGTTGTGGCCCAGCTTTGCTAGTGTATCAAAGTGCTGCAAAATATGCAACATTTCGATGATTTCTGGTGAGGAAACAAGAGGGAGCCCACGATAGGAGCCATGGAACATGGACTCCTCTCGCACGTGATAGCCAGCTAGGTCCTCAGCCGTGATAAACCCGCCGTGCCTTGCCAAATCTTGAGCGATTGCGCGCCCAACGTGGCCTTGGTAAAAGTCTCTGCCCCCTGCATCAGCCAGCCGTTGAAGCGTCCGCGCGAGATCTGGCTGCACGATACGATCCCCTTCCTCGTAGACCGAGCCATCGCCCTTGAGGTAGATGCGCCGGGCGTCGGGCGTTCTATGGAGCTTGTCCAAGAGGCTGGGGTAGCCGGGCCTTGCTCCCTCGCTCTGCCAAAATGCCGCTGCGTAGGGATTGACCTCGAATCCGTCTCGGGCCAGCCGAATTGCAGGGGCGAGCAGATCCGCCCAGGAGACCCTTCCGCTTCCGAAGCGTTGAAAGGCTTCCCAGCAGCCGGCCACAAAGCCGGGGATCATGATGGCCTGGTAGCCGATTTGATTCGCTTCGCTGCGCAGAATATAGCGCCCGACGGTCTCGGCTCGTCCCTCGTATTCGCCCGCCCAGCTCTCGGGCACGGGCACGGAGCCGGCCTCGGCCTCAAAGTCGAGCAGCGCGGTCTGGCCCGAGCGCGCATCGTAATGGGTGAGGTGGCCGGTCCCGCCGAGCCCGCACATGAGGGGATCGGTTACCGCCTGGGCAAAGGCCGCCGCTATGGCCGCGTCGGCGGCGTTGCCTCCCCGGGCAAAAGTGTCCCGACCGGCCACCGCGGCCAGGGGCTCGGGGCAGACGATCATGTTGTCCACGGGCGCACCCCATTGTCGCACAGCGTCAAGAAAGCAATCGCCACCTGGAGCCTGGTCTGGAACACCAGGTTGTCGATCTCGATGGCCTCGTCCACACCGTGAATACCGGGCCGCAGCCGGTCCGAGCCGGGGAGCAAGGGTGAAAAGCCGTAAGCCTGGGTGCCCAGGGGCCGGACGTACCGCGAGTCGGTAAAGCCGATTGTCAGGGCGGGGATCAAACGCGGCTCTTCGCGCCCCAGGGCGAGGGCGGTCGCCCGTTGCAGGCAGTCGACAAAGGGCGTCGTGGACGGCGACGTATTGGCGACGGCGGTGACGTCCAGCTCCAGCTCGACGCCCTCGATGCCGGCGACCAGCGTCTCGAACACCCGCCGCACATAGCCCTCGTCCTGGTGGGGCAGGGTGCGCACGTCGCAGGTCAACCGGGCCAGCGCCGGTATCATGTTCGACTTGACCCCACCCGATGCCAGGGTCGGCGCGATGGACAGCCGGGACAGGCCGGTCAGTTGCAGCGCCAGGGCAGGCTCACGGCGCGCCAATGAGTCCAGCAGCCGGTCTATGGTCTCCGGCGCCACCGGGCCGGGCACACCAAACAGGGAAAGCGACCGGAACACGGGCAGGGACACGTCCCGCTCGGGCTCGTAGGCCTGAATGCGTTGCAGCACCTGCGCCAGCTTGTAGAGCGCGTTATCGGCTGGCCAGGGAATGGCGCCGTGGGCACTGCGGCCGGTGACGACAAAGCGGGCCTCCATCCGTCCTTTTTCACCGATGTTCAGCAGGTACGCCAGACCCTCCGTGGTGTCGAGCGGCATCCCGCCTCCCTCGTTAAGTGCCCAGTCCGCGCAGATCTTGTCCGGGTGATTGTCCGCCAGCCATCCGACACCGTAGCGGCCGCCCGCCTCTTCGTCCGCGGCAGCCAGCAAAGACAACTGCCCGGACAGGCGCAGGCCGGCGCGTTTCAGAAGAATGACGGCCATGGCCCCGGTCGAGACGAGCGACTTGCAGTCTTCGCTGCCCCGGCCATAGACCTTGGCCTCTCTGATCTCGGCGCCAAAGGGCGGCACGCTCCACCGGCTCTCGTCCACGGGCACCACGTCGGTGTGGGACATCAGCAAGAGGCGCGGCCGCCGCTGCTCCCCGATGGAGGCCAGGAGGTTCCCCCGCGAGGGAGCGGACTCCAGGATCAGGCTGGGAATGCCCTCGGCCTTGAACCGGCTTTCGAGCAGGCGGCAGGCCTCGATCTCGTTGCCGCTGTCGGGCGCTCCGGTATTCACCGTGGGGATGCGCACCAGGGCTTGGTGCAGCGCGACCAGCTCGTCCGTCGCGTCCTCGACCATCGCCATCAACCGCTGTATGCCATCGCTCATGTTCGACACCTCGATAAGTCGCTGCTCAAGCGCGCCCCCGAGCAGGGCGACGCGTTGGGGCTCGACGTCATGGATGGCGGCCCGCTCCGGCGCCACCCCGCGGGTCCGGCCCGGCTTCCAGCTCACCGCGGTCCGGCCGGACCAGGATGGCCTGGACCCGCGCCATATCGGTGCTGCGCTCTACCTCGTTGCCCGCGTCGCGCAGAGCCTGCACGGTGCGCTCGGGGAAGTGAGGCTCAACGTAAATGAGCCGCTGTGCCTCGCTGTGGAACCGGGGCACCGATACGGCGGTTCTCATGTCCATGCCGTGGTCGACGACGTTCACGACGCACTGCATGGCCGACGTGCTGCTCCGGCCGCTGGGCGAGCCCAGGGCGAGGTACGGCTCGCCGTCCTTGAAGAGGATGGCCGCCATGCTGCCGCCGATCTTTTTTCCGGGCACGATCGAGTCGGGATAACCGGCCAACGGCCGGAAGAACCCCAGAAAGTTGTTGTAGATAAAGCCGAGCCCCGGCGTGACCACGCCGGAACCGGCCAGGGAGCCGATGGAGTGGGTAAAGGATACGACGTTCCGCTCCGCGTCGATGCAGGTCAGGTGTGTCGTTCCGTGGTGGGCGCCCGTGCCGGAAACGGCGACGGGGTCCTCGCCCGCGATCTGTCCGGCCCGGAACGCGGCGTGCGCGGGGTGGGTCAGCGCCTGCTCCAGGGGCCACGCTTCGCCGCGGGCCATGCCCTCCAGCTGGGCGCAGTCGGCAAAGCCGGCCCGTTGGATGCGGGCCAGGGTATCGATGTAGCGGGGCGTGTTGTGCCCCAGGCCGGCCAGGTCAAAATGCCCTGCTATCTGCAACATCTCGATGAACTGCGCCCCGAAGCTGTAGGGCGGCGCCGTAACCTCCAGCCCCCGGTACGTGCCACACCAGGGCCGGTCCTCGTCCACGGGGTAATCCTGGAGGTCCCCGGGAGTGATGAACGCTCCGTGCCCGGCCAGGTCCCGGCTGATGGCGCGCGCGATCTCGCCGGTATAAAAGTCGTCGCCGCCCGCCTCGGCCAGCCGCCGGATCGTGCAGGCCAGGTCGGGCTGCAAAAGCCGGTCCCCTTCGCGGTAGATGGACCCGTCCGGCTTGAGATAGACGTGGGCGGCATCGGGTGTGACGCGCAGCTTGGCCAGCAAACCCGGGTAGCCGGGTTTGCCCTCGAGTTTTCGCCACATGGCGGCGACATACGGGTAAACCTCGAAGCCCTCCCCGGCGAGCCGCGCCGCCGGCGAGAGCAGGTCCGGCCACGAAAGGCGGCGGCTGCCCAGGCGTCGAAACGCCGTCCAGCAGCCCCGGACAAAGCCGGGCGTTATGATCGACTGGTAGCCGAGCTGGTTGGCCTCGCCGCGGATCACGTGACGGCCTGTCGCCCCCGACCGGCCCGCGTACTCGCCGGCCCAGGATTCGGGCACCGGGCGAGACCCGGTGGCCGCCTCGGCGTTGAGGGCGAGCCGCCGGTGATTCCGGGCGTCATAGATATAGATCAGCGCCGTGCCCCCGAGCCCGCACTGGAGGGGATTCACGACCGCCTGCGCAAAGGCCGCGGCGACCGCGGCGTCCACCGCATTGCCGCCGCCGGCCAGGACGTCGCGGCCCACCCTGGCGGCGCGTGGCTCGGGACAGACGATCAGGCTATCCATGCGAACCCCCCGCGCGGTCCCCTGGAGGGGGAAAGGGAGCGACCTTGGCATTCATAACGGGCTCTGGTGTCCGCATTTACGTGTGCTCGTCGAGCAGGCAGGCCATCTCGTGGCCCGCGCCCACGCTTCTCAGCTCGGGGTCTTGCTCCGAGCAGCGGTCAAAGGCCACCGGGCAGCGCGGGCGGAAACGGCAGCCCGCCGGCGGATCGATCGGATTGGGCGTCTCGCCGGCGAGGATCGTTCGCTCCCGTCGCCGGCGGGGATTGGGGACCGGGATCACGGACAGCAGGGCCCGGGTGTACGGGTGCCGCGGGTCGCTAAGAACGGCCGCCGTGGGGCCGATCTCGACGATGCGGCCCAGGTACATGACGGCCACCCGGTCGGTAAAGTAGGCCGCCGTCGCCAGGTCGTGGGTGATGTACAGGATGGTGATGCCCTGTTGGTCGCGTATCTGGAGCAGCAGGTTCAGGATCTCGGCCCGCAGCGAGACGTCGAGCATAGAGACCGGCTCGTCGGCCACCAGGAGGTCCGGTTCGAGAACCAGCGCCGCCGCGATCACGACGCGCTGGCGCTGTCCGCCCGAGAGCTCGTCCGGGTACCGTCCGAAATACGCCTCGGGCGGCTTGAGGCCGGCCGCGTCCAGGGCCCTCGTCACCATCTCCAGCTTTTTGTCCCTGGCCGGGGCGAGACCGTGCACTTCGATGGGCTCGGCCACCGTGGCGAGGACGGTTTGGCGTGGATTGAGCGACTCGTACGGGTCCTGGAAGATGATCTGCATCTGGCGCCGCAACGCCAGGCGGGTCCGGCCGCGGGCGAGCAGGGGGACGCTCCGGCCGTTGAACAGGATCTGGCCCTCGGTCGGCTCGGCCAGCCCCAGGATGTTCAGGGCCGTGGTCGTCTTGCCCGATCCCGATTCCCCGACCAGGCCCAGGATCTCGGCTCGTTCCATGGAAAAACTGACCCCATCGACCGCGTGGACGTGGCGCTGCGGTTTGGAAAGAAGCGTGCCCACGACACCCCGCGGCACAGGGAACAGGGTGCGCAGGTTGCGGACTTGCAGGACGGCACCATCAGGCTGTGGCACTGGCTGCATTTGGCCCTTCCTCTACCCGGAAACAGGCGACGTGGTGGCCCGGCTTGACGGGCACCAACGGTGGCTTTTCCCGGGCACAACGCTCGTCGGCAAGATGGCACCGCGGCTGGAAGCGGCAGCCCGGCGGCAGCGCGTCCAGCGGCGGTGGGTAGCCGGGGATGGCGGCCAGCGCCGCGGTGGGCTGCTCGATGTCCGGAAATGCTCGCAACAGGCGCTGGGTGTAGGGATGAAGCGGCTCGTTAAAGATGGCATCGACCCCGGCATACTCGACCGTCCGGCCGCCATACAGGACCAGCACGTCATCGCACAGCTCGGCAACCACGCCGAGATCGTGGGTGACCAGGATGATCGATAGGTCCAACTGCTGCTGCAACCGCCGGAACAGCTCCAGGATCTGGGCCTGAATCATCACGTCCAGCGCTGTGGTCGGCTCGTCGGCGATTAGGACGCCGGGAGAACAGGCCAGGGCCATGGCGGTCATGGCCCGCTGGCGCATCCCGCCGCTGTACTGGTGCGGATACTGCCTCGCCATGCGGGCGCTGATGCCGACCAATTCCAGGAGATCGCCCGCCCGCTGCCGCGCTTTGGCTCGGCCGGCCTGCTCGTGCACGACTATCGCCTCGGCAATCTGATCGCCGATCCTGGCCACCGGATTCAGAGCGTTCATCGCGCTCTGGAAGACGATGGCCATGCTCTTCCAGCGATAGTCCTGCATCTGCCGCTCGGACAGGCCCAGCAGGTCCACCCCATCGTACCACACCTCGCCCGAGACAATGTGTCCCTCGGCGGGCAGGAGCCGCAACAGCCCGAGCATGGTGGTCGTCTTGCCGCAGCCGCTCTCGCCCACCAGGCCCAGCGAGCCCCGGTGTCCCAGGCAAAAGCTCACCTGCTCCACGGCATGGAGCGCCCTGCCGCACCCGGCCAGGTAGTCAATGGATAGATCTCGCACGTCCAATATCGCCATGGTTTCTATGCCGTTCGCTCACAAGCCGTGTTGCCCTACTCGCCGGGAGCAACACGCGCAGGCTTGGCCGGAGACGTACTGACCGGCCCGGCCCCCGATGATCCTCGCGGGCCGCGAATTCTCGCCACCATTTTGCCGGCATCGAACAGGTGATGCGTCTTGAGCCGCGGGTTCACGATCTCTTCCAGGGCGTTGCCGACCAGGACAAAGCCCAGGCTCACCCAGACGATGGCCAGGCCGGGGGGCACCAGGTACCACCATGCCTGGCGGGTGATGGCCCGGGCAAAGGCAAAGTTGAGCATCGTCCCCCAGCTCACCAGGGTGGGATCGCCCAGGCCGAGGAACGCCAGCGACGACTCGGACAGAATGGCGCCGGAAATGGCCAACACCACCTGGGCGCTGATGATGGGTAGCACCTGGGGCAGGATGTGGCGCACGATGATACGGCCGTGGCCGGCGCCGATGGCGTTGGCGCGCTGGACGAATCGCCGTTCGCGGATGGACAACACCTGCGAGCGCACCAGCCGGGCGGTGCTGGTCCAGCCCAGCACGCCGATGACAAAGACAATCTTCCACAGGCCGCGCCCCCACACCGAGATGAGCACCAGCATCAACGGCAGGCGCGGGATCACCATCAAAAAGTCCACGAAGCGCATCAGGGCGGTGCCGATGCGCCCGCCAAAGTAGCCGGCCACCAAGCCCACCGTCGTGCCGATGAGCATCGACACGAACGAGGCCACCATGCCGACTGTCAGCGAGACCCGCGCGCCATAGATGAGCAGGCTCAACACGTCCTTGCCGACGTCATCCCGGCCCAGAGGATGGTCGGCGTCCGGCGGCGCCATGATGTCCGCGGCCGTGGCATCCACCTGCGCCCCGGGATCGTAGGGTGCAACCCACGGCGCGAAAATGGCAGGGACCACGGTGGACAGGAGGATGAACAGGCCAACCATGCCCATGGGTTTGCGCGCGTACTCGCGCCCGAAAGCCATTAGCCCCCTCATGTTCCTCCTCTCCCTATTCGCTCTTGACCCGCGGGTCGAGCACCGAGTACAGCACGTCGGCCAAAAAGTTCGCGGTGATCACGCTGACGGCCAGGAGCAGGAACGTGCCCTGCAAGACCGGATAGTCCCGCGAGGCCACCGCCTGGTACATCAACTGGCCGATGCCGGGCCACGAGAACACGGTTTCCACCTGGATGGCACCGCCGACCGTGTAGCCCAGGGTGAGGGCGATGACGGTCACCATGGGCAGCATCGCGTTCTTGAGGGCGTGGTGGCTCAGGATGCGCCGCGTGCTTAACCCCTTGGCTTTCGCGGTCAGGATGTAGGCCTCGCTGAGCACCTCGACGACGCTGCTGCGCATGAGCAGGATGTACTCCCCGGTATAGACGACGGCCATGGTGATGGTCGGCAGGATGAGGTGGCGCCCGACGTCGCGCCAGTAGGCCAGGCCGTCCTCCGGCTTCAGGCCCGGCGTCACCATCCCCCCGATGGGCAGGTGACCGCGGGCCAGGATGAGGAGAATGATGCCCAGGAAGAACGTCGGCAGCGCCCACGAGAACAGGGCCCACAGCAGCAGCGCCGTGTCCAGCCGCGTGCCCCGCCGCCAGGCGGCCAGGAGCCCGCAGACGATCCCGGCGACGACGGCGAGCAGCTCGCCGCCGGCGAGCAAGAGAAAGGTGCGCCCCACCCGTTCGGCCAGCAGATCGCCCACCTGGCGTCGGCTGTGGAACGACACGCCGAGGTTGCCGTGCGCCAGGTTCCGCACGTAGGCCGTGAACTGGGTGTCGAAGGCGCCAGCCCAGTCGCCTGCTTCCAGCCGTTCGACGTTCAGCCAGACCGGCCGATCGAGCCCAAACTCGACTCGCATCGCCTCCTGGGCTTCTTTCGTCATCCGCGCCTTGTGAATCACCATCTTGACCGGGTCGCCGGGCAAAACGCGAAAGAGAAAAAAGTTGCTGACGATCACGGCCAGGATCGTGAGCAGCGCGAACATGGCCTTGCGCAGGATATAGTCGCTTCGTCTCATCGCCACCTCTTGCGGACCCGTCCCCGGCCGGCACGCCATTGGGCCGGCCGGGGACGGCCGGCTCGTTCCTAGCGGACGGGCTGCAACTGCAAGAGCCCCTTCGGGAACCAGAGCGTGCTGTAGTCTGTGGTGTTCCAGTGCGCGAAGCGCTCGGTTCGATAGGCCGAGACCGAAGGCGGATAGGTCAGGACGATATAGCAGCGCGACTCGTAAAAGATCTCTTGCATCTGCCAGATCACGTCCTGCCGCTCCTCGTCCGAGAGCATCGGGTCGGACTGCCGGGCGTACAGCTCGTCGTACTGGGGGTCGCACAGCCCGCAGTCGTTCCAGCCGTCGGGTGCCTGGGCACAGGTGTAGGAGCGCAGCGATTCTTCGACGTCCGGATCCCATTTCCAGCCCCAGATGGCCAGGTCAAAGTCATAATCGGGATAGAGCGTCATCATGCTGTCGAGCTCCTGGGGGGTGGTCGAGATCCCGATCTGCGCCAGGCCTTCCGAGATAATCTCCAGCTTGCGGACGCCGGTGACGCCCTCGTCGGTGTAGAGCCGGTACTCCAGGGGCGAGCCGTCGCTCCACTCGCGGATGCCGTCGCCATCGCCGTCCAGGTAGCCCGCCTCGTCCAGGAGGCGATTGCCCTCCTGGACGTCAAAGGCGAGGTCCTCGATGTTCGGGTTGTGCAGGTCGCCAAAATCGGGGTCGGTGGGGATGGTGCCCGGCTCGCCGTAGCCCAGGTAGACCACGTCGGCGATCTTTTGCTTGTCGATGGCGTGGGCGATGGCCTTGCGCACCACCGGATCTTTCAGGCTCTCGGGCTGGGTGCCGCCCTCGTACGAGTTGACCATCAGGTAGTGCGTCCACAGCATGGGCAGCGTCACGACCTTGACGTCGTTGGTCTTTTGCAGCGTGTCGATGGCGTGCCACGGGACTTCGCTGAGCACGTCGATCTCGCCGGCCAGGAGCCCCTGCACGGCCGCCTCGTCGGTGGTGTACATCTTGAACACCACGCGGTTGACCGCGGGCCGCCCGCGCCAATAGCCGTCGAACGCCTCAAAGACCACGTACTCGTCCTGGGCATAGTCCGCCAGCCGGTAGGGGCCGGTGCCGACCATGGTCTCCATGTCCTCCTTGGCCTTGGCCTCGTCGGGGCTCAGGTCCTTCCAGACGCTGGGCGGCAGGATCCAGAGAAACGTCAGCTTGGAGGCGACGATCTCGCGGGCGGGCGCTTCGAGGGTCAGTTGCAGCGTCGTCGAGTCGAGGGCGGCCGCCTCCTTGAAGCCGCCGACGTAGGCCGAAATGGCGGGGAACTGGTTCTCGATCATCCAGTTGATGGACCACGCGATCTCTTCGGCGGTGCAGGGCGTGCCGTCGTGAAAGGTGATGCCTTCGCGGATCTTGAAGGTCCACACCGTGCGGTCCTCGTTGGGCTCCCAGCTTTCGGCCAGCCCGGGCCGGATGCTCGTCACGGTATCGATGTCGCCGATCCGGTCAAACACGAGATAGCGCATGGGCCAGCCGCCGCCGACCAGGAGGGGGTTCAACGTGGTAAAGAGCTTCTTGACGCCGATGGTCAGGGTGGCGGGCTCACCCTGGGGCGGAACGGCCGTGACCTCTTTTTCCACGATCGAGGTGACCTCGACGGGGACTTCTTGGTTGACGACCTGGACGACCTCGACCGTTTCCTTCTCGGTGACCACCACGGTCTCCTTGACGATCTGCGGCTGCGGCGTGGGACCACAGGCGGCCACCATGATGCCGACCAACAACAGGAGCGTTATAAACGTAAGCTTATTCGTCATCTTGTCCTCCTCGTGGGTTATGAGATCCTTCTCGCCGCCCGGCGCGACGCCAGGTGGCTACCCTTTGTCGGGACACCGTTGTACTCTTTGTGCCGCTTCTGTTCCTGCTGTCGTGGCTATCCCTCCTTCCTCCTTGCCGGCGAGGACCGCCTTTACCACGGCTTTTGCTCCTCGCCAAGCGCCTACCCTCCACGCGCTGCTTGCAGCCACGCCTTGCAGCCGGCGGCGAGAAACAACGGGGCTTCGCAACGGGGCAACAGCGCGCCCGCTTCTACCCACTCGCGAGCACACCTGCCCCCTTCTCCCTCGTCCACCTGCAACGCCTTGCCCGAGGCCAACACCTTGGCCCACGCCGGCTCCAGGAGGCGCAAGACCTCCGGGTGCAGGTGATCGCCGGGATGGCCCATCTGCAAGGAGAGATCGCCAAAGCCGATAGAGACGGCATCCAGGCCCGGCACCGCCAGGATGTCATCCAGGTTGGCGAGGCCGTCCTCCTCCTCGACGAGGACCATGACCAGCGACTCCCGGTTGGCGGCGGCATAGTACTCGGCCGCCGAGCCGCCCCCCAGCCCCCAGCGGGCCGGGCGGGCCCGGCCGGCGCTGCGAACACCCAGCGGTGGAAACTTGACGGCGCGCACCGCGAATTCTGCTTCCTCCCGGGAGCGGGTATGCGCCATGCAAATGCCCATCATCCCGGCTTCCATGTAGCCCAGGATCTTTTCCTCGTCGTGGGTGTGCGGAATGCGCGCCACGGGCACGATCCCGGACAGCTCGGCGGCGCGGGCCATGTGGAGCAGTTCGTCCAGGTCGAACGCGCCGTGCTCGACGTCGATCCACAGCCAATCGAACCCCAGGTAGCCGCAGAATTCGGCCAGGTCGGGCGACGCCCAGTTCTCGAAGCCAACGCCAAAGGCGGGCTGCCGGGCCTTGATCTTGGTCTTGGCCAGATTTTCGCGCATCTCACAGCTCCTTTGCCGGGCCTGCTTCTTGCATGGCCCGTTCGAAATCGGCAAACAGGGCCGCCGGGTCCAGCGGCTCGGAGATCAAGCCCTGGGCCAGCTCCTCGTCGCACAGGGTCTGGATCATGCGCCGGTTGGGCTCGACGCCGTAGGGCCGCCAGTCGCGCCCCAGCAGGCCGGCGGCGTCTTCCAGGTCGGGCAGCAGCCAGGGCGAGGTGTCACTCAGGTCCCAGCGCGCCTCCTGCCACTTCTGCCTGGACTGTTCCAGGGCGTGGTACAGGCTGGGGGCGACCCACGGCTCGCGCTCGAACAGGTCGCGGCGGAGGGCGACGATGTGGTGGCCCGGGCAAAAGCCGGCGCGTTGGGCCCACGCTCTCTCCGTCCGCCGGTAGTCGGGCAGCAGGCGGACGAGCGGGCTGTCCGCCGCGTAAAAGCCCGGCGGCGGCACGGGATACATCAACGCGTCCAGCTCGCCGGCCAGCAGCATGTCGAGCAGCGTCCTCCCGGCCGCCAGGCGCTCGACGTTGGGCGGCAGCGCCACGCGGGGGCGATTGCCAAAGGAATCGTAAGCCGGTTCATTGTACGGCCCAACCCACCACCGGATGCGGTCGAGCCGCACGCCTTCGTCGCGCAAGGTCGCCCGGCTCCAGGTGTTGCCGGTGTCGGGCCAGGCGTTGGTGCCCACGCGCCTGCCCTCCAGGTCGTGCAGCGAGTGCAAGGGGCTGTGGCGCGGCACAAAGAAACATCGGTGACAGAACTCGCGGTTTACAAAGACGGGCAGGCCGACGAACGCCCGCTCGCCCTGCGAGAGGCGGATGAGGTACTGGCCGAAGGACATCTCGCCGGCCTCGAAGGCGGAGCCGACCAGGAATTGGACCATCGGACTCGTGCGGTCGAGATCGAGATCGATGCCTTCGGGCGCCACGTCGCCGCAGGCCAGCGGTGCGAGGTGGTCGTAGTTGTAGGCGACCATGCGGATGGAAACCTTATGCGTCACTCCCCCTTCTCCTCCCCCCGGGCCATCAGTCCCGGACCTCGGCCAGGCCGCCCCCACCCCGGGGGTCCGCGCCTCCCTCCAGCTCGCCGGTCGCGGGGTCGCGCCAGATGGCGGACAGGCGGGCCGTGTACCGGTCGCGCCGGACCGTGTTGCCCATGCGCTCCAGGGCCGCGGCCAGCTCTGCCGGGAAGGATGGCTCGACGACGATCACCCGCTTTTCGTCCTCGCTGTGGATGCGCGCGGCCGAGACGGCCTGCTGCATGCCCATGCCAAAATCGACGACGTTGACGACGGCCTGCAGCTCGGCCGTCAGCTTGAGCGCACCGGCTGGCGAGCCGATGACCATGGCAACTTGGCCGTCCTTGAGCAGGATGGACGGCGCTCCCCCGTTGACCGGCATCTTGCCCGGCGCGATCGAGTTGTTGCCGCGCGGCAGCGGGTCGAAGGCGTCCATGTCGTTGTTGTATAGGAATCCCAGGCCCGGCGTCACGACACCCGAGGACATGCCGAGGGTGTGGGTGATGGATACGGCGTTGCCCTCCCGGTCGAGCACAGAGAGATGGGTTGTCCCTCCACCGCCCACATACTGCCCCGTAGGCTCGAGCAGGTCCTGACCGGTATCGATCTTCCGGCGCAGTTCGGCCGCATAGTCTTTCGAAACGAGGCGCTCCACGGGCACGTGGACGAACCGAGGGTCGGCCATGTGGCGGGCCCGGTCGGCAAAGACGCTCTGCATGGCTCGGCTGATCTTGTCCAGGTACTTGGGCGAGTTCCAGCCCATTGCCCGCAGGTCCCAACCTTCGGCGACGTTCAGCAGCTCGACGAGCAGCACGCCGCAGCCGGGCGGCCGGTCCGAGAGGACCTGGTAGCCGCGATAGGTGCCGATGATCGGCTCGCCGCTGAGGGTGCGGTACTCGGCCAGGTCCCGGAGCGTGAACAGCCCGCCGTTGGCCTCCACGTCGGCGGCGATGGCCCGGGCGACCTCGCCCGAGTAAAAGGCCTCGGGGCCGTCGCGGGCGATGCGCTCCAGGGTCCGGCCCAGGTCGGCCTGGACCAGGCACTCGCCCGGGGCATAGGTCCGCCCGTGATGGGTGTAGACGGCCGCGCTGGCGGCCGTGACGGTCAGGCGCGTCAGGCCGTCGATCCGGTCGCCAATGCCGTTTGGCCCCCAGAAGCGGTACAGGTAGGGATAGACTTCAAAGCCGTCGCGGGCCAGGCGGATGGCCGGCTCCAACAGGTCGCCCCAGGGGATGCGACCGCTGCCAAAGCGCTGCCAACCGTCGTGGATCCCCCGGACAAAGCCCGGGACCATGATCGACTCGTAGCCCAGGCAGTTGCGGTCGCCCTGGACGATGTAGCCCGTCACCGCGCCTTCTTGCCCGACATAGTCGCCGGCAAAGAGGGCGGCGTGGGCTTTGGAGCCCGCCTCGCCCCAGAACCGGAGGCCGGCCATCTCCCCGGTCGCGGCGCGATAGACCGTCATCACCCCCTTGCCGCCGATGCCGCACAACATGGGGTTCGTCACGCCCTGGGCGAACGAGGCGGCGACGGCGGCGTCCATGGCATTGCCGCCCCGGCGGAGCATCGCCGCGCCGGCTTCCGCGGCCGGCGGCTCGGCGCACACAACCATGCTGGAAGACATGGGCAGCCCCCCTCTCGCCCTAGCAGGCGACCTGCGCCAGGAAGTCGCGAATGGCCCGGGTCAGCACGACCTGGATGTCAAAATCGATCCACAACACCCCGTCGGCGATGGCATGCCGGGCCTCTTCCACCGTGCTCACCGTGGCCCCCAGCACCTTCCCCGCCGCCCGGAGCTGCGCCCATCCCGCGTCCAGCATGGCGCGAACCCGGTGGTGCCCCGGCTGCCCGGGTACCCCCAACGACAACGATAGATCGCCAGGGCCTAAATCGACCCAATCGACCCCTTCTACGGCCATGATGCCCGCCAGATTCTCAAAGCCCTCCGGTTCCTCGATCAGGGGGATGACCAGCGTCCGTCGGTTCGACTCCTCGAAATACTGGGCCGGCCTCTGCGTCAGTCCAAAGTTGGCGGCGCGTGTCGTGCTGCCAGCGCTGCGTCGGCCAAGAGGGGGATACTTGACCGCCCGGACGATAGCCCGCGCGTCCTCCACGGTGTTCGTGTGAGGGACCATGATCCCAAGCACGCCGGTCTCCAGGTAGCTCAGAATGTGGGGCTGGTCGTTCTTGGACACGCGCACGATGGGAGTGATACCGCTGGGCTCGGCAGCCCGGACGAGGGATTGGGTCGTCTCCGGGCTGTAAGCTCCGTGCTCGGCGTCGATGATAAAGTAATCAAAACCGAGATGCCCCATAAACTCGACCAGATCGGGCGACGGAAACATCAGCCAGGAGCCGATGGCGGGCTGTCTGGCCTCGATCTTGTTCTTGCATCTGTTCTCAAACATCGTGATCCTCCTTGTGCGCTCTGAAGTTGATCTCGGTATGGGTGTGCAGAAAAGAGCATCGCCGGGTGACACCCGGCGAGCGTGGTTGACCTTTGGCCAGGATTGTCGCCCAGAGGCAGGAGGCCACGCGCGGTGCGCAGGTGCCTGGCGGCTATACCCCTTGGGTGTACTCGTAAAACCTGGCTCGCTTGCCTGGCCATTGACCTCATCCGGACGCGCCTCTCCTCAACACGAATCGTATGGTTCGTGCAACAGATGGCTGATGCCGACATCACAGTCAGTCTTATGTGATTGGGATCCTGAACGTCGACTTCATTATATCAAAGAATCTTCACTTTGTCAAATCTTTCTCGGCCCGTCTTCAGAATGGCGCCGCCATCGAACCGCCAGTCGTCCGCAAGCTGTCAAGTTCTTGTCTAAATCCGTCGGAAGGAGTATGATAATATGGTTGCGTCTTTGGTAAAAATGCCGGCAAAGGCCCTTGGCCGGCACGGCGTAAGAGGAGGGACGCGATGAACAAAAAGCTGCCGGCCCGGTTGCTCCTGGTGCCCCTGGTTCTGCTCGGCT
>DAOUHB010000041.1:0-1772 GCA_034428935.1 Anaerolineae bacterium | reverse complement strand
CGCCGAGCCCATGGAGGACGCCGTGACCGACGAGACGGCGGCCGTCATCCTGGAGGTGGTGCAGGGCGAGGGCGGGGTCATCCCCGGCGACGGCGACTACCTGCGGGGTGTGCAGGCCCTGTGCCGCCGGCGGGGGGCGCTGTTCATCGTCGACGAGGTGCAGACGGGCTTTGGGCGCACGGGACGCACCTTTGCCTGCGAGCACCACGGCCTGGAGCCCGACCTGATGTGCGTCGCCAAGGCCATGGCCGGCGGCCTGCCCATGGGCGCGGTGCTCACCGGCGGGCGGGTGGGACCCCTGCCCGCCCGGGCCCACGGCACCACCTTCGGGGGCAACCCCCTGGCCTGTGCCGCAGCCCTGGCGACCATCCGCTGCCTGGAGGCCGAGGATCTGCCCCGGCGCGCCGCCGCCCTGGGCGAGCGGCTGCTGGCCGGCCTGCGCGCCATCCAGGACGCCGCGCCGCAGGTGCGCGAGGTGCGCGGCCTGGGCCTCATGGCCGGCGTCGAGCTCAAGACGTCCGCCGGCCCGGCCCTGGCCGCCCTGGCCGCCCGGGGCATCCTGGCCCTCAACGCCGGGATGAACGTCCTGCGCTTCCTGCCGCCCCTGGTCATCCAGGAATCCGAGATCGACCTGCTCCTCGAGCGGCTATCCGAGGTCCTATGCCACGGCGCGGTGTAGGGGCGGGGCTTGCCCCCGCCCGGCTTGCCACCGCCCGGCTTGCCACCGCCCGGCGGACATCATGAATGATTTGGATGAGAGACCATGATCGACGACGTTGGTTTGTTGGAGGCGCTGCTGGCCATCCCCAGCCCCTCGGGGCAGGAGGACGCCGTGGCCGCCTTCCTGGTACACCAGATGCGGGCCCGGGGCTTTCGGGCCGCCCGTGACGAGGCGGGCAACGCCGTGGGCACCGCCGGCCCGCCCGACGCCCCCCGGGAGATCATGCTCCTGGGCCACATGGACACCGTGCCGGGGCTCATCCCCCTGCGCGAGGAGGGCGGCCGGCTGTACGGCCGCGGCGCCGTGGACGCCAAGGGCCCCCTGGCCGCCTTCCTGCTGGCCGCCGCCCGCGTCGCCCCCCGGCTGCGCGACGTGCGCCTGACGGTGGTCGGCGCCGTGGAGGAGGAATCCCACGGCCGCGGCGCCCGGCACCTGGCCGCCAGCCGGCCGGCGCCCGAGTGCGTCATCATCGGCGAGCCGAGCGCCTGGGAGGGCGTCACCCTGGGCTACAAGGGGCTCCTCGTCTTTGATTACAGGCGGCGGCAGCCGGGCGCCCACAGCGCCGGCGAGGGGACCGGACCGGCGGAAAAGGCCGTGGCCCTGTGGAACAGCCTCATGGCCTACGCCGCGGCGCGCAACGACGGCCGCTCGGGCCATTTCGACACCCTGGACCCGGCCCTGGGCGATTTCCGCACCGTGAGCGACGGGCTCACCAACGGCGTGGACATGCGCGTCACCCTGCGCCTGCCCCCCGGCTTGCACCCCGACGAAGTGGAAGAACGGGTGCGGAGCTGGTGCAACGGCGACGAAGTGCGCTTCTATCCCAGCGATCCGCCCTTCCAGGCCGCCAAGAACACGCCCCTGGTGCGGGCCATGCTCAAGGCCATCCGCGCCCAGGGCGGCCGGCCCCGCTTCAAGCTCAAGACCGGCACGTCGGACATGAACATCGTTGGCCCCGCCTGGCGCTGCCCCATCGTCGCCTACGGCCCCGGCGACTCGTCGCTGGACCACACGCCCGACGAGCACATCGAGCTGGCCGAGTTCCGTCGGG
>DAOUHB010000040.1:0-35567 GCA_034428935.1 Anaerolineae bacterium | reverse complement strand
GAGCTGTGGGTCTACGAGCTGCGGCTCGAGCAGGACGAGGCAGGAGAAGGTGAGCGTGGGCACTAGGCGTTCGCGGGGACGTTGGCCGGGCCTGCTGTTGGCCCTGGCGCTCGCCGCCGTCGTGGCCGGGGCAGCCCTGCTGGTCGCCCGGCCCCTGTGGGCGCCCTGGCTCTACCGAGTGACGGGCGAGGAGAGCCTGGCGGGCCAGGTGCGCGGCTCCCTGGAGTGGCTCGGCAACGTCACCCGCCCCCGGCCGGGGACCGCCGACCTGGTGCCGGTGGCCAACGCCGGCGACAACCCCTTTGGCGTCAACGTCTTCCTGGAGCAGGAGGTCGAGCCGGAAAAGCGCGAGCGTGCGGTGCAGATGATCGCCGATGCCGGCTTTCACTGGCTCCGCCAGGAGTTTCCCTGGGAGGACATCGAGATCCACGGCAAGGGCGACTTTACCGACCGGCGCCACGCGCCGGAGCACTCGGCCTGGGAAAAGTACGACCACATCGTGGAGCTGGCCGAAGAATACGGCCTGGAGCTGGTGGTCCGGCTGAGCAATCCGCCGGCCTGGAGCCGGGCGGCGGGCGACGAGGCCGGCTCCTTTGCGCCGCCCGACAACCTGGAGGATTACGGCGACTTTTGCGAGGCGGTCGCCGGCCGCTACCGGGGGCGCATCCGCACCTACCAGGTGTGGAACGAGCCGAACATCTATCCCGAGTGGGGCGAGGCGGCCGTCAGCCCCGAGGAGTACACCGAGCTCCTGAAGGTGGGCTACACCCGCATCAAGGCCGCCTGTCCCGAGTGCGTGGTCCTGTCGGGCGCCCTGGCCCAGACGATCCCCCTGGGCCCCCGCGACCTGAACGACTTCTTGTTCCTGCAGCGCATGTACGACGCCGGGGCGGCGGACTATTTTGACGTGCTGGCCATGCAGGGCTATGGGCTGTGGTCGGGGCCCACCGACCGGCGGATGCGGGCCCGCGTGTTAAACTTTTCCCGGCCCCTCTACCTGCGCGAGATCATGGTGGCCAACGGCGACGCCCACAAGCCCATCTGGATCACCGAAATGAACTGGAACGCGCCGCCGGACGATCTGCCCGACAAGCAGTTCGGGTCGGTGAGCCTGGAGGAGCAAGCGCGCTATGCGGTGGAGGCCTACCGGCGGGCGCAGCGGGAGTGGCCGTGGGTGGGGGTGGTCACCACCTGGTTCTTCAAGCGCGCCACCGACACCGAGGCGGACCAGGCGATGTACTACTTTCGCCTGGTGGAGCCCGATTTCAGCCCCATGCCGGTCTACCATGCCCTGGCGGACTATTTCCAGGGCGACGAGGCGCGGGTGCTCTACCCCGGGGTGCACCAGGAGGATCACTGGGCGCTGGACTATGGCGGAGACTGGCAGGAGCAGGCCGACCCGGCGGCCGAGCTGGGCGGCTATCGCTACGCCGTGGACGGGCGCTCGAGCCTGGCCTTTGTCTTTCACGGCACGGAGCTGAGCCTGCGGCCGGGGCCGAGCGTGGGCCCCGACGAGGGCTGGACGGTGAGCATCGACGGCGGGCTGGAGGAAGCGGTCCGCGGCGAGCCCGGCCTGGCCGAGATCAGCCTGGCCGAAGGGCTGGCGCCCGGCCGGCATAGCGCGGTGCTGCGCCCCCTGCCGGGCACGCGCCCCGCCGTGGACAGCCTGATGGTGCAGCAGCGGCCATCGGCCGTGCCCTGGCTGGCCGCCGGGGGCGTGGCGGTGGTCCTGGTCCTGGCCGCCGCCCTGCTCCTGGGAGGGCTGGGCCGGCGCCGGCGTTGGTACGAGCGCGGCAGGGTGGGGGGATGATCCCCGCCCGGACGCCCGCCGCCAGGCGCGCTGCCCGCGAGGCGCCATGAGGCCTCGACGCGGGTCCCGGCCAGGGCTGCTGTGGGCGGTGCTGCCCATCGCCATCCTGCTGTTGGCCCTGGGCCTGCGCCTGTACCGCATCGACGCCCAGAGCCTGTGGAACGACGAGGGTACGAGCGTGGCCGTGGCCTCGCGGGACCTGGCGACCATTACCCGCGACGCCGCCGGCGACATCCACCCGCCCCTCTACTATTGGCTGCTGGCCGGCTGGCAGCGCCTGGCGGGGACGAGCGAGTTCTCGGTCCGGTCGCTTTCGGCGCTGCTGGGCGTGGCCCTGGTGGCGCTCATCTACAGCCTGGGCCGCCTGCTGCAGCCGGCCGGCGCCTCGTGGACCGCGCCCGCGGCGGCGACGCTGGCGGCGATGAATCCCTTCCTGGTGGTCTATGCCCAGGAAGCGCGCATGTACACACTCCTGGCCCTGTGGGCGGCCCTGGCTTTTTACGCCGCCCTGCGCTGGCTGGAGCCCCGGCCGGGGGAGCGGTCCCTGGCCTGGGGCCTGGTCTACCTGCTGGCCGCGGCGGCGGGGCTGTACACCCACTATGCCTTTCCCCTGGTCCTGGCGGCGGCCAACCTGGCGGTCCTGCTGGCCCTCCTCCTGCGGCCGGGCCCCAGCGAGACGTGGAGACGCCTGGGCGTCTGGCTGGCATTGCAGGCCGGCGCCCTGCTGCTCTTTGCGCCCTGGCTGCCGGTGGCGCTTCGCCAGCTCGGCACCTGGCCGGGCGTCGAGGAGCCGGTCGAGCTGTTGGGCGCCCTGACACGCATCACCCAGATCCTGGCCACGGGGCCGGCGGCGGCTCCGTGGCGCGCGACGAGCTGGCTCCTGCTCCTCGTGCTGCTCGTCTATTTTCCCCGCCGGGGTGGACGGCTGGATGCCCGGGTGGCGGGCGGGGCGCTTGTTCTCTGGCTGGTGGTGCCCGTCGTCCTCATCCTCGCCCTGGGGCTGTACAAGGAAGCGTACCTGAAGTTCCTCATCGTGGCCGGCCCGGCCTACTGCCTGCTCGCCGGGCGGCTTGCCGGCGGGATGCTCGCTTCGAGGCGGCTCGGCGGGTTCGGCCTGGCCGCCTTGCTGGTGGTGCTGGTCGTGGCCTCTTCCCTCCACGGTCTGGGCGACTATTACACCGACCCGGCCTACGCCCGCGACGACTACCGGGGCATGGCCGCCTACCTGGAGGCCGTGGGCCGGCCGGGCGACGCGGTGGTGCTCAACGCCCCGGGCCAGCAGGAGGTCCTGGCCTACTATTACGACGGCGACCTGCCCGTCTATCCCCTGCCCCGGCAGCGTCCCGCCGACCCGGAGGACACCAGGGCCGCGCTGCAAGAGCTGGCCAGGCCCGGGGGGCGGGTGTTTGCCCTGCTGTGGGCCACCGACGAAAGCGATCCCGGGCGCCTGGTGGAGGGCTGGCTGGAGGAGCACACCTACAAGGCACTCGATTCGTGGTACGGCAACGTGCGGCTGGCCGCCTACGCCGTGCCCGCCGGCGAGCAGCAGGCGCCGGCCCGCGAGCTGGACGTGCGCCTGGACGACGCCGAGACGGGGCAGAGTGTGACGCTCCTGGGCTACAGCCAGTTGAACAACCGCCTGGCCGCGGGCGACATTGCCCAGATCACCCTCTTCTGGCAGGCCGGCGAGGTGCTTCAGCGGCGCTACAAGGTCTTTCTCCACCTGCTGGACGAGGCGAGCCACGTCGTGGGCCAGCGCGACTCGGAGCCGGGGGGCGGCGTGCTGCTGACGACGCTATGGGAGCCGGGCCAGGTGGTGCGCGACAACTACGGGCTGCCCGTCCATCCGGCGACGCCGCCGGGCAGCTACCGCGTGGAGGTGGGCCTGTACGATGCCGAGACCGGCTGGCGCCTGACGACGCCCGGGGGAGAGGGCCAGGTGTGGCTGGAGCCCCTGGTGGTGGAGCGCCCCCCGGCCCCGGCGCCCGTGGCGGCGCTGGGCATGGAGCAGGCGGTCGAGGCCGATTTTGGCCCCCTGGCGCTCCTGGGCTACGATGCCCACCGGCTGGGCTTTGCCCACGAGCCGCGGGTGCCGCTGCACCCCGGCGAGGTGCTCCACCTCAACCTGTATTGGCGGGCCCTGGAGGCGCCCGGCGGCGGTTGGCAGGTGGCGCTCCGCCTGTGGAGTCCCGACGAGGAGCTGGTGGCGGGCGTCACCGCCGGGCCGGCCGGGGCATACGACACCGCCCTGTGGCAGGCGGGCGACGTGTGGCGCGGGCAGTTCAACCTGCCCTTGCCCGGCAGCGCCCCGCCCGGCCGGTACGCCCTCGAGATCCAGCTCGTGGCGCCCGACGGCAGCGAGCAGGAGCCCTATGTCGTCGAGCCCATCCTGGTGCAGGACTAGCCCGGCCCCGGCAACGTGCAGGCGAGGAGTCCCGGACTTGTCCGGGGAGGCTTACAGGATGTCGGACCCGGCCTCGACAAGTCGCCTGTCCTGGCCGGACAGGCCAGGGAGGAGTCCGGGGAGTGTGCAGGTGAGGAGTCCGGGGTGCGTGCCCGTGTGGAGTCCGGGTTGTGGGATCCTTACCAGTTCTTGGTCCAGTTCAGGATCGCCACCTGGTGGCCTGGCCCGTGGGGCTGGCAGTCGTTGACGTCAAAGTGCACGCTGGCGACCTCCGAGGTCACCGCCTGGCCGTTGAGGCTGATGACGCGGAATGTGCAGACCCAATCCTGGGGCTTGGATTGGCCGAAGGAAAAGTCATAGTGTCCCGGATCGTACTCGCCCGGATTGCCCGAAGGGTGCGAGTCAAAGACGTTGCCGTAGCAGTCGGCCTGGACCACGGCGCCGTTGACGGGGTTGCCGGCCGTGTCGCGGACGACGCTTTGCTTGGCGACGGCCGGGCCGCTGCAGTTGGGCGCCACAGCCGGGTCCCAGATGAGGGTAGCGCTGAACTGCAGGGCGGGCGGCGCCTGGGTGGCCGTCGGTGCCGGGGCGCTGGTGGCCGTGGGCTGCGGCCGGCTGGTGGGCTGCGCCGGACGCGGCGTGGGCGCGGCCACTGCCTGGCCGGCGGCGGGGATGGTCAGCCGCTGGCCTACGGCGATCTGGTTGGGGTTGGGCAGGCCGTTGGCGTTGACGATGGCCTGGACGCTGACGCCGTACCGCTGGGCGATGGCCGAAAGCGTGTCGCCCCGCTGCACGACGTACACGGTCGCCTGCGGCGCCGGCGTGGGGCTGGCCGGCGGCGGGCTGGGCGTGGCCGTGGGCGGAACGGCTGTCGGTGCCTCTGGCGGCGGTGCCTCGGCGGTAACGACAATGACCTCGGGGCTGGCCGTGGCCGTCGCCAGTGCAGGGTCGGGCGTGGGCGAGGGAGTGACGGGTGTGCGCGTGGGGCGGGTGGTGTTCGTGGGGAGCACCACCCAGGAGACCGGGCCTGCCGGCACGCTCTCGTAGGTGGGCGCGAGGGTACGGGTGGGCCCAATGGCGGGCCGGCGCTGTTCTGCCAACTGGGTAAAGGCGGTGCTAAAGATAATATAGTTCAAAAGCACCAGGACAATGAGGATGGCCCAATGTCTCCATTTCATAGCTGTTCCCCTCGACCCCGAGCGGATGAACGGCCAATGCTTCGTAGGTGGGCCTATTATAGCACGTTCTCGCGCTTAATGCAACCGCGCGAGGGGGTGCATTGCAGGCCCGGAGAGGGAGAAGGGTAGAAAGTGAAGGTTTCGGTCATCTGCACTGTGTGGAACGAGGCGCCGGCCATAGAGCGGCTGCTCGCCTCGCTGGAGGCGCAAAGCCGCCCTCCCGACGAGGTGGTCATCGCCGACGGCGGCTCCACCGACGGCACGCTGGCCATTCTGGCGGAATGGGCCGGGGCCGGCCGCCTGCCACTAAAGGTCCTGGAGCGGCCGGGGAGCAACATCTCCGAGGGGCGCAACGCGGCCATCGCCGCGGCGGCCGGCGACGTCATTGCCGTCACCGACGCCGGCGTGCGCATCGAGCCGGGCTGGCTGGAGGCCCTGGTGCGGCCCTTTGAGGCGCCGGAGGGCAGTCACTTTGTGTCCACCGTGGCGGGCTGGTTCGTGGCCGATCCGGAGACGCTCTTCGAGACGGCCCTGGGCGCCACGGTGTTGCCCCACCTGCGCGAGGTCGATCCGGCCACGTTCCTGCCCTCCAGCCGGTCGGTGGCCTTTCGCCGGGCGGCCTGGGAGGCCGCCGAGGGCTATCCCGAGTGGCTGGACTATTGCGAGGACCTCATCTTTGACCTGCGCCTGAAAGAGCTGTACGGGCCGTTCCACCTGGCCCCCGAGGCGCTCGTCCATTTCCGGCCCCGGCCCAGCCTGGGGGCCTTTTTCAAGCAGTATTACCGCTACGCCCGGGGCGATGGCAAGGCCGACCTCTGGCGGCGGAGGCATTTCGTGCGCTACACCACGTACCTGGTGCTGGCGCCTGCCCTGGTCATCCTGGCCGTGCTGCATTCGCCGTGGTGGTGGCTGGCGGCGCTGGCCGCGGCCGCCGCCTACCTTGCCATGCCCTACCGCCGCCTGGCGTCCATGCTGGCGCCCTACGGCCTCGCTCAACGCCTCCAGGCCGTGGCCCTGGTGCCCATCATCCGCGTCGTGGGCGACGTGGCCAAGATGATCGGCTATCCGGTGGGGCTGGTCTGGCGGCGGCGCAACTGGCAGCGGCCCGAGATACACTGGCGGTGAGGCCGTGATCATCGGGTTGGACGTGGGCACGACGACGGTCACCGGCGTGGCCTGGGACGCCGGTGCGGGCCGGGTGCGGCAGGTGGCGCGGCGGCGCAACGACGCGGCACGGCCCCGGCTGCCGGCCACGCGCGCCGAGGAGGATCCCGACCGCCTCCTCGCCCTGTCGCTGGAGGTGCTGGCCGAGCTGGCCGCCGCCGGCGCCGGAGGCCCTCCAGAGGGAATTGCCCTCACGGGACAAAAGCACGGGCTGCTGTGCGTCGACGCCCGGGGCGAGGCCGTCACCCCCTTGATCTCCTGGCAGGATCGGCGGACCTCCGAGCCGGGAGACGACCCGTCCGGGCGCACGGCCCTGGAGATGGTCCGCGAGGCCGTGGCCGGCCTGGACTGGCGGCCCAACGGCTGCCGCATCCAGCACGGTTACGGGGCGGCCACGCTCTTCTGGCTGGTGCGGCGCGGCGCGCTGCCCGACGCCGCCGAGGGGGCCTGCACCGCCGCCGGCTGGGTCGCGGCGCGGCTCACCGGCGGCCGGCCCGCCACCGACCCCACCTTTGCGGCAAGCTGGGGCATTTACGACCTGGTGCGCGGCTCCTGGAACGAGGCGTTCGTCGACCGCCTGGGCCTGCCCGCCCGCCTCTTGCCGCCGGTGCGGCCCGCCGGCGAGGCGCTGGGCGGGCTGTCGGGAGAAGCGGCCCGGGCGACCGGCCTGCCGGCGGGCCTGCCGGTGTTCAACCCCGTGGGCGACACCCAGGCCAGCTTCCTGGGGAGCGTGCCCGACCCGGAGGGCACGGTCCTGGTCAACCTTGGCACCGGGGGTCAGGTGTGCTGGGCCGTGCCGGATTTCGAGCCGCCCGGCGAGCGGGTCGAGACGCGGCCCCTGCCGGGGAGCGGCGTCCTGCGGGTGGGGGCCAGCCTGTGCGGCGGCGCGGCCTATGCCTGGCTGAACCGCACGCTCCGCGCCTGGCTGGCCGAGTTTGGGCTGGAGGCCGGCGAGGAAGCGGTCTACCGCCGGCTGAACGCCCTGGCCGCGTCGACCCCCGACACCGGGGGGTTGCAGGTGCGGGCCACGTTCCTGGGCGTGCGCGGCGATCCGTCGGTGCGGGGCGGGGCCATCGAGGGCATCACCGTCGACAACATGGCGCTGGGGGCCGTGGCGCGGGCGACCCTCGTCGGGCTCGTGGACGAGCTGCGCGATCTCTATGGCGGGGCCGGCCCCGGTGGGGGCGGGGCCCGGGTCGTCGCCGCCGGCGGCGTCGTGGAGCGCAATCCCCTACTCCTGGAGATCGTGGGCCAGCAGTTCGGCCTGCCCGTCGAGCCGGCCGCCCACCGCGAGGCGGCCGCGGTGGGCGCGGCCCTGCTGGCGGCCCGCCGCTAAAGACGACCCCCTTGCGGCGCCCGCCCGGCCGCCATGCCCGCAACCGGGGTGTGGGCCCCTGCTAGCGCGGCAACACCTCGATGGTGCCCCCCAGGGCCAGCTCCTGGCCGGTGCCGGCCACCTCCAGGTTCTCCCAGCCGCCGCCGGGCAGCGTGCGATACAGGATCACGCCCCAGCGGTAGGTCCCCGCCGCCAGGTCCGCGGGCAACTGGATCTCGTAGTAATCGCCGACCACCTCCCCCGCCGTCCATCGGGAGGTGGGATAGGTGCCAAGGACGGGGTGCTGGCTGTCGACGCGCAGCAGCTCTTGCCCGGCGCCGTCGAGGAAGCGCAGCGACACGGAATAATCGTAGCCCGGCGCCTCCAGGGCGCGCCAGTAGAGGGTCAGGGGCACGACGGCCGGCGGGCGAAATTGCGTCCCCTCCGCCCGGCAGCCGGCCAGCTCGAAGGTGTTTCCCAGGCGCAGGCCGATGGGCGAGATCCCCTCCGGCAGCTCGCTGTTGGGCGCGGGCTGCAAGGCAATCAGGGGGCCGGCGTTGGAGGGGTGCCAGGTGTCGGCCAGGCCGGGTGCCGTGCGTGCCAGGTAGAGGGGCTGGCCGGTGGCCGCCGCTTCGGCCAGGCGCTCCACGGGATAGATCACCTGGACGTCGGGGCGCCAGCCCTCCACCTGCTGGTAGTACCACAGGGGCGTGGCCTGTTCCCAGTCGCCCAGGATGATGGCGTCGTGGTCCACGGCGGCGATGGCCTGGCCGATGCGCTCGGCCATACGCCCCTGCTTCAGGGTCTGGCGCCAGATGTCCAGGGTGCCGGCGCCCTCGTGGGCGGTGCGAAAGGCTTCGTAGCGGGCGGGCATGGGCGCTAGCACGGCCAGGATGGCCGCCGCCAGCAGGAGGGGCCGGAGGATGGGCAGCCGCGGCAGGAGCCGGCCGGCCGCGCCGGCCAGGGCCTCGCCCCCCTCGCCGATCCAGAGAGCAAAGATGAGAAACGAGGGAATGAAATAGACCCAGTGGCGCGGCACGTGGTGGTTGGCCGCCAGAAAGGCCTCCAGGCCGGCGATGACCAGCAAAAAGAGGCCGATGGCCGGGCGGCGGCGCAGCAGGCTGGCAAGGCCGCACAGGCCCAGGGCGACGCCGAGCCAGCCAACGTCCCCTTGCAGCGTGCGGGCGTAGAACACGAGGCGCTCGCCGAGATCGGCCGGATCGACATAGACGTAGCCGATCTGCCCGGTATCCATGATATAGTGATACCAGTCCTCCAGGCTCCTCGGGTGCCAGGTGCCCGGGGGCAGGTTGCGCGCCTCGGCCCACGGCAGATAGAGGTACAGGAGCAGCGGCAGCAGGAGCAGGGCGGCCAGGTGCAGCAGCCGGCGGCCGTCCTCCCTGGAGAGGGCGCGGACGCGGGGCAGGACCGGGCGGGTGCGCCACCAGGCCAGGGCCAGCAGCGCCGGGGCGAACAGCACGTTGGTGCGGTGGTGCGCCAGGCTGAGGCCAAAGGACAGGGCCAGCCCGTTGAGGGCCGAGGGAGAGGCCGTCTCGGCCCAGCGGACGGCGAAATAGAGGACCAGGGCCACCATCAGGGCGTTAAAGGCGTACTTGTCGGCCATGGTTGCCTGTTCCCAGAAGGTGGGGGCAAAGGCCAGGCTGAGGGCGGCCAGGAGCCCGGGCAGGGGCCGCGACAGGGTGCGCGAGACGACGACGAGGACCAGGCCCGCGGCCACCGCCGAGAGCAGGTTCATGCGCCGGGCCACCGACGAGGCCAGGGGAAGCATGGTCCACAGCTTGCCCACCAGCAGGAACAGGGGGGTGCCGGTGGGATGGGGCAGCCCGAGGATGTGGGGCACGAACTGGAGCTCGCCCACGTCGCCGCCCAGTACGCCGGGCGCCAGGGTGCTGACGTACACGACCAGGGTGGAGGCAAAGAGCGCCAGGGACAGCCAGCGGACCAGGCCTGTCGCCCTGGCCCGCGGTGCAGGAGCAGCCGGGGTAATGGGGGACCCGTGGACGGCCATGTTGTGCTACACCTCTTGCAGCCGCTCTCCGATCAGTGTGACGAGGCGCTCGCAGTTGCGAATGTGTCCCGAAAAGCGAAAGGCGCGCACGGGGCGGCGATGCCATGCCCGCCGCGTGCGTCCCCGCCTGCCGGCCAGGGGGCGCCAGACAGACACCGTGTAAAACGACTCGCTCCAGCCCAGGAGGTCGATGCTGGCTGCCTTGTGCAGCCCGGCCACCTGGTCCCAGGTCCAGCGCTGCCAGATGGGGCCCAGGCGCCGCACCGCCAGCCCCCCTTCCCCGGCGTGTACCTCGGGCAGGAGGGTCCAGAAATAGAGCGCCGACACCCAGGTCAGCAGGCCCAGGAACAGCTCGGGCAGCACGGCCCAGGGGCGCCGCCAGAAGTAGAACTCGCGCCCGGCCCAGATGATGAGCCCGGCACCCAGGGTCAAGAGCAGCAGGGGCGCCAGCCGGCGGGCGATGACCGTGGTCGCCGTAAAGGGGTACCAGAACCGTTCTGTATCGCCGGTCATGCCCTGCCCATCCGCTGAGATTGCCCACCTATGTATACCACAAAACCGGCCTCCTGGCAAAACCGGGGGGCGCGGGCAGAGACCGGCAGGCCTGGCGCGCAAGCCTCCTTCGTTGCGCCATTGTGGGTTCGGTGCTATAATGCGGGCCTGCCCCCCGACAGAGGGAGCAGACCCGTAGGAGGATCTGCACAATGGAAGCGTATTCCGAGCGCTACGAGGCAGCGCTGGCCATGGCTGCCCGGACGCACCGCGATCAGACGCGCAAGGCGAGTGATGTCCCGTACATCGTGCACCTGGCCCACGTCTCGGTCATTCTCATCCGCCACGGCTTTGGCGAGGATCTGGCCATCGCCGGCCTGCTGCACGACGCCGTCGAAGACCAGGACCTGCCCCTGGCGGAGGTCGAGGCCGCCTTTGGGCCGGCGGTGGCGGCCATGGTCTCGGCCCTGACGGAGCGCAAGCGCGAGAACGGCGTCGAGCGCTCGTGGGAGACCCGCAAGCGGGAGGTTCTGCACCAACTGGAGCGCGCCAGCGCCGACGCCGTGGCGGTCAAGGCCGCCGACACGCTGCACACGGTGCGCAGCCTTCTCGCCGGCCTGGCCGAGCATGGCCCGGCCCATTGGTCCAGGTTTTCGCGGGGGCCGGACCAATCCCTCTGGTTCTACGAGAGCGTGGCCGAGATCGTCCGCGAGCGCCTGGCCGCGCATCCCCTGGCCGACGAGCTGGATCGCGCCGTGGACGCCCTGGAAGAGGCCATCGCGGCCGGCGAGGACCGCTAGTGTGCTGACCCTCCTCAAGCTGGCCGGCATCCTGGCCTTTATCGTCGTCCTCCTGCGCTTTCGTTGGAACCTGGGGCTTGTGCTGCTCCTGGCGTCGGCGGTCACCGGCTGGTTCTTTGGCCAACCGGCGGGCAGCCTGGCCCTGGACGCGGTGCAGGCCGCCGTGGACCCCCTCACGCTGCGGCTGGTGGCCATCGTCCTGCTCATCACCTTTCTGGGCGAGATCCTGCGCAGCACGCTGCAGTTGGAGGGGCTCATCCGGTCGCTGTGTGACCTCTTTGCCGACGCGCGGTGGCTGCTGGCCCTCATGCCGATGCTCATCGGTATGCTGCCCATGGTGGGTGGGGCCATGTTCTCGGCGCCCATGGTCGACGAGGCCAGCCGCCATCTGGACGTGAACCGCGAAAACCGGACGTTTCTGAACTACTGGTTTCGGCACGCCATGGAGCCGATCTTTCCCCTCTACCCGTCGTTGATCGTGGCCGCGGGCCTGATGAACGTGCCGGTGCAGCGGCTGACCCTCGCCCAGTGGCCCCTCTTCCTGGCCGCGCTGGCCGGCGGTGTCCTGTTCGGGCTGGCGGGCACGCGCCAGGTCGAGCCGGCGGCCGCGGACAGGGCCGGACGGCGCGAAACGGTGGTCCTGTTGCTAAAGAGCGTGTGGCCCATTCTCCTGGTGCTGGGCCTGTCCGTTGTCCTGCAGGTCGACCTCATCCTGTCGCTGGCCGTCACCATCGCCCTGTTGGTGCTCGTCGAGCGGCTGGGGCCGCGCCGCCTGTGGGAGACGGCGCGCAGGACGCCCCTGGGCATCGCGCCCATCATCGTCGGGGCCATGGTCTTTCGCGGCGTGCTGGAGAGCAGCGGCGCGGTGGAAGCGGTCTCGGTGTCGCTGGCCGAGTTGGGCATTCCCCTGGCCGTCCTCGTCTTTGCCGTGCCCTTTGTGCCGGGGTTCCTCACGGGCCTGGCGGTGGCGGCCTTTGCCATCGGCTTTCCCATCGTCCTTCCGCTGGTGGGTCCCGACGTGGTGGGCAATGGCTACGGCCTCCTGGCGTACACCGGGGGGCTGGTGGGGCTAATGCTCACGCCCGTGCATCTCTGCCTGTCGCTGACCCGTGTCTATTTCAAGGCCGAGTGGGGAGGCATCTACAGGCGCATGCTGCCCGCCGCCGGGCTCCTGGTCCTGGCCGGCATCTTTATGCTGGTGATACGCCAGTAGCCAGTAGCGAGTGGGTCACTTGTCACGCATGGTGCCATTCTGGTACCGGGCGTCTGGACCACGAAACGCACGAAAGGGCGCTGCTGTCGTGGTCCAAACGACTGCCGACGAGCGCGCCAGAGCAAATGCCCACGCCTGTGTCAAACGACCCACCAACAGCCTGTCGAGAGCCCGTTCGTAGTACGTGCTTCAGCGCGGCTCCATGGCGATGAATCGCCCACTACGAACCTGCCGAGAGGGGCAGCACGACAAAGACGGTGGTGCCTTTGCCCGGCACCCCCTCGCTCTCGGCCCAGATGCGGCCGCCGTGGAGCTGCACCAGGCTGCGGGCAATGGCCAGGCCCAGCCCGCTGCCCGCCGCTTCTTCGTGGCTGCGGGCCCTGTCGGCGCGCCAGAAACGGTCAAAGATGCGCGGCAGGTCGTCCGGCGGCACGCCCTCGCCCGAGTCGGCGACCCAGATCTCGACGCCCTCTGGTCCCTCTCCATCCCCGACGGAGGCGGCGCCCAACGTCACCCGGCCGCCGGACGGCGTGTGCCGCAGTGCGTTGGTCATCAGGTTGCCCAGCACCTGCCCCAGGCGCTGGGGGTCGGCGTGGAGGGGGTGCAGCGCCTGCTCTGGCGCCTCCACCCGCAAGGTGACGCCTGCCTCCGCCGCCTGGAGGGCAAAGGCATCGCTCACGTCGGCCAGGAGCTGGTGCACCTCCAGCTCCTGGAGGTCGAGGGGCAACTGGCCGGCGTCGGCCAGGGTCAGCAGGCGCAGATCTTCTACCAGGCGGCTCAGCTTCTGGGCCTCGTCCAGCATCAGGTCGATCTGCTCGGGGGTAGCCAGGTAAACGCCGTCCCGGAGGCCTTCCAGGTTGCCCTGGAGGACGGTCAAGGGCGTGCGCAGCTCGTGGGCTACGTCGGCCAGCAGCTCGCGGCGCTGCCGGTCGGCGGCCTCCAGGGCCTGGGCCATCTGGTTGAACGACAGGGCCAGGTGGCGAAACTCGGGGCTGCCCTGCACCGGCACCCGGGCCGAAAGGTCGCCCTCGGCCAGGGCGCCGGCGGCTTTCATGGTCTCGCTCAGCGGGTTGGTAAAGCGGCGGCTGGCCAGGTGACCCACCCGCCGCAGCGCCAGGAGCAGCAGCAGGACCGCGCCGCCCAGGTAGGCGAGGAAACGCAGCGGGTGCAGGTCCTCGAGCACGCTGCCGAAACTCGGCCGGGCGCCGGTGAACAAGAGGAACACGGCGGCCCCCAGCATGAACAGGATGGCGCAGGCGAGGGCGATGAACACGCCAAAGACGATGGCAAACCGGATAAAGAGATAACCGCCGCTGGGCTGCCGCTCTCCCCAGTACTTCCTGGAGCGCGGCCAGGATGGGCCGGGCCAGGCCGGGTCGTGCTCCTCGCCCCACCAGGCCGGAGGGCCCGGCCACCTTTTGTGATGCCACTGCCGGTACCCCAGGTCGTCGCGGACGAAATCTTGCCACCGCGGAGCCGGCTTCTTGCAGCGCCCGTGCGGATGCCGGCTCGTTCGCGCCTTTGCCGGCTGTTCCCGGTGGCCGGTGCTGCCGGCGCCACGGCTTCGCGGATCCGGCCCCGACGGCTCCTCCCTGCCGGTACCCTCGTTCACCATCGATCCTTTGCCTTCCCTCCCCGATTACCGCTCGCCAAAGCGGTAGCCCACGCCGTACACCGTCTGGATGTAGCGCGGGCGGCGGGGATCGGGCTCGATCTTGCGGCGGATGTTCTTGATGTGCGAGTCGATGCTCCGGTCATAGCTCTCAAAGGCCACGCCGTGGACCGCCTCCAGGAGCTGCTCGCGGGTCCAGATGCGGCCCGGGTGGCGGGCCAGCGTCGCCAGCAGCTCGAACTCGGTGGGCGTCAGGTCCACCGCCTGGCCGGCGACGGTCGTGGTCAGCGTGGCGGTATCCAGCTCCACGTCGCCGGCGCGAATAACCGTCGCCTGGCCCATCTCGCCCCGGGCGCGGCGCAGGTTGGCGCGCACCCGGGCCACCAGCTCGCCGGGGCTGAAGGGCTTGGTGACATAGTCGTCGGCGCCCAGTTCCAGGCCCACGATGCGGTCGGCCTCTTCGACGCGGGCGGTGAGCATGATGATCGGCACGCCGCTCTCCTGGCGCAGGCGCCGGCAGACGTCCAGCCCGTCGACGCCCGGCAGCATCAGGTCCAGGACGATGAGGTCTGGCCTTTCCCGTCGGGCCATGGACAGGGCGGTCTCGCCGTCGCCCGCCGTGAGAACGCCAAAGCCGGCGCGCTCCAGGTAGTCGCGCACCAGCTTCACGATGCGGGCCTCGTCGTCCACCACCAGGATGGTCTGGGCCACGTCAGCTCTCCCCTCGCCGCGGTGGGGCGTCGGCCACGGCGCGCACATAGATTGCCGAATCACCGTCGTTCACGTCCAGGCGCCACCCCGGCTGGCCGTCAACCTGCCGCAGCAGCTCCGCGTCGCTCCTCACGTCGAGGATCAGGTAGTGGACGTCGTGTGCCGCCAGGCTTTCCAGCCAGTCGGTGGCTTTGCCCTTGCCCCGGAGGTCAAGATCGTCTGCCATCTGGACCTTTCGGCGCTCCCGGCGGGATACTTCCCACCGGGAGCAGCCCCTCCTCTATTCCTGCGGACCGCTGTAGCCGGCCTCGGCCTCGCCGGCGTCCGGCGCGTCAGGCGCTTCGCCCTCGTCTGCGGGACGCTCCGGTGCGGGCCCCCACCACGGCGGTGGTCCCCAGAACGGGTGCCCGTGCCGGCGCCAATGGGTGTGGTGTGGGGCGCCGCCGGGCTGGCCTTCCGGTCCCTTTCCGGTCGGTCCCGGAGTGCAGTAGTGCGGCCACCAGTGGTACGGTCCCCAGAAGAATCTCCGGCCCAGGCCAAAGAGCAGGAGCAGCAGCAGGCCCAGGAAGGCCACCTTGAAGAGGGCCCTGACCCCGGAGAACAGGATACCCAATGGGCAGAAGTCGCAGGTGGCCGGCGTCTGAACCGCCCCCTCCCCGGCCGCCGGTGGTTGCACATACCCCGGTGCTACGCGCGCGGGCGCGAACATGACAAACAGTGCCGCCCCGGCCAGCAGCAGGCACAGGAAGAGCAGTGCCAGGCACCCCAGGCCAACCCACAACCCCTTTCCTCGAACTCGTTCGTCCATCTGTTTCCTCCTTCTTGTATGGTGCCCGCAGGATACCGGGCAACTGTGGAGGAATTATGGACGGCTCTGGCAGGGATTGTGGAGATTCCGGGGGGTCGGCTACTCCTCCCCGTCGGCCATGGCATCGGCGGCAGCGGAAGCGATGGCCCAACTGACCACCCCCCAGGAGCCACCCCCCAGGAGAATGCCGAGCAACAGCGAGCGAGCGGTCAGGGGGGCCAGGTTGCCGGCGACCAGGCCGGCAACGGTCAACAGGGCTCCGATGAGCCCGACGACCAGGCCGATCCTGCCCGGCGCCCCCAACCGTCCCCAGAAAGCTTTCATTGGCTGCAACCTCCCGTTCCCATTGATGCCATTATACTCCGGGGCCCGGGAGATGCCAAATCGATGGAGAGGTTGTCACCGGTGCCGCCGGCCGTTGGCGAGGACGCACAGCCTGAAATGCGAGCCTCGCGGAACGCTCGCGCCCACAGGCCAGAAGATGGCAATTGCACCGCCTGCCCCGTCGCTACCCCGTCCACAGGGCGCCGCTTCGCGCCCGGGAGAGCAAGCTGGCCAGCTCGTCGGGGCCCAGCTCCAGGATGCGGCCGGGGATGCCCAGGTGGTAGCCGAGCTTGTCCATGTTCTCCTCGAAACGGGCCTGCATGGCGTCCGGGCTGGCGATGACCTCGGGGTGGTTGGAACGCACCAGGAACCGGGCCGTCTGTGCCACGGCGGCCGGGTCTTCGAAGAGGAGCACGCAGCCCTCCCGAAAGTTGACCTCGTTGGTGGCGATGCCGGCCACGTTCTCCCAGGGCACGTCCAACAGGTAGGCCGGGGTGTGCAGGCGAAAGCCGGACCGGCTGACGGCCAGGTGCCAGCGGGCGCGCATGGTGCTCACGATCATCCAGGCGGCGACGCCAAACCCCAGGAGGCCCACCGTCCCCAGGGCGATGGGCGTCCACAGGATGCCGTCGCCGCCGAGGAGGCCGGCGCCGAGGAGAGCCAGGCTGACCAGGCTCATGAAGACAATGATGGCCAGCGCCCAAATGGCCCGCCGGCGGTTCTTTTCGACGACGATGACGTCTCCCTCCTGTTTCACGCTGTCCCCATCCTCCGAGATCAGATCCGCTGCCACAGCTTGCCCGCCAGCTCCCGCGCCCGGGCCGCGATGCCCTCCTCGTCCAGGGTCAGCAGCTTGCCATCGCGCATGAGCACCCGGCCGCCGGCGATGGTCGTGGTCACGCCCGTGCCGTCGATGCCAAAGATGGTGTGCCAGGGCAGGTTGCCGGCGTCCAGGGGTGTCGGCGGGTGATAGTCCACCAGGATGACGTCGGCCGGGGCGCCCGGGGCCAGGTGGCCAAAGTCGGGGCCCAGCCCGGGAAAGAACGTCCGGGCGATGCGCGGGTTGTGATCCCACAGCATGCGCAGGACGGTGTCGGCCGGCAGGGTGCGTGGGTCGCGGGTGGCCTGCTTGTGGACCAGGTAGGCAGCCGCCATTTCGGTAAACATGTTGTTGGTAAAACCGTCGTTTCCCAGGCCCACGGGAATGCCGATGTGCAGCATCCACGGCAGGTCGGGCGTGCCCACGGCGTTGTTCATGTTCGAGCGGGGGTTCTGGACGACCATCGTGCCGCTGTCCAGCAGCATCTCGGTCTCGATGCGGTCCACGTGGACGGCGTGGGCGGCGATGGTGCGCGGCCCCAGGATGCCAAACTTTTGCAGGCGCTCGACGACGCGCAGGGCGCTCTTGCGCAGGCTGTCGTCGACGTCGGCCTTGTCCTCGGCGACGTGGATGTGAAATCCGGTCTCGAGGGGCCCGGCGGCACGGACGCACGCCTCCAGCGTCTCGTCCGACAGGGTGAGGGAGGCATGGAGGCCAAAAGTGGCGGCCAGGCGCTGGTCCTGGCCCATCTCGTGGTCTCGAACGCGCCGCAGGAAACGCACGTTCTCGGCGATGCCGGCGCGCATGGCCTCCGGGCCGTCGCGATCGGTGACCTCGTAGCACAGGCAGGCGCGGACGCCCGCCTGCTCCACGGCCGAGGCAATCTGATCGAGGCTGCCCGTGATTTCGCCCTGGCTGGCGTGGTGGTCGAGGAGCGTCGTCGTGCCGTGGCGGATGGCGTCGACGAGGCAGACCAGGGCGCTGTAGTGCACGTCCTCGCGCCAGAGGGCCTTGTCCAGGCGCCACCACAGCTTCTCGAGGATCTCCGGGAAGTTGCCTGCCGGCTCGCCGGGCAGGGCCATGCCCCGGGAAAAGGCGCCGTAGAAATGGGTGTGGGCGCAGATGATGCCCGGCAGGACCAGTTGGCCGCGGGCGTCGATGCGCTCCTCGCCCGCCCGGCCGTAGCGCGCTTCCAGGTCGGCACCGGGCCCCAGGTCGGCGATGCGCCCGTCCTGGACGTAGAGGGCGCCGCCGGGGATCACGCGATTGGGCGTGCCCATGGTCACGAGCGTGCCGTTGACGATCAACATGTCCCTTCTCCTTCCCCCCCGAGTCTAGCAGCCTGTCGGGGAGGGTTCGTAGTAACGGCTTTAGCCGTCCAAAAACGACCGAAGTCGCACCTACGAGCGTGAATCGTTCTCTTCTCCCACAACCTGCTGGAGCGAGTACAGCTCGCCGAACTTCTGGCCGAGATAGCGCAGGTACGGCTCGATGCTCAGGGGCCCGCCTGTGACCCGCTCGACCAGCTCGGCCGTCGTGAACTTGCTCCCGTGGCGATAGACGTTCTCCCTGAGCCAGCGGTGAAGCGTGCCCAGCTCGCCTTGCTCCATCTCGCCGGGGATCTCCGGGTGGCGGCGCAGGGCCGACTCGAAAAACTGGGCGCCGAGGATGTTGCCCAGGGTATAGCCCTGGAACGCTCCTCCCACAAAGCCCCAGAACCAATGCACGTCCTGCATCACGCCGTCCCGGTCGTCGGGCGGCACGATGCCCATGTCCTGCCGGAAGCGCTCGCGCCACGCCTCGGGCAGGTCCTTGACGGCCAGCTTGCCCTCCAGCATCTCCAGCTCAAAGTCAAAGCGCAGCATGATGTGCAGGTCGTAGGTCATCTCGTCGGCTTCGGTGCGGATGAGGGAGCGCTGCACCTTGTTGATGGCCTGGTGGAAGGTGTCGAGGAAGACGCTGCCCAACTGCTCGGGAAAGGCAGCCTGGAAGCGCGGATAGTAGAACCGCCAGAAGGGGAGGCTGCGGCCCACCAGGTTCTCCCACAGGCGCGACGTGCTCTCGTGCACACCGGCCGAGGTGCCTTCGGCCAGGAGGGTGCCCTCCAGGCCGGGATCGATGCCCTGCTCGTAGAGGGCGTGGCCTCCCTCGTGAAGGGCGCCGAAAAATGCCTCTCCCAGGTCGCGCTCCCGGACCCGGTTGGTGACGCGCACGTCGCCGATGGAAAAGGCCGTCGTGAAGGGATGGGGCGCCTGGTCCTGGCGGCCGCGCCGGAAATCGTAGCCCATGCGCTCCAGCACCTCCAGGCTCAGCTCCCACTGCTGCGCAGCCGGGAAGTGCTGCTTGAGGCAGGATGCGTCGGCGGCGGGCCGGGCGACGATGGCCTGCACCAGGGGCACCAGGCGCTGGCGCAGCTCGGCCAGCAAGGGCCGCAGCGTCGAGACCGTGAGCCCATAGTCTTGCAGGGCAATGAAGGGGTCGGCCACGTGCTCGTGGTCGGGGAAATAGCCGGCAAAGCGGCGGCTCAGCTCCAGGCTCCTGGCCAGGAAGGGTCGGACGGCCTCAAAGTCGTTCGCCGGGCGGGCGGCCATCCAGGCCTGGAAGGTGGTGGCGAAATGCTCCTCGGCCCCGGCCATGAACTCGGCCGGAACGCGGGCCGCCATCTCGTGCCTGCGCCGCACGAAGCGGATGAGGCTGGCGTCGTCCGAGTCGTAGGGCAGGCTGGTCTCGTAGGGGGCCAGGTCGTCCAGGAGCCGGGCGAGGGCCGGATCCGTCAGGCGCTCGTGGGCCAGGCGTCCCAGGAGGGCGGTCTGGCGCGCACGGGCGGGGCCCCCGCCTTCGGGCATGTAGGCGGCCTGGTCCCAGCCGAGGACTGCCCTGGCGGCTCTCAAGTCATGGATCTCGGCCTGGCGGGCCTTGAGTTCTGCAAGCTTTTTCTCCACGTTCTCCCTCGATGTGTTCTAGGATGGCCGGGCCGGCCGCAGGTCGTGCAGCAGGAGCCTCAGCCGCTTCTCGCCGTTCCACTCGTTGTATTCCAGGGAATACACCACGTCGGCGCGGTCCGGGAGGTCGTCCAGGATGTGCCCGTGGCGAAAGAACACGGCGGGCCAGGCGATGCCGCGCCTGTCGCGCAAGATGAGCTTCAGGTGCTTCTGTTCGTTGCCCATGGCCCACCGCTCCCTGACCTCCACGTCGCGGGCCAGCAGGAGCGGCTCCGGGTTCTGCATGCCGCACGGTTGGACCTGGCGTAGGAGGGCGTAGGCCGTCTCGTCCACCCGGTCGAGGGCCAGCTCGGCGTCGATCTCGAGCACCGGCTTCAGCTCGGCGCTGGCCAGCCTGGTGGCCGCGATCTCGACCAGGCGCGCCCGCAGGGCGTCCAGGTTGTCCGTGGCCACGGTAAAGCCGGCGGCCATGGCGTGGCCGCCGTGGCGGATGAGCAGGTCCCGGCAGCAGTCCAGCGCCTCGGTGATGTCAAACTCCGGGATGGACCGGCAAGAGCCCCGGCTCTCCCGGTCGCCGCGGTGGACGACGATGCTGGGCCGGTAGTGGGCCTCGACCAGGCGGCTGGCCGCCAGCCCGACGATGCCCGGCGGGAAGCCCGGATCGTCGGCCAGGAGGAGAAAGGCGTCCGGGTCGCGGTCCAGGATCTGGGCCTGGGCGGCGGCGAACGTCTCTTCGGTAATCTGCCTGCGCTGCCGGTTCAGGTCGCCCAACTGCTTGCCCAGCTCCTGGGTCTCCAGGGGCTCGCTGCTGCGCAGGAGCCGGTAGGCGATCATGGCATCGTCGATGCGCCCCGCGGCGTTCAGCCGGGGACCGAGGAGAAAGCCGATGGCCGTCGAGTCGACGGCGCCACGGCGCACGCCGGCGTCGGCCATGAGGGCCTCGATGCCGGGGCGGGCGGCGCTGTTGATCCGGTCCAGGCCGCGCCGCACCAGGGCGCGGTTCTCGCCCACCAGGGGGACGAGGTCGGCCACGGTGCCCAGGGCCACCAGGTCGAGGAGAGCCTCCTCCTGGAGGCCGGCGGGCGGCGAGGCACGCAGCAGGCCCTGGGACAGCTTGTAGGCCAGCCCAACCCCGGAGAGCTCTTTGAACGGATAGTCGCAGCCCGGCTGCTTGGGGTTGACGACGGCCAGGGCTGGGGGGATCTCTTCCGCCGGCCGGTGGTGATCGGTGACGATGAGCTGCAGGCCGCGGTTGGCCTCCCGCACCTCTTCTATGGAGCGAATGCCACAGTCTACCGTGACGACGAGGCGCACCCGCTGCTTCCACAGCTCGCGGAGGGCGGGGATATTGAGGCCGTAGCCCTCGTCCACGCGGTCGGGGATGTAGGGGATGACGTTGGCGCCCAGGGCATCCAGGGTTTCGGTCAGGAGGGCCGTGGCGGTCACGCCGTCGGCGTCAAAGTCGCCATAGACGGCGACCTTTTCGCCGCGACTGATGGCCTGCCTGATGCGCTCCACGGCCCGGGGCAGGCCCTTGAGCCGCGCCGGATCGTCCTCTCCGGCCCGGCACGACAAAAAGTCGTAGGCCTGGCCCAGGTCCTGGATCCCCCGCCGGAGCAAGAGCTGGACCGTGAGCGGGCGCAGGGAAGCAAAGCGCGTGAGGTCCCGCTCGTCTGTGGGGTCCGGCTCGATCCACCGCATGAGCGGCAGCGACATCGTGATCCTTTCCGCGTGCCCGTCCCGGTGGGCAAAAAGCAAGAGCGAGGCACAGTGGGCCCTCGCTCCGCGGTCAACCTCGATAAGCAGGCTGCTTTACAGCCAATTCTGACCCTTCAGGAACTCGGTCAGCCAGGGAATCTCAAAGTACTTGCCCTGATACGCCTCGTAGGCCCAATAGACCGTGATGAACCACAGCAAAATTGCGCCAAAGCCACACACCCCACCTATGAAGAATGTAATCGCCGCCAGGATACAGCCCAGCAGCACGACCAGGACCCAGAGGACAATGTTGGCTGCCAGGGCCTGAACGGCGTGAAACCTCTGGAACGGGCGGGCCTTCATATCTTCGGCCAGCAGGATAACGATGGCGACGATGGGAATGGGGTAAGACAGGGCAGCCATAAGCTTGTCATTGTCGGTGACGTCGCCAGCGGGCGGAATGCCATATTCCTCTTCCATCTTGTTCACCTCCTTTCGGTGTTCTTTCGCGCGCCCGGCGTCGATGCCAGCGCCCTACCATTTTAGCAGTCTCCGGAAGAATTGTCAAACCCACGAGGAGCCTGCCGAATCCCCGGGGCCGTGACGTTTGGTTGGCGTGGCGGGATGTGATACAATGCTTTTTGACGGAGGGAGATCATGGCGCGAATTGTTTTCATGGGTACGCCCGACTTTGCGGTGCCGTCGCTGCAGGCGCTGGCGCGGGACCACCAGGTGGTGGGCGTGGTGACGCAGCCCGACCGGCCGGCGGGTCGGGGGCGCCGGCTGGTGGCGCCGCCGGTCAAGGAGGCGGCCGGGGCCCTCGGCCTGGAGGTGATCCAGCCGCCGACGCTGCGCCGGCCCGAGGCGGTGGAGCGCCTGGTGGCCTGGCGGCCGGACCTCGTCGTCGTCGCCGCCTTTGGCCAGATTCTGCGGCCCGAGGTGCTGGCCATCCCGCCCCACGGCTGCCTGAACGTCCACGCCTCGCTGCTGCCCCGCTACCGGGGCGCGGCGCCCATCCCCGCGGCCATCCTGGCGGGCGACGAGCGGACGGGTGTGACCATCATGCGCATGGACGAGGGGTTGGACACGGGGCCAATGCTGGCCCAGGCCGACTGGCCCATCCGCCCGGACGACACCACCGGCAGCTTGACGGCGGATCTTGCCCGGCTTGGCGCCAGCCTGCTCGTCGAGGCCTTGCCCGGCTGGCTCGAGGGTCGCATCGCGCCGCGGCCCCAGGACGATTCGCAGGCGACCTATTGCCGGACGTTGCAGAAGGAAGATGGGCTGCTGGACTGGGCGCTTACGGCGTCCCACCTGGACCGCCAGGTGCGGGCCTGCGATCCCTGGCCCGGCGCCTACACGGCGTGGGCGGGGCAGCGGCTCAAGATATTGCGAGCCCGCCCCCTGCCGGGCCGTCCGGGCCCCGGGGGCGCCGGGCCCGGGCGGGTGGTCGACCTGGCGCCGGGGACCGGGGTCGTCACGGGCGAAGGGGTGTTGGAGCTGCTGCAGGTGCAGCTCGCCGGCAAGAGCGCCATGGACGTACACGCCTTTGCGCAGGGCCGGCGCGATTTCGCGGGCTCGACTTTGGGGTAACCCTACGCAAAACAATCCCGGGCTTGACGAAATCCCTCTTCTCGCATACAATATAGGCTCCATACCCGGACCGGGTGAGCATAGGAATAGGACGTGTTCGAGAATTTACAGGACAAGTTACAGGGAGTATTTGAAAAGCTATCCAGCCGGGGGAAGCTGAGCGAAGCCGACGTGGACGTGGCCCTGCGCGAGGTACGCCTGGCGCTGTTAGAAGCCGACGTCAACTTCAAGGTCGTCAAGGACTTTGTCCAGCGCGTGCGCGAGCGGGCGGTGGGGGCCGAGGTGATGCGCAGCCTGACCCCGGCGCAACAGGTCATCAAGATCGTACACGAGGAGTTGATCGCCACGCTGGGAGAACCGGCGCGGCTCAACCTCTCGGGCCCGTCACCCCACGTGATCATGTTGGTGGGGTTGCAGGGCTCGGGCAAGACCACGACGGCGGCCAAGCTGGCGCTGAACCTGCGCCAGGCGGGCCAGCGGCCCCTGATGGTGGCCGCCGACACCCGCAGGCCGGCGGCCATCACCCAGATCGAGGTCCTGGGCAAGCAACTGGACATTCCCGTCCACAGCGAGGGGAACAAGGTGCCCCCGCCCCAGATCTGCGCCAACGCCCTCAAGCGGGCGCGGGAAGCGGCCTACAGCGTCGTCCTGCTGGACACAGCCGGCCGCCTGCACATCGACGACGAGTTGATGGGTGAGCTGGAACAGGTCAAGGCGCGCACGGACCCCCAGGAAGTGCTCCTGGTGGTGGATGCCATGACCGGCCAGGACGCCGTGCGCGTGGCCGACGAGTTTAACAAGCGGGTGGGCGTTACCGGGTTGATCCTCACCAAGGTCGACGGCGATGCCCGGGGTGGCGCCGCCATCTCGGTGCGTTCCGTGACCGGTGTGCCCATCAAGTTCATGGGCGTCGGCGAAAAGACCGATGCCCTGGAGGTCTTTTATCCGGATCGCCTCGCCAGCCGCATCCTGGGCATGGGCGACATGCTGACCGCCATCGAAAAGGCACAGCAGGTCATGGACCAGGATCAGGCCGTCCGGATGGGCGAGAGGCTGGTCAAGGGTGAGTTCAACCTGGAGGACTTTCGCGACCAGCTCCAAGAACTGAAAAAGATGGGGCCCTTGAGCCAATTGCTGGACATGATTCCCGGGATGTCGCAACTCACCCGAGATTTGCAGCCCGACGTCACCGACCAGCAAATGAAGGTCATCGAGGCCATCATCAATTCTATGACCATTGAGGAGCGCCGCAGTCCGCGGGTCATAAACGGCAGCCGCAAGCGACGAATCGCCCGGGGATCGGGGACGTCGGTCACCGAGGTCAACGATCTTCTCTCCCAGTTTCGCCAGATGCAACGCCTCATGAAGCAAATGGGCGGCGGGGGCAAGCGCGGGGGTCGCGGTGGCATGCGTGGGTTGCTATCTATGCTGGGTGGCCAGGGTGGATAGGCAGGCCCAGACAAGGGAGTTTGTTGCCGGCTGGGTCCAGCCGAAGTTCATAATCAAGACTGGCCAGACCAATAAGGAGGTCTCGAGAAAGCAATGGTGAAGATTCGACTGCGCCGCACCGGCGCGAAGAAGCAACCGCATTACCGTGTCGTAGTGACCGACAGCAAGGCGCCCCGTGATGGCAAGTTTATCGAGGTTATTGGTCACTACAACCCGCGAACCCAACCGCCCACCGTCGAGATCGACGTTGAGCGCGCCCTCTACTGGCTCGGCTCCGGCGCCCAACCGAGCGCCGCGGTACAGCGCATGCTCGACCAACTGGGAATCATGGCCCAGGCGGCCGCCGTCCGCCGTGGAGAGATCTCGGTCGAGCAACTGGCAGCCCAGTTCCGGGCCCAGGCGCAGGAACCCGCCGCCGAACAGGCGTCACCCTCGGCGTTCGAAGAGCAGGAAGAGCTGCTTCCCGAGGGAGAAGAGGCCGAGTTTGAAGAAGAGGCCGAGCTCGACGACGAAGACGAAGAAGAGGAATGGGAAGAGGAAGAAGATCTCGACGAAGACGAGTATGACCTAGACGAAGAGGAAGATCTGGACGACGAAGATTGATCACGCTCCTCAAACACTCTAGAAAGAGAGGCAGAACATGAACCTGAAAGAGTTGATCGAGTACATGGCCAAATCGCTCGTCGACGATCCCGACCGGGTCTTTGTCGAGGAGATCGAAGGGACCAGCGCCACTATCTACGAGTTGCGCGTGTCGCCCGAGGACATGGGTCGAGTCATCGGCAAACAGGGACGTGTCGCCAATGCGATGCGGACGCTGCTGCGCGCAGCGGCTGCACGCCAGGGCCGGCGTGTTACGCTGGAGATCGTGTAGTGGGCGAGGCCGAGAGGCGGCCGGACAGAGAATCTGAACGGGGCTCAGGGGGGCGCGACCGTGCTTCTGAGCCCCGTTTTTTAACAGTGGGCCAGGTCGTTGGAGCCCACGGCGTGCGGGGCGAGCTCAAGGTCGCGATCATGAGCGACGACCCCCAGCGCTTTGCGCGCCTGAAGCGCGTGTACCTGGGGCCCGACGACGAAAGTCCGGTCGCCTGCCGCGTGGAGAGCACGCGCCTCCACGGCGGCCACGTTCTGGTCAAGCTGGAAGGCTGCGACGATCGGACCGCGGCGCTGGCGCAGTGCGGGACGCTGCTGTTTGTCCCCCTGGAAGAGGCCATCCCCCTGGAAGAGGGTGAGTACTACGAGCACCAGATCGTGGGCCTGGAAGTCTGGACCATGGCGGGCGAGTTCCTGGGAACGGTTGCCGACATTCTCTACTCCCGGGCTAACGAGATTTACGTCGTTCGGGACGCGGGCACCCGCCGCGAAATCCTGCTGCCGGCCATCCAAGACGTGATCCAGGACATCGACCTCGAGGCCGGGCGTCTCGTCGTCCACGTGATGGAGGGGCTCGGCTAGGCGGGGCGCGCCTGGTTTGACCCCGGGCAAAGGAGCCGCGGAGAATGTCTAGGGACGGCGTTCGTTTTTGGGTGGGCTTTAGCAAGGTGTCGGGCATTGGCGCGGCGCGCTTGCGGGCCCTCCTGGACTACTTTGGCGAGCTGGAGCTGGCCTGGAAGGCGCCCATCCACGAGCTGCAGCAGGCAGGCCTGGACCGGCGCTCTATCGTCAACCTGGTTAAGCTGAGAGACGGGCTGGACCTGGAAGCCGAGGTCCGCCGGCTCGAGCGCCAGGGGGTGACGGTCATGACCTGGGAAGACGCGGATTACCCTCCCAATCTGCGCCAGGTCTATAACCCACCACCCGTGCTCTACGTGCGGGGCAGCATCGAGACCCGCGACGAGTGGGCAGTGGCCATCGTCGGCACGCGGCGCGCTTCGGTGTATGGCAAGGAGGCCGCCCAGATGCTCTCCACCGGCCTGGCACAGGCGGGCGTGACGGTGATCAGCGGCCTGGCGCGGGGCATCGACACCGTCGCCCACCGGAGCTGCTTGCAGGCCGGGGGGCGAACCCTGGCCGTGCTGGGCTGCGGCGTCGACGTCGTCTATCCCCACGAGAATGCGCGGCTGGCGGCCGAGATCGTCGAGCGGGGCGCGCTCGTCAGCGAGTATCCGCTGGGGACCCGGCCCGAGTCGCGCAACTTTCCGCCTCGCAACCGGATTGTGAGCGGCCTGGCCCTGGGGACCCTGGTCGTGGAGGGAGACATGGGCAGCGGCGCCCTCATCACCGCCGACTTTGCGGCGGAACAGGGGCGCGAGGTCCTGGCGGTGCCGGGCAGCATCTTTGCCCGCAACTGCCGGGGGACCAACCGCCTCATCCAACAGGGCGCCAAGATGGTCTGCACCGTCGGCGACGTTTTGGAGGAGCTGAACCTGACCATGGTCAGCGAGCAGGCTCAGGTGCGGGCGATCCTGCCCGAGAACGAGACCGAGGCCCTGCTGCTCCAGCACATGTCGGCCGAGCCCCTGCACGTGGATGCCCTGGGCCGGGCGGTCAATCTGCCCATCGCCCAGGTCAGCAGCACGCTGGCCCTCATGGAGCTGAAGGGCATGGTCCGCCAGGTGGGTGGCATGAGCTACGTGGTGGCGCGCGAAGGCCGCGTGGAGTACGTGGTGGAGTAACCCCTTCCCGGCCCGAGCAGCGCCCGAGTAGTGCCCGAGCAATGATGGTGCCCGCAGTGTCTTGCCCTGCGGCCGGCACGCAAAAATACCTCTCTCAAGCAGGAGGCTGATTTGAATTACGATCACCTATACGCCGTCATCATGGCGGGCGGCATCGGCTCGCGGCTCTGGCCTCGCAGCCGCTCGGCAACGCCCAAGCAGTTCCTGGACCTGACGAGCGAGCGCTCAATGCTGCGCGAGACCGTGGATCGCATCCAGCCGCTCGTGCCCCTGGAGCGCGTCCTGGTGGTGACCGGCGAGGAGCACCGCGAGACGGTCTTGAGCCAGGTGCCGGGATTGACCGGCGAGAATATTCTCGCCGAGCCCGCGCCCAAGGGGACAGCGCCCTGCATCGGGCTGGCCGCGGTGGCCCTTCTGGAGCGCGACGAAGACGCCATCATGGCCGTCTTTCCCGCCGACCACGTCATCGCCGACGCGGCCGGCTTTCGCCAGGCCATCGCCGCCGCCGCCCACGTGGCCGAGGACGGGCAACTGGTGACCCTGGGCATCGCCCCCGACAGGCCGGAGACGGGCTACGGCTACATCCAGCGCGGCGATCTCCTGGGCACCTACGAGGGGCAGGCCGTCTACTACGTGGAGCGCTTTACGGAAAAGCCCGACGAGGACCGGGCGCGGAGCATGGTCGAGAGCGGCGAGTACTACTGGAACGGCGGCATCTTTATCTGGGAGGCGGCCACCATCATGTGGGAGATGGCCGGCCTGCTGCCCGAGCTACACGGCGAGCTGCAGGCCGTGGCCAAGCTGTGGGGCACGCCCCAGTGCGAGCCCAGGCTGCAACGGGCGTGGCAGGGCCTGACCCCGACGACCATCGACTATGGCGTCATGGAAAAGGCCGAGCGGGTGGTGACTGTGCCGGTGGACGTCGGCTGGAACGACGTGGGCAACTGGGCGGCCCTGTCGGCGCTCCTGGAGGCCGGGGAGGACGGCAACGTCGTCCGCGGGCCGGGCCGGGTCCTGGCGCCGGGCAGCAAGGGCTGCTACCTGTATGCCTCCAAGGGACGGCTGGTGGCGGCCGTGGGCCTGGAGGATTTCGTCGTCGTCGACACGCCCGACGCGCTCCTGGTCTGCCCCAAGGATCAGGCGCAGAACGTGCGCGAGGTGGTCCAGGAACTGCAAGAACGGGGCCTGGAGGAGTACCTGTAAAGGAAGGCAAAGTGGCCGAGTCGGAGCAATCCATCGTCGCCTATTGCGTCAAGTGCCGGGAGAAACGCCCCATCGCCGGGGCGCAGGCGGTCTTTCTGGGCGACGGCCAGCGCCCGGCGACCCAGGGCCAGTGCCCGGTGTGCGGCACCAGGCTGGTGCGCTTTGGCCGGACGGCCGCGCACGAGCACCTGGACCCCGACGAGCACACCGTGGCCTCCCGGGCCAGCAGGGAGCGCCTGGAACACGGGCCGAAGATGGTCATCGTCGAGTCGCCGGCCAAGGCGCGGACGGTGGGCCGCTTCCTGGGGCGCGACTATACCGTCGAAGCGTCCGTGGGCCACGTCCGGGACCTGCCCTCCAACCGGCTGGGCGTCGACATCGAGCACGGCTTTGCGCCACGCTACATCGTCCCCACCAGGAAAAAAGAGGTGGTCAAGAACCTGCGCGGCAAGGCCGGGCAGGCTTCCGAGTTGTACCTGGCCACCGACCCCGACCGCGAGGGGGAGGCCATCGCCTGGCACCTGAAGGCGGCCCTGGCCCGTGAGATCAAGGGCATTCCCGTGCACCGCGTCGAGTTCCACGAGATCACCCGCGAGGCGGTGGAGCGCGCCTTTGGGCAGCCGCGGGACATTGACGAGCTGCGCGTGGACTCGCAGCAGGCGCGGCGCATCCTGGATCGGGTGGTGGGCTACAGCCTCAGCCCCCTCCTCCGGGAAAAGATCGGCCGCAAGAACATCTCGGCGGGCCGCGTCCAGTCGGTGACCCTGCGGCTGGTCTGCGAGCGAGAGCGCGAGATCCAGGCCTTTGTGGCCGTGGAGTATTGGAGCATCGAGGCCGAGCTGCGCCAGCAGAACGGCGCCGTCGACGGGGACCGGGACGAGAACGAGCACGGGAACGGGAACGAGAGCGGGAACGAGAACGGGGCGGGGACTTTTGTGGCGCGCCTGGTCAAGATCCGGGGCGAGGACCCGGACCTCCAAAACCGGGAGGACGCCCAGGCCATCGTCGACGACCTGGAGGTGGCGGCCTACCAGGTGGCCAGCGTGACGCGGCGGGAGCGCAAGCGCTCGCCGGCCGCGCCGTTCATGACGAGCACGCTGCAGCAGGAGGCCAGCCGCAAGCTGGGCTTTACCGCCAAGCGCACCATGGCCCTGGCCCAGGCTCTCTACGAGGGCAAGGAGGTCGGCGGCGGCGAGCGGGTGGGCCTCATCACCTACATGCGCACCGACTCGGCGGCCGTGGCCCAGGCTGCCCAGGCCGAGGCCCGGGAGGTCATCGGCGAGCGCTTTGGCCCGCGCTACCTGCCCGAGCAGCCCCCGGTGTACAAATCGCGGGCCAAGGGCGCCCAGGAGGCCCACGAGGCCATCCGGCCGACCAGCGCGCGGCGCGACCCCGCCGCCCTCAAGCCCTACCTGAACCGCGACGAGCTGCGCCTCTATACCCTCATCTGGAAGCGGTTCGTCGCCAGCCAGATGGCGCCGGCCATCTTTGACCAGACGTCGGTGGACATTGGCGCCGGAGCGCCGGAAGAGGCCGCCGCGGCGCGGCCCTACCTGTTGCGCGCCACCGGCTCCACGGTCAAGTTCCCCGGCTTCCTGCGGGTCTACGAAGAGAGCCGCGAGGAGGGACAGGAAAAAGATGCCGGCGACGGCCGGCTTCCGGCCCTGGCCCAGGACGAGCCTCTGGACCTGGTGCGGCTGCTGCCGCGGCAGCACTTCACGCAGCCGCCGCCCCGCTACACCGACGCCTCGCTCATCCGCGCCCTGGAGGAGCTTGGCATCGGCCGGCCGAGTACCTACGCCCCCACCCTGAGCACGCTCCTGGACCGGCATTACGTCGAGCGGGTGGACCGCAAGCTGCTGCCCACGGAGCTGGGCTTTGTGGTCAACGACCTCCTGGTAGAGTTCTTTCCCGATGTCCTGGACCTGGGGTTCACGGCCGACATGGAGGAAAAGCTGGACGAGGTGGCCACGGGCGAGGTGGCCTGGGTGCCCATGCTGGAGGAGTTCTACGAGCCCTTTGCCGAGCGCCTGGACGTGGCCCGGGAGCAGATGCCGAACGTGGAGTTCAAGCCCGAGCCGACGGGCGAGATGTGCCCCGAATGTGGCCGGCCGCTGGTCATCAAGCTGGGACGTTTCGGCAAGTTCATCGGCTGCAGCGGCTGGCCGGAATGCCGCCACACCGAGCCCATCCCCGTGCCGGGGGTGCAGTGCCCGCTGTGCGGCGGCGCCGTGCTGGAAAAGCGAGCCCGGGGCGGGCGCCGTTTCTACGGCTGCGTTAACTACAGGGCCGGCGACGAGTCGTCGTGCCAGTGGACCTCGTGGAAAAAGCCGGTCCCCACCTGATCATCCCAATGCAGACTGGAGGAAAAACGATGCGACTGGAGAAATTGCGACAGAGCCTGGCGGAAGAGAACCTGGACGCCATCCTCGTCAGCGGCGCCGACAACCGGCGTTACCTTTCGGGCTTCACGGGGTCGGCCGGCCACCTGCTCATCTCGCCCGACCGGGCGGTGTTGGCCACCGACTTTCGCTACTACGAGCAGGTGGGCCGCGAGGCGGGGGCCTTTGAGCTGGCGCGGATCACCACGACCATGGCCGCGCTGCTGCCCGAGCTCCTGGCCGAGGGCGGCATCCGCCGGCTGGGGTTCGAGAGCGAGTACATGACCGTGTCAGAGCTGCAGACGCTGAACAAGGCCACCGATGGCGTGGAGTGGGTGCCCCTCAAGGAGACCGTGGCCCGGCTGCGGGCAATCAAGGACGAGGCCGAGATCGAGCTGCTGCGCCGGTCGGCGGCACTCAACGACGAGGCGCTTGACCACCTGACCCGGACCATCCGCCCGGGCATGACCGAGCGCGAGGCGGCCTGGGAGATCGAGGCCTACATGCGGGGCCACGGCGCCAGCAAGGTGGCCTTTGACCTCATCGTCGCCGCCGGACCCAACGGCGCGCTGCCCCACGCCCGCCCCGGCGACCGGGTCATCGAGGAGGGGCAGCCCGTGGTGGTGGACATGGGTTGCGTGCTGGACGGCTACTGCTCGGACATGACCCGCACCTTTTGCCTGGGTGAGCCCAGCGCCCACTACCTGGAGGTGTGGCAGATCGTCCTGCGGGCGCAGGAAGCGGCGCTGCACGCCGTCCGCGCCGGGTTGAGCGGCGTGGCGGCCGACGCGGCGGCCCGCGACGTTATCGAGGCGGCGGGCTATGGCGAGCAGTTCGGCCACGGGACGGGCCACGGCGTGGGCCTGGCCGTCCACGAGAAGCCGCGGGCTGGCCGGCTCTCGGAAGACACGCTCCAGGCCGGCATGTCGCTCACGGTGGAGCCGGGTATCTACCTGCCGGGCCAGTTCGGGGTGCGGATCGAGGACCTGGTGATCGTGCGCGAGGACGGGATCGAGAACCTGACAGGCTCGCCCAAGGCCCCGGTCCTGGGCTGATTCAGGTCACGACGCGGTGCGGCGCTTGTCGCCCAGGCGCCGCTCCGTGCCGGCGATGAGGCGGCGGATGTTGGGGCGGTGGGAGTAGACGACGATGGCCCAGGCCAGCAGACCATAGACGACGTAGGTGCCGGCCAGCAGGCCCATGCCGGCCAGGACCAGCAGGATGATGGGCATGGCCGTGATGACGATGAGGGAGCCGAGGGAGGCGTAGCGGGTGAGGACAATGAGCACCAGGAGCAGCACGACGAGGGCCAGGGCGGCCGGCCAGTAGACGGCCCCCAGGGCGCCCAGGGACGTGCCCACGCCCGCTCCGCCGCGAAACTTTAAAAAGACCGAGTGGTTGTGCCCCAGGATGACCGCCGCGCCGGCCAGGACCTGCGCCGTCGCCTGGCCGTCGCCCGGCACCAATTGGCCCGCCAGCCAGACGGCCAGGGCACCCTTGCCCACGTCGATGGCGCCGGTAATGAGGGCCGGCAGGATGCCGGCCGAGCGAAAGACGTTGGTCCCGCCCGTCCGCCCGCTGCCCTTCTCCAGCACGTTGACCCCCCACAGGCGGGCCAGCAGATAGCCGGCCGGAAAGCTGCCGAGCAGATAGGCAAGGACTGCCACGCCAAGCAGTGTGACAGGGTTTGGCATTTTCGCCTCCTGGATTCCAGGTGAATGCCGCGGTGCGGCTCTGGGATCTAGAACACCGAGGAGGGGCAGCAGTTACGGGCCGTTGCACCGGCCGTCAGTCTGCCGGAGGACGTTCGTATAGAAGGCTCGTACTACAAGCGGGCTAGTCTGAATAGGTCACGGATTCGTTGCCTGCTCTATCCCGGAATTTGACATAGGCGCCCGGATCCGCGCCCTCCACCAACCACCACGACACTTCCGCTTCAAAGGGTTGCCAGACTGCACTGGCAAAGGTCGGGTCGGTGCCGATTATCATTTCACCCACGCCGCTCAGGTCGTCGTCCGCTGTGAGGGTGAGATGAGCACGCCTGAATCCCGGGCGGAGGTTGTCGGACACGGCGGGCAAATAAAGCGTAGCTGTCGGCGTGAACACTGATGACGCGGAATTGGTCACCTCACCGCCAGGGCTTGACGCTGAAAGGCCGGAAGCCGGCTCGGAGACTGTCACGCTGCCAGTAGGCGCGGTCGTGTCCAGAACGATGTCGTCGGTGTACAAAGCCGATACCGTGCCCGCAGTCTTGAATCGGGCATAGACCACACCTGTCAGCACGGTCTCACCGTAGCTCGTGAGCACCCACGGCTTTTGAGCGGCGAACGGCTCCCACTGTGCCCCCGAAAAGCCGCCGTCGTTGCTAATCATCATCTCTGTGGTGCCGGGGGGCGCCGTCAGGGTGAGGGTGACTGCCGTCACGTTGGTAAAGAGGGCGCCGTTGTTGACGCTGATGCCATAGTTCTGCACGGTGGTTCTGGTCAGCTGCCACACGCCGGCTCCCGGCAGCCCGGCATAAAGCACCAGGGGATTCCGCGAGCCGATGGCGATGCTCTCGACACTCAGACCCTGGATGCCGGCATTCAACTGGGTCCAGGAGGCACCGCCGTCGAGCGATTCGAGGACACCCGCGGTGTCATTCGCCGTGTGAAGGACCTGGGTGTTATCGGGATCGATGACCAGCTTTCGCAGGTTGGGTTGGAGACCACCTGCAAGAGGAAACCATGTGGCGCCTCCGTCCACTGACTTCCACCCGCCGGGGGTGAAATGGGCACCGAGGTAGATGACGTCGCTGTTGGTCGGGTCGAAAACGACCAATTGGACGACGTGGTAGGGGCCTGGAAGCTCCGACCAGGTTCGGCCGCCATCCACACTCTTGTACAGTGACCGGTCAGATGTGTTGGCCGGCTTGGCAATCATGATGTGCGGGGCACTGGGCGCAATCGTCAACGCCGGACCGGGATCCGCCTGGAAGAACAGCTCTGGAGGGAGATCCGTGCTCCAGCTGACCCAGGACACGCCCCCATCTGTCGACTTGTAAACGTTAGAACTGGCATAGGATTTGTCCATCACAAAGACTTCGCGCCAGTCGGCTGGCGAAACTGCGAGGCCGGTGACAGACTCGGCGGGCAGTTGAAGCGCTTGCCACGTGGACCCATCGTCGGTAGAACGGTAAAGCTGTGAAGCCGTGACATAGACCACCTTCGGCGCATTCTGAGCGATGGCCACGTCCTGGATGGTCGACCAGTCAGGCGCGGAAACCTTGCTCCAGCTCTGGCCCGCATCCATCGTTCGGTATAGCGCCTGGTCATCTTCATCAACGGCATAGATGATGGAAGGGTAGGTCGGGTGGCAATAGACGTTCTCTATGATGCCGGCCAATCCGGTCCAGGTCCAGATGTTGTCACCGGCCAGTGATGCGCCCGAGCCCATGTACGAGTAGATCAAGCCAACCGCGATGAAGGTGGTGACGAGAAGCAGGATTGCAGGCGCCTTGCTTCTCTTGAGCGTTCTACCCGACGAGACCTGCGTCATATCACTTGCCTCCTCTGGCAAAATGGATTGGGAGCCGGATTTCTTGTCGCCAGACCTGACGTCTGTCGCTATTGTAACACAAAACCTATCCTAAGAACAAAGAGGGGCGGCTGTCGCGTCGGGGCCCTGTCCAAGTAGTTCGGGAACAGCCCAATGATAGCGCCGATCAGCAGATGCTCCGCAAGGAGACTGCAAGCGTCAGGCTGGCACAGTGGGAGGCGTGGGTGACACAGAGCGATGCGCTGGCGGCCGGCTTCTTGGCGCGGCGCGGTGCTGAACCAATCGACGTGGATGCCCTCTAGAAGCAGTGCGGGCTGTGAGCTGTGGACGGCTGACCGGCGCCTGCACAACGCAGCGGATCTGCCCTGGGTCCGGCTCTCCCGAAAACAGGGCTTCTGGGGAGCCCCCACGATTTCCGGGTGGACAAGATCGAGGCGCTACCGCGGCGGCCACCATGGACCGGGCCGGGTTGTGGGCTGCTCTTGGCGTGACTTTTGGCGTGAACCGTAGATCGTTCTCTTTGCCTTAACTGGTGCCAAAAGGAAACCCGCATTCCGGTGCGTTGCACTTGCCGTTGGGTGCGACGCACCTGGTGTAGATGTAGAATTCGCCTGCTACGCGATGAGCTTCAGGTTGGGCAGGACGTCCAGATCCCAGCCGGCTTGCCTGCCGGCCTGGAAGTTAAAGTAGCCCGCGCTGGCGATCATGGCCGCGTTGTCGGTGCACAGGGAGAGGGGCGGATAGCGCACGGGCACCGGGCAGCGGCGCTGGATCTCGGCGCGCAGCAGCTCGTTGGCCGCCACCCCGCCGGCCAGGAGGAGGGTGCGGGCCCCGAACTCTTCCGCCGCCTGGCACGCCTTTTCCACCAGGACGTCGACGACCGCGGCCTGGAAGCTGGCCGCCAGGTCGGCCACGGGCAGCTCGCGCACGACGGTGGGCCCCTGGGCGCTGGAGCGTATGTCGTCGCGGGGCACGAATTTCTGCACGGCGTGGAGCACGGCGGTCTTGAGACCTGAAAAGCTGAAATCGTGGGTGCCGGGCAGCCAGGCCCGGGGCAGCTTGAAGGCCTCGGGGTTGCCGTCGCGGGCGGCCTCCTGGATGGAGGGGCCGCCGGGATAGGGCAGGCCCAGGAGGCGGCCCACCTTGTCAAAGGCCTCGCCGGCGGCGTCGTCCAGGGTGCCGCCCAGGCGGCGGTACTGGCCGTGCTCCGCCATCTGGATCAGCTCGGTGTGGCCGCCGGAGACGACGAGGCAGACGAGGGGGAACTCGGGCGGCGGGCCGTCGACGAGCCAGTTGCCATAGATGTGGGCCTCGATGTGGTTGACGCCGATGAGGGGCAGCCCCTGGCCCCAGGCCAGGCCCTTGGCGGCGTTGACGCCCACCAGGAGCGAGCCGGCCAGCCCCGGCCCGTAGGTGACGGCCACGGCGGCGATGCCCTGCTCGGCCAGCGACGGGCCGCCCTCCTCGCC
>DAOUHB010000039.1:0-2877 GCA_034428935.1 Anaerolineae bacterium | reverse complement strand
CTCTTGCCCCCGCCCTCTTGCCCCCGCCCTCCTGCCCCCGCCCTCCTGCCCCCGCCCTCCTGCCCCCGCCCTCTTGCCCCCTCCCTCTTGTGCCTACTCTTCGAACAAGGGCACAAGGTCAAAGCGGGTCACGTCCACCAGCCCTCGATCCGTTAGCTTGAGGGCGGGGATGACCGGCAGGGCCAGGAACGACATGGTCATCAGCGGGTCGGGCAGGCTGCTGCCCAGGCCGCGGGCTGCCTCCGTCAGCGCTGCCACCTGGTCGCGGACTTCCGGCAGGGGCCGGTCGGACATCAGCCCGGCGATGGGCAGCGGGCAGGCCGCCAGAACGCGACCGCCGTCGACCACCACCTGGCCGCCGCCCATCTCGACCACGGCGGCCAGGGCGGCCCGCATGTCGTCGTCGCCGGCGCCGGCCACGACCACGTTGTGCGAGTCGTGGGCCACGCTGGAGGCCAGGGCGCCACTCCTGAGCCCCAGGCCGCGCACCAGGCCCAGCCCCGCCCTGCCCGTGCCCCGGTGCCGCTCCACGACGGCCATCTTTATCAGGTCGCGGGCTGGGTCGGCCACCACTGCGCCATCCACCACCGTGGGCTCCAGGCGCAGATCCTCGGTGACGATCTGCTCGGGGATGATGCCAATGACCCGCGCCGGCCCTTTCCCGGGCCGGATGGTGAAATCGACGGCCGCGGGGTCGACGTTCATGCTGCGGGGCACGGGCACCGGCGCCCCCTCGGCCGTGGCCGCCAGGTAGCGGCCCTCCTCGGCCACGAGCCTGCCCCCGGCGTACACCCGCCAGGCCCGCAGGTCCTCCAGGTCGTCCAACACCACCAGGTCGGCTTGCAGGCCGGGCGCCACGGCGCCCATGTCCCACCGCCGGAAGTAGCGGGCGGTGTTGATCGTCGCCATCTGGATCGCCGTCACCGGGTCCAACCCCCGGGCGATGGCCTTGCGCACCACGTCGTCCACGCCCCCCTCCGTCAGCAGCGTGTCGGGGTGGCGGTCGTCGGTGCAAAAGTGGCACATGCCGGCGTTGGCCGGCGTGACGACCGGCAGCAGCGCCTCCAGGTTGCGGGCCGTGGTGCCCTCGCGGATCATGAGGTGCATGCCGCGGCGAAGCTTCTCGCGGGCCTCCTCCAGCTCGGTCGTCTCGTGGTCCGAGCGCACCCCGGCGGCGACGTAGGCGTTCAGGTCCAGCCCGCCCAGGCCGGGCGCGTGGCCGTCGATGGGCCGGCCGGCGGCGGCTCGCAGCTTGGCCAGCACCTCGGGCACGCGGTAGAGCACGCCCGGAAAGTTCATCATCTCGGCCAGGCCGATGACCCGCTCGTGGGCCCACAGTGCCTCGATATCGGCGGCCGTCAGCTCGGCTCCTGCCGTCTCCATGGTCGTGGCCGGCACGCACGAGGGGGCCATGACGTACACCCGCAGGGGCAGCCCCTCGCTGGCCTGGAGCATGTAGCGCACGCCCTCCAGCCCCAGGACGTTGGCAATCTCGTGGGGATCGGTAAAGACGCCCGTCGTGCCGCGGGGCACCACCGCCCGGGCAAACTCGGCGGGGCGCACCATGGCGCTCTCCAGGTGCACGTGGGCGTCGAGAAAGCCGGGGCAGACGAACCGGCCCTCCACGTCCACGACCTCGCGGGCCTCGTAGGCGCCCCAGCCCAGCACCTGGCCGCCGGCCACCGCCACGTCGGCGGCGTAGATCTCGCCCGACAGGACGTTGACCAGGCGCGCATTCTTGAGCAGGAGGTCCGCGGGCTCCTCACCGCGGGCCGCTGCGATCAATCTCTCAACGTCCATTTCTTTCCTCCCGAACCCAAGCGCCGTTGGTGCACCACCCACTCCAGCAGAGGAGTCCCGGACTTGTCCGGGCAGGCCTGCCCAAAGGTCAGACTGCCCGAACCAACTCGGGACTTGTGGGCTGCGACATCCCTTATGTCTTCGGTTCACCAACAGCATCCCGCTCATCTGCCTGCCTGGCCGTTGGCCGGGGCCGTGCTGACCCGCAGCTCCTGGCCCAGGCGGCGCAGCAGGTAATCGCAATCCTCCAGCGTCAGGCCAAATCTCCGGGTGCCCGGCTGCCCGGCGCGATCGATAAGGTCCTTGAGAAGGGCGGCGTCGTCGGCCGAAAGCTCGCCCGCGCTCAGCGTCTCCCGGGCCCAGTCGACGAGGGCCGAGAGAGGGATCTCTTGCCCCAGGTAGCTGTTCATCTTGCGCACGATGGCGCTCCGCATGAGCACTTCTTTGTACAGGTGCTCCTTCAGCACGCCGACAAAGGGCAGGTTGCGGTACCCCTCGGCAAAGTCGAGCCCGTAGCCCACCACAAACTTGTCGGGGATCTCGAACCCGACATAATCCACGTCGATGGGCACCTGGCGCCGCTCGGGCTTGTCGAGGAGGGCGCAAATGCGCAGGCTGGCCGGCTGGCGCGCCCGCAGGTTGCCCGCCAGGTAAAAGAGCGTCTTGCCCGTGTCGACAATGTCCTCGACGATGAGCACGTGCCTGCCCGCGATATCGATCTCCAGGTCCATCACCAGCCGGACGGCGCCACTCTCGGTGTTGGCCCCGTAGCTGGAGATGCCGATAAAGTCCAATTGAATGGGAATGGTGATGCAGCGCATGAGGTCGGAAAGAAAGACGATGGCACCCCGCAGCAGGCCGATGAGCAGCAGCTTTTCCCCGGCATAGTCCTCGGAGATCTGTCGGCCGAGCTCCGCCACCCTGTTCTTGATTGCTTCTTCCGACACCAGCACTTCGGCGATGTCGTCGTGCACGTTCATTGTGGCTCCTTTGCGCATGAGTCGAGCCGGTATGGCCAGGCCCAGGACAGTATATGATAAAAGGGGGGGATTGTCAACGTGCCGCCGGCCCGCTTCT
>DAOUHB010000038.1:0-9077 GCA_034428935.1 Anaerolineae bacterium | reverse complement strand
CGGCGGGCGCCTCGGCTTGCGGCACGCCCGGCTCTTCCAGCCACGCCGGTACCTCTTCGGCGGCCGGTCCTTCGGGCTCTTCCACCTCGGCGGCGGGCGCCTCGGCTTCCGGCATGCGCAGCGCCAGCAGCCAGTCGGGCACCTCTTCACCCGGCGGCGGCGCCTCACCTTCCGGGGCCTCGACGGCGGGCAGCTCGGCCTCCGCCTGGGCTTCGGCCTCCAACCCCAGGTCTCGCAGCCAGTCGGGAACCTCCTCCACCTCTTCGGCGACGGGTCCTGCCGCTGCGGCCTCCGGCTCCACGGCCGGCAGCTCGCGCTCCTCGTCCGGGCCTGCCACGCCCTCCGCCTCGGCGGCGGTCACGGGCGGAGCCAGCTCCTCCTGGTCCGGCCTCAGCTCCCGGAGCCAGTCGGGCAGCTCTTCCAGCTCCTCCTCCCCGGGCAGGCCTTCTCCGGCGAGGGGGACGCCGCGCCTGGGAACGCCCAGCTCCTCGAGCCAGTCGGGCAGCTCGGCCTCGGTTTCCTCCTCAAGGGCCGCGGCGGGCTCTTCCTCCCCGGCTGCCGGTTCCGCCGGCAAGGCCGCGGCTCCCGCGGCCAACCCGATGCCCGACAGGGGAGACGGCTCTCCCGGCTCGGCGCTCTCGAGCTCTTCAAGCCAGTCGGGCGTGGGCGGGTGGTCGCCCCGGTCCTCTTCCGGCGCCGCGGCCTCGGGTAGAGGGCCGGCCTCCCTTTCCTCGCCCATCAGATCTTGCAGCCAGGGGGGCATTGCCTCGCCGGGCGCGGGCTCGGCCGCTGCCACCTTTGGGGGCGGCGCCTCGCCCTTCTCTTCGCCCTCCCCCTCGGCGACGAGGCCCACGTCCCGCAGCCAGTCGGGGGTCTCTTCGCCCGCCTCGGCCTCTTCCTGCGCCTCCAGGGCGCGCTCCTCCCCTCCTACCTCCCACGGCGCCAGCGCGCGCTCCTCGACGGCGGGCACCAGGGCCAGTCCCGCTTCCGGCACGAGCTCTTCCAGGCGCACCTCCTCGGGCGGCAGGGGAGAGTCGCTGCCGAAAAGCTCCTGTGCCATCCGGTTTTCAGGATCCAGGGCCCTGGCAACCTCCAGCTTTTCCAGGCCGGGGTCCTCGTGCCCGCCCTGGGTCCAGATGGTGCCCAGGATGAGGTTGGCCTTCAGGCAGTTGGGCAGGGCCTCCAGCAGATCCAGGCAGCTTTCCACAGCCTCCACGCGGCGCCCCTCGCGCCACAACGCTTCGATGAGGGCGAGCTGGATGTCGGGCAGCTCCGGATCCTGGCGCAGGATGGCGTGGAACTCGCCGATGGCTTGCTCGTACAGGCCGTTGCGGCTGTAGAGCCGGCCCAGGGCGCCGCGGGTTAGTTTCAGCCTGGTCTTTTCCACGCCATCGCGCTGGGCATACAGCCGCTGCAGCTCGCGCCGCACCTCGGTGTTGCCCGGCATCAGCTCAAAGGCCCGCTCCATCTGCCAGATGGCTTCCAGCAGCGCGCCCTGCTCGTCGTAGACGATGCCCAGCCCCACGCGGGCGAGAAAGTACTCGGGATCAGCGCTCAGAGTCCGCTGAAAGAACTCGATGGCCTCGCGGACCATTCTCTTTTCCAGGCAGGCTTCACCCAGGAGGTAGTAGGTTTCGATGTGCCTGGGATAGTGGCGCAGGATGTGCTGGCAGTGGGCAGTGGCCTCGTCATGCCGGTCATGCCGGATGAGCTCCTTGATCTTGGCTGTATACTCCTGCAAGCGGATCTCTGCCATGTGCTTCCTCCTCCTTAGTTACGCTATGCAGCAAGCGCGCCGCACACCAGGTGCGAGGCACTGTTGGCCCACGGAACTCTCCAGCCAGAGCCTATCCCGGCCGACAATCCGGCGTCGTCTCGCAATCAAGGGCGCTGCACCCTACGCGGTAGCCGGCGGGGGTGCCAGGGGCAGCCGCACGGTGAAGGTGCTTCCCTGGCCCGGCGTCGAGTCCACCTGGATGGTGCCCTGGTAGAGCTTGACGACCTGGTTGACAATGGGCAGGCCCAGGCCGGTTCCCAGCTCGACCTGCTCCTTGGCCGCTTCGGTGCGATAGAACTCCTGGAAAACGCGCGTCAGCTCGTCCGTCGACAGGCCGATGCCCGAATCGGCCACGCACAACACCAGGTCTCGATCCTGTTGGTCGAGCCTGGTGACGACCTGGCCCTGGGGCGTGTAACGCACAGCATTGTCCAGGAGGTGGGTCGCGATGGAGCGCAGGTGGCCCGGCTGGGCCATCATCACCGGCTGGGCCGCCGTCTCCAGCGAGAGCTTGAGCCCCTTGGCCTCGGCCGCGGGCCGCTGGCGCCGGACGGTATCGTGGATGATGGGCGCCACCTGCACTGCCTGCAGCTTGGGCAGGCCCGACAGGGCCTTGAGATGGGCCAGCTCCAGAAGGTCGTCGAGCATGGACAGCAACTGGCTGGCCCGCAGGTCGACCTTTTCCAGGTACTCGTCCCACTCGTCGTCGTCCACGTAGCCGGCCCGCATCATCTGTAAATAGTTCTTGATCACCCCCGCGGGATTTCGCAGCTCGTGGACCAGGACCAGCATGAAGCGGCTCTCGACGGTGTCCAGCTTGGCCTGCTCCCGCCGCGTGCGCTCGAGCTGCTGGATCTCTTCTTCGTGCCGTTTGTCGGCCCGGAGGGCCAGGCGGCGCACCCGCTCTTCCATCCCGCGATGCACCACGGTGAGCAGGTCGTCGGAGGTGAAGGGCTTGGGCAAGAATTCCTGGGCACCCTGCTTCATGGTCTGGGCGGCGAGGTCGACGGTGGCATAGCCGGTGATCATGATGCAAACCACGTCGGGGTCGTATTCCTGGATGCTGCGCAGGACTTCCAGGCCACTCATGCCCGGCATCATCGCGTCGAGGAGGACGAGGTCAAAGGGCGGCCCTTCCCGCAGCTTGTGCAGGCCTTCCGCGCCATGCTCGGCGGTGGCCACCTGAAAACCGTGGGAGATCAAGGCTCGACGGCACCCCTCTCGCATGCCGACTTCGTCGTCTACGATGAGAATTCTGGCCGGACCCTCCATCCCACTCCTCTCGACGGAAAAGTGAACCACTGTCATTATACCACAGGCTGCCCTCAGACGCAATCAGCCCACAGGGGAATAGATAAGCGGGGGCCCCGTTAGGGACCCCCGCTTTCCTTTCACAAGGAGGAGAAAGGAGTGACTATATTGTACTCCATCCCTCCCTGGGGACAGTAAGTATGGTCACAATGTGGACCTAGTCGGTCGTAATCATCTCCTCGAACTTGGCCAGGGTGGCCGGCCCGATGCCCGGCACCGCCAGCAGGTCCTGCACGCTCTCAAAGGGGCCGTTGGACTCGCGATGCTGGACGATGCGCTCGGCCAGGCTGGGACCGATCCCCGGCAGAGTCTCCAGGAGGGCCGCGCCGGCGGTGTTGACGTTGATGCGCCCATCGCCGATGGTCTCGCTTCGGGCGGGCAACGAGGGAGGGGCGGCCTCGCCCTGGCGTGGGACGTGGACCTGCTGGCCAGCGGAGAGCGACGCTGCCAGGTTGATGCGCTCCAGGTCGGCGTCGGGCGCCGGGCCGCCGGCCGCCAGGATGGCGTCCTTGACGATGCTGCCCTGGGGCAAGGGGTAAACGTCGGGCCGGGACACGGCGCCGGTGACATAGACCTGCATGGGCGGCGGTGTGGCCGTCGGTGCGGGAGACGGTGGAGCCGTGGCGGTGCTCAACACCAGGGGCGCGGAAGGAAGCCGCCGCGCCTGGAAGATAAGGACCCCAGCCAGGACGAGGGCCGCGATTCCAAAAAATAGGATGCCGCGATAACGAGTCTGCAATGCCGCCACCCCACCTTTGCGGTGACTTCTAGTCGCACATCTCCAGGCCCTCCCAGGCCGGCCAGGCGTTGGGGTCTATTTCCACGGCCTTCTCCAGCCAGGGACGGGCATCGTCGCAGCGATCGAGGTAGGCATACGACAGGCCGATCTCGTAGTAATATTCCAGCTCGGTGGCTCCCAGGTCCAGGGCCCGGCGGAAGGCCGTGATGGCGTCCTCGTAGTTGCGGAGCACATAGTAGGTCAGGCCGAGGTGGCCAAAGGCCGGCGCATAGTCGGGATCCACTTCCGTGGCCTTTTTCAGGACGACGGCCGCCCGCTGGTGGTCGCCGGTCTGAAAGTAGGCCCACCCGAGCGAGTCGTAGGCGTGGGCGCTGGTGGGATCGACGACGGTGGCCTTCTCCAGGGCGGCCAGGGCGTCGTCGTACTTGCTGTAGGACATGTGGATGCGGCCCAGGTCGATGTAGGGCTGCGCCAGCCGGGGGTGAATCTGCGAGGCGCGTTGATACTGGGCCACGGCCTCGTTGTACTTGCGTTGTTTTTCAAAGGCATAGCCCAGGTCCCGGTGGGCAAAGGCGCTGCTGTCGTCCAGGCTCACCGCCAGGCGGGCCGCCTCCACCGCCTGCGCCGTCTGCCCCAGGTCGGCATAGACCTCGGCCAGGTAGGCGTGCCCCTCGGCATAGGTCGGATCCAGGTCGGTGGCGCTCAGGCAACTGCTCAGGGCGTCCTGGAGTTGGGCCTGGTCGCCGATGCCGGCATCCCAGTCCAGGGCCATGCACAGGGCGGCCAGAGCCTGGGCGCTGTCGGGCGCCAGCCCCACCGCCTGCCGCGCCTTGTCGACGGCCCCGGCCGTGCGGCCGCGCAGCGTCAGCAGGTGCGCCCAGAAGGTATAGGGCGCCGACTGGGTGGGGTCGAGCTCGGCCGCCTGGCTCACCATTTCGATGGCCGCGTCCAGGTCGCCCGCCTGGTACAGAACGCGGGCCTCGTCCATGACGTCGCCGGCGGTGGGCGTGGGGGTTGGGGTGGGGCCAATCTGGATCGGCTCGATCAGGTCGCGGCGATAGAGGAGGATATAGCCTCCCGCCAGCACGAGGACCGTCAAGATCAACACCCTTAAAGGCGACGATTGTCTGCGTTTGGTTGGTCGAATATACATGCCCAAAACCCTGCCCGATTATAGCATGACCGGCAGAGGATGGCAAACCTGGCTTGACAAACAGCGGAAATGTGCTACAATGCCGGTTGAAAGGACACGAAAGAAGGAACATGCAAGCACGGCAATTCGCTCTGGCGCTTCTTCTTGGCCGGCTCCTCCTTGCGAGGGGCAATTTCCGCCTGGGAGAAGCAGGAGTGAGGGCTGTGTAAGCTTTTTTGCGACACCGGATATGAGGCCTCCCAGGCATGGGAGGCCTTTTTTTGATCGGCCGGAAAGGAGGGCCGGAATCATGGCTGAGAAAAACGAGACAAGCAATGCACGCGACGTGGAGGCCCGGTGGCAGAGGCGTTGGGCCGAGGAAGGCCTGTACCGGACGCCGGAGCCTGACGGGCGCCCGACCTTTTACTGCCTGGACTTTTTTCCCTACCCTTCGGGCGCGGGCCTGAGCGTGGGTCATTGCCGCAACTATGTGCCCACCGACGTCATCAGCCGCTACCAGCGGATGCGCGGCCGGGCGGTGCTGCACCCCATGGGCTGGGACGCCTTCGGGCTGCCCGCCGAGAACGAGGCCATCGCCAAGGGGGTCCACCCCCGCGACAGCACCGGGCGATATGCCGCCAACTACAAGCGGCAGATGAGCCTCATCGGCGCATCCTACGACTGGCAGCGCGAGATCAACTCCAGCCACCCGGACTATTACCGGTGGACGCAGTGGATCTTCTTACTGCTGCATCGGCGCGGACTGGCCTACCAGGCCCTGGCCCCCGTCAACTGGTGCGCCTCGTGCCAGACCACCCTGGCCAACGAGGAGGTGGAGGGGGGCGACTGCTGGCGCTGCCACCAACCGGTGCGCCGCCGCGACCTGAAGCAGTGGTTCCTGCGCATCACGGCCTACGCCGCCGAGCTGTTGGCCGAGACCGAGCGGCTGGACTGGCCGGAGCACATCCTGGCCATGCAGCGCCACTGGATCGGGGCCAGCGAGGGCGTCGAGTTCGGGATGGAGGTCGACGGGCAGCCCGGAGCCGCGTTCCGGGTGTTTACCACGCGGCCCGACACGGTCTATGGCATGACCTTTGCCGTCCTGGCCCCGGAACACCCGCTGCTGAGCCGGATCGTGAGCCCCGAGCGACGGGCCGAGGTAGAGGCATACGTCGACCGGTCCAGGACCGTGACCGAGGTCGAGCGCCAGAACACCGAGCGCCAGCGCGACGGCGTCTGGACCGGGGCCCAGGCGCTGAACCCGGTGACCGGCCGGCCGGTGCCCATCTTTGTCGCCGACTATGTCCTGGGCAGCTATGGCACGGGGGCCATCATGGCCGTGCCCGCCCACGACCAGCGCGACTACGAGTTTGCCCGGCGCTACGGCCTGCCCATCGTGGAGGTCATCCGCGGGCCCGAAGGCGAGGGCACGGCCGGCGACCGGGCCTACGAGGGACAGGGGATGATGGTCAACTCCGGGCCGTATGACGGCCAGCCGTCGACCGAGGCCGGGCAGGCCATCGCCCGGGCGCTGGAAGAGGCGGGCGTTGGCCGGCGCATGGTCCAATACCGCATGCGCGACTGGCTCATCAGCCGCCAGCGCTACTGGGGCGCGCCCATCCCCATCGTCCACTGCGAGGGCTGCGGGACGGTGCCCGTGCCCGAGGAGGACCTGCCCGTGAGGCTGCCGCACCTGCCCGACTTTTTGCCGCGGGGCGACGGGCGGTCGCCCCTGGCCAACGTGCCCGAATTCGTGGAAACCACCTGCCCGGCTTGCGGCGGCCCGGCAAGGCGCGAGACCGACACCATGGGCGGCTTTGCCTGTTCGAGCTGGTACTTCTTGCGGTTCGCCGATCCCTGGTACGACCAGGGGCCCTTCAATCCGGAAGCGGTCCGGCGCTGGCTGCCCGTCGACCTGTACGTCGGCGGCGCCGAGCACGCCGTCATGCACCTGCTGTACGCCCGCTTCTGGACCAAGGTGCTGGCCGACGCCGGGCTGATCGACTTTCGGGAGCCGTTCCCCCGGCTGCGCAGCCAGGGCATCGTCCACGCCGCCGACGGCAAGCGCATGTCCAAGAGCCGGGGCAACGTCGTGACGCCCGACGAGGTGGTGGCCCGCCACGGCGCCGACACGCTGCGCCTGCACCTGCTGTTCATGGCGCCCTTTGATCGCAACGTGAACTGGGACGAGGAGGGCATCGCCGGCGCCGAGCGCTTTCTGCAGCGCGTCTGTCGCCTGGGCGAGGCAACAGGGCAAGCCTCCGCGCCGGCGGCCAGCGGCCGGGACGACGACTCGCTGCGGCGGGCCATCCACAAGACGATCCGGCGCGTGACGGAGGACGTGGAGGCATACAAGTTCAACACCGCCGTGGCGGCCATGATGGAGTTCAGCAACAGCCTGGCCGCCTACCAGGAGCGCCACGGCTCCACGCCCGCTTTCTGCGAGGCCTTCGAGACGCTGATCCGGCTGTTGGCGCCCTTTGCACCGTACATCGCCGAAGAGATGTGGGCACGCCTGGGCCGCGCCTTTTCCGTGCATCAGCAGGCCTGGCCCGAACACAACCCCGCCCTGGCCGCGGACGAAACGGTGACGCTGGTGGTGCAGGTAAACGGCAAGGTGCGGGATCGCATCCCGGTGGCGGCGGGCCTGGACGACGGCGAGGCCCGGGCGCGTGCCCTGGCCAGCGAGCGGGTGCGGCAGCACCTGGAGGGGCGCGACCCACGCCAGGTCATCGTGGTGGGCGGCCGCCTGGTCAACGTCGTGACCTGACCGCCGGCCGGCGAACCGCGCCCAGACGCAAGAAGAGCAGGACCCGGAGGCCCTGCTCTTCTTACTCACAAGGAGGAGAAAGGAGTGATTGTATTATACGACAAACCGGACCTGGTACCGTAAGAATGATCACAATCTGGACCTTGTTTGTCGAATTTCCAGCAGCAAACGGCCCAAATGCGGGGGCCGGCCCTTGCTGTCGCCCGGGTTTTGGAGTATAATCCATCGGGGCCTGCGGGGAGACCAGGGGCGGCCGGCACCGCCGCCAATACCCCAGCATTGAGGAGGGCTGTCATGAGCCGAAAAAGCCAGCCGGGATCGTGGTACGTTGCCATCGAAGGTCCCATCGGCGTGGGCAAAACGACGCTGGCGCGCATGCTGCGCGATCACCTCGACACCGGCCTGCTCCTGGAGGTGTTCGAGGAAAACCCCTTTCTGAGCAAATTCTACGAGTCCCGCGCTCGCTATGCGTTCCAGACGCAGATGTTCTTTCTGCTGAGCCGCTACCGCCAGCAGCAACGGTTGCGGCGCCTCCTGGACGAGAACTCGCTCATCTCCGACTACATGTTTGCCAAGGATCGCCTCTTTGCTGCCCTGAACCTGGTGGGCGACGAATGGGAGATCTATGAGCAGTTGCACGGCGCCTTGGCGCTCCAGATCCCCACCCCCGACCTGGTGGTCTACCTCCAGGCCGATACCGACGTGCTGATGGCGCGCATCGCCCAGCGAGACCGGCCCTACGAGCGCGACATGGACCGGGAGTACATCGATGCCCTGCGCGTGGCCTACGAGCGTTTTTTCGAGGGCTACGAGGATACGCCGGTGCTCCCCATCGATACCAACGACCTGAACTTTGTAGCCGAGCCCGCCGACTTTCAGGCCGTCGCCGGCCGGATCCGCAGCGCCCTGACCGAGGGCTCTTACCAGCAGCGCCTGCCCCAGTTTGCCGGCCTCGCCGGGGCGCAGGCACCGCTCGAGCACGCCGGCACCCCGGCCGACTACCAGCGCTTTCACGTGGAGCTAGACAGGACCAAAGGCTTTATCACCGACCCCTACTTTAACTACCTGTGCCTGAGCGAGGAGATGGGCGAGCTGGGCAGCGAGCTGGCCCAGTTGTGGCGCGAGGAGGCCCGCCTGCTCCGCCAGGGCCAGGACGTGGCCCAGACCCGCCAGGCGGTCCTGGCCGCGCGCCGCGAAAACCTGGAGTCGGAGCTGGCCGATTGCATGGCCTACCTCCTCAAGCTGGCCAACTATGCGGGCATCGACCTGGAGTCGGCATACGTTAACAAGATGCACATCAACGAGTCGCGGATCTGGAAAGAATAGAGTTTCCACATATCCTTGAATA
>DAOUHB010000037.1:0-17773 GCA_034428935.1 Anaerolineae bacterium | reverse complement strand
TATGACCGCTACGGCCGCCTCCTCTTCGAGATGCCGCCGCCCCACACGGGCAGCCACTCACCCGTGCCCCTGGACGACATCCCCGAAGCCTTGCGCAACGCCACCGTGGCCACCGAGGACGCCACGTTTTACCAGAACCCCGGGGTCGATGCCTGGGCCATCGTCCGCGCCGTGTGGATCAACCTCCAGGGTGGTGAGGTGTTGTCGGGGGGCAGCACCATCACCCAGCAGTTGGCGCGCACGCTGCTGTTGAGCCCCGAGGAGCGCTACGAGCGCACTCTGGCCCGCAAGCTGCGCGAGGCGGTGCTGGCCTGGCGCATGGCCCGGAACTATAGCAAGGACGACATCCTGGCCCTCTATCTGAACGAGATCTATTTCGGCAACATGGCCTACGGCGTAGAGGCGGCCGCCCAGGCGACCTTTGGCAAGCACGTCGGCGACCTGGACCTGGCCGAGTGCGCCATGCTGGCCGGGCTGCCCCAGGCGCCGTCCTACTACAATCCCCTGGAAAACCTGCCCGCGGCCAGGGAACGCCAGGCAGTGGTCCTGGATCTGATGGTCAAGCACGGCTACCTGACCGAGGAGCAGGCCCGCCTGGCCAGGGAGGAACCCCTCCACTTTGCCGCGGCGCCCTTTCCCATCCGCGCTCCCCATTTTGTGATGTACGTGCGGAGCCTGCTGGAAAAAGAGCTGGGCCTGGAACGGCTGGAACAGGGAGGGCTGCGCATTTACACCACACTGGACGTGGACCTCAACGACACGGCCCGCGACCTGGCCCGCTTTCGCCTGGCGCGCCTGTCCGAGTGCAACGGCCAACGGGCCGGCTGCCCGCCCGGGGGCCACAACGTGCGCAACGTGTCGCTGGTGGCCCTCGATCCGCAGACAGGCGAGATCCTGGCCATGCTCGGCAGCCCCGACTATTTTTCGGCGCGCATCAGTGGCGCCGTGAACGGCACCACGGCCCTGCGCCAGCCGGGCTCGTCCATCAAGCCCATCACCTACGCCGCGGCCTTTCAGCGGGGCGACGTTACCGCGGCGACCATGATGCTCGACGTGCGCACCTCCTTCCTGACCCGCGAGGGCGCCTCTTACGTGCCCCTCAACTACGACCTCCAGTTCCGTGGCCCGGTCCGGCTGCGCGAGGCCCTGGGCTCGTCCTACAATCTCGTCGCCGTCAAGGTGTTGGACAGCGTGGGCGTGGAGGCCATGACCGGGATAGCGAGGCGGATGGGCATCAGCACCTTTGACGACCCCGACCGCCTGGGCCTGTCGGTGACGCTGGGCGGGGGCGAGGTTCGACTCCTGGAGCTGACGGCTGCCTACGGCGCCCTGGCCAACGGCGGCCACGCCGTCCGTCCCGTGGCCGTGCGCCGCGTAGAAGATGAGGAGGGGCGGCTCCTGTGGGCGCCCGGCCCGGGCCTCGGCGCCCGCGTCCTCGACGAGCGCGTGGCCTACCTGGTGACCGACATCCTGTCGGACGACGTGGCGCGCATTCCCTCCTTTGGCGAGGGCAGCGTCCTGGCGTTGAGCCGCCCGGCGGCCGTCAAGACCGGCACCACGACCGACTTTCTCGACAACTGGACCGTCGGCTACACCCCCGAGCTGGTGGTCGGCGTGTGGGCGGGCAATGCCGACAACGAGCCCATGCGCGACATTTCGGGCATCAGCGGCGCGGCGCCCATCTGGCACGACTTGATGGAGAGCGCCTTGAAGGGTCACCCCGCCTTTAAGTTCCAGCGGCCGGAAGGCCTGGTCGAGGTGGAGGTCTGCGCCCTCTCAGGGCAGTTGCCCGGGAACGACTGCCCCCATCGCGTCCGCGAGCTGTTCCTGGAAGGAACCGAGCCGCACGAGACGTGCACCATGCACCGGCGCGTGGCCGTCGATCGCGCCACGGGCCTGCCGGCTTCGACCGGCACGCCGCCGGAGCAGGTGGGCTACCGGCCGGTCACCGTCTGGCCGGCCGAAGCCGAGCAGTGGGCCCGGGAGAAGGGCCTCTGGGAGCCCATCGCCTGGGGACCTGCGCCGGAGGAGGCCCAGGCCATCGCCCAGGCTCCCCCGGCGCAGCCGGCCGCGGGCGCGCTGGTGATGACCGCTCCCGACCGGGGCGCGGTCTATCGCCTGGACCCCGCGCTGCCACGGGACGCGCAGCGGATCTCGATTGCGGCCGCCAGCGCCACGCCGCTGCGCGAAGTGACGCTTCTCGTGGATGGCCGGCCCCTGGCGCGCTTTGACGCGCCGCCCTACAGGCTACTCTGGCGCCTGGAGCCGGGGGCTCACACCTTCCGCGCCGAGGGGGTGGGCCCCGGCGGCGAGGTAGTCGCCAGCGACGAGGTGCGCATCGACGTGCGCCAGCCATGAGGCATCGACCGGCAAGAACGCCGGACGGATCATTTGAGCGAGGAGAAGAAAGGCATACCAATGTCCAACAAGACCAGAAGTGCCCACGCCGTACTGTCGATTCTGATGGTGCTCAGCCTGCTGCTGGGCGCCTGTGACAATACGACTCCCGGGCCAGGCACCGCCGTCGAGGCCGGCGCCACGGGCACCACACCCCGCGCGGGGCAGCCGGCGAGCACGCAGGAGCCGGCGAACACGCCGTTGCCCACGGCGACCCTGCCCCCCACCGTGACGCCCATGCCCCTGCCGGCGCCGCGCCTGGCCTTTCACAGCCCGGGACCGGGCGAGGAGCAGCCCTTGGACGCCCCCCTGGAGCTGATTTTCGACCAGCCCATGGAGCAGGACAGCGTCGAGGCGGCCCTGTCCATCTCGCCCACGCTGGAGACGACCCTGACCTGGAGCGACGAGCGCACCCTGGTCTTGACCCCCGCCGAGGACCTGCCGCGGGGCCAGCACTACCAGGTCACCGTGGCCGAGACGGCGCGCAACGTCGAGGGCGAGGTGCTGGCGGAGCCCATCAGCTTCGAGTTCGACACGGTGGGCTTTTTGTCCGTCAGCCAGGTGATGCCCGCGCCCGACACCGAGGAGCTGGACCCCGACACGGCCGTGACCGTCGTCTTTGACCGGCCCATCGTGCCCCTGACCTCCATCGGCCAGCAGGCCGAGCTGCCCAACCCCCTGACCTTTGTCCCGCCCGTGCGCGGCACCGGCGAGTGGCTGAACACCTCCATCTATCGCTTCCAGCCGCGGGCCGGCTTCCTGCCGGGCACCCACTACAAGGCCCGTGTGGCCGCCGGCCTGGTCGACACCAGCGGCGGCACGCTGCCCGAGGACTATGCCTGGGAGTTCACGACGGTGCGGCCTGCCGTCCTCTCCTTCCGGCCCGACGACGAATTCCTCTTCATGGGGCCCAGCGACGTCATCACCGTCACGTTCAACCAGCCCATGGACCGCGCCTCCACCCAATCGCGCTTTGCCCTCCAGGCCGATGACGCCGCCGTGCCGGGCACCTTCCGCTGGCGGGACGGCGGGGAAACCCTGGTCTTTGTCCCCGACGAGCCGCTGCCGCGCAACACGACGCTTACCGCCAGCCTGGAGGAGGGCGCCCAGGCCCGGTCGGGCACCATGGGCCTCGAAAAGGCGCTGGAGTGGCGGTTCTACACCGTCAACAGCCCGGGCGTGGCCGGCACCGAGCCCGAGAACGGCGCGCAGCGGGTGCGGCCGGGCACCGGGCTGGAGATCACCTTTGCCAGCCCCATGCAGCCCGACGAGCTCCTCGACCACGTGACCTTCCGGCCGGCGGTGACCGAGGTCTATACCTACTGGTCCGAATTCGACACCCAGGTCAACCTGTCGTGGAAGCAGGAGCCTGCCACCCAGTATGCCGTGACCCTCGACGCCGGCACGCCCGACAAGTACGGCGCGACCCTCGGCCGGGCCACAACCGTGCGCTTTACCACCGGCGACCTGTCGCCCCTGGCCTGGCTGACCACCGTCGCCCGCCTTAGCACCTACAGCGCCTACACCGACACAGTGGCCTATGCCAGCTATCGCAACGTGTCGCGCCTGGACGTGAGCCTCTACCGCCTCAGCCTGCGGACCTTTATCGATCTCAACACGCGGTGGGAGGCCTGGGATCGCTTCGTGCCCGCCGATGGCGACCTGGTGCGAGAATGGTCCCAGAACGTCCGGGCGCCGCGCAACGAGACACGCCTGGCCCGCCTGGAGCTCACCGCCGCGGACGGCAGCGCGCTGCCCCCGGGCCTGTATTACGTCGAGCTGACCGCCCCCGAGGTGGAAAAGCAGCAGCCCGGCGATCCGGGCTGGCGGAGCATGTTTGTCAAGTCGGCCCTGAACCTGACCCTCAAGCAAACCGAGTCGGAGGCCCTGGTGTGGGCCACCGACCTGGCCAGCGGCCAGCCGGTGTCCGGCCTGCCCATCAACCTCTACACCACGTGGGGCGACGTCGATGCCCGCGGCACGACCGGCCGCGATGGCCTGTACCTGGCGGACGACCTGCAGAACAAGAACCTCTGGGACCCCTTCTTTGCCGTCAGCGGCGAGCCGGGCAGCGACGACTTTGCCCTGGCTTACAACGGCTGGGATGCCGGCATCAGTCCCTGGAACTTTAACGTGGACTCCGAGTTCTGGTCCACCGACTACCAGGGCTATCTCTACACCGACCGCCCCATCTACCGCCCCGGGCAGACGGTCTACTTCAAGGGCATCGTCCGCGCCGACGACGACGCCACCTACAGCCTGCCGGCGGATCTGAAGAGCGTGCGGGTGCTGGTCGGCGATCCCCAGGGCAAGGAGTTGTTCAAGAAGGACCTGGCGCTGAACGACATGGGCACGCTCTACGACGAGCTGCAACTGGACGAGGAAGCGACGCTGGGCCAGTACTACCTGGAGATGCAGGCCCCGGAAGCCGAGTTCTACTACGGGGCCAGCTTCCAGGTGGCCGAGTACCGGGCCCCCGAATTCCAGGTGGAGGTGACCACCGACCGGGACGCCTACCTCAACGGCGACCGGATCAATGCCGCGGCCGAGGCAACCTACTACTTTGGCGGGCCTGTGGCCGATGCCGCCGTGCGCTGGAGCGTGCTGAGCAGTGATTACAGCTTTAGCTACACCTGTCCCCAGGGCGAGACCTGCCCCTGGTACAGTTGGACCGACTTTGAGTGGGGCGGATACGCCGACGGCGAGACCTATGGCACCTTCGGGCGCCTCATCGATTCGGGCGAGACTCGCACCGACGACGAGGGCCGGGTGACCTTCCGGGTGCCGGCCGGGCTGGAGGACGATGCCCAGAGCCAGATCTTTACCGTCGAGGCCGCCGTGACCGACATCAACAACCAGGAGGCGAGCAGCCGCACCGGGGTGGTGGTCCACAAGGCCGGCTTTTACGTGGGGGTGGCGCCCCGGGGATACCTGGCCCAGGTGGGCGAGCGAAAGCAGGTAGACCTGCTGACCGTGGACTGGGACGGGGAGCCCGTGTCCGGCGTGGAGCTGTCGGTGGTGTTCATGGAGCACAACTGGTACAGTGTCCGCCGCCAGTCGGAGGATGGGCAGTTTTACTGGGACTGGGAGGCCCAGGACACGCCGGTCTATACCACCACCGTGACCACGGGCGCCGGGGGCAAGGCCGCGGCCAGCTACGTGCCCCGAAAGGCGGGCAGCTACCGCGTGCGGGCCACCGGCACCGACGAAAACGGCAACAGCGTGCGCAGCAGCGCCTACTTCTGGGTGTGGGGCGGCGACGAGTATGTGAGCTGGCGCCAGGAAAGCAACAACCGCATCCAGCTCATCGCCGACAAGGAAGAGTACGAGGTGGGCGACGTGGCCGAGATCCTGATCCCCTCGCCCTACAGCGGGACCGTGCAGGCCCTGGTGACGGTCGAGCGGGGTCACATCGTGGACACCGAGGTGCGCGAGCTGGAGGGCAACAGCGAGGTGCTGCGCGTGCCCATCGTCGAGGAGCATGTGCCCAACGTGTTCGTCTCCGTGGTCATCGTCGAGGGCTCTGACGATGCGCCCGACGAGATGGCCACCTTCAAGATGGGCCTTGTCAAGCTGCCCGTGTCGGTGGCCAGCAAGGAGCTGCAGATCACCCTGACGCCCGACAAGGCCATGGAGGGCGGCGAGCACTATACGCCGCGCCAGACGGCCAGCTACGACCTGCTGGTGACCGACTACAAGGGCAACCCCGTGGAGGCCGAGCTCTCGCTGCGCATGGCCGACCTGGCCGTCCTGGCCCTGGCCGACGAGCAGGGCCCGACCCTCCTGGATCTCTTCTGGCGAAACCGCGGCCTGGGCGTCAAGACGACCATGGCGCTGGTGGTCGCCATGGAGCCCTTTAACCGTGAGATCAGGCCCGAGGCCAAGGGCGGCGGCGGCGGCGAGTTCGACGGACTGATGCGCAGCCGCTTTGCCGACACGGCCTTCTGGGATCCTGTCGTGCGAACCGATGAGGAGGGCAAGGCGCACGTCGAGGTGCAGTTGCCCGACAACCTGACCACCTGGCGCATGCAGGCCCGGGGTGTGACGGCCGACACCAGGGTGGGCCTGTCCAACGTGGACGTCCTCAGCACCCTCGACCTGTTGGTTCGGCCCGTGCTGCCCCGCTTTTTCGTGGTGGACGACCAGGCCGAGATCGCCACGGTGGTTCACAACAACACGGGCCAGGCGCTGGACGTGGAGGTCAATATCAACGTCGAGGGCCTGTCCCTCGAGGGGGATGCCCGCCGGACGGTGACGGTGGCGGCGGGCGACCAGGCCAAGGTGATCTGGCCGGTCACGGTCCTGCCCGGCGACGAGGTCAACGTCCGCACCTGGGCCCGGGCCGGAGACCTGTATGACGGGAGGGAGGACAACCTGCCCGTCTATCACTACTCGACTCCCGAGGTGGTGGCCACCGCCGGCCAGTTGTCGGAGGCGGGCCAGCGCCAGGAGGTCGTGCAGTTGCCCCGCGTGCTGGACGAGAGGCAGGGCGAGCTCACGGTCAAGGTCGACGGCTCCCTCACGGCGGCGACGCAGGACGCCCTCCGATACCTGGAGCACTATCCCTACGAGTGCGTCGAGCAGACCGTCAGCCGCTTCTTGCCCAACATCCTCACCTGGCGCACCCTCGACGAGATGGGCATCGAGCGCCACGAGCTGCGGCAGAGGCTGTCGCAGATGGTGGGCGTGGCCCTGCAGCGCCTCTATGCCCAGCAGCACTACGACGGCGGCTGGGGATGGTGGGTCTCGGACGAGAGCGACCCCTACCTGACAGCCTACGTGCTGCACGGCATGTTGGAGGCGCACCGCGCCGACATGGTCGTCGACGAGGAGGCCATGACACGGGCGGCCGGCTACCTGCGAGACGCCCTGCCGTCGGTGGGCCGAGTGGATGCCGCGTGGCAGGCGAATCGCCTGGCCTACGGGCTGTACGTGCTGGCCGATTACGGCGTCACCCTGGACGACCAGAAGAGCGGCACCCTCGGCCTGGCCGTCAGTCTCTTTGAGAAGCGCCACCTCCTCGACCGCTACGGGCAGGCCACCCTGGCCATGGCCCTGGGCATCCTGGAGCCGCAGGAACCGTCGCGGGTGCAGACGCTCCTGGGCGACCTGATGGGCGACGCCATCCTGAGCGCCACGGGCGCCCACTGGGAAGAGGCCGAGCCCGACTACTGGAACATGAACACCGACGTGCGCACCACGGCCATCGTCCTGTGGGCCATGTCCCGCCTGGATCCGGAGAACGACCTCTTGCCCAACGTCGTGCGCTGGCTGATGGCCGTGCGCGAGGAGGGCCACTGGGAGAGCACCCAGGTCACCGCCTGGTCGCTCCTGGGCCTCACCGAGTACATGCGCGCCAGCGGCGAGTTGCGGGGCGACATGAGCTACAGCGTCTATCTCAACGGGCAGGAATGGGCGACGGGCCAGGTGACGGAGGAAAACATCGACGAGGGCCAGGAGCTCCAGGTGAGCATCGCCCGCCTGCTGGCCGACGAGGCCAACCGGCTGGTGATCCAGCGCCAGGAGGCGGGCCCGGACCAGACGGGCGAGGGGCAGCTCTACTACTCGGCACAGCTCCGCTACTACCTGCCCGTGGAGCGCGTCCAGGCCCTGGACCGGGGGATCGTCGTGGCGCGGCAGTACAGCCCCGTGGACAGCCCGGGCGAGTTCGTGGACAGCGCCCAGGTGGGCGACGTCATCCAGGTCAAGCTGACCCTCATCGCGCCTACCGACCTGTACTATGTCGTCGTGGAGGACCCGCTGCCCGCCGGCTGCGAGGGGGTCGACATGAGCCTGAAGACAACGTCCGTCGTCGGCCAGGCCCCCGAGCTGCGCAACCTGACGGCCGAAGAGGAAAATGTCTGGCTGCGCCGCTACGGCTGGGGGAGCTGGTTCTTTAGCCAGACCGAGCTCCGGGATGAGCGGGCCGTCCTCTTTGCCACCTACCTGCCCCGGGGCACCTACGAGTACGTGTACAATATCCGGGCCAGCGTGCCGGGCGAGTTCATGGTCATCCCCACCACCGCCTACCAGATGTACTGGCCCGAGGTCTTTGGCCGGAGCGATGGCGCCAGGTTTACCGTCCGGGACACCGAATAGCAGCCGGCAGCGCCTGCGTGCGTGGTGCGCCTTGGGGCGTGCCACGCCGAGCCGGCGCTCGGCGATCCCAGGCAACAGGACCGACTTTGCAACAACCCGGAAATAGTCCCAAAGGGCTATTGCCGGCCACCGGGATCGATGTTATAATACCCTTGCGTCGTGGCTGACGTCCTGCCGTTGTGGCGCCAAAGGAGGCCAGAAAGGAGGTGGCGCATGATCCTCTTGCCACGAGAGGAAGGGCAGGGGCTGGCCGAGTACGGCATGGTCATTGTTCTGGTTGCCATTGTCATCGTTGCAATTCTTATGCTGCTCGGTCCGATAGTTGGCGACATGTTCAGCAGTGTTGTCCAAGGCTTCTAAAAAACGCCTTTCAGCCACTGCCCGCGCGCGAGGGCTCCTCCCCAGGGGACGGGGCCCTCGTCCTTTTTCATCTAGCAAACTCGCCAGATTTGAATCCCACCGGCTCTCGTGGTATAATATCCTACGGACAGATGGGTGAGCCGTCGCTGGGCAGCGGATTGTTGCTCAGAGGAACTTCCCGACTCCCAGCCCGGCCGGAAGGCCGGGCGAGGTCGCCCCACGAAACAGCAAGTGGGGGCAGGCCGGCGAGAGCCGCGTCCTGACTACAACCGCAACAGAAAGCATTCCCGCCGCTCTCCTTCGGGGGGCGGGCAAGGGGCGAACCGGTGGGGTAAGAGCCCACCAGCGGTCACGGCAACGTGGCCGGCTAGGCGAGCGTGCGGCCGGGAGCAAGGCGAGTGGGCCGGGTCCCCAGGGATTCGGTCTCGTCGCAGCGGCGACGGTCATGCCGGGTAACACCCGGACAGCCAGGAGCCGCCATCCCGTGGGATGAGACAGATGACGGCACGGCCGGCGGCGGCGAGGATCCGCGGATGCTCGCGGCGCTGGCCCCACAGAATCGGGAGTATGATCCCATCTGGACCGGTGAGGCAGCCGACGTGGCGGAATTGGCAGACGCGACAGACTTAGGATCTGTTACCCTCCGGGGTGTGGAGGTTCAAATCCTCTCGTCGGCATGAGCACGTGGTGAACCAGATCTATGGGCCCGTGGCCTAGCGGGAAGGCGTCTGCTTTGCACGCAGAAGATCGCCGGTTCGAATCCGGCCGGGTCCACCTGAACAGAAAGCACGGAGGGGGCAGCGACGATGCAATCGCTGCCCTTTCCTGTAAGTCAGGAGGATGCATTGGCAGAGACAACAGCGCGTACCGCTCTCTTTGCCGGACTCGTCCAGGATGAAGACGGCAAGCCGGTGGATACGGTGATGGTGGGCGATGTGCCCAATTACGTCGTCGAAGTCGAAGGCTTCCGCCGGCACGTGGAGGCCGAAGTCGTCGACCGCCAGGTCATCGACCTGCTCCGCGAGCAGTTCATGGAGCACCGCGACATTGCCACCGAGGCCATGCTCCAGATGCTGGGCAAGGACGACCTGTTTACCAAGGCCATGATCGACGCCTCCATCAAGAACATGGACCAGATCATTCACCAGGGCCTGCCCGACGGGGCGCGGGCATGGCTGGGCATGCTGGGCTTTCGCGTGATCCTCGATTCGCACGGCGAGGTGGTCGAGCTGGAAATGCCCGAGCAGGCTGACGAGTTTGGCGAGTGACAGGAGGGAGAGCCGATGGCCAGGCGCTGGGAGTATTGTCTCTTGGCTTGCACGCCCATGACCGGGCTGGACGACGAAGGGGTGCGCTGCGCCTACCAGATCATTGGCCCGGAGGGGAGCACGGCGTCCGAGCTGTACGTCAAGGAATCATTGCCGCTGGTGGCCATCGAGCGCCTGCTCAACATGCTGGGCGCCGATGGTTGGGAGCTGGTGGCCTACGACACGACCACTAACCGGGGCGTGTTCAAGCGAGAAAAGGCCTGAGGGAGGGCTGAATGCTGCGCGACGTTCCATCACGCGGGAGTGAAGAGATCGAGCTGTACCGGCGTACCTATTATTCTCTGCTGCGGTCCAGCAGCGACATCCGTGTCCGCTCGCTGGAAGAGACCCACTCGGCCATGAACTCCAGCTTGCACGTTGGCGCCGACCGCCCGACCCCCGACGTATCGGCTTTCGTCTATAGCGTCATGCGCCTGCCCCAGTGCCTGCCCCAGGCGTCCCTGGTGTTGATGGGCCAGTCGGACGAGGTGTTTGCCCGGCGGGGGTTCCACGACGTGGAGAAATGGGAACAGGCCACGGCGCTATCGCGCCGCCGCAAGATGTTCTTTGACGGCCAACACACCCTGGCGGCCTTTATCGCCAGCGTCTCTGACATCGACGACCTGATCCCCATGCTGACCGCCTACCAGATCGAGTGGAACAAGCTCCACGACCGGCTGTCGGGCACGGACATGCTGCAGCGTATCGAGGCCCACGTCTCGGGAGAAAGAGCCCTGGCGCCCGATGATGTGGGCGACGTGGCGATGGCCCTGGGCATCTCGGCCGACGATTTCGTCAAGCTCCAGGCGGCCTGGGGGCCGGCCCTATGGCCCAACCTGCTCCAGGCGGGCCGCGAGCGCAAGGACATGGCCCTTCGCCTCCTGGCGGGCTCGCTGACCGACTACCGGCGGGCGACGGATGGCTGGTGGAACACCATCTCCAAGGCGGTCCATCGCTCCCTGCCAGGCGACCTCTTTGACCGGCCGGTCTATTTCGTCTCGTCCAACACCCACAGCTTTGTCAACCTGCTGGGCGGCTATGCCCGGGCGCGGGAGCAAGAGCTCGCCGCCTACCTGGAGGCCGAGAACCCCGAGAACCTGTGGCACCATTACCAGGGGATCAAGAACTCGCGGCGCCAGGACAACCTGGAAAACCTGCTCTACTACACGCTGGCCAGGTATCTGCGCCACGGCGACGAGGCCGAGCAGGCCGCCAGGCAGGCGGACATGCAACAGCACTGGGGCGAAAACGGGCTGCTCCAGGTGGAGAACCCCCTCTACCTGGACGTGGCAGCCCAGGTCATCGAGTTCAAGTCCCTCTGCCCGTCGGCCTTTGACAGCCGGTTGCAGATGGACGGGCTGGACGCCCTGCGCGAGAGCGATGCCGTGATCTTTAACGTGGACTATCCCCTGGGCATGGCCGCCTACCAGATCCTCAGCCAGGCGGCTACCAACCTGGGCGAGCTGCAGGGCGTGTACCTGATGGGCAAGGCGGCCACGCTCAACGGCCAGGTGGGCGACGTCATGATCCCCAACGTGGTCTATGACGAGCATTCCCAGAACACGTATCTCTTCAGAAACTGCTTCGTGGCCGCCGACGTGGCGCCCTATCTGACCCAGGCGAGCGTCTTTGACAACCAGAAGGCGGTGACGGTGCGGGGCACCTTCTTGCAGAACCGCGATTTCGTGAGCGTCTTTTACAAGGAGGGCTACACCGACATCGAGATGGAGACCGGCCCCTACCTGAGCGCCGTCTACGAGGACATCTATCCCGTGCGCTACCCCGTCAACGAGATCGTCAACCTCTTTATCAACGCACCCTACGACATCGGCGTCATCCACTATGCTTCGGACACGCCCTACAGCCGGCGGCAGACGCTCCTGTCCAAGAGCCTCTCCTACTTTGGCGTCGACGCCACCTACGCGGCCTCCATCGCCATCCTGCGGCGCATCTTTGCCCAGGAGATCGCCCACGTGCGCAAGCAGCGCGGCGCCTGAGTGCCGCGCTGCCCGATGCGATTCCTCTCCCTGGGGCGAGCCACGCCCTACAGCGCGTCGCGGCGCGACACCTCCCAGCCTCCCAGCACGGCCACCGCCAGCCCGCCCAGGCTGCCCAGGGCCAGGGCCGTCCAGGGCTTGAGCCCCTCGCTCAGGTCGTTGACCAGGATGGCCGGCAGGGTCCAGGGGTACCAGGGGCCGTACTTGCTCTGGATCACCACCACGGCCACAACCACAAAGGCGATGCCCGCGGCGCTGGCCACGACAAAGCTGGGCCAGCGGAGGGCGATCCAGGTGTGGATCGAGATGATGAGCCACGAGGCCAGGTAGGACAACCCCGCGTAGCGCAGGATGTCCGCCCAGGGCACCGGCTCCTCGAACCCCAGGCCGGGGGCGATGAGCCGCAGCGCCAGGCCCGAAAGCCCCGTGAAGACGCTCAGAGCGGCCATACTCAGGCCGATGAGCAGCATGCCGTTCAACTGCTTGGCCGCATAGATGGTCCCCCGGCGGATGGGCAGCGCGTACAGGTGCTTCCACTGCTGGTTGGCGTGCTCCAGGTTGGCCAGGAGGGCGGTTTCGAGGGTGATAAACAGGGGCAGCATGAACACGCCCCACAGGAACATGGTTTGCCGCGCATAGCTGCCCCAGGTCTCAAGGGGCGCCCGCTCGTAAAACACCCTGCCATCCAGCACCACGGCCATCTGCAAGGCAATGATGACCAGGGGCGCCAGGGGCGCCAGCCACAGGCCGAGGGTGCGCTGCATCTTGAGCCTTTCGGCTGCGGCGACACGAATGAATTCCATTGTAGCCTCCTTATCCTTTCGCCTGCTTTGCTCAGGCGTGTGTCAGCTTCAGGAAAATGTCCTCCAGGCTCGGCTTCTCCAGGCTGAGCTGGAAGACGTTGACGCCGGCCGTTACCAGTTGGGCGTTGATCAGCGCCGCGTCCGACTGGCCGTTGACCGCCACGGCCAGCCGGTGGCCGCCGTTGGCATGGACGTTCCAGCCGGCCTGCGTGAGGAGCTGCCGGGCCTGGTCCGGCTGGCCGACGCCCACCACCACCTGCTCGCTCATGCGGGCATTGAGTTCTTCCAGCGTGCCCTGGAAGCACAGGCGCCCCGCCTGGAGGATGCCGATGTGGCTCGCCACCTGCTCCACCTCGGCCAGGAGGTGGCTGGAAAGAAAGACGGTCACCCCGTGGGTCTCGGGCAGGCGGCGGAGCAGATCGCGCATCTCGTGGATGCCAGCCGGGTCCAGGCCGTTGGTCGGCTCGTCCAGGATGAGCAGTTCCGGCGAGTTGAGCAGTGCCAGGGCCAGGCCCAGACGCTGCTTCATGCCCGTCGAATACCCGCCCACGCGGCGGTGGGCGGCGTCTTCCAGGCGGACCGTGTGCAGCGCCCAGCCGATCTGGGCCCGGGAAGCGTTCACGAGGCGCCGGGTGACCTCCATGTTCTCCCAGCCGGTGAGGTTGGGGTAGAGGGAGGGCGCCTCGACGAGGGCGCCCACGCGGCGCAGGAGCGCGCGGCCGTCGCCGGCCATGGGCCGGCCAAAGAGCTGCACAAAGCCAGCGTGGGGGCGGATGAGGCCCAGCAACAGGCGGATGGTGGTCGTCTTGCCCGCGGCGTTGGGCCCCAGAAAGCCATAGACACAGCCCGTGGGCACGTTCAGCTCCAGGCCGTCCACGGCGGTGACGGAGCCAAAGCGGCGCGTCAGGCCCGAAGTGCTAACCGATAGGTTCGTCATGGGATAAACCTCCTTGTCAAACTGAGGAGATTCTACCCCCTGCCTGTCGCGCCCGTATCGCGCTCCTGTCGCAGTTTTGTCGCAACCGGGCCGCCGTCCCTCACCTGCTTGACAAATCGCCTTGCCGCGGCTATCCTACGGCCAGAGGTGGGAGGGCAGATGCAAGAGGAGGGAACGGGCGTCGGGCCGCCGCGCGAGAGGGCCTCCCTTCGCGCCCTCCGCGTCCCCTGGTTGCCCCTCCTTGCCGTCCTGGTCGCCGGCGCGGCCCTCCGTCTCTACGGCCTCAACTGGGATGGCGGCCAATGGCTGCACCCCGACGAGCGCCAGATCTATTTCGTCGCCCTGGGCCTGGGCCGGCCGGAGAGCCTGGCCCAGGCCCTGAGCGCCGAGAGCCCCCTCAACCCGGGCTTTTTCGCCTACGGCTCGCTGCCCATCTACCTGCTGCGCCTGGCCGCCGGGCTGCTGGCGCCCCTGGGGCCGGCCCTCGGCATGGGCCAGTCTCCGGACGACAGCCTGCACCTGGTCGGGCGCCTGCTGGCAGTCCTTTTTGACCTGGGGACGGTCTGCCTGGCCTACACCCTCGCCCGGCGCCTGGCCGCGGCGTCCGGCCGCCCGGAAGCCGCCCGGGGCGTGGCCCTCCTGGCAGCGGCCCTGGTGGCGTTGGCCGTGGCGCACGTGCAGGCCGCCCACTTTTACACCGCCGACGTGCCCCTCACCTTCCTGGCGATGCTGGCCCTCAACCTGGCCTTTGACGTGGCGGGCGGCGCGGGCCGCGGGCGGCAGGCAGCGTTGGGGGTGGTCGTTGGCCTGGCCCTGGCCACCAAGGTCAGCGGCGCTCCGCTCCTGCTGCTGTTGCCCACGGCCTACTACCTGCGCGCCGGCAGCCAGGAGCGCCGTCCTTGCGGCCGGTACCCGCTCCCCGACCTCCTCCTGGCGCTGCTCCTGTGCGCCCTCACCTTCCTGCTGGTCCAGCCCTACGCCCTCCTCGACTGGCGGACCTTCCTGGCCGACACACAGCGCGAGGCACAGATCGCCTGGGGCCGGCTGGACGTGCCCTATACCCGCCAGTACGCCGGGACGCTCCCGTATCTCTATACCGCCTGGCAGGTGGCGCTCTGGGGGTTGGGCCTGCCCGCGGGCCTGGCGGGCTGGGCCGGGCTGTCCGCCCTGCTGCTGCGCTGGCTGCGCCGCGGCGCCCCGGCCGACACCCTGATCCTGGCCTGGGCCGGCCCCACGTTCCTCGTCACGGGCCTGCTCTACGCCAAACCCCTGCGCTACGCCCTGCCCCTGATGCCGGTCCTGTGCGTCCTGGCGGCCCAGGCCGTGGCAGGCATGCGGGACAGGCGGCTGTCCCGGATGGCGGGCTTGGTCCTGGGCGGCGCATCGCTGGCCTATGCCCTCCTCTTTGTGCAGATCTATGCCGGGCCGCACCCGTGGACGGCGGCGTCGGCCTGGATCTACCGGAACGTGTCGGCGGGCAGCGCCCTGGCCGTGGAGGACTGGGACACGGCCCTGCCCCTGCCCCTGGACCTGGACGGGCAGCCCCGGCGCATCGAGGAATACCACGTGCGGGTGCTGCCCGTCTACGACGAGCCGGACGGCGCGGCCAAGGCGCAGACCCTGGCGGACGGGCTGGCCGGGGCCGATTACGTGGTGGTTGCCAGCCGGCGGGCCTACGGCGCCCTGGCCCGGCTGCCGGAGCGGTACCCCGTGACGTGCGTCTACTACCGGCAGCTTTTTGCCGGGGAGCTGGGCTTTCGCCCGGCCGGCGAGTTTCTCCGCGGGCCGGCGTGGCTCAACCCCCGCGTGCCGCCGCTGCCCGGCGCCGCCCCCCGCTGGCTCCTGCCCGACGAGAGCCTGGTCGTGTACGACCATCCCCGGGCCATGATCTGGCGCAACGAGGAGCGCCTGCCGGCCGGCGAGCTGCTGCGACGGCTCGGGGGCGAGTAGCGCTGCCGGCGGGCAGGCCCGATCGCGTTGTTCGGGCTTGGGGACCAGGCCAAAGAGGGTCTAGAGGGAAGGGCCTTTGTACCTGGTGCCCGGCTGCCTCAAGGGCTCGCCTCGCCTGTCTGTGTGGCCGTCGGTGTGGGGGATGGAGTGGGGGTCTCTGCCGGCGTCTCCGTGGGCGCGGGGGTCTCGGTGGGCATAGGGGTCTCGGTGGGCGGAGGCTCGGTGGGCGCGGGCGTGGCGGTGGGGGCCGTGGTGGAGGTGGGCGGCGGTGTATTTGTGGCCGTCGGGGTCGGGGCAGCGGTGGGTGTGGCCGGAGGCGTGAACGTGGCCGACGGCTCCGGGGTCCAGGTGGGCATCTCCGTGGCGGTGGGCAGGGCATTCTCCACGTTGACCCAGGTGCGCGCCTCGACGCTGTGGCCCGCCGAGTCAAATACCACCACCCGCAGGGTGTACGGTCCGTTGGCCAGGGAACGCACGTCCCAGGTGGCCAACATGCCGCTCTCGACGGAGGTGTACACCGGCCCGGCCACGTGGCCCCAGCCGATGGGATCGTCGCCCTCGCCGTACTCTACCACATAGTGGGAGAAATCCAGCATGTTTGCCCGCCCCACGACGTAGGCCTCGCCGCCCACCGTCTCCCACGGCAGGGGCTGGAAGATGGACACCTGCGACGGGCCGGCGTGCACGGTGCAGGGCTCCGCCGGCGGCTGGGGGATGCCACGCGCCTCTGCCCAGCGCTTGCCCTCCTCGCCGGGCAGCACGTAAAAGTACTGCTCCTCCACGACCTCCGGCGGGCAGAACTCGGTTGCCAGCGCCCCGGTGCTGACGTCGATGCGCACGAATTGGTGAAAGTCGTGCTCGGGGCCCAGGGGGACCTGGCCCGCGGCAAAGATCTCCCTGCGGCGGCGGTCGGGTGGGGTGGCCGGCCCGGGCAGCGCCCCGGAATCGGCGCTGATCTCGTGCTCCTCGATGCCCTCGGGGCGGACGAACTGGGACACGGGCACGCCCTCCAGCGCCCGCTCCATGAAGGCCTGCCAGATGGGCGCCGCGCCCCGGGAACCAGAGACGTTGTTCATGGCCGTGTTGTCGGCGTTGCCCACCCACACCCCGGCCGCCAGCTCGGGCGCATAGCCCACGGTCCACGAGTCGCGCCAGTCGTCCGTCGTGCCCGTCTTGGCCGCCGCCGGCCGCGAGAGGACCAGGGGGTTGTTCCGGCCGAAGGACGGCGCCCGGGCATTGTTGTCGGCCAGGATGTCGGTGATGAGATAGGCGTGCTGGGCGCTGATGACCTGCTCGCCCGGCGGCGCCTGGTACTCCTCGATGACCCCGCCCGTCGCGTCCTCGATGCGCAGGATGGCCACGGGTGGCACGCGCTTGCCGCCGTTGGCAAAGGTGGCAAAGGCCCCGGCCATCTCCAGGAGGGTCACGTCGCCGCCGCCCAGGGTGAGGCTCAGCCCGTAGTCGGTGCGGTCCAGCGACTCGATGCCCAGGCGGTGGGCGGTGTCCAGCATGTCGGGCAGCCCGACGAATTCGAGCGTCTTGACCGCCGGGATGTTGAGGGAGCGGGCCAGGGCCTCGCGCACGAGGACGGGGCCGTGCTCCTCGCCGTCATAGTTCCTCGGGCTCCAGGGCTGGCCCTGGGCGTCGGTGTATTCCGTCTTGACGTCCCAGATGAGCGTCGCCGGCGTCCAGCCCTTCTCGAAGGCGGTCACGTAGGTCACGGGCTTGATGGACGAGCCCGGCTGCCGGGGCCGCAGCGTGACGTTCACCTGCCCGTCTATGTCCGCATTGTTGAAATCGGCGCTGCCCAGCATGGCCAGGATCTCGCCCGTATCGGGCCGGAGGGCCACCAGGGCGGCGTTGGTGGCGTGGCGGTCGGCCAGGGTGGCCAGATGGGCCTGGGCGGCCTCCTGGGCCACGTCT
>DAOUHB010000036.1:0-20607 GCA_034428935.1 Anaerolineae bacterium | reverse complement strand
AAGAGACAGCGCAGCGACCGCCGCACGGGAGCCGCCGAGACCGGCGGCGACGACGACGCGCGCCGCCGGCCGGTCGCCGGCGCCGGTGGGGCAGGCTGCCTCTGCAGCTCGGCCGTCACCCGTTCCCCCATCGTCAAATAGGGTGGGGTCACGGGGGTCGCGGGCTCGGTCTGGAGCGCGCGGTCCAGGGCCCGGGCCAGCTCCGCGCCCGACTGGTAGCGGTCGCGGGGATCCTTGGCCAGGGCCTTGAGGATGAGGGCCTCCAGGGCAGGGTTGATGTCCGGGCGGATGCGGCGCGGCGCCCGGGGCGCGTCGTGTACCTGGCTGGCAGCCACCTGCATCGTCTCGCCGTCAAAGGGCAGTTGCCCCGTGAACATCTCGTACAGGACGATGCCCAGGGCATACAGGTCGCTCTCGGGCAGGGCGCCGGCAGGCGAGAGGATCTGCTCGGGGGCCATGTACTGGGGCGTGCCAAAGTGCTCCTCGCCCTCCGGCGGCTCGGCAAAGAGCGCCAGGCCAAAGTCGGTCAGGTAGGCGTGTCCCTGGCTGTCGACCAGGATGTTGCCCGGCTTGACGTCGCGGTGGACCACACCCCGGGCGTGGGCATAGTCCAGGGCCTGGCACACCTCGCCGACGATGCGCTGCGCCTCGGTGGGCAAGATGAACTGATCGTTCTGGCGGTAGTTGGACAGGAGCGACTCCAGGTCGGCGCCCTCCACGTATTGCATGGCCATGTAGAGCATGTCGCCGGCCTGGCCGTAGCGGTAGAGGCGCACGATGCGGGGATGCTCCAGGCGGGCCACCGCCTGGGCCTCCCGCTCGAAGCGCTGCACGTAGCCCGGGTCGCTGCGGAAGGGCGGGTCGATGACCTTGATCGAAACGTAGCGCTTCAGCCCCACGTCGAGCCCCAGGTAGACGCGGGCCATGCCGCCCCTGCCCAGGAGGGCCAACAGGCGGTACTCGTCCAGTTGCTGCCCGATGAGATCGTCCCGCATCTAACGCCCTCCCAACCGCTCGACGGCCGCCCGGGCCACCTGGCCAAAGATGGGCGCCGCCACCGTGCCGCCGCTGCCCCCCTGCTCCACGATGACGGCGATGGCCACCACGCGGTCCTCTGTCTCTACGAAACCGATGAACCAGGCGTGGGGCGAGAGGCTGCCCCCCAACTGCGCCGTGCCCGTCTTGCCGCCCACCGTGGCCCCCGGCACCGAGGCATCCCTTGCCTGCCCGCTGTCGACGACGGCGACCATCATGTCGTGCACGGTCCGCGCCGTGGCGGGCCGCATGGCGTTCCGGATCCAGTTGCGCCGCACGTCCACCTGCAGCGGCACCCCCGAAGGAGACCGGACGGCCTGCACCAGGTGCGGCTCGGGCACGTGGCCGGCGTTGACCACGCTGGCCGCCACCAGTGCCATGCTCAGGGGCGAGACCAGGAGCTCGCCCTGCCCAAAGCCCGTGGAGGCCTGCAGCACGTTGTTCGTCTCCAGCGACGCCAGGTCGCCGGCCAGCCGCGACGCGGCGGCGGCGATCTCGATGGGCGGGGGCTCGTCGCGGCCAATGCCCAGGGCCTGGGCGTAGCGAATATAGGTGGCCCCGTCCATCTCGTCGGCCATGCGAGCAAAGGCGGCGTTGGCCGACCGCACGTAGGCCCCCTGCAGGTTGAGGGTTCGCTCCTCGTGGTTGGGGTCCTCGACGACAAAGCCGTCCACCTCGTAGACGTAGTAGCGCCTGCCCTGGGCGTTGGTGCGGGGCTCGCCAAAGTCAAAGACGGTGGCCGGCGACACCTGGCCGCTGTCCAGGGCGGCGATGAGGGTGACGGTCTTCCACGTGGAGCCGGGCACGTACAGACCCTGCGTGGCCCGGTTGAGGAAGGCGTTCTGGCCCTGGGCCAGCAGCCCGGCCGCGTACCCATCCTCGAGGACGCGGTTGGGATCGAAACCCGGCGCGCTGACCATGGCCAGGACCGCGCCGCTGTGCCCGTCGAGGGCCACCACCGCCCCCGCGCGGCCGCCAAGGGCCCGGGCGGCCACCTGCTGCAGCTCCAGGTCGATGGTCAGGTAGACGTCGCTGCCGACGATGGGCCGGTGCATGGCCTCCATGAGCTGGCTGTCGGGCCGGTCCAGGCCCAGGAGGGTGCGGTTGTGGGTGGCCTCGATGCCCGCCACACCCAGGCGCAGGCCCGACACGTAGCCGACGACGTGGGCCAGGGAGGGCTCGGCGTAGACGCGGGTCCGGTCCTCGGGCCGGTCGTGGGCCAGGGGGCGCCCCTCGCGGTCATAGATCGTGCCCCGGGTGACGCTGGCCAGCTTTTGCACCGTGCGCTGCACGACGGGGGCCGGCAGCTCCCGCGGCTGCGCGCCGCCCTCCAGGTTGGAGCCGGCCTCGGCGTAGGCCTGCACGTCGGGGGCCACCGGGTGCCGGTCGCGGCTGCGCAGGAGCGGCCAGTAGGCCATGCGGAACGAGACCAGGCTCAGCCCCACGGCGACGACAAAGGCCAGGTGCCAGATGCGGCGGGCGAGGGTCACGGCGCCTGCTCCACGGGCTGCAGGCGCTGCGCCAGGGCCAGGGCCAGGCCCACCTCCAGCAGGTTGACCATCAGCGCCACGCCGCCCTGGCTCATGAACGGTACGGTGATGCCCGTCAGGGGCAGCAGGTTAAAGGTGCCGGCGCCCATGACAAAGACCTGGGTGAAAAAGTGGATGGCGATGCCCACCAGCAGCAGCCGCTCGAACATCTGCGCCTCGGGCAGCATGATGCCCAGGCGCAGGATGCGCCAGCAGAGGACGACGAACAGCGCCAGGACGGCCAGCCCGGTGATGATGCCCAGCTCCTCGACGATGGCCGCCAGGATAAACTCCGAGTGAGCCAGGGGGATGTTCCGGGGCGAGCCAAAGCCCAGGCCCGTGCCGCTCAGCCCGCCGGCCACGGTGGCATACACCGACTGCTGGATCTGGTAGCCCGGCCCCTCGGCGATGGTCAGCCCCGTCGGCTGGCCTTCGACCAGGAGGGGCTCCTGGCTCCAGGGATCGCGAAAGGCGGCCACCCGCAGTTGCACCACGTCGGGCACCTCCCACACGAGGGCCAGGAACAGGCCGGCGGCCACCGACAGCAGCAGGCCGATGGTGGCGATGGGCGCCAGGATGCGCGGCTGAAAGCCGGCGTAGAGCATGGCCACAAAGAGGCTGCCCAGGATGAGGATGGCGCCCAGGTCGGCCATCTTGACCAGGGCCAGGATGGCGAGCACGACAAAGAGGACGCCGGGCACAAAATAGCGCAGGGCGGGCAGCTTGATCCAGCCCAGGTCGATGGCCCGCGCCTCGGCCTCCTCCCACTCGCTCTCGATGTACCACGCCAGGAAGACGATGAGCGACAGCTTGATGATCTCCGAGGTCTGCACCGCCAACGGGCCGATGCGCAGCGCCAGCCGGGCGCCCGACTCGTCCACGACGCCGAAAAAGGCGGTCAGCATCAGCAGGACCAGCCCCCCCAGGCTGACCACCAGGGGCCACTCCCGGCGCACGCGCTCGATGAGGGCCGGCCGGGCGATGACGACGCCGGCCAGGACCGCGCCGGGCACGAGACCGCGGACGACCTGCTGCCAGACGCCGTCGTCGCCGCGCAGCCGCCAGATCATGGTCAGGCCCAGGGCCAGCAGCAGGCCGGTGATGGGCAGGAGCAGTTGCTCGGTCTCGGTGCCCCGCCAGCGCAGGAGCAGGTGCAGGCCCACCAGGACCAGGGCGAGCACCGCCGGCGGCCGCAGGGCATCCCAGGGCAGCGGCAGGGGCGGCACCCCCTGCTGGATGCGCGCCGCGCCCTCCACCAGGGCAAAGCCCAGGAAGGCAATGGCCACCACGACGACGACCAGCGACGCCTCGGTCCGGCGGTAGGTGCGCAGGAACCAGGGTCTTGGCCTGGCGCTCATGCCCGGCCCCTCCCCTCGCCCGCGCTACTGCAACAGCTCAAAGACCTCGCCTCCCATGCGCAGCCGGGCGCCAAAGGGCACCTTCAGCTCCTGGTGGGCAGGGCAACGCTGCTCGTTGACGAACGTCCCATTGCGGCTGCCCAGGTCCTGGATCCACCAGTTCAGGCCGTCCCAACGCAGGCGTGCGTGCTGCCGCGAAACGTAGGGGTCGCGGATGACCAGGTTGTTGGATCGGTTGGCGCCCACGCTCGTCTCGGGCTGGAGGGGGATGACCATGCCGCTGCTCAGGCCCGAGCCGCCCCCGTTCTGCAGCACCCTGAGGCGCCCGGGCGCGGCGGCCGGCTGGCGCACGTCGGCCGACAGGCGCTGGCCCATCTCCCGCCACACGGCCTTGAGGAGCATCCACAGCACGAAATAGACGAGCCCGATAAAGGCCCACTTGAGGACCAGGAGAACGATATACCATACGGTATCGACGCTCAGGTTCATGGCCGCGGGCATCCCGGGCCGGTGGTTCCCGGCCCGGCCTGGCGCGGGTCGCGAGCCCCCCCGGGGGCGCGGCGGCCGTCGATCTCTACCGTCACGGGCTCCAGCGTCATGGGCTCCAGGGTCATGGGCAGCCGGCGTGAAAGATGAGCCCCACGACGCCCGGCAGGTCGGGGCGGGGGTTGTCGGGATCCACGGCCGCCAGGACGATGACGTCGCCATCGAGCAGCTCGTGGCCCTCGGGCGGCACCCGGCGGCCGTTGACGTAGGTGCCGTTCACCGAGCGCTGGCCGCCCGGCGACCCGTCGAACAGGCGGCACCGGCCGTCGCTGCAGCGGATGGTGGCATGGTGGCCGCTGATGAGGCGCTTTTCCTGGACGTGGGGCATGTCCAGGTAGACGTCGGCGCTTTCGCTGCGGCCCAGAACCGTCGTGCCGCGGCGCAGGCGCCACTGGGGGCCGGCGGGCAGCAGCTCCAGGCAGCCCGCCGCCGAAGCGGGCAGCAGGGCGGTGACGGCCGCGGTCTGTGTCGGCGGCGCCTGGACGGCCGGCGCGGCCTGCGCCTGCGGCGCCCGGGGGGCGGGCGCGGCGGCCCTGGCCCGGGGCGGCGGCACGTAGGGGCCCGTTCCGGCATTGATCCGGCCTTGGACCCGCACCTGGTCGGGGTGCAGGTCGCCCGCCGCCTGGAGGGTCACCTGGACCGGTCCCCAGAAGCGGTACCGCCGGTCGCCGTAGCGATTGTTGGTCGTATCCAGCAGCTCCACCAGCCAGCGCTGCCAGCCCTCGACGATCTCTTTTTCTTCGGGCTGGTAGTGGCGCTGGTAAATGCCGTCGTGCAGCTCGACGACGTACTCGTTGGGCACGATCTTGGCTCCGGGGTCCTCCTCGAAGGTATTTTCGCGGGCCAGCATCACCCGCTCCAGCTCCTTGCGCACTTCGGCGGGCAGGACCGCACCGCGGGGCCGGAAAAAGAGGCGGCGCATCCGGTCCCGCATTCCCTGGTCGAGGCGCGCCGGCAGATCGGCCAGGTTGCGAAGCACGCGATTGAAAATATGGACGACGTTTTGTACAGCCATGGCCTGCCGATAGAGCGACACCAGGGCGGTGGCCGACAGGGCGAGCGCGCCCAGTACAAGGCCAAGCCTGCCCAAGAACCCGGGCAGTCCCTCAAGCATCAGATGATTCCCTCGTTCAATTGATCCTGCTGCTCGGCGGTGGTCCGTCCAAGCGGGCCCTCGCTCGGGCGCCCGGAACCCGCACCTTTCGCCGTGCACCGGGCCAGCCCGCGGCTTCGGGGGCGGCCTGAAACTATTCTAGCATAGGCACTGGAATAAGTCAACGAGATGCAAAGTGCTTCCCTGGGGCCAGCGGGTTGGACCGCTGCGCTCCAACTCGCTGCTACCATCTCCAACCCTTTTGCAACCAATCCCGCCAGTAGGCAAGTCCGTGAGGTGTTATAATAATTGCGGGCAAGACCGGCAAGGGCCGGTCAACTTGTCGCTGCCCGAGCGGTTGTCTGTGTGTTCGCCCGGCCGCTCCTTGCCGGCCGGGATTCCAGGGTTGGGAGAGAAGCACCGTTCTTTGGAGATCGCCATTGAAAGCACCGATACTGTGGCCTCTGCTCGTTTATGCCGTCCTCGTCCTCATCGTGGCCGCCGGCATGCTGGTCCTTTCCTATCTACTCGGCGAGCGCCGGGACCGGGGAGGGAAGGGCGTACCCTACGAATCGGGCATCGTGCCCACCACCTCGGCACGGCTGCGCTTTGGCATCAAGTTCTACCAGGTGGCCCTCTTTTTCGTCATCTTTGACCTGGAGGCCGCCTTTCTCCTCACCTGGGCCATCGCCTTCCGGGACCTGGGCTGGGCGGGCTACGTCGAAGCCGTCATCTTTATGGCCGTCCTCTTCCTGGCCCTGGTCTATCTGTGGCGCGTGGGCGCCCTCGACTGGGGGCCTCGCGCCCTGCGCCACGAGGGCGGCGGCCGGAAGGGCGCGGTGGAGCGATGAACCGACAACCCGATGCTCCGCGCGAGGGCGGCGACGGCCCGTACGCCGAGACGGTCCGGCGCTCGGTGCTCCTCTCGCGGCTCCAGGACCTCCTGGCCTGGGGGCGCAAGTACTCCCTCTGGCCGTTCAACTTTGGCCTCTCCTGCTGCTACGTGGAGATGGCCACCAGCCTGACCAGCAAGTACGACATCGCCCGCTTTGGCTCCGAGGTTATCCGCTCCTCGCCCCGCGAGGCCGACGTGATGGTCATCGCCGGCACCGTTTTTGTCAAGATGGCGCCGGTCATCCAGCAGCTCTACGACCAGATGATGCAGCCGCGCTGGGTCATCTCCATGGGCTCGTGCGCCAATTCGGGGGGCATGTACGACATCTACAGCGTCGTGCAGGGCGTCGACAAGTTCCTGCCCGTGGACCTCTACATCCAGGGCTGCCCGCCCAGCCCCGGGTCGTTCATGTACGGCCTGCTGCGCCTGAGCGAGCTCGTAGGCTCGGAGAAACGGCCCCTGAGCTGGACAATCGGGCCCCAGGTGGTGGAGCGGCCCGATCCCCCCTCCTTCCGCGACCTGAAGCGCGAGGAGCGCCGGAAGCAGCTCTTCTTGCGCTCTCCCGACCATGCAGGTGAGGGATGAGGTGCACGACGTGAGCGCCGAGGAGAGAGGAGTGATCGACCAGGAACGGCCCGCCACGGAGGGCATCGCGGGCGAGCTGCAAGAGCGCTTTGGCCCGGACATTCTCGCCTGGCAGGAGACAAGGGACGACATGCCTACCCTGTGGGTGGCCCCCGACGCCTTTCGCGACGTCCTGCGCCACCTGAAGACGGGCGTCTCGCAGCCCTACCGCACCCTCTACGACCTGACGGCCGTCGACGAGAGATCCCGGCAGCACCGCGCGGGCCTGCCCGAGGCCGATTTCACCGTGGTCTATACCCTGCGCTCCTACGAGCGCAACGCCGACCTGCGCCTGAAGGTGGGCCTGGAGGGCGAGTATCCCATGGTGCCGACCATCACCGACATCTGGCCGGCGGCCAACTGGTACGAGCGCGAGGCCTGGGACATGTTCGGCATCACCTTCGAGGGCCATCCCAACCTGCGCAGAATCCTGATGCCGCCCGGCTGGAAGGGCCACCCCCTGCGCAAGGAGCACCCCGCCCGCGCCACCGAGATGGGCCCCTTTCAAATGACGGAGGAAAAGAAGGAGGCCGAGCTGGAGCTGCTGCAATTCGAGCCCGAGGAGTGGGGCCTGGAGCGGCGGGGCCTGGAGGGCGAGTTCATGTTCGTGAACATGGGCCCCCAGCACCCGGGCACCCACGGCGTGTTGCGCGTCATCCTCCAGCTCGACGGCGAGGAGATCCTCAACGCCGTGCCCGACATCGGCTTTCACCACCGCGGCGCCGAAAAGATGGGCGAGCGCCAGACGTGGCACACCTACCTGCCCTACACCGACCGCGTGGACTATCTCTCGGGCGTGGTAAACAACCTGGCCTATCTCACCACCCTGGAGAGGCTGGCCGGCATCGACGTGCCCGACCGCGCCAGGGTCATCCGCGTCATGCTCACCGAGCTGTACCGCATCGCCAACCACCTGGTGTGGTACGGCACATTTGCCCAGGACGTGGGCCAGTTGTCGCCCGTGTTCTACATGTTCAGCGACCGCGAGCGCATATTCGACATCGCCGAGGCCATCACCGGCGGCCGCATGCACCCGAGCTGGTTCCGCATCGGGGGCGTCGCCGCCGACCTGCCCCACGGCTGGGAAGAGCTGGTCCGCGATTTCCTCGATTCCATGCCCGCCCGCCTGCGCGAGTACGACAAGCTGGTCATGGACAACGCCATCTTCAAGGGGCGGACGGTGGGCATTGGCCGCTACACCCTGGACGAGGCCATGGAGTGGGGCGCCACCGGGCCCGGGCTGCGCGCCTGCGGCCTGGCGTGGGATCTGCGCAAAATGCGGCCCTACTCGGGCTACGATCAGTTCGAGTTCGAGATTCCCACGGCGACCAATGGCGACAGCTACGACCGCGCAGTGGTGCGCGTGGAAGAGATGCGCCAGAGCCTGCGCATCATTCGCCAGTGTGTGGAGCAGATGCCGCCCGGCCCGTACAAGTCGCTCCATCCCCTGGCCACGCCGCCCCTCAAGCCGCGGACGATGCACGACATCGAGACGCTCATCCACCACTTCTTGAGCGTGAGCTGGGGGCCGGTCATCCCCGCGGGCGAGTCCATGGTGCCCACCGAAGCGTCCAAGGGCGACAACGGCTACTATCTTATCAGCGACGGCAGCGACCAGTCGTACCGCACGCGGATCCGCACGCCGTCCTTTGCCCACATGCAGATGATACCCTTGATGGCCAATGGGTTTCAGGTGGCCGATCTCATCGCCATCCTGGGCAGCCTCGACTTTGTGCTGTCCGACGTGGACCGCTAGCCGCCGGGTCATCCCTGGCCAGGCGGCCGGCACAGGACCGGAAAGGGAGCCCCGGCAGGGGAACCGAGATGCTGACGAGTGACGAAACGACCGAAATCCTGGAAGAGCTGAGCCACTACGAGCACAAGCAGGCGGCCTGCGTCGAGGCGCTCCTGGTCGTGCAGCGCCATCGCGGCTGGGTGCCCGACGAGGCGCTTCAGGACGTGGCGGCCATGCTGGACATGTCGGCCGAGGAGCTGGACGGCGTCGCGACGTTCTACAACCTCATCTTTCGCCGGCCGGTGGGCCGGCACGTCATCCTCGTCTGCGACACGGTGAGCTGCTGGGTGATGGGCTACGAGGAGATCCTGGCGCAGCTTGGGCAGCGGCTGGGCATCGGCCTGGGCCAGACCACGGCCGACGGCCGCTTCACGCTGCTGACCATCCCCTGCCTGGGCGCCTGCGACCGCGCCCCGGCGATGATGATCGACGACGACCTCCACGGGCCGGTGCAGGCCGAGGCCCTGGACGAGATCCTGGCGCGCTATCCGTAGCGCCGGGAAAGTAAAGATGGCTGAAGGCTCAATGAACCGGGGAGAAAGGAATGGCATGGAGCGGCCGCTGACTGGACAGATCCGGCCCGGCGAGGGGCCCCTCAGCCTGGAGGCTTACGAGCAGACCGGGGGCTACCAGGCGCTGCGCAAGGCGCTCCTGGAGATGTCGCCCGGGGAAGTGACGCAGGTGGTCAAGGACTCAAACCTGCGGGGCCGCGGGGGCGCCGGCTTTCCCACGGGCGCCAAGTGGGGCTTTGTGCCCATGGGCGACGACGCGCCCCGGCCCAAGTACCTGGTGGCCAATGCCGACGAGATGGAGCCCGGCACGTTCAAGGACCGGATGCTCCTGGAGGGCAACCCGCACCTCCTCCTGGAGGGCATGCTCCTCAGCGCCTATGCCATCCAGGCCGACGTGGCCTACATCTTTATCCGGTGGGCCTACAAGCAGCCCCAGCAGTACCTGCGGCGGGCCATCGCCGAGGCCTACCAGGCGGGCTATGCCGGCCGGAACGTCCTGGGCACCGGCTGGAACCTGGAAATGTCGCTCCACGCCAGTGCGGGCCGCTACATCTGCGGCGAAGAGTCGGCGCTGCTCAACGCCCTGGAGGGCGGCCGGGCCATCCCCCGCCAGCGCCCCCCCTTCCCGCCCGTCGTCGGGCTGTGGGGCAAGCCCACGGTGGTCAACAACGTGGAGACGCTGTGCAACGTGCCAGCCATCGTCGCCAATGGCGCCGACTGGTACAATGGGCTGAGCCGCAGTACAGAGGCCGGCACCAAGATATATGGCGTCAGCGGCAAGGTCAACAGGCCCGGCCTGTGGGAGCTGCCCATGGGCACCACCGTCCGCGAGATCCTGGAAGAACACGCCGGCGGCATGCGCCCCGGATACGGGTTCCGCGGCCTGCTGCCCGGCGGCGCCTCCACCGATTTCCTGGTGGAGGAGCACCTGGACCTGCCCATGGATTTCTCCTCGGTGCAGGCGGCCGGCAGCCGGCTGGGCACGGGCACCATGATCGTCCTCGACGACCAGCGCTGCCCCGTGGCCATGATCCACAACCTGGAGCGCTTTTTCGCCCACGAGTCGTGCGGCTGGTGCACCCCCTGCCGCGACGGCCTCCCCTGGGTCACCCGGACCCTGGAGGCCATCGAGGAGGGGCGCGGCCGCCCCGAAGACCTGGAGATCCTGGAGCATCACGGCCGCTTCCTGTGGCTGGGCTTTACCTACTGCGCCCTGGCGCCCGGCGCCATGGAGCCCCTGCGCAGCGGCCTGAAGTACTTCCGCGACGATTTCGAGCGGCACATCCGCGAGGGGCGCTGCCCCTGGAAGGCTACGAGGTAGCGCATGGCGACCATCCACGTAGACGGCAAAGCATACGAGGTCGAGGACGGGCAGAACCTGCTCCAGGCTTGCCTCAGCCTGGGCCTGGACCTGCCCTTCTTCTGCTGGCATCCCGCCCTCCACTCGGTGGGGGCCTGCCGCCAGTGCGCCGTCAAGCAGTTCATGGGCGAAGACGACACCCGGGGCCGCATCGTCATGGCCTGCATGACCGCCGCCGACGACGGCGTGCGCATCTCTATCGACGACCCCGAGGCCCGGGCCTTCCGGGCCGGCGTCATCGAGTGGCTCATGGTCAACCACCCCCACGATTGCCCCGTGTGCGACGAGGGGGGCGAGTGCCACCTCCAGGACATGACCGTCCTCACCGGCCACAACTATCGCCGCTACCGCTTCCAGAAGCGCACCCACCGCGACCAGTACCTGGGGCCGTTTATCAAGCACGAGATGAACCGCTGCATCGCCTGCTATCGCTGCGTGCGCTTTTACCGCGACTATGCCGGGGGGCACGACCTGGCCACCTTTGCCATCCACGACCACGTCTACTTTGGCCGCTACGAGGACGGCGTGCTGGAAAGCGAGTTTGCCGGAAACCTGGTGGAGGTCTGTCCCACGGGCGTCTTTGTCGACAAGACGTTCCACAGGCACTACACGCGCAAGTGGGACCTGCAAACGGCGCCTTCGGTGTGCGTGCATTGCAGCGTGGGCTGCAACACCATCCCCGGCGAGCGCTACGGCACCCTGCGCCGCATCCGCAACCGCTACAACCATGACGTCAACGGCTACTTCCTGTGCGACCGCGGGCGGTTCGGCTACGAGTTCGTGAACGCTCCCCGGCGCATCCGCGCGCCGTTCCTCCGCACGGCCGGGGGAGAGCAGCAGCCCGCCGGACGCGACGAGGCCCTGGCGAACGCGGCCGCCTTCCTGCAGGGCGGTGGGCGCCTCATCGGCATCGGCTCGCCCCGGGCCTCCCTGGAAGCCAACTTTGCCCTCCGCTCCCTGGTGGGCGCCGACAACTTTTACCAGGGCGTCTCCGAGGCCGACGCCCGGCTGCTGGCCGCCGTCCTCGACATCCTGCGCCGGGGGCCGGCCCGGACCCCGTCTCTCCACGACGTGTCCCGGGCCGACGCGGTGTTGGTCCTGGGCGAGGACCTGAACAACACGGCGCCCATGATGGCCCTGGCCCTGCACCAGTCGGTGCGCCAGGGCCCCCTGGAGATCCCGCGCAACCTGGGCATCCCCGACTGGCACGCCAGCGCCGTGCTCAAGGCCATGGAGGGCCTCCGGGGGCCGCTCTTTCTGGCCGTGCCCCACGCCACCCGGCTGGACGAGATTGCCTCGGGCACCTACCAGGCCGCGCCCGGCGACCTGGCGCGCCTGGGGTTCGCCGTGGCCCGCGCCCTGCAGCCCGCGCTGCCGCGGGTGCCCGGCCTGCCGGCCGAGCTGGAGGAGCTGGCCGGCGCCATCGCCGATGGCCTGCGCCGCGCAAAGCGGCCCCTGGTCATCAGCGGCACGAGCTGTGGCAGCCTGGAGCTGATCCAGGCGGCGGCCAACGTGGCCTGGAGCCTGGGGGCCGAGCTGTCGCTGGTGGTCCCCGAGTGCAACAGCCTGGGGCTGGCCATGATGGGCGGGGGCAGCCTGGAGGAGGCCCGCGAGGCCGTCCAGGGCCAGGAGAACGTGGCCGTCGTGGTCCTGGAAAACGACCTGTACCGGCGCATGGACGAGGGAGCCGCCGCCAGCCTACTGGAAGAGGCGGCCTACGTGGTGGCCGTCGACCACCTGTCGAGCCCCACGACCCACGAGGCCGACCTGGTGTTGCCCGCCGGCACCTTTGCCGAGAGCGACGGCACCCTGGTCAACAACGAGGTCCGCGCCCAGCGCTTTTTCCAGGTCCTGGCGCCCGTGGGCGAGGTGCAAGAGAGCTGGCGCTGGCTCGGCGCCCTGGCGGCCATGTCGGGGCGGGGGACGGGCGGCTGGGCGTCGCTGGACGACGTCCTGGCGGCCATGGCGCAGGAGCTTCCCGACCTGGCGCCCGCCGTGGAGGTCGCGCCCGGCGCCGGCTTTCGCCTGGACAAGCAAAAGGTCGCGCGCCAGCCCCACCGCTGGAGCGGCCGCACCGCCATCGTCGCCCACCTGACGGTCCACGAGCCCCAGCCGCCGGCGGACCCTGACGCACCCCTGGCCTTTTCCATGGAGGGCTACGAGGGCAAGCCGCCCGCGCCCATCATCCCCCGCTTCTGGGCGCCCAACTGGAACTCGGTCCAGGCCTTGATCAAGTTCCAGGAGCAGGTGGGCGGCCCCCTGGAGGGCGGGCCCGTGGGGCGGCGCCTCGTCGAGCCGGGCGAGGGCCCGGTCACGTTCTTTGACGAGGTGCCCGCCGCCTTTGTGGCCCGCGAGGGGCAGTGGCTCGTCGTGCCGCTGTATCACGTCTTTGGCTCCGAGGAGCAGAGCGCCCTGGCCCCCGGCATCGCCGAGCTGGCGCCGGCGCCCTACCTGGGCCTCAACGAGGACGACCTGGGGAGCCTGGGCGCGGCCGAGGGCGACCGCGTGACCGTCACCGTCGGCGTCACCCGCTACCAACTGCCCGCGCGCGTCGTGCCGGAGCTGCCCCGGGGCATCGCCGGCCTGCCCGTGGGCCTGCCCGGCCTGCCCGGCCGGGCGCTGGGCACGCGCTACGCGCGCGTCACATTGGTCGCCGAGTAGGAAAAAGCAGGCGTATGAGCAACGGATCGAGTTCACCATTGGCCTCCATCCTGGTCGTCGTCGGCGTCCTGGCCGGCGCGCTGACCATCGCGGCCCTCCTCATCTGGCTGGAGCGGCGCCTCCTGGCCCTCTGGCAGGACCGCTATGGCCCCAACCGCGTCGGCCCGCTGGGCGTGATGCAGGTCCTGGCCGACGTCATCAAGATTTTCTCCAAGGAGGACTGGATCCCGCCCTTTGCCGACAAGCCGGTTTTCATCCTGGCGCCGGCCATTCTCATCGTCAGCGTCCTCATGTCCTTTGCCGTGGTGCCCATCGCGCCCGGCATCGGCGTCGTGGAGCTGAACGTCGGGCTCCTTTTCTTCCTGGCCATGTCGTCCATGGGGGTCTATAGCCTGGTGCTGGCCGGCTGGGCGTCGGCCAGCAACTATTCCCTGTTGGGCGGCCTGCGGGCCGCGGCGCAGATGGTGAGCTACGAGGTGTTCATGGCCCTGTCGCTCATGGGCGTGGTGCTCATGGCCGGCTCCTTTAACCTGCGCGAGATCGTGGAGGCGCAGCAGGGCCTGTGGTTCTTTATCCCCCAGATCCTGGGCCTCATCATCTTTTTGTTTGCCGGCCTGGCCGAGACGCACCGCCTGCCCTTTGACCTGCCCGAGGCCGAGAACGAGCTGGTGGCCGGTTACCACCTGGAATACTCGGCCATCAAGTTCGGCATGTTCCTCGTGGGCGAGTACCTGGGCGTCACCCTCATCTCGGCCCTCATCGTCACCCTCTTTTTCGGGGGCTGGCTGGCGCCCTTTGGCCTGCCCCTGCCGGGCATCCTGTGGTTCCTGCTCAAGACTTTCGCCTTTATCGCGCTGTTCATCCTGGCCCGCGGATCGCTGCCCCGGCTCCGGTCCGACCAGCTCATGGGCCTCGGCTGGAAGGTCCTGCTGCCGCTGGCCCTCCTCAACCTCGCCGTGACGGGCGGGGTGCTGTTGGCCCTGGAAGGCTAAGGAGATCGTATGCTCAGTGTCCTGCGCGCCTTCTGGATCGTTCTGACCCACACCTTTCGCCGGCGGGAGACCGTCCAGTATCCCGAGGAGCGCCTCCACGTCCCGCCCCGCTATCGGGGGCGCATCATCCTGTCGCGCGACCTGCAGGGCAACGAGCGGTGCGTGGCCTGCTACCTCTGCTCGGCCGCCTGCCCCGTGGATTGCATCGCGCTCCAGGCCGGCGAGGACGAGAACGGGCGGCGCTATCCCGTCTTCTTCCGGATCAACTTCTCGCGGTGCATCTTTTGCGGCTACTGCGAAGAGGCCTGCCCGACCTATGCCATCCAGCTCACCCCCGACTTTGAGATGAGCGAGTACAGGCGAGAAAACCTCGTCTACGAAAAGGAGGATCTGCTCATCAGTGGGCCCGGGAAGTATCACGACTATAACTTCTACGAGGTCGCCGGTGTCGCCGTGGGTGTCAAGGATCGCGGCGAGGGAGAAAGGGAAGCGCCCCCGGTGGACGTGCGAGGACTGCTGCCATGAACGTGCTGTTCTACACCGGCGGCGCGGTGGCCATCGTCGCCACGTTCCTGGTCATCACCCGGCGCAACGCCGTGCACGCGCTGCTCTATCTCATCCTCTCCCTCCTGTCGGTGGCCCTGGTCTTTTATTCCCTGGGCGCCGCCTACGTCGCCCTCCTGGAGATCATAATCTATGCCGGGGCCATCATGGTCCTCTTCCTGTTTGCCATCATGATGCTCAACCTGGGCAGCCCCGAAGACCCGGAGCACGACAGCCTCCTGCGCCCGAGCACCTGGGCCGTGCCGGCCGTCATGGCGGCCATCCTGGCCGTCCTGTTCGGCTATGCCATCTTGAATCCCGGCCCCGTGGCCCGGCCGCCAGGGCAGGCCGCCATCGTCGGCCCCCATGCCCTGGGCATGTCCCTCTTTGGCACCTACCTGTTGACGGTGGAGCTGGCCTCCTTCCTGCTCCTGGCCGGGCTCGTGGGGGCCTACCACCTGGGCAGGCGCATGACGCCCGGCGAGCGCGAGAAAGAAGGCGAGTCTTGAGCGCAGCGAAAGAAGGTACGTCCTGATGGCTACGGTCCCCCTGGAACACGGCCTCATCCTGGCGGCGATCCTCTTTTGCCTGGGGCTCGCCGGCGTCCTGATGCGGCGCAACATTCTCTTTATCCTCCTCGCCGTGGAGGTGATGCTCAACGCCGCCGGCCTGGCCTTTGTGGTCGCCGGCGCCCATTGGGGCCAGGCCGACGGCCAGGTGATGTTCCTCCTCCTCCTGGCCGTGGCGGCGGCCGAGGTGTCGGTGGGGCTGGCGCTCCTGCTCCGGGTCCGGGGCCACAACGAGACGCTGGATGCCGACGCCGTGAACGAGATGAGAGGCTGAGATGCTGGCTCTCACCTGGTTGATCCCTGCCCTGCCCTTTGCCGGGTTTGCCATCCTGGCCCTGGCCGGCGGCCGGCTTTCCAGGCGAGCCGTGGCCCTCGTCGGCGCCGGCTCGGTCGGTCTCTCGGCCCTCCTGGCCCTCCTCGTGGGCGGCGCCTTCCTGGCATCGCCCCCTCCAGGGGATGCCTACGAGCAGACCCTGTGGACCTGGATGGCCGCCGGCGACCTGGCGGCCGCCATCAGCCTGCGCCTCGACGCCCTGTCGCTGGTCATGGTCCTGGTGGTCACCGTCGTCGGCTTTTTCATCCACGTCTATTCCATCGAGTTCATGCGCGACGAGGAGGGCTATGCCCGCTTTTTCGCCGCCATGAACCTCTTTGTCGGGTCCATGCTGGTGTTGGTGCTGGCCTCCAACCTCCTGCTCCTCTATCTCGGCTGGGAGGGGGTCGGCCTGTGCAGCTACCTGCTCATCGGCTTCTGGTATCGCGACCCGGCCAACGGCCGCGCCGCCCGCAAGGCCTTTGTCGTCACCCGCGTCGGCGACACGGCCCTGGCCGTCGGCCTCTTCCTGCTGTTCACCCAGTTGGGCACCCTGGAGATCCAGGAACTCATGGCCCGGGCCGAGGGCCAGTGGGCGGTGGGGTCCGGGCTCGCCGTCGCGGCGGCCGCCCTGCTCCTGGGCGGCGCCGTGGGCAAGTCGGCCCAGTTGCCCCTCCAGGTGTGGCTGCCCGACGCCATGGCCGGCCCCAGCCCCGTGAGCGCCCTCATCCACGCGGCCACCATGGTCACCGCGGGCGTCTATCTCATCGCCCGCACCCACGTCCTTTTCAGCCTGGCGCCGGCCGTCATGCTGGCCGTCGCCATCATTGGCGCTGTCACCCTCCTCATGGCAGGCATCAGCGCCATCACCCAATGGGACATCAAGCGCGCCCTCGCCTACTCTACCATCAGCCAGATCGGGTACATGTTCCTTGCGCTTGGTGTTGGAGCGTGGTCGGCGGCCATCTTCCACTTCATGACCCACGCGTTCTTCAAAGCCCTCCTGTTCCTCGCCGCCGGATCGGTCATCCTGAGCCTGCACCACGAACACAACATGTTCAAGATGCGTGGCCTGTACCGGATGCTGCCGACCACGTTCTGGACCTTTGTCATCGGCGCCGCCTCGCTGGCGGCCCTGCCCCTGGTCACGGCCGGCTTTTACAGCAAGGACCTGATCCTCTTCCAGGCCTGGGCCTCGGCCCAGGGCGGCCCGTGGCTGTGGGCCGCCGGCTTTGTGGGAGCCTTTATCACCGCCCTCTATGCCTTTCGCGTGGTGGTCCTCACCTTCTTTGGCGAGCCCAGCGACCACGTCCGCGCCTCGGCGCCCCTGGCCCGGCCCGGGCCGGCCATCCGCCTGCCCCTCGTCATCCTGGCGGTCCTGTCCATCGTGGCCGGCTTTGTGGAGCTGCCCCACACCCTGGGCGGCGCCACCCTCTTTTCCGACCTGCTGGGCACCGCGCTGCCGGCCGCGCCGCTGCGCGAGGTCGGGATGGCCACCGAGCTGTGGCTCCAGATCGCGGCCGCCGTCGCCGTCCTGGCGGGCGCCCTGCTGGCCTACGTCCTGTTCCATCGCCGGCTGGAGTCGGTGCGCGGCTGGCGGAGCAACCCCCTGGGCGACGCCCTCCACCGCCTGACCTTTAGCGGGTGGGGGTTTGACTGGCTCTACGAGCGGCTGTTCGTGCGGCCCTACAACTGGGCGGCGCGGGCCAACGAAGGCGACGTGGTCGATCGGTTGTTCACCGGGATCGCCGGGCTGGGCCTGTGGCTCCATCGCCTTCTCAGCCTGACGCAGACCGGGCGGGTGCGCTGGTACGTCCTGGGACTGGCAGCCGGGGCGGCGATTCTCCTGACGGTGGTGCTGTTATGATCCTGACCGCGATTCTCTTCTGGCCGGTGGCCGGCGGGCTCCTCGCCTGGCTCTCGCAGCGCTGGGGCGAGGCCTGGCCCCGCCGCGTGGCCGCCGCCAGCCTCCTCGTCCACCTGGCGGCCGTCGTCGCCCTCTGGATCTGGTCGCCCCCACCGGTCCTGACGTCCGGTGTCAGGAGTGGCGCCTGGTACCGGGAGGTCAGCGTCCCCTGGATCCCCGAGCTGGGCATCGACTACCACCTGGCCCTGGACGGCCTGAGCCTGCTCCTGATCCTCCTCACCAGCTTCCTGGGGCTCATGGCGGTCCTGGCCTCGTGGGCCGACGCGCCGCGCCGCCCCGGCTTTTTCCACCTGAACCTGCTGTGGATCGTGTCGGCCCTGGTGGGCGCCTTCCTGGCCCTGGACCTGGCCCTCTTCTATCTCTTCTGGGAGATGATGCTGGTGCCCCTCTACTTTCTCATCGGCATCTGGGGCTACGAGCGGCGGACATATGCCACGCTCAAGTTCTTTCTCTTTACCCAGGCCGGCAGCCTGCTGCTCCTGGTCGCGATCCTGGCCCTCTATTTCTACCACGGGCAGCAGACGGGCACCTACACCTTCAACTATGCCGACCTGCTGGGCACGGCGCTGCCGGCCGGCGTGGCGCCCCTGCTGATGCTGGGCTTTTTCGCCGCCTTTGCCGTCAAGCTGCCCGCCGTGCCCCTCCACACCTGGCTGCCCGACGCCCACACCGAAGCGCCCACGGCCGGCAGCGTCATCCTCGCCGGCCTGGTCCTCAAGGTGGGCGCCTACGGCTTTATCCGGTTCCTGGTGCCCCTCTTTCCCGAGGCAGCCCGCGACATTGCGCCCGTGGCCATGGCCCTGGGCGTCGCCGGCATCCTGTACGGCGGCCTGGTGGCCTCTGGCCAGCGGGACCTGAAGCGGCTGGTGGCCTACACCAGCGTCAGCCACATGGGCTTTGTCCTCCTGGGCATCTTTGCCTGGAACTCGCTCGCCCTCCAGGGCGCCGTGATCGTCATGTTGGCCCACGGCCTGAGCACCGGCGCTCTCTTTATCCTCGTGGGCGACCTCTACCGCCGCACCCACACCCGCAACCTGGACAGGCTGGGCGGCCTGTGGGACACGGTGCCCCGCATGGGCGGCGCCGGCCTGTTCTTTGCCCTGGCCTCCCTGGGCCTGCCCGGCCTGGGCAACTTTGTCGGCGAGATCCTGGTCCTCATGGGCGCCTACCAGGTCAGCCCGCTCCTGGCCGCCCTGGCGGCCGTGGGATTCGTCGTCTCGACGATCTATTCCCTGCGCCTGGTGCAGCGCACCTTTTTCGGTCCCAACGAGGGGGGCTGGAAGCTCCCCGACCTGGGCCGGCGAGAGGTGGGCATCCTGGCCGCCCTCGTCGCCCTCGTCCTGTGGCTGGGCCTCTATCCCCGGCCCTTCCTCGACACGGCGGCCCCCGCCCTGGAGGCCATCCGCCAGCAGGCCGGGGGCGAGCTGGCGGCCGAAGTGCTGCCCGGCGGCGACGAGCCCCTCGCCACCCTCCTGGCCCCGGAGGAAGAGACTCCATGACCACTTCCGACCTCGTCGCCCTTCTCCCCTGGCTGGTGCTGGCCGCCGGCGCCCTGGTGGTCATGCTGGGCATCGCCTTCCGCCGCGACCACCGCCTCGCCGCCGGCCTGGCCCTGGCCACGCTGGCCCTGGCTCTCCTCTCGCTGCCCGTCGCCGCCACGGCGGGGCCCCGCGACGTCACGCCCCTGTTTCGCGTGGACGGCTATGCCCTGCTCTACACGGCCATCCTCGTGGCTGCCACCGCGGCCGTGACCCTGCTGTCCTACGGCTACCTGCGCGAACGCCCGGGCTACCAGGAAGAGTACTATATCCTCCTGCTCCTGGCCGTCCTGGGCTCCTCGGCTCTGGCGGCCAGCAACCACTTTGCCTCCTTCTTCCTGTCCCTGGAGCTGCTGGCCATCAGCCTCTATACCCTCATCGGCTACCTGCGCCTCCGCCCCCTCTGCCTGGAAGCGGCCATCAAGTACCTGGTCCTGTCGGGCGTGTCCACCTCCTTCATGCTCTTTGGCATGGCCCTCGTCTATGCCGGGCAAGGCACCCTGGCCTTCGAGGAGCTGGTGGGGGGCACCGCCCTGGCCCAGGGAACGTGGACGGTATCGCTCGTGGCCGGGATGGCCCTGGTGGGCGTGGCCGTGGGCTTCAAGCTGTCGCTGGTACCCTTTCACTTCTGGAGCCCCGACGTGTACGAGGGGGCGCCGGCGCCCGTCGCCGCCCTGGTGGCCACCGTGTCCAAGGGGGGCGTCCTGGGCCTGCTGCTGCGGCTGTTTGCCACCGTCGACGGCGTCCTCGACAGCCCGTTGGTCCAGGCCCTCGCCCTGGTGGCCGTCGCCTCCATGCTGGCCGGCAGCCTCCTGGCCCTGCGCCAGGACAACGTCAAGCGCGTCCTGGCCTACTCGTCCATCGCCCACATGGGCTATCTGCTGCTGCCGCTGCTGGCCGGGGGCGAAACGGGCATCTCGGCCGCCACCTTTTACCTGGTCGCCTACGTCATCACCGTCCTGGCGGCCTTTGGCGTCGTGACGGTGCTCTCCACCCACGGCGACGACGCCGGCGCGTTGGAGAACTACCGGGGATTGTTCTGGCGGCGGCCCTGGTTGGGGGGCCTCCTGGCCGCCTCCCTCTTTTCGCTGGCCGGCCTGCCGCTGACGGCCGGGTTCCTGGCCAAGCTCTACCTGGTGGCTGCCGGCGTGGGGGCCGGGCTGTGGTGGCTGGTGGGCGCCCTGGTCCTCAGCAGCGCCATCGCCCTCTACTTTTACCTGCGCATCGTCGTCGCCATGCTCCAGCAGCCCGACGAGGCGGGCGAGGCCCGCCGGCCCCTGGTGCCCCTGGGCGCCGGCCTGGCCCTGGCGCTCCTGG
>DAOUHB010000035.1:0-35228 GCA_034428935.1 Anaerolineae bacterium | reverse complement strand
CTCTTGCCGAACCTGGCGTCCTCCAGGGCATCGCTGAGCAGCGTGGACAGCTCGGCGTAGCGCTCGTCGAAATACTCCAGGGCCGAGCCGACGGGATGGCCCTTAAGGAGCCGGTCCAGCATACTCTCAAAGACCGCCGTCTGCACGCCCGCCCCGGGCCAGTTGAAGGAATAGCCCCAGGCGCGCTCCACGTGGCCCACCACGGCCAGGGCGCCGTGGGGCCGGGCCAGCATCCGTGCCGGCAGTTGCGCCAGAAAGGGGTAGGGGGCGATCTCCGGGCGGGCGCCCGACTGGCCTGGCGGGACGAACTGGTCGAACTGGGGCGTGCCGCCGCCGTAGCAGGCAAAGAAAAAGGCCACGAGCCCCAGGAGGTCGGCGTCCCCCGCCAGGTCGTCGCCGGCGAAATAGAAATCCTGGGGGATGGCGTCCTTCCACTGCCGCGGGCCGGGCCAGTCCTGGCAGACGAGGGCGCCCTGGTGGGCGAGCTGGCGAGGACTGCCCTTGCCGAACTTCATGCCGTGGCCGGCGGCAAAGAGGAGCGACGGGGTGCCGGCGCCGCCCAGCAGGGAGGCCAGCGTCGCCTTGGTGGCCTGCTCCGCGGCGTAGGTCGCCACGGCCCAATCGCCATGCTCCTGGCGCACGTGCCGCGCCAGGGGCTGCAGGAGGTTGGTCGCACTCAGGGCGGTGGCGCGGTCGTCGGGGTTGGCGACGCCGAAAAAGGCCGCCCGGCGGGGCAGCCGCCCGGGGGTCGTTTCGGCGGCAACGACGGCGGCGGCGTAGGCCGCATACTCGTCCGGCGACTGGAAGTGGATGCGGCCCACGGCGTACTGGACGTCGAGCAGGGACTGGAAGCGGTAGGGGATCTCGGCCGGGCTGCCGGCGATGAGCAGGTAATAGGGCACCCTGGCCGGGTCCGCCGGGCCAGGGCCGGCGCCGTGACGCGCCAGGTAGGCGTTCTTGGTGTCGACGCCAACTCGGAACTCCTTGCCCGCGCCCTGGTTCCACGCCGCGAACCGCTCACCGGCCTGCTCGCCCCGCAGGCGGAGCAGCGGCTGGAGCGCCTCGCGGACCGCCTCGACCTCCCTTGCCTTCCGCTCCCCCTCGGGGTCCGAAGGCGGGTAGGTGGGAAAGATGACGCCCCAACCGGCCTCCTCCAGCCTGGTGGGGTCCACCCCCTCCCTGACGCCCCAGTGGGCCGCGGCCTGCTGCTCGTAACGAAAGCGCAGCTCGTTGAGGTTTTCGGGCGTAACCTCGCCGCGGATGACCCGCGCCAGCTCCTCGGCGCGCATGGGCGGCAGGTCGTAGCCTCCGGTGTCGCCGTCCAGGCCGTTGAAATAGAGCAAGTCGTCGGACATGGTGTGCACCTCCTCAGAAACGAACCGCCCGTGGCATCGTCGGAACGCCGGCAAGATGCGGGCGTTTTCGGCCGTTTTTGTCGGTACGCCAGTTGAAACCTCAACCCGATCCTTTGCCGTCCCTCAACAGCTCCTCGCACCACAGCAGCGCCAGCGCGCTCAGGGCATCGCTGATCTCGCCCGAGCGGGCCATGCGCAGCGCTTCGTCGACGCCTACCAGGCGCCTCTCCATCTCTTCCGTGGTCTCGCGGTCCGGCTCACCCAGCTCGACGCCGGTGGCCAGGTAAACGTGGACGATCTCGTTGGATATGCCGTTGGAGGCGTAGAAGCGACCGACGTACTGCAGCGCGTCCGCCGTGCCGCCGACCTCTTCCTCCAGCTCTCGTCGGGCAGCCTCTTCCGCTGATGCGTCGGACGAGAGCCCGCCCGCCGGGACCTCCAGGCAACGCTCACCGACCGGATAGCGATAGTTCCGGATAAGGACCACCTGCCCCTCGGCTGTGACGGGCACGATGCACACCGCGCCGGGATGGTCCACCAGGGTAAAGGTAAACTCCCGGCCCTCGGGCGTGCGCACCCGGTCCTCCCGCAGGCTGTACCACGGGCTCTGCCACAGATACCTGGACGACAGGCATTCCCACATCATCCCACCTCCCGGGGCGCCTCAGGGCAGCCTCTGATAGCTCTCGCGGTGCAGATCGCGCAGCTCGACGCTGATCTGTAGGTCCAGGGAGCCCAGCGAGGGACGGAACGTCTCGGCCAGCAGCTCAAGGCACCGGCGCGTGAGGGCGGCTTTCACCTCGTCCGTACGCCCCGCCAGGAGGCCGATGGTCAGGTGCACAAAGGCGCCGCCGGGCCGGCCGTCGGCCACGTGGTAGGCCTCGTGGCGGATGGCGCGGCTCTTGCAGTTCTGCAGGGGCGCTCCGACGCCGGCCACGCCCTGGTGCAGGCCGGAGAACAGGGCGCTCCAATCCACCTGCTGCGTGACGTTGTCGCTGTATTCGAGCACGAGATGGGGCATACTTCCTCCTTCCGCAGACTGCACCAGGTGCGTCGCAGCAACGGCAGCTGCAACGCACCGGCAGGCGGGTTTAGAACACCAGGGCCAGCCCGGCCAGGGCCAGCACCAGCAGGACGGCAAACATGCCCACCAGGGCCCACTGGCCCCTCTGGGCGAAATAGCCGGGGCTGTTCATCAGGGTGTAGAGCAGCATGCCGGCCGCCACCAGGTACAGGCTCCGGCCCCAGCCGGCGCCCAGAAGCAGGCCCAGGCCCGCTGCCACCAGGGCGCCGGCCGTCAGGAACTCGGCGGCCAGGTGGAAGCGGATGGCCCGCGGCTCGGTCTCCAACTCGGGCACCTGCCCGCTGAGCAAAAAGAAGACCCACTGGCCCACCATCAGCAGGCCGATGGCAAGGGCAATGACCGCAGGGAAAACCATGGGCTAGTACTTGCGCACCACGGACCGGTACGCGGTCGGCACCCGGCACTGGATGAGCTGCAGCTCTTCCCGCGCCTTGCGCACGGCGTCCAGGTCCACCGTCGTCAGGGCATAGCCCTCGATCTCTTCGTCGATGGAGGCATAGACCTCACCCCGGGGGCCGACGACCATACTCTCGCCGAAAAAGTGGTAGCTGTACTCCTCGCCGATGCGGTTGCTGGCAACGGTAAAGAAGGCGTTTTCCAGGGCGCGGGCCTGGACGTAGGTGCGCCACTCCTGGCGGTACAGGTCCTCGGGCTCGGCGGGCGGGTGGCCCCAGTTGGCGCAGACGCACAGGATCTCGGCCCCGTCCAGGGCCAGGCTGCGGGCGGCCTCGGGGAAAGCCAGATCCCAGCCCAGGAGGACGCCCATCAGGCCGAAACTCCCCTCGAAGACGGGCAGCCGGTAGCCGGGCCGGAAGGCGAGGCGCTCCTCCCCGGGCAGGTGCAGCTTGCGGTATTCGCCCAGGATCTCGCCGTCAGGGCCGATGACGACGGCCGCATTGTAGAGGATGCTTTCGACCCTTTCCTTGGAAACCAGGCCAAAGACGATGTGCGTGCCATAGTCGGCGGCACGCTGGGCCAGGAGGTTGACCGTGTGGCCGGGCACCCGCTCGGCGACGTCGGTGAATTGCAGGCCAAGCTCGTACCCCGTGGTGGCCAGCTCGGGAAAGACGATGAGGTCCACCTTTTGCTCGGAGCAGATCTTGTCCACGAATTTGGTCATGGCAATGAGGTTATCCTCCACCTTGCCCAGGACCGGGTACATTTGCACGGCGGCAACAGTGATCTCTTGCATGTCGACACTCCTTGAACGGTCTCGATGAACCAGTATACCCTGAAACCCAGTTTCCGTCAATTTGAAGGGTACAATGCGAACAAGGGTTCTATTCGCCCGGCGTCTCGGCGAGGACCAGTCGCACGGCCGTGCCCTCCACGGGCAGGGTCTCGCACCAGGCACGAAAGCCGGCCGCCTCCAGGCGCGCTGCCAGGCCGGGGGCGCCCGGCCCCCGCTGGCCGGTGATGCGATACAGCCACTCCAGCAGGCGGGACACGAGCCCCCGCCTGCTCAACACGGCCTCCTCGACGACGATGAGGCGCCCGCCGGGGCGCAGCACCCACGCCAGGCCGTGCAGGGAGGCTGGATCGGCGATGTAGGCGGTGGGAAAGGTCGCCAGGGCCGCGTCAAAAGAGCCGGCAGCAAAGGGCAGGGCGCCCGCCCGCCCCCGGCACACGACGGCGCCCGGCAGGCCGAGGCACCGCACCCGGCGGCCGGCCCGGCGCACCATGGCCCGCGACAGATCGAGGCCGGCGGCGCGGTAGCCCCTGGCGGCCAGCTCGGCGAGCAGGTGGCCCGGGCCAATGCCCAGCTCCAGCACCCGGGCGCCCGGGGCCGGCAGGAACTCTAGCGCGGTGCGCTGCCAGCGCCGCCACAGCCCCATCGAGGCGAGCCAGCTCACCGGGTCGTAGAGCCAGGCCAGCTCGTTGTACAGCAGGCGAAAGCCAAAGGCGATGAGCCGGCGCCAGAGAATCTTCATACCGCGGCCCGCCCGGTCCTCAGGGCGCCGTAGGTGACCAGCGCCACGCCGGCCTCCTCCAGGTGGCGGCGCAGCCGCGGGTCGGTGAGCAGCCGCAGCTCGACCTCCCGCTCGCGGCGGTACCCGCTGCCCGCCAGCTCCAGGTCGTCGTAGCCGGGGTGGCACATCAGCTCGCTGATCCCGGGGGGGAGGCCGTCGACGATGGCCAACAGGTACTCCAGCGTCAGCGATGCCCCGCCGAAAAAGGTGCTGATAAAGGCATCGGGATGGGCCAGGCCGCGGGCCCGGAGGAGGGCCGTGTTGGTGACGATCATGCCCCGCACCCGGTCTCGGGGAAACCCCTCCAGGTAGGGCAGCGCTCCCTCCGCCAGGCGAAAGTCGGCTTCCAGTGGAAAGGGCACCCGCAAGGGCAGCCCCAGGCGGTGGGCCAGGTCGGCATAGACCTGGAAGAAGGGCGGGTAGAGGTGGACAAAATGGTGGCAGTCCAGGTGGTCGGGCGGGCGCCCCGCCAGGGCGCGAAAGCGCTCCACCTGGGCCTCGAGCTCGGCGCGGAGCTGGGCCAGGGGCATCTCCTGGGCGCGGGCCCACAGGCTGTGCTGTTCCAGGAAGCGGCCGCGGCCGTCCACAAGGCCCGGGACGTCGCCGGGCGGGAGGACCGGCTGCCCGGCGGTAAAGACGAGGTGCAGGCCCACCCCCAGCCCGGGAGAGGCCAGGGCGTCGGCAAGCTGCGGCTCCACGCCCGGCTGGTTGATCATGACCGTCGTGCTGGTGACGATCCCCCGGCGGTGCGCCTCCAGGATCCCGCGGGACACGCCCGGGGCCCGCCCGTAGTCGTCGGCGTTTACGATGAGCTTTTTGTCCATAGGTTCGGGCACCAGGTATCAGGATGCCATCCGCAGCTCAGGAGTCCCGGACTTGTCCGGGGTACTTCCCCATCGAGCAGGCTCACCCGGACAAGTCCGGGACTCCTCGGCTGCATGGAACTCGCTGCCAAGCCCGGTCGAATTCTTTCCATGGAGCAGGCTCACCCGGACAAGTCCGGGACTCCTTGATTGCATGGAACTCGCCGCCCACTCCCTGACGATCCTCCATGGACGCATTATAGTCGAAGAACCCTGCCGGGTCAATGGACGGCGGCACCTTGCACCAGCGCAGCCGGCACCTTGCACCAGCGCAGCCGGCACCGTGCACCAGCGCGGCCGGAACCTTGCAGGCGAGTGCGCCCCTTGTCCCGGGAACGCATCCCGCCGGTGTCTGCGCCTGGTCGAAGGGCAACCCGGCAGATCTGCCCCGGAGCCCAAAGCGCCAAAGGTGACACCGCCGCCTGGTTTGACATCTGTACCGAGTTGCGCTACAATGGCAAGCTGATTGGCGGCTGCCCACAAGGCAGCCGCCAACACAGCCAAGTCAAGTTGGAACGACGAGGAGCAATCATGAAACGGATGTCCGGCGCCGAGATCCGCCAGAGCTTCCTGGACTTTTTTCGCAGCAAGGATCACTTGATCGTGCCCAGTGCGCCGCTGGTTCCCGTGGGCGATCCAACCCTGCTGTTGACGAACGCGGGGATGAACCAATTCAAGAACATTTTCCTGGGGCTGGAAGAGCCACGCCACCCGCGGGTGGCCGACGCCCAGAAGTGCATGCGCGTCTCGGGCCATATGAACGACCTGGATGCGGTTGGACCTTCCCCCTACCACCACACGTTCTTCGAGATGCTCGGCAACTGGAGCTTTGGAGACTATTACAAAAAAGAGGCTATTCGCTGGGCGTGGGAGCTGGTCACCAACGTGTGGGGCATGGACAAGGACCGGCTGTGGGCGACCGTCTTTGAGGACGACCAGGGTGACCTGCCCACCGACGAGGAAGCCAAAGGTCATTGGCTGAACGAGACCGATATCGCCCGCGACCACGTGCTGCACTTTGGCCGCGCCGACAACTTCTGGGCCATGGGCCCCATCGGCCCCTGCGGCCCGTGCAGCGAGATCCATTACGACCGCGGGCCCGAGTACTGCGACCGCCAGGACGAGCCCGGCCACGTCTGCGCCGTCAACGGTGATTGCCCCCGCTACCTGGAGTTCTGGAACCTGGTCTTCATCCAGTACAACCGCGACGCGGAGGGAAACCTGGAAGAGCTGCCGTCCAAGCACGTCGACACCGGCATGGGCCTGGAGCGGGTGGCGACCATGTCGCAGCAGGTCAAGGCCAACTACGAGACGGACCTCTTCCTGCCCATCTTCTCCCGGCTGCAAGAGATGCTGGAGCACACCGACGAGCAGGTGCGGGAGAACCGCATCCCCTACCGCGTCATCGCCGACCACGGCCGCAGCATCACCTTCCTGGTGGGCGACGGCGTCATCCCCGGCAACGAGGGGCGCAATTATGTGCTGCGCATGATCCTGCGCCGCGCAGCGCGCTTCGGACGCAAGATCGGCTTTACCGGGCCGTTCCTGGGTGATGTGGCCCAGGTGATCATCGACGGCTATGGCGATCATTATGACGAGCTGAAGCGGCGCCGCGATTTCATCCTGAACGTCATCCGCCAGGAGGAGGAGCGCTTCCAGCGCACGCTGGACACGGGACTCTCGCTCCTGGATGCGCTGGTGGGCGATCTGCGCCGCGAGGGAAAGACGACGATTCCCGGCAGCGACGCCTTTCGCCTGTACGACACCTACGGCTTTCCCCTGGACCTGACGCGCGACGTGGCCGCGGAGCACGGCTTTGCGGTGGACGAGCCAGGCTTTCGCGCCGCCCTGGAGGAGCAACGCGCCCGCGCCCGGGCCTCGCAGCAGTTCGTGAGCACGGACACCGACGAGCGGGGCACCTACGTGCAACTGGTCGAAGAGCTCAAGACGGCCGGGCGGCTGGGGCCCGATGGCGTCGAGCGCGCCTACGAGGCTGCCATGGAGCTGGAGAGCGTGGTGCTGGCCATCCTGCACGACGGGCAGCGGGCCAACCGCGCCACGGAGGGCGATCAGGTCGAGATCGTCCTGGCCGCGACGCCCTTTTACCTCGAGAGCGGCGGGCAGGTCTCGGACACGGGTGTGCTGGCCCGCTACGAGGAGGGAGAAGAAGAGCCGCGCTGGGAGGTCGAGGTCACCGACATGCGCGAGCCGGTCCCCGGCCTCATCGTCCACGTGGGCGAGGTGGTGCGCGGCAAAGTGCGGGTGGACGACCCGGCCTGGGCCCTGGTGGACGTCGGCCGGCGCATGGACATCGCCCGCAACCACACGGCCACCCACCTGCTCCACAGCGAACTGCGCTACATCCTGGGCGAGCACGTGCAACAGGCGGGCTCCCTCGTGGCGCCCGACCGGCTCCGCTTCGACTTTACCCACGGGGCCATGCTGACCCAGGAGGAACTGGACGAGGTGGAGCAGTCGGTGAACGACGCCATCCTGGCCAACTATCCCCTGGAGATCGACCACACCGGCTATCAGGAGGCCGTGGCTAGCGGAGCCATGGCCCTATTTGGCGAGAAATACGGCGACCGCGTGCGGGTCATCAAGATCGGCATGCCCGACGAGCCTTTCAGCCAGGAGCTGTGCGGCGGGACCCACGTCATGCAGACGGGCGAGATCGGCATGTTCCGCATCGTGTCCGAGAGCAGCGTTGGCGCCGGAGTGCGGCGCATCGAGGCCGTCACCGGCCGGGCGGCTCAGCAACTGGTTCAGAAGCGGCTGGGCGTTCTGGACGCGGCGGCCACCCACCTGGGCAGCACGCCCGAAGAGGTGGACCGCGCCGTGCTGCGCCTGATGGGCGAGCTACACGACCGCCAGAAAGAGATCGCCCAACTGCGCCGGCAGTTGGCCCGCCTGGAGTTCGAGGCCATCCTGAACCAGGTGCAGGAGGTAAACGGCGTGCAGGTGGTCGCCGCCCGGGTGGATGCCACAGACGGCGAGACGCTGCGGGAGATGACCGACTGGCTGCGCAACCGCCTCGGTTCCGCGGTGGTCGTCCTGGGGGCCGTCATCGAGGGCAAGCCCAACTTTGTCGCAGCCGTGACGGACGACCTGGTTGGCCGGGGGATCAAGGCCGGAGATCTGATCAAGCAAGTGGCGCGCATCGTCGGCGGTGGCGGTGGCGGGCGACCGACCCTGGCCCAGGCTGGTGGGCGAGATCCCAACCGCCTCGGCGAGGCGCTGGAGAGCGTGCCCTCGGCCGTGGCCGGCTTGCTGGCGGCCTGAGCGGAGGGACAGGACAGGTATCGCATGTGGCAGCGTCGAGGCGCTGGACGACGATCTTCCAGGGCAAGGGACGGGCGAAAGGGCAGCGCTCCCCCCTCGTTCTGCGTCGTGGATCCGGGGCACAGCCGGCTGCGACTCCTCGTCGCCGAGGCTGGCGAAGAGGGAGCCACCGTCTGGGGATGGGCCGAAACGGCCAGCCCCGACCAACCGGACGCCCAGTGGTGGGCCGACGCCTGCGGGCCGGTCTTGCGCAGGGCCGAAGAGATGGCCCAGGACCTTGCCGGGCGCCTGATCCTGCCCGACTGCGTCATCGTCGGCCTGTCCGGGTCCGAAATCAGGGGGTGGGCGGGGCCCGTCACCCAACGGCGGTCACAGCCCGACCGGCCCGTAGACGAGCGGGAGCTGGAGGCCCTCCTGGAACGGGCCTTGCGCCTGGCGGTCCATCGCCTGCAGGGCACGGACCCGGCCGGCGAGCCCTGGCTCCTGGTCGACACGATGCCCGTTTCGCTGGCCGTCGACGGGCGGGGGGTGACCGATCCGGTGGGATTTCGCTGCAAGGAGCTGGGGGCGACGGTCTTTGCCGCCCTGGCTCTCCTGGCCAGCATCGAAACCTGGAAGTGGGTGGCCCGCCACCTCGAGTTCAGCGAGCTGACCGTTGGCGCGGCGCCCCTGGCCCTGGCGGCCGGATTTCGCGACCCCCAGGGCCTGCTCATTGACGTGGGGGGCGGCGCTACGCAGCTCACCTGGATGAGGGCCGGACGGCCGCTGGCGCTCTCTGCCCTGCCCCTGGGCGGCGGATCGCTCAGCGAGGCGCTGATGCGCAAGTGGCACGTGCCCGAGGACAAGGCCGAGGAGCTCAAGCGCGCCTACGTGGGCGGCAAGCTGGCCGCCGAGGCGAGACTGGAGGTGCAGGAGGCGCTGTTGCCGGCCATCCAGTCGTGGCTGCAAGCCACAGAGGCGGCGCTGGAGCAGATGAACCAGGACGAGCCGCTGCCACAGCAGATCCTGGTCCTGGGCGGCGGCACGGCCCTGCCCGAAGTGGTAGACTCGGTGCGCGCCCTGGCGTGGAGCCGGCGATTGCACTTTGTCCGCTATCCGGAGGTGCGCTGCGTCCGGCCGGCCGACGTGCCGGGCGTCGTCAACCGCACCGATCTGGGGCGAGAACCGGGCGACGTGGCTGCCCTGGCGCTGGCGGCCTGGACGGCCCGGCAGAGCCAGCCCGCCGAGCGGCCGGCCCGCATCCTGGCTGCGCTGTGCCAGCCATAAAGAAGCAGATACCATGCAACAGGTAATCTATCTCGAGATCGAAGACGATATGCCCGCCATCCGGGACCTGCTGGAAGGAGCGCAGGCCCGGCGTGTGCTCCTCGTCGTCCCGCGGGGCTCGGACACGTTCTACGAGCCCATCAACCTGCGCATCTTGAGGCGGTATGCCGCCAACCTCGCCCTGGAGGTGGCCCTCGTCACCGGCGACGGCCGCGTGCGCCGCCTGGCCGGGGAGGAAGGCGTGGCCGTCATGTCCTCGGTGCGGCGCGGCCGCAGGAGCCAGTGGCGCAGCGGAACACCCCGGCGCAGCGCGGCACAGCGTGCGGCAGCGGCCCGGGTGGAAGGCCTGCGCGCCGGGCGCGGCGACCAGGGTTACGGCGACCGGCTCATTGTCTGGGCAGGGCGCATCCTCGGCATCCTGCTCTTCCTGTTCCTCCTGGCCATGGTCCTGGTGCTGGCGGCCCTCGTCGTGCCCCAGGCCCAGGTGACGCTGGTGCCCTTCCGCGAGGTGGTGGAGGTGGATCTGGAGCTGCGGGCCGACCCGCAAGCCGAGAAGGCAAGTCTCACGAACCTGATCATCCCGGCGCGGGTGCTCGAAGCCGAGGTCGAGGAACACGGCGAGATTGCCACCGTCAACAAGAAGGACTCGCCCGACGCGCCCGCCATTGGGAGCGTCACCTTTATCAACCAGGCAGCCGCGCCGCTGACCATCGAACCCGGCGCCATCGTGCGCACTGCCACAGGCACCACCGTCCGTTTCCGCACGGTGACGACGGCTACCCTGCCGGCCGCCGTCGGAGCCACGGCCGACGCCCAGATTGAGTCGCTGGCCCCCGGACCGGTGGGCAACGTGCCGGCGGCGACCATCACCGAGGTCGAGACCCCGGGGCTGAGGGGCAAGGTACGGGTCATCAACGAGCAGGCCACCCAGGGCGGCGGCGTGAAACAGGTGGGCGTCGTCACCCGGGCCGACATGGACCGCTTGAAGGCCCAGGTCCTGCAGCAGCTCCAGCAGAGGGCCTTTGCCGAGCTCGAGCAGCAGTTGGGCGAGGGAGAGTTCATGCCTCCGGAGTCCATGTCGGTGGAGATCCTGGCCGAGGTCTACGATCAGTTCCTCGACGCCGAGGCCGACGTCCTGGGCTTGCAGATGCGCATCCTGGCCAGCGGAACCGCCGTCGATCGGGCCAACGCCAACGGGCTGGCTTACGAGGCGCTGAAGGAACGCATCCCCTCGACCTACGAGCTGCAGTCGGAAGAGATCACCTTCCAGGTCGACGAGGAGACCCTGGCCATGGAGGGGCGGGTGGTCGTCCTCCAGGTCAAGGCGTCGGCACCGTTGATCGTGGAGCTGGACCCTGGCGAGGTGCGCGCCGCGGTGGCCGGGCTCAAGGCCGACGAGGCCAGCCAGGTGCTGTCCGAGTCCTTTGCCCTCGACGCGCCGCCCGTGGTACAGATCCTGCCCGATTGGATCAAGCGCTGGGAGTGGCTCGACCACGTACCCCGCCTTCCTTTTCGGATCCAGGTGGTGGTGCTGGAATAGATGAAGCTGCTGGGCCTGGACGTGGGAGATCGTCGCATCGGTGTGGCCGTCTCGGACGCCACGGGGCTCATCGCCACACCACTCGAGATCGTCCATCGCACGTCCAGGGTGCAGGACTTTCGCCGCATCGCGAGCCTGCTGCGCGAGCAACAGGCGGGCGGGTTGGTGGTCGGCCTCCCGCTCAACGACGATGGCAGCGCCAGCCCACAGGCACAGCGCATCGAGCGCTACGTGGCGGCCCTGGCCGAGGCGCTGCGGGCAGAGGGTTTGGATGTGCCCATCATTTTCTGGGATGAGCGCTTTTCGACACAACGGGCGGAAGAGGCCGTAGCCCTGTCGGGCCGCCGTTCGCGGCAGCGGCGAGGGCACATCGACGCCGTGGCGGCCGCCGTCATCCTCCAGGACTACCTGGACGAGCAGCGGCCACCGGCGGCCCCGCCCGAGGAGGATATCTCTTGAGTTCGTTGATTCCCTGGATCCGGTTTGCATTGTTGGCCTGGCTCGTGGCCTTGCTCGTGGTGCTGCTGAGCGAGATACGGTGGCTGCGACGCCTGGTGCCCGAATGGCTGCGAGGCATCTCGCGAGTGGCCGTGCTGGTGGGCACCATCGGACTCCTGACCGTCATGGTGCTCTTTAGCGGGCGAGTCATCCTCAGCTCGCTCCAGGCGCGGGCCGAAACGGGCACCGACCCCCAGTTCGAGGTCTCGTTCTCCTCGGCCGACTCGTTCCTGTTGAGCCTGTACCTGAGCATGCACCAGGCCGAGCTGAACCAGCCGGCCGGCGACGACCCGACGCCCACGACCTTTGTGGTCGAGCCGGGCGAGACCGCAGCCGGAGTGGCCACGCGACTGGAAGAAGAGGGCCTGGTGATCAACGGCGAGGTGTTTCGCCGCTTCATGAGCTACCAGGGTCTCGACGTCAGCCTGGAGGCAGGGACCTATACCCTGCGACCCAACATGACCATGCACGAGGTCGCCGTGGCCTTCCAGGAGGGCGGTACCAACGCCGTAAGCGTCACCATCCCCGAAGGCTGGCGCCTGGAACAGGTGGGCTGGGTCATGGAGCAGCAGGGCTTGATGCGCAGCGACGATTTCGTGGCACAGGCACGTACCGGCCAGTATCCCTACGATTGGCTGGGCAGCCGGCCCACGGGCGCCACGCTGGAGGGATTCCTGTTCCCCGACACCTATCAGCTCGCGCCCGACGCCACACCCACCTCGGTCATCGAGCTGATGCTGGCCACCTTTGACCAGCGTGTGGTCCCCGAGATCGAAGGCCGGCTGGCCGGCAAGACCCTCTTTGACCTGTCGCTGGGCGACTACCGGCCCATGACCATTTATGACGTGGTCACCCTGGCGTCCATCGTGGAGCGCGAAGCCGTGGTTGCCGAGGAGCGGCCCATCATCGCCAGCGTCTACCTCAACCGCTTGAATCCGGCCTACATCGAGGAGACGGCCCTGCGCCTGAGCGCCGACCCGACGATCCAGTACGCCAAGGGCTACGACCCGGCCACGGGCAACTGGTGGAACCCGATGCTGCCCGGCGAGGGACAGACCATCGACTCGCCGTACAACACGTTCAAGGCGCAGGGCATGCCGCCCGGCCCCATCTGCAGCCCCGGGCTGGCCTCCATCCTGGCCGTGCTCAACGCGGCCGACACCAACTATCTCTACTTTCACGCCATAGGCGATGGTTCCCACGCCTTTGCCGCAACGCTGGAGGAGCACCTCCAGAACCAGGAGCAGTACAGCCCCTAGCGGGCTGTTGGAGAGGCGCCCTTGGGCCGTTTACCGTTTCTCGCCACCGCCGCCTGCTGCTTGCTGCTCACGGCCTGCTGTGCGGGCAGCGTGCCCTCGACGGTCAAGATCGGCCTGTCGGCGCCGTTTGAAGGCAGCGACCGCGACCTGGGCTACGAGGTGCTGCACGCCGTGCGGCTTGCCGTGCGGCAGAGAAACGAGGCCGGCGGCGCCGGAGGCTACCTGGTAGAGATGGTCGCTCTCAACGACTTCAACGAGGGGACAGAGGCGGTCGTGCAGGCGCAGAAAATGGCCGTCGATCCCGGGGTGCTGGCCGTCGTGGGCGGCTGGACGGCGCCCACGGCTGAGGCCGCCGGACCCGTATACGAGCGCCTGGGCCTCGCCTTCCTGGCGCCCGAGGTCGAGTACGCCCCGGGCGAGCCCCCGGTTGACGCGCCCTTTGCCGCCGACTACGAGGCGCTCTCGGGCGGGGCTCCGCCCGGCCCGGCTGCGGCCTGGGCCTACCAGGCCACGCAGCGCCTGCTGGATGCCATCGAGGCCGCCGGCCGCGGCCCGGGGAGGCCAACGCGCGAAGCGGTGGCGGCTGCCCTGGCCGGCCTGTAACCGAAGGCAGCCCCGCTCCCGGCCGCTGGAAAGGAGAAACCATGCGTGTCCTGATGTTTTCCTGGGAATATCCGCCCCACGTTGTGGGAGGGCTGGGCAAGCACGTGGCCGAGATCCTGCCCCCCCTGGGCAACCTGGAGAATCTCGAAGTGCACCTGGTGGCGCCTCGTTGGGGCGGTGGAGCGGCCCGGGAGACGGTGGGCGGAGCAACGGTCCACCGCGTCGATCCCCCCATCACCGAAGGCGACTTTTACACCGGCGCCTGGCAGACCAACCTGCGGCTGGAGGAATATGCCCGCACCCTGTGGCAAGAGAGCGGCCCCTTTGACCTGATCCACGTCCACGATTGGCTCGTGGCCTTTGTCGGGGCTGCCTTCAAGCGCAACTATGCCGTCCCCCTGGTGAGCACCATCCACGCCACGGAACAGGGCCGGGGACGCGGCTCCCTGGGCAGCGACCAGGCACGGGCCATCCACCACGTGGAATGGTGGCTGACCTACGAGTCGTGGCGGGTCATTGCCTGCAGCGAGTACATGGCCGACGAGATCGTGGACTATTTTTCCTGTCCCCGTGACAAGATCGACGTCATCCCCAACGGCGTCGACACCGAGCGGTTCGACCGGCTCGACGGGCTGCAGGACCTCGCCCTCTTTCGCAACATGTACGCCCTGCCCTTCGAGCAGATTGTATTTTCCGTGGGGCGCATCGTCTACGAGAAGGGACTGCATTTGCTCATTGACGCCATGCCCGCCATCCTGGCGCAGCATCCCACGGCCAAGATCGTCATTGCTGGAAAGGGGCCCGAGCTGGATGCCCTGCGCTCCCAGGCCTGGCGCGTGGGCGTGGGCGAAAAGATCCTGCTGACGGGCTTTATCACCGACGAGGACCGCGACAAGCTGTTCAAGATCGCGAGTTGCGCCGTCTTTCCCAGCATCTACGAGCCCTTTGGCATTGTCGCCCTGGAGGCCATGGCCGCCAGGTGCCCGGTGGTCGTCACCGAAGTGGGTGGGTTGAAGGACGTGGTCCTCCACAACGAGACGGGCATCGTCGTCTATCCCAACAATCCCGATTCACTGGCGTGGGGTATCGTTCACACGCTGAAACACCCCGAATGGTCGCGAAAGCGCGTGGCAAACGCCTACGAGGTGGTTCGCACCCGGTACAACTGGGAGCACATCGCCCGCGACACGGCCGGCGTGTACCGGCAGGTCGTCGCCGAGCGGGCCGTGTCGAATTGGTGAGGCCGGAGAGGCCTTACGGCGGCGGGAATTCTCCGCCCGCGGCAGACCAGATCTGCACCTGTCCGTCATAGCTTGCCAGGTACAGCAGGTGCCGCCGGGGGTCGAGGGCGTAGAGTGTCAATTCGGCAGGCAGCGGCACGGTGCCCAGGATCTCCAGGCGCCCGGCATCAAGCACGAGCAGCCGGGGCGGCTCGTCCATGCTTTTCGCGGCGACGTACAGCCGGCCGAGATCCGGGTCAACGCGCAACCCTCCGGCCGGGCCTTCCAGCCGTGCGATGACCGTCCGGCCGTCCTCCAATAGGATGATCGAGCCGCGGCTCATCCATGATTGCGACACGTAGGCCCGTCCGCTGGCCGGATCCACGTCGAGGTAGTCCACACTGATCTCGAGCTCGGCGATCTTCTCGTGGCTGAGTGGCTCGTAGACGTTCAAGTAGTTGCGATTGCTGGTGCTGGTGCTGCCGGTGTTCATCACGACGAACAGGCGACCGGTTCCAGGATCGACCGTGGCCCCCACCGCCCTTGGACTCGGATTCCAGCGTTCTGGCGGTGGCAGCGTGTCCGAGAGGACGCCGGTCACGGTCATGGTCTCCAGGCTGGCAATATACACGCCGTCGCGGACGAGGTACAGGCCGCCCGAGTGAGGATCCGCCACCGGTTCGCTGCCCAGCAGCGGGATTATGCCGATCTGCTCCAGTCGCCCGGCGTCGAATACACGCACCGGAACGTCACGCTCGCGGCTGCCCGTATACAAACGGCCGTGCGGACCATCAACCGAGACGCTGCCCTGGGCCATCAAGATAGCCAGCTCGACATCGGTGTCCGAGTCCAGGACCCTCAGCCGCCCGGCCCGATCGATGATATACACGTGACCCCGCTCCGGATCGACCTCGAGATCCAGCAACTCCATGGCCGTCGCCGCGATAGCCGCCACCCGCCCGGATTCTACATCCACTATGCTGACCGCGTTCCTCGCAGGGTGGCTAACCAGAAGACGGCCATTGTGGGCATCCCAGGTCAGCGAGTAGGGTGAATGCAAAAGCGGAATTATCGTCATCCGCTGCCAGGTCAAGGGGTCGATGACGGTGACGTGGTGATCTGTGTAGGACTCGTGAGCCATGAAAAGCCGCCGGCCGTCGTCGTCCAGTGCCAGGCCAATTCGCCCCGCCCAGCGACCCTCATCGCGTTCCTCCAGCAGCCGGCCGTCCGCGTCCAGCATGGACACCAGGCTGTTGCTTCCGCCATTCAGCGCGACAAACACCCGCCCCCCGGCTTGGTCCACGACCAGGCTTTCAGGTCCGCCGCTCAATGGCACGGAAACGAGCTGCGCCAGATCGGCAGCGTGGTATACGAACAACCTGTTGCCGTCGGGGCACCTGCCGGCCAGGTAGAGACGCCCGGCAGCCGGGTTCAAGCCCAGTTCCAGCCATAAGGCGCAACCCGGCAGCGGAACCTGCGCCAGCGTCTCGAATCCCTCCGCATCGAGCACGCGCAGGCTTTCCGCGCCGGCCACGTATACCCGGCCGCCAGCCTCATCAAGCGTGAGCAGGCCAACGTCCGGCAGGGTACCGATGATGCCCAGTGTTCGGGCATCGAGCACACTGGCCGTCGCCATGCCCGCGTTGACGGCATAGACCCTGTCGCGGACAGTGTCGACGGCCATGTCTCCGTCGCTGGCAGAATCGGGGGCCGTCGCCACAACCGCCACCACCTGCGTGCTGGCGAGATCGATGGCCGTGACCAGGCCTTGGCCGACTTGAAAGTTGTCGGTTCGGATGTAAACACGGTCAAGCCCGGGGTGAATGGCCATGGCCTTCGGCTCGTAGCTGTTCCCGGCCGGGATGTGCAAATGGAGTGTGCGCCGGGGCGCCGGCAGCAACTCACCGGTACCGGCAGGCGCCAGGGACGTAGAGGCGACGGTCACGTCCAGGGCCGTGGGGGCCACGGTGGCGTCCAGAGCCGTGGGGGTGACGGTCGCATCCAGGGCCGTGGGCGAGGCGACCGCGTCGCCGGTGGGAGCCGGGGACGCGAGCCGATCGACTGGCGTGGGGGTAGCCACGGATGCGGTCACAGTCGACGGCCGCACCTGCAGCCCCGACCCGGTGGCGCAGGCCGACAAACCCAGAATGACCACAAAAGCCAGGCTTCTCATGACACGCATCCGGTCCTCCTGTGGGCCGCCGCCTCGGTTAATGGCGAGCCGGTATCGGCATCCCTAACGGATCGCAACTATGAGACGTCAGTCGTCCTATCCGTGTTCCCGGGTATGCCGCCACTGAACGGATGGCCAGAACTTGGGCAGCGTGGTGTTCTGCTCGGCTGGATTATGTCACGACGCGGTGGATGAGTGGCGGAGGATCGACCGGCTCGTCGCTCCACTCGTAGGCGGCCAGGAGCCGCTGTTGGGCGCCGGCCAGCTTGCCCTCGTCGTTGGCGTGCAGCGTCAACAGCGGTTGGTCTTTTTCCACGCGATCGCCGATCTTGGCGTGGAGAACCACGCCCACGGCGTGGTCGATGGAATCGCCCTTTTTGGCGCGGCCACCTCCCAGCAGCATGGACGTCAGGCCCACTTCCCGGGCGTCGAGGGCAGCAACGTACCCTGTGCGTGGCGACGGCAGCTCGCGGCTGATCTTGGCCGCCGGCAGGCGGGACGGATCGTCAACGTAGGCCACGTCGCCGCCCTGAGCTTCGATCCACGTCCGGAACTTGGCCAAGGCCTGGCGGTTGTCGAGGAGATGACCAAGCTCCTCCTCGGCAATGGTGGCGCTCTCCGCACCGCCGGCCACCATCATCATCTGGCTGGCGAGGGCCAGGCAGTGCTGGCGAAAGTCGGCCGGCCCGTGACCGTGCAGGGTGTCGAGGGCCTCCCGCAGCTCCAGGGCGTTGCCCACGGCCCGGCCCAGGGGTTGGCTCATATCCGAGAGGAGGGCACGCACCTTCCGACCCACCTTGGTGCCGATGCGCACCATGAGCGAGGCCAGCTCCAGGGCCTCCTCTTCGGTCTGCATGAACGCGCCGTGCCCCAGCTTGACGTCGAGGACGATACCGTTGGTGCCCGCGGCAATCTTTTTGCTCATGATCGAGCTGGCAATGAGGGGCAGGCTATTAACCGTGGCCGTCACGTCGCGCAGGGCGTAGAGCTTGCCGTCCGCCGGCACCAGGCGGCCCGACTGCCCCGTGACCACCAGCCCAATGCTGGCCAGTTGGGCCTGAAACTCCTCGATGCTCAGGTCGGCCCGAAAGCCGGGGATCGACTCCAGCTTGTCGAGGGTGCCCCCCGTAAAGCCCAGTCCCCGGCCCGACATCTTGCCCACGTAGACCCCTGCCGATGCCACCAGGGGAGCCACCACGAGGGTCGTCTTGTCGCCCACGCCCCCTGTGGAATGCTTGTCCACCACAAAGGACGCGATATCCTCCAGGTTCAACTGCTCGCCGGAGCGCACCATGGCCATCGTCAGGTCGATGGTCTCCTGGGGGTCCATGCCCTGCAGAACGACGGCCATCAGCCACGCCGAAACCTGGTAGTCGGAAATGGTGTCCTGGGTGAAACCCTGGACAAAGAAATCGATCTGTTCGGCAGTCAGTGTAAGACCGTCTCGCTTGCGGGCAATGATATCTACAGCTCGCATAGGTTCCTCCAGGTTCTCAGTATAGCACAAAGCAACCGTTTGTAAAGTTTTGTTGCGCCTGGAAGCGTGTGGTATAATGCCGGCAGGAGGTTTCGCCCATGCCCGCCCGAATTCTGATCGTCGACGACGAAAAACAACTGACGCAATTTCTGCGCGAGGTGCTGCTCCTTGAGGTACCGGACGCCACGGTGGACATTGCCCACTCCGGCGAAGAGGCCTTGAGCTGCCTGGCGGGCGCGACCTACCACCTGATCTTTGCCGACCTGCGCATGCCCGGCGTCGGCGGCATGGAGCTGATCCGGGGGCTCCGCTACCTGGACGCCAACGTGCCCGTGGTCCTCATGACCGGTTACGGCACGCCACAGCTTGAGGAACAGGCCAGGCTCCTTGGCGTCCACTCCTACCTGGACAAGCCCTTTGACGCGGTCCAGATCGCCGAACTGCTCGCCCTGACCCTGCCCTCAGGATTGGTGCACAATGGCTGAGATGAGGTCCTTGACGGTAGTTGGCGGTGGGCTGGCGGGCAGCGAGGCGGCCTGGCAGGCGGCGGAGCGCGGGCTGCGGGTCATCCTGTACGAGATGCGTCCCGGCAGCAACACGCCTGCCCACGTCACCGACCGGCTGGCCGAGCTGGTCTGCTCCAACTCCCTGGGTTCGAACCTGCCGGACCGGGCCCCCGGGCTGCTGAAGGACGAACTGCGCCGCCTGGGCTCGTTGGTGGTGGCCTGCGCCGACGCCACAGCTGTGCCCGCGGGCGGCGCGCTGGCCGTCGATCGCGAGGCCTTTGCCGCCCTGGTGACCGAGCGCGTGGTGGCCCACCCACGCATCGAGCTGCGCCGCCAGGAGGTAACCTCCATCCCGGGCGAGGGGTTGGTGATCATTGCTACCGGCCCCCTGACGGCCCCCACCCTGGCCGACCAGATCGCGACCCTCACCGGCTCGCAGCACCTCTACTTCTACGACGCCATGGCGCCCATCGTCAGCGCCGAGTCGGTGGACATGTCCATCGCCTTTCGCGCCAGCCGCTACGGCGAGGCTGAGGAAGAGGGCGACTATCTCAACTGCCCCATGAACCAGGTAGAGTACGAGCACTTTGTGGAAGCGCTCCTGGCCGCCGAGACGATCCCCCTCCGCGAATTTGAGCGCGAGGACCCCCGCTTCTTCGAAGCCTGCCTGCCCGTCGAAGAGCTGGCCCGGCGCGGGCCGCGCGCCCTGGCCTTTGGCCCGCTCAAGCCCGTGGGCCTCACCGACCCGCGCACGGGCCGCCGGCCGTATGCCGTGGTCCAGTTGCGACAGGACAACCAGGCGGCCACGCTGTACAACATGGTGGGCTTTCAGACCAACCTGAAGTGGGGGGAGCAGGAGCGGGTCTTTCGTCTAATTCCCGGCCTGGCCGGGGCCGAGTTCGTGCGCTACGGGCAGATGCACCGCAACACCTACGTCAGTGCCCCGGCCCTGCTCAAGCCCACGTTGCAACTTCGCGAGCGGCCCGACCTCTTTTTCGCCGGGCAGATCGCGGGCACCGAAGGATACATCGGGTCCGTGGCCAGCGGGCTGGTGGCCGGCGTGAACGCCGCGCGGCTGGCCGCCAGGCAAGAGCCCGTGGCCCCGCCGCCCGAAACCATGATCGGCGCCCTGTGCCACTATGTGTCGGGCGCCAACCCGGAGGGGTTTCAGCCCATGAAGGCCAACTTCGGGCTGCTGCCGCCCCTCGATCCTCCCGTGCGCAACAAGCGCGCACGCTACGCGGCCTATGCCCGGCGCGCCTTGGAGACCCTGGAGCGCTTTGTCGCCGAGTCCGGGCTCGACGCCACGACCTGAGCGTCCGACACAACCACACACTCATCTCTCACCCCCGGCTTGCCGCGGGTTCTGGCTCGCGGCCAGACGGGCATGAACGAGTTCCAACGCTCGCCGCGGAGGACACTCCGCCGGCGCCCAGACCACCATCTCCGGGTAAGGAGGACAGGAGATGAGACTCTTGGAAGTCCTGTTATCGCTTGCAAACCTGCTGGCGTTCTTCAGCCTGGCGTTCCGGCTGCCCCGCGCCGTGCGCTGGATGCGCCTTTCCGCGCCGGCGGCGCTGCCGGTGGCCGGCGTCCAGGCCCTGCTGGAGGGTACTCGCTGGCAGATGATCCCGGCGTACGGGCTGGCCGGGCTCTTTTTCTTTGCCTGGCTGCTGGCCAAAGCCGCGCCGTCCGGCAACCTGTCCAGCCGGCTGGCCCGCGGCCTCGTCGCCGGCCTTGGCATCGTCGGGCTGCCGGTCTCTATCGCTTTGCCGCTGCTGGCCCCCGTCTTTCGCTTTCCGCCTCCGGGCGGGCCCTACCGCATTGGCACGCTGACCTACCACTGGGTCGATACGAGCCGTCCCGAGATCTTCAGTGAGCCGAGCGCCCGTCGGGAGTTGATGGTCCAGATCTGGTACCCGACTCGAGGGGAAACCTCATCTGCGCGTGCGCCCTACGTGCAAGGCGTCGGTGCCCTTGCCCCGGGGCTGGCCCGGCTGGCCCACTTGCCGGGGTTCGCCTTCGGGCACCTGCGGCACGTCACCACGAACGCCATCCCGTCCGCGCCCGTGGCAGACGAGGAGCCCAACTACCCGGTGTTGCTCTTCCTGGAAGGGCTTGGTGGCTTTCGCCAGATGAACACCTTCCAGGTGGAGGAGCTCGTGTCACACGGCTACATCGTCGCGGCTATCGATCAGCCATACGCTGCTGCGGCGGTGGTCTTTCCCGACGGCCGCCAGGCAGCCGGGTTACCCGTAGACCAATCGAAGCCACTGGTTCTCCAGAGCTACCTCCCGTCGGAAACCGCGCCAACGTTGCACGGGCGGGCGTTCCCCGAGGGTATCATCCCGTACCTCGCCCAGGACGTCATCTTTACCCTGGATCGGCTGGCCGAGCTGAACCGGGAGGACCCGCACGGCATCCTGACCGGGTGGCTGGACCTGGAGCGCGCGGGCACCTTTGGCGTTTCGCTCGGCGGCATCGTCGCCGCCGAATCCTGCCGTCTGGCGCCACAACTGCGCGCCTGCCTGTTCATGGATGCCCCCATGCCCGTCGGCGTGGTCCGCGACGGCCTGCGGCAGCCAACCATGATCATCACCCGCGACGCGGAGACGATGCGGCTGGAAAGGGAGCGCGCCGGCGGTTGGCCGGAGTACGAGATCGAGATCCACCAGACCAGCATGCGGGCGGTGTACGACAGCCTGCCGGGCGATGGTTACTTTCTTCGAGTGCCCGGCATCTTTCACATCGACTTTACCGACGTCCCGTCCTGGTCGCCCATCGCCGGGAGGCTGGGCTTCTCCGGGCTGCTCCCGGCCGAGCGGTCCCACGCCATCCTCAACGCCTACACGCTGACCTTTTTCGAGCGGCATCTGAAGGGCCGCCCGGCACCGCTGCTCGATGGGCCGTCTGCTCAATATCCGGAAGTGCTCTTTGAAAGACGACAGAATCAGTAGTCGAGATATGAACTAGCAATAAGCGAATAAGCCAAACTCCGAACGTGTGCCCGGGCCAAGCGCCCTTCGCCGGGGCGGGTCAGTGGCTCTCCCTCGCGTCTGCCGGCGCCTTGGCCACGAGAATGGCCCGGTCGATGCAGGTGATGAGCTGGCGCGTCACGTCCTCCAGCAGAAAGCGCATCCAGCCGGCGGCAATGTGCGTGCCGATGACCACCACGTCGTAGGGCTGGCCACACGCCTCGTCCATGATCTCGTCCACCACCAGGCCGTGGCGCACCCGCGCCCGGGCCTTGACGCCCATGTCGCCCAGGAGCGCGAGGGCCTGCTTGAGGTGCAGCCCCTCGCGGCTGCCGTGGGCCATGAGCTCGTCGGCCCGTCCCTCCAGGTCTTCCAGGCCGCGGGTCGAGAGATAAGTAGCCGGCACCTGTGACATCACGTGGAGCACGGTGACCTCGGCGCCCACCAGGGAGGCCAGCTTGCCGCCCGTCTCCACCGCGGCCAGGCCCGGCTTGCCGGCGGCCGTGCAGATCAGCACCTTCTCGATCTTGGGCAGCCAGCCGCGCACGATGAGCACCGGGAGCTCGCTGTGGCGGGCGATGCGCTCGGCTGTGGAGCCCATGAGGAAACGCGTGATGCCCCGCCGGCCGCGGGCGCCCAGCACCACAAGGTCATACGAGCCGGCCTCCGCTTCCTTCAGGATCTCTTCGGCGGGATGTCCCTTGCGCACCTTTAGCTCGGGGGCCGGCGCGCCGGCCAGCCATTCCTGCCCCTGCGCCAGGGCGCGGTCCAGGAGCGCTCGCTCGTTCGGGTCTTCGAGGACACCCAGGATGGTGGCCGGCCTGGACGAGGCACGCGCAATGAGGCTGCCAAAGCGCAGGGCGGCCTGCCCGTGCTCGGAACCATCGGTACAAAGTAGGATTCGCATCGGACTCTCCATCAGATCAACAACAACAGCAGTGGCACGACGAGGATCGTCGCCAGGAACAACCCCAGGCTGAGGTTGCTGCCCGTCGTGCGCTGCACCAGGGCCAACACCCCTCGCTCATAGTGGCGGAAGAACAACAACAGGATCAGCAGGCTGATGGCGCTGACGCTCACCATGCTGGTCAGCACGACAGTAAACGCATCGCCGCTGTCCAGGAGCACCGTCGCCAGCAGCGTATCGACGAACGTCGTGATGTTGGCGCCCATGATGTAGGGGATGGCGTTCTCACTCCGCACGTAGCCCCGGGCCGACAAGGGCACCAGGAGGCTGAGGGAGAGCGAGACCGAGAGCGTGACGAAGGTCAGGGCCGCGCCCAGGAGGAACATGACCAGGGGCCGGTAGACCAGGCGTGACACCAGGGCAAACTGGCTGCTCTCAAGGTCTAGCGACGGCAGGGCCCGGTCGAACAGGAAGAAGGCAAACCACAGGACGCCGAGCCCGAGGAGCATCACGACCCACTGTGGCAGCCAGCCCGACAGCGCGCCGACGATGGGCTGCAGAAACACGTCGAGGAAGGAGTTGAGAAAGGCGCCCCATCCAAACTCGACCTCGTCGAGGAGGCCCGTGTTCAGCAGCCAGGCGCCCAGGGCCAGGGCGGGCAGGTAGGTGCTGATGGTCACTGCCAGGGAGAGCAGTCCCATCGACAGCCCGCTGCGCCGCTCGTGGCCGCGCAAGACGTACACAAAGCCAACAAAGAGCACGATAAACGAGGCGCCCAGGCGCGAGCCGACGATCATGGCCAGGCCCGCCAGGCGCGAGATCACCCCGGTGGCCACAAAGGCGACGCTGACGGCAGCCACCGGCGAGCCACTCATGGCGGCATAGGCCGCCAGCCAGCCAAAGCCCAGGGCGTTGGTCATGCTGTCCAGCTCGACAAAGCGCGCGACGAGCATGGCCGCCTCCGAGGCGCCTTCCTTGATGAGCTCAATGCCCACCACGAACAGGGACACCGCCAGGACAAAGCCCAGAATGCGGAGGGCGCGCCGGGCCCAGAGGCCCGCACGCGGCGTCTCTTCCTCGCCGGCAACCGCCACGCGAGACCGTCCCACGCGTTCCCGCAGTCCTTCGGCCTCGCCCGTGGCCGGGTCGTCGCCGGGTGGCAGGCTCACAGAGCTGCCTCGCCCTGCCCCTCGGAGCCCACAGGAGCGCCGGCTCGCCCTTCGCGCCGGCGCGCCAGGAGCTTTTCCAGCTCCACTGCCCAGAAGACAACCGTGCTGAGGAGGAGGCTGATGCCCAGATCGGCCGGCGACAGCGCTGAGGTGTTGAACAGATCTTGCAAGAAGGGCACGTACACCACGGCCATCTGCAGGACAAAGGTCAGGGCGACGGCGCCCAGCAGGGGCTTATTGGAGAGCAAGCCAAGGGTAAAAAGCGACTCGCGGTTGGAGCGGAGTGCTAGCACGTTCCCCATCTGCGACAGCGTCAGGGTAGTGAACACCATTGTCTGCCAGTTGGGCCGGTCCGTCCCCCATGCCCAGAAGCCAAGGCCAAGGGAGACCAGGCCCATGAGCAGCCCGACCCACAGCACATAGACCCCCAGCCCGCGCCCAAAAATGCTCTCCTGCGGGTCGTGGGGCGGCCGGCGCATGGTCAGGCGCTCGGCCGGCTCCACGGCCAGGGCCAGGCCGGGCAGGCCGTCGGTCACCAGGTTCACCCACAAGATCTGGAGCGGCAACAGGGGCAGCGGCATGCCGAGGAAGGGTGCGAGGAGCATGACCCATATCTCGCCCGCGTTAGAGGTCATTGTGTACTTGATAAACTTGCGGATGTTGTCATAGATGACCCGGCCCTCGCGCACCGCGGCGACGATGGTCGTAAAGTTGTCGTCCAGGAGCACCATGTCCGCCGCCTCCTTGGAGACGTCGGTACCGGTGATGCCCATGGCCACGCCGATGTCGGCCTTTTTCAGGGCAGGGGCGTCGTTGACCCCGTCGCCCGTCATGGCAACGATGTGGCCCAGGTCCTGAAGGGCCTGGACAATCTTGAGCTTGTGCTCGGGCGACACCCGGGCATAGACGGGCACCTTCTGGACGACCCCTTCCAGATCCTCGACGCTCATCCTGGCCAATTGCTCCCCGGTCAGCGCTTCCGCATCCTCGGTGGCGATTCCCAATTGCCGGGCAATCTCCCGGGCCGTCAGGGGATGGTCGCCGGTGATCATGACCGGGCGAATGCCCGCACCCATGGCCGTCTGGACGGCGTCGCGGACTTCGGGCCGGGGCGGGTCGATCATGCCCACCAGGCCGACAAAGATCATCTGCTGTTCGAGGCCGGCCTCGTCAGCCTCGTCAAAACCGGCATCCAGGCAGCGGAAGGCGGCGCCCAGCACCCGCTGGCCCTCGGCCGCCATGCGGTCGTTGGCGGCAACGATGCGCTGCCGCAGGTCGTCGGTCAGCGGCACAGCCTCGTCGCCCGCCCAGGCCCGGTCCGAGATATCCAGCAAGCTGTCGACGGCGCCCTTGGCAAAGGCAACGTACTCGTGCCCACACCAGGGTGTCTCGGCACCCTCCTCCGGGGGGCCAGCGCGATGGACGGTGGTCATTCGCTTGCGTTCCGAGGTAAAGGGCACTTCGGCCACGCGGGGCCAGCGCTCTTCGAGCTCGTACTTGGGCAAGCCCATCTGTGCCGCGGCCACCACCAGGGCGCCCTCGGTAGGATCGCCGACGACGTTGTAGCCGCCATCTCCCTTCTCGCCGGGCTCCAGGGTCGCATCGCTGGCCAGGGCCGCGGCCGTGGCAAGAAAGACCAGGCTGCGGACGGTAGGCGGCTGGTCTGGCGGCACCTGGGCGTCGATGACAGGCACACCCTTCCGCAGCAGGGTCTCTACCCGCTGGGTCTCGCCCAGCACGTCGAGGACGGTGACGGTCATGCGATTCTCGGTGAGGGTGCCCGTCTTGTCGGAGCAAATGACGGTCACCGAGCCAAGGGTTTCCACGGCCGGCAGCTTGCGGATGAGAGCCTGGCGGCGCAACATCCGCTGTGCCCCCAGGGCCAGGGCCACGGTCACGACCGCCGGCAGGCCCTCGGGCACGGCGGCGACGGCCATACCGATGCCCGTCAGGATCATTAACTGCAGGTCTTCGCCCCGCAGCAGGCCGAGGACAAAGACGATGGCCACGATGCCCAGTGCTCCGATGGCCAGGCCCCTGCCCAACTGCTGCAGGCGGCCCTGGAGTGGGGTCGCAGTGCGCTCCACCCCCTGGATCATGTCGGCGATGCGTCCCAGCTCGGTGTCCATGCCCGTCTCGGTGACCACCAGCGTGCCCCGGCCGTAGGTAACCACAGTGCCCATGTAGGCCATGTTCACCCGGTCGCCCACCGGCGCGCCCGGACGCGACAGCGGCGACGTGTGCTTTTCTACCGGCTCCGATTCGCCGGTGAGGGACGCCTCCTCCACGCGCAAGTTCACGGCCTCCAGCAGGCGTCCGTCGGCAGGGACCACTACACCGGCCTCGAGGAGGGCAAGGTCGCCGGGCACCAGGGAGCTGGCCGGGACCTCGGCCACGTGCCCATCGCGCCGCACTCGCACGGTCGGCACCGCCATTTTCTTCAGGGCGGCCATGGCCTTCTCAGCCCGGTATTCCTGGCTAAAGCCCAGGACAGCGTTGAGGATGACGATGGCCAGGATGGCGACGGTATCCTTCCAGTCGCCAAGAAAACCAGAGATGATGGCGGCAACGATGAGGATCAGGATCATGGTCGCGGTGAGCTGCTCCCACAGGATGCGCCACGGGCTCTTGACCCCGCGCTCCACGAGCTCGTTGGGGCCATGCTCTTCCAGCCGGCGCTCTGCTTCGGCTGTGGTCAGCCCGGCGGCGCCGTCGGACTTGACCTGGGCCAGGACCTGTTCAGTTTCCAGTTCATGCCAGTTTGCCATCGTGCATCTCCATCCCCTTGAGGATCAGACTGCGGGCTGCAACTGCGGGTTGCGCCCCTTCCGGTGGTGCGCGAATGCCTGTCCCCGTCTAGCCTGCCGGTTCCAGGCGCGGACCGTCCGGCGTGTCCTGGACGCGCCAGCCCAGGGCCAGGAGCTGGTCACGGAGGGCATCCGCCGACTCCCAGTCGCGCCGGGCGCGGGCCGCCTCGCGCTCGTCCAGCAGGCGGCGGACCGGGGCGGGGGCCACCGCTGCGGCGTTCTGCTTGTCCATTCGTTCCCGGGTCGAATCCAGGAGCCCGGCCGGCAATCCAAGCCCGGGCGGGGGCAGGCGCGCGGCGCCCAGCTCGGCCAGGGGTAGCGCCGTGCCGGTCTCGAAGCGTCGCTCGTCGCCGTCGGACAGGAGCGTCACGCCGCCCTGGCCCAGGACGTGGCAGACTCCACCGGCCAGGTCGATGGCCAGGGCCGTCAGCTCGTCGAGGCCGACCACCAGGGGGCCGGCAGGCAAAAGCCCCAACAGCTCGTCAAAGCGCACCCGGCCCATGTAGCAGCGGCTCGTGTCCAGCTCGCTGCCGCCATCCCGGTTGTTCCAATGGGGCACGAACACAAGACGGAGCCCGTACGGCTCAAAGAAACCCAATCCTTCCTGCCAGTGAAGGTCGTGGCCGGCCTTGTAGATCTCGTACACCGGCAGGGTGTGGCTGCCGGCAGCGACGACGGCGGCACTGGCCATGACGACGGCGGTCCCCAGGCGGTGGGCTGCTTGCAGCGTGTGCCACGTCAGGCTGTCACGCAACTGGCGGACGGCATAGGTCGGGCTGCCGGGCCCCAAAAAGCTGACATCGGCGCCCACGAGCTGCCCGGCGATCTCCTGCAGGTCGGGGCTAAAGGGAGTGCCGCGCCGTCGCGCGGGCACCAGGGTAACCTCGGGCTTGTAGTTCTGCAGGTGCTGCTCCAGGAACTCGCCGATGCGCCCCGCCACCTGCTCCGAGTTCAGCTCGAATCCGGCAGGCGTCTCCAGGATGGCAACGCGCAGCGGAGCCACCAGGCGCCGGAACAGCCAGTCAAAGACCTTCTGCCCGGCCGGCAGGGTCTCGCCGGAGCCAAAAAGGACGACCAGGCCGGGCCGCGCAGTCACGCCCGGCCCTCCTTCCCCGCGTTCACAAAAAGCAACAGGTCAAGCATAAAAGAATTATAACAACAAGATCGCCGGCCGTCAAAAAGATCCCCCTTGACAGAAATGCCGATCCATGGTATCATATAGACACATTGATAAATGTCTATGACTTGGAGGTTGAGCCGTTGTGACCATCGATTGCGTCGAGTTCTGCAAGGCGCTGGCCGATGATACGCGGCAGCAGATCTTGCAGATGCTGCTGGAAAAAGAGATGCCGGTCAACGACATCGTCGCTGCCTTTGGCGTCTCTCAGCCAACCATCTCCCACCACCTGAACGTTCTGAAGCAAATGGGCCTGGTGACCAGCCGCCGCGAGGGCAAGCAGGTCTTTTATGCCACCGACCACGAAAACGTCGTGCAGTGCTGTGGCTTGCTCATCAACAAGTTTGACGCCCAGGGCGTGTGCGAGACATAGTGATAGCCGGCTCTTTTTTTGCGTGAATACATCGACATATTCAAATATATATATATCGAAAGGCGGAGACTCTTATGAGCGAGGCGAATATCGCGAGTGCGGCCGAGATCAAGGAGGCCGTGCGAGAGGCATACGGCGGGGTGGCGCGGCAGTTTGGCGGCCAGCCGGCAAGGGGAGGCTGCTGTGGCTCAGGGCGGGGCTCGAGCTGCTGCGGCCCGCAAAAGCTGGAATCAGAGGCCACGTGCGGGGCCGAGCGCTTTTACTCGGCCGACGAGGTGGGTGGCCTGCCCGAGACCGTGACCCAGGCATCTCTGGGCTGCGGCAACCCTATCGCCGTGGCCGAGCTACAGCCGGGCGAAGTCGTCCTCGACCTTGGCTCCGGCGGCGGGATCGACTGCTTCCTGGCCGCCCGCCTGGTCGGTCCCCAGGGGAGGGTCATCGGGCTGGACATGACGCCGGACATGATCCGGCTGGCCCAGGCAAATGCCAAGAAGGTGGGGGCCACGAACGTTGAGTTTCGTCTCGGCGAGATAGAGGACATCCCCCTGCCCGACGCCTCGGTGGACGTCATCATTTCGAACTGTGTGGTCAACCTCGCGCCCGACAAAGACGCGGTGTTCCAGGAGGTCTATCGCGTCCTGCGTCCCGGTGGACGCATGAGCATCTCGGACATTGTCGTGGATGGGGATCTGCCGCCGGCCATCCGCAGCCGCCTCGACGCGTGGGCCGGCTGCGTTGCCGGGGCCCTGGACGAAAAAGTCTACCTGGCCAAGATCCGGGCTGCCGCCTTTGAGGATGTGGAGGTCATCTCGCGGGACTATGCCCAGGCCGAGGCCGAGCAGGCCATGGAGCTGCTCGCGGGTGAGGATGGACGCCCCGCGGCCGAGGCGGAGGCATCCGCACTCCTGGCCGAAGCGGGCGTGTCGCCCGCGGACCTCGGCCGCAAGATCGCCAGCGTCAAGGTTAGAGCCCGCAAGCCCTGAGTGGGCAGCAACACCCTTGGCCCCCGGGCCGGGTTTGCATTTTTCCGCAATGGAGAGTAGAATGAGCCGCAGACGTGCGGCTCATTCTTATTCTGTAGCGCACCGTCCAACAGAACCATCCTCAACCCATCGCTGGGTCTATACCAAAGAGGAGAAAGGAACATGAAACCACCGGCCCTCAAGATCGTTCCCAGGATCGTTCTATTCGTCGCACTGTTGGCCGCGGGGATCGTCCCCGTGACGCAAGCCGGGTCGCAGCCCCGAGAGTGGCGAGATGGGCTGAACACTGCCGAGCTGATCGAGGCCGCCCGGGAGCGGGGCGAGATCGCCTACGAGACCGCCCAGCTATACCTGGCCTATGCCCTGAGGGCCCCCGACAAGCTTCCCGAACGCTATCGCAGCCCGGTTCCCTGGGACGGAACCCTCCCCCTGCTGCGCCTGCGCACCGCGACCAGGGCCATGGCTGCCGGCCCGGAGCGCGCCGAGATCGAGGCCCTCCTGGCCGGAACGTGCGACGATTCGGTCGCATCTCTGCCCAACATTCGCAACACCTCCTACTTTCACATCCAGTACGGGACCATCGGCGGCGGCCTGAGCATCGACTCGTATGCCAGCACCCTGGACACCGCCTGGACTACGGAGGTCATCAGCTTTGGCTGGGCGGCGCCGCCGGTATCGACGTCGAATCCGCCGCCAGGCAACCTCTACCACGTGCGCATCGACACCCTGGAATGGGGCCTGTACGGCTACGTGTCCACCGGGGGCACCCACGCCGGCCTGGTGGGCAACAACCCCAACACGCCCTGGAACGATCAGGACGCATACGCCACCTGCATGGTGCTGAACCGCGATTACAGCGACTTTGGCGGCACCCCGTTGCATGCCATGCAGGCCACCGTGGCCCACGAGTTCAACCACTCCATCCAGTTCGGCTACGGGGCCATTACTGGTTCCAACGCGCCCGATCTCTCCTTCGCCGAGGCCAGCTCGACCTGGATGGAGGACGAGGTCTTTGACGCGGCCAACGACAACTACTTTTACCTCTGGCCCAGCTTTGCGACGTGCATGGGCGAGTACGATCCCGACGATCCCCACTCCGTCTATGACTACTGGATCACGTTCCGCGGCCTCACCGAGCCCTATGGCTGCGGGACCGCCGGCGGGGGCGAACAGATCCTGCAGGACTTCTGGGAGACGACCAGCCAGAGCACCACGAGCAACATGCTCTCGGCGTTGAACGGCGCCCTGGTAAACAAGGGCACCACCCTGGCCGATGCCTACCACGCCTACGCCATCGCCGTCAAGTTCAACAAGATGTGTGCCGGCGGGTACGCGCTGCCCTACTGCTTTGAGGAAGGAAGCGCCTACGTCGCCACCGCCGGCCCGACGGCCGTCCACGGCGCAGTGGCGAGCATTGGCAGCAGCTACAACGGCAGCCTGGCCGACAATTACAGTCTGAACTGGGTCGGCCTGCCCACCGGCACCCTCCCGTACAGGGTGACCCTTCGAAACGAGGCTTCCGGCGGCCAACTGCGGGGCAGCGTGGTGTGCGACACCGGTGCAGCCCTCGTCATCACTCCCTTTCCCCAGGTTGCCGGCAGCGGCGGGTCGACCTCTTTGGCCAGCTACAACCCCAGCGGCTGCAGCAGCGTTGTCGCCGTACTGACGAACCAGGCTCAAACAGAGGACAATCCCTCCCATTGCCAACCGCGCAGCTACCGCATCGAGACCTTGCCCCTGGTTACCATGGACCACCGCCAGTTCTTGCCCCTCGTAGAAAGATCGGACTCTTACGCCCCGATTCCGCTCCGCAACGGCGACTTCGAGCTGGGACCCGAGCTCTGGCAGGAAAGCTCGACCCATTCCTGGGATCTCATCGTCACCGAGGATGAGCCGGGCGTGCAAGCCCACAGCGGAAGCTGGCTTGCCTGGTTGGGCGGCGACCACCTCGAGACTGGGTTGATTCAGCAGCGGGTGACCGTGCCGGCCGGCACGCCGTCCCTCTCCTACTGGCATTGGATAGGTTCCGAAGACACTTGTGCTGGCGACGTCGCCCGGGTGCGCATCAACGGCGCTGTGGTGCACCAATACTACCTGTGCCAGAGTAACAACACGGGGGGTTGGAGGGAGCACACCGTCTCCCTTGCGGCATATGCCGGGCAGACGGTGGACCTGGGCATCGAGGTCGAAACCGACAGCAGCCTGCTCAGCAGCCTCCTGGTGGACGACGTGACGTTCCGGTGAGGCACGGCCTGCCCCGGCGCGGCTTCAGGAGCACCGGGAACGGGCGAGCAGCCGCTATCCGGTGCAGGCCCGGCTGCTGGCGCCTTCGGGGCGACGCAGGAGGCCCGTGTGTTGGCCAGACCGCGCCCGGACCTGGGGCACCGGCTCTTCGCGGCTCCGGTTCACGACGGGCAGCTCCAGGACAATGGTTGCGCCCCCTTCGGGGTTGTTTTCGGCCCAGATGGTGCCCCGGTGCCGCCGCAGGATCTCGTCGCAGATGGACAGGCCGAGACCCATGCCCTGCGCCGGGTCCTTGGTGCTGAAAAAGGGCTCAAAGATGCGAGACAGGAGCTCTGGCGCGATTCCAGGGCCGCTGTCGACGAAACGCACCTGGATACGGCACGCGCCGTCGCCGTTGGCGCTGTAGGCCCTGGCCGCGATGTACAGCCTGCCGCCGGCCTGCTGGGCCAGGATGGCCTGGCGTGCATTGCAGATCAGGTTGACAAAAACTTGCTGCAGCTTCCAGGGATCGGCCTGGGTCGGCGGCAAGTCGGCAGCCAGATCGGTGGTCACCTGGATACCGTCCATTTCGAGCTGCGGAGTTTGCAGCTCGACGGTGTGCCGGATCAGCTCGTTAACGTCAACCGTCTCCAGGCAAGGTTCCAGGGGATCGGCACAGGTTCGCAGGTTGTCCACCATCTGCGCCATGCGCCTGATCTGATCCTGCACCACAGCCAGGCCGTCGCCCGTTTCGCTGGTCAAACGGGCCCTGGTTGAGAGCAGCTTGGTTTGCAGCAGGAGGATGGCCAGCGAGTTTTTCATCTCGTGGACCACGCTCGAGACGTGCTGGCTGGTCCGCGCCATCTCTTCCATCTGCTGTAACCGCGCCTGCCGGTCCTGGGTTTCCTGCACGGCCGTGAACGTCAGCAGGACGGCGCCCTGGGCAGCGTGAAGGACACGGCGGTTGATGAGGACCGGCACAGCGGTCCCATTTCGGTGTCGGAGCGCGCTCTCCTGGTAGCCAGTCCCTTCTCTCGGCTCAGACGTCAGGACCTGCGGCTTCTGCACGTGCAGGCTCATCCAGTTCAGGCCGACCAGTTCCCGAGGATTGCGGCCCACGAGCTGTGCCAGGGCACGGTTGGCAAAGATCAATCGCCCCCGGTCGTCGAGGATGGCCACTCCCTCAGCCAGGTTCTCCAGTACCTCACCCAGAAGGCCTTCTGCTTTCTCGCCCATGCAAGCACACTCCCCAACGAACTCGTACGACGTAAACGAGCGGGAACGGCAGGACCGATTGTCACCTACAACTCGCCAGGATCCAGCGGGCGATCAAGATACCACGGTAAGTGAGGCAAACAACTCCTGTCGACTATTGTGGCCATTCTGCCCGCTGCCGTTGCGGCCATTCAAGCCGTTGCCGTTGCGGCCGTTGTATCCATTGGTGCCATTGGCCCCATTCCCGTTGCCCGACATCCAGTGATAGACCTGGGCAGCGAAATCTTCCAACTTGCCGGCCTGGATCCCGACCACCAGGTCGCGCTCTTCCGGTGTAAGGCAGAAGCTGTGATCGAAATAGCCGGCGGCGATCGCCTGTGCCGGATCTCGCAGAAGCATCTCTCGGAAGCGCCCGTTGACCGTGGCGGCACACAACAATTGGTTGAGGCTTTTATGTTGCATCATCTCACGAATCTCCTTTCTATTCGTTCCTTGGCGTCCTGATTCTGGCTGCCACGCCTGGCTGAACCATGAACCCCAGACACGGCGGAAGAAACGTGCTCCAGCGCGGCCCCGGAGGGTGCGGGCCCCGGCCGGGCACCCTGCAAGAGCCAGACGATCCCTGCTCCAAGAATCAGATCCCCCAGGCTAAAGGCGGTGGGCCAGGGAAAGGGTGCCGGGAGAACGAGGGCGTCCGACAGGAGCCACAGCCTGGTACTCTCTTGCACCAGAATAACATCCTTTGAGAAGCCATAGTGATAGCCAATGGTGCACTGCTCCAGGCTGGCACCGGGGTTGATGCGGACGAGGGTCTCGGGCGAGATGGGCATGAAGCCACCGTTGGCCAAGATGACGAGCAGATTGCAGAGAACGCCCACCCCGACCAACCGAATGCCGGCCAACCGGCGATTATGCCACACAAAGGCAAGCAAGAACAGCTGCGAGAGCAGGAACAGCCCCTGCGGCAGCGTGACCTCCGCCACAGGGCAAAAGGGCGCTCGCAGCAGCGGAACCTGCAACGCCAGGGCCACGGGTGCCAGCCAGGCTGCATGCAGCGGCAGCCCCGTGATCCGGCTGAGAACTCCCGGGCCGTGGCGGGCCAGGCTCAGGCCCAAACCCAGGACGACGGCCAGCGCCAGGATCATGTTACGGCACCAGTACCAGGGCACGCCCGGCCTGCGCCTGGCCGCCTTTCCGCTTCCCGGGTCGTGACGTTCGTTCGCTCCGCACGGGAGAAACCCGGGGTAAGCGCGGCGGGGGCACTCCCTCTGGGACTGCCCCCGGCGATCGCCCTCCTCCGCTGTCGGAGGATCCTCCGAAGCCTGCGTGTAGAAAAGAGCCGCGGCCTACAGAGAGTCAGGGATCGAAGAGGCAATGGTCCTCTTGCAGGCAGTTTCGGCCTCCTCTCTGGAGTTGGCTTACAACCCTCCAACGCCACCGGATGCGCCCGGAGCGCCCCCAGCAACAGCAAGAGCGACCAGGGCCAACAGGATAAAGAGAGCCTTGCGGTTACCGGGTGTCACGTGCTGCACCCACAGAAGATTAAGCTTGTTCATTGTTGAACCTCCTTCTCCTCATTGATGTCGACGCCAGAATACTCGACGTTACTCACCAAGACACTCACCAATCGAGTCACCAGGAGCTGGCTTTGCGGTTTTCGCTGTCTGTGGGCTATGATGAGGCTACAAAGTTGATATCGAGATGCCAACGACAAAAAGGGACCGATCCGACGATCTGTCCCGTCCCGGCCGGGCCGGCAGCACGCTTCCGGCGCTAGAGCACGCGGAGTCTACGTCTCAACCGATGATCTTCAGGTAGAGGGCATCGGTGTCAGGTGAAGGGCTCAGACCCAGGTCGTCGCGCAAGAGTTGGCTGCAGAGGTGGTACTGGCGGATGGCGGCTACCCGATCGCCGAGGCGAAAGTGCCAGCGCATCAGCTCACGATGGGCCGTCTCCCGGTAGGGGTCCTGCGCCACGAGCTGCTGATATTGCTCGATGGCGTGGTGCAGGTCCCCGGCGTCGACGTATAGACCCGCCAGGGACTCCCGGGCGCGCAGGCAGCGCTCTCGGAGCCTCTCCCGTTCCAGGGTACACCAGTCGGCATAGACACCTTCCAGGTAATCGCCCCGGTAGAGGCGCAGCGTCGCCTCCAGGTGCTCGATCTGTTCCGGTACAGACTTCTGAGGGACCTCTTCGAGCGCGTCCTCGAATTGCTCGACGTCGAACCAGTAGTCGCTCTGCCAATCAAAGCGATACAGGCCGTCCTCGAAGACGATGCTCTCGCGAAACAGCGAGCGCCGGAG
>DAOUHB010000034.1:0-14123 GCA_034428935.1 Anaerolineae bacterium | reverse complement strand
CCTGCCCGGCGTCCTCGACGCCGGCGTGGTCATGGGCACGGAGGCCAACAAGGAGATCCTCGCCCAGAGCGGCTTGCTGACCCCCGAGGCCCAGGCGGCCGGGGCCGACGACCTGGTCATCGTCGTCAAGGCCGGGGCGGAAGCCGAGGCCGCCGCCGCCCTGGCGGAGGTGGACGCCCTCCTCACCAGGCGGCGCCCGGGCTCCGAACAGGATTTCTTGCCCAAGAGCCTGGAATCGGCCGCGGACATGCTGCCCGAAGCCCACTGGGTGCTGATCTCGGTGCCGGGCCGCTACGCGGCCGGCGTGGCCCGCGAGGCCCTGTCCCTGGGCAAGAACGTCTTTCTCTACAGCGACAACGTGTCCCTCGAGGACGAGGTGGCCCTGAAAAAGAGCGCGGCCGGGAAGGGGCTGCTGGTCATGGGTCCCGACTGCGGCACGGCCATCGTCAACGGCGTGGGCCTGGGCTTTGCCAACAAGGTCCGGCGGGGAGCGGTGGGCCTGGTGGCGGCTTCGGGCACGGGACTGCAGCAGGTGAGCAGCCGTATCCACCAGCTCGGCGGCGGCCTGACCCACGCCCTGGGCACCGGCGGGCGGGACCTGTCGGAAGCCGTGGGGGCGGCCAGCGCGCGGCAGAGCCTGGAGCTACTGAGCCGCGATCCGGAGACGGCCGTCATCGTGCTCATCTCCAAGCCGCCCGCCCCGGCGGTCGCCGGTGAGCTCCTGGCCGCCGCTCGGGCAGCGAACAAGCCGGTGGTCGTCGATTTTATCGGCCACGCCACCGCCCTGCGCCGCAGCGACAACCTGTACTTTGCCGGCACCTTTGACGAGGCGGCCGAGCTGGCCGTGGCCCTGGCAGCGGGCCGGGGCCAGCCGGCCGAGGATGAATTGCCCGAGGAAGCCTTCACCGCGGCGGCCGGCCGGTTCGCGCCGGGGCAGCACTACCTGCGGGGGCTCTTTTCGGGCGGCACCCTGGCCTACGAGGCCCTGCTCCTCTTGCAGGGCTACCTGCCGGCCGTCCATGCCAACGCCCCCCTGGACAAGCACTATCGCCTGGCAAACTCGATGGTGAGCCAGGAGCACACCATCGTGGACCTGGGAGAGGACGAGTTCACCGTCGGGCGGCTACACCCCATGATGGACAACGACCTCCGCATCCGCCGGCTCGAGCAAGAGGCCGCGGACCCGGAGGTCGCCGTGATCTTGCTCGACGTGGTGCTGGGCTACGGCGCCCACCCCGATCCCGCGGGCGAGCTGGCGCCGGCCATCGCCGGCGCCGTGGCCGCCGCCGCGCAAGCCGGCCGCCACCTGGAGGTCGTCGCCGTGGTGGTCGGCACCGAGGAGGATCCCCAGGACATGGCCGGGCAGGTGGAGCGCCTGCGGGAAGCCGGCGTCCACGTCTACACCAGCAACGAGGCCGCCGTGCGCCACACCGGGCGGCTGGCGCGCCTCCTGGACGCGGCCGGGGGGGCTGCCCAGGGCGCGCCCGCCGGCGCCCGGGTCTCCCTCGAGATCATGAACGCCCCGCTGGCCGGCATCAACGTCGGGCTGGAATCCTTTGCCGAAAGCCTCCGCGCCCAGGGCGCGGAGGCCGTTCACGTGGACTGGAAGCCGCCCGCCGGCGGGAACGAGCGGCTCATGGCCATCCTGGCGAGAATGAAAGGAACGTAACGTGAAAGAGTTTGTCGCCGCGTGCGTGCAGATTGCCGTCACGCCCAACGACGTGCGGGCGAACGTCGAGAAGGGTGTGGCCTGGCTGGAGCGCGCCGCGAAAGAGTTCGAGGCCGAGCTGGTGGTTTTTCCGGAGACGGTGACGACCAGCTTTGTCACCGGGCTGAGCGCCGACGAGCTGTGGGACCTCGTCGACGACGCCCCGGGCCGTATCACGGCCGAGGTCCAGAAGGCGGCCAAATCACTGGGCGTGCACGTCGTGTGGCCCACCTACCGGCGCGGCCCGGAGCGGGGCGTGGTCTACAATTCGTCGGTCCTCATCGGACCCGATGGCGAGATCGTCGGCATTTATGACAAGACGCACCCCTTCCCCGTGGAGCGCCTGGACTGCGGCGGCTGGGTGACCGTCGGCAACCGGGCCGACGTCTACGAGACGGCACTGGGCAGCATCGGGATGATCATCTGCTACGACGGCGACTTTCCGGAGCTGTCGCGCCTGCTGGCGGTCAAGGGGGCGGAGGTCATCGTCCGGCCCTCGGCCCTGCTGCGCAGCTATGACATCTGGTATCTCACCACCTGCGCCCGGGCCTACGACAACCACGTCTACATGGTGGCCACCAACGCCGTCGGCCCCGACGCCGGGGGCAGCTACTACTTCGGGCACAGCATGATCGTGACACCCATCGCCTGGCGCCTGACCCAGGCGCGCGGCGGCGAGGAGATCGTCGCCGCCAAGCTGGACCCGGACCCACTGCGCTACATCACCTGGGGGAGCAAGAGCCCCCAGGTTTTCGATCACCTGCAGGATCGCAACCTGGAAATCTACGAGGAGATCCTGAAGGAGGCCCGGTCGCGGTTTGAGCCGGGGCAAAGGCTGCGCTGAGAGATCCTTCGGTGCCCTCCGAATGGCGAAGGGTGCCCCCAGAATAACAAGGAGGAGCGTGGTATGGACATCGAAAAAGCGAATGCAACAGCCGTCGAACAGATGATGGAGACCAGGCCGGTGCTCACCGGCCTGGGCAAGGCCATCGACACGGTGCCGGGCATGCGAGAGAACCTGCTGCTGCACGCCGGGCCGCCCATCACCTGGGAGCGAGCCTCGGGCCCCATGCGCGGGGCCATCACAGGAGCCCTGATCTACGAGGGCAAGGCAAAAGACATGGCCGAGGCCGAGGCGCTGGTCACCTCCGGCCAGGTCGAGCTGGAGCCCTGCCACCACCACCAGGCGGTGGGACCCATGGCCGGCGTCATCAGCAGCTCCATGTCGGTCTATATCCTGGAGGACAAGACCACCGGCCGAAAGTCCTACTCGAACCTGAACGAGGGCTATGGCAAGGTGCTGCGCTACGGGGCCTACAGCGACGAGGTGCTGGAGCGCCTGCGCTGGATGGAGGAGGTCATGGGCCCGATCCTGGCCGATGCCCTGGAGGACAGCGGCGGGCTGGACATCCGGGCGCTGCTGGCCGAGGCGCTGCACATGGGCGACGAGGGCCACAACCGCAACAAGGCCGGCTCCATCCTCTACACCGCGCGGCTGGCGCCCTTTGTCGCGCGCTGCGCGCCGAGCCCCGAAGTGGCTTCAGAAGTGCTCAAGTTCTTGGGCGACAATGCCCTGAGCGTGCTGAACCCGGTAATGGCCTGCTGCAAGGCCATGGCCGACGCCGCCCACGGCGTGGAGGGCAGCACCATCGTCAGCACCATGGCCCGCAACGGGACCGATTTCGGCATCCGCGTCAGCGGGCTGGGCGATCGGTGGTTCACCGCGCCGGTAGCCACCCCCGTGGGCCTCTATTTCCCCGGCTTCAAAGCCGAGGACGCCAGCGGCGACATCGGCGACAGCGTCATCACCGAGACGGCGGGCATCGGCGGCTTTGCCATGGCCAGCGCGCCGGCCATCGTGACGTTTGTCAGCGGCACGCCCAAAGACGCCATCAACGCCACGCTGGAGATGTACGAGATCTGTTACGCCGAACACAAGTACTTTACCATGCCTCCCCTCGACTTTCGCGGCACGCCCACGGGCATCGACATCCGCAAGGTGGTGGAAAAGAACATCACGCCCCGGGTCAACACCGGCATCGCCCACAAGGACCCGGGCGTCGGCCAGGTGGGCGCCGGCCTGGTCCGACCGCCCATGGCCATGTTCGAGGCAGCCGTCATGGCCTACGCCGAAAAGTACGGATTCTAGCAGCATGGCGGAGAGCCCGTTCGTAGTGCGCGCTTCAGCGCGGTTTTTGGGCGATAAATCGCCTACTACGAACGTACAGGCTGCCCGTTCGTAGCGCGCGCTTCAGCGCGGTTTTTGGGCGATAAATCGCCTACTACGAACGTACAGGCTGCCCGTTCGTAGTGCGCGCTTCAGCGCGGTTTTTGGGCGATAATCGGCTACTACAGCGATAAGAAGCACAATTCGATTTGGACTCGAAAGGAGAGAGGAATGGATCGCGAGCAGTTTATCAACACCATGGCCGGCGCGCGGCTCTATGACCTGACGCAGGATTGCAGCATCTTTACGCCACCCTGGCCGGGCGAGAAGTCGCTGGAGGTTCACTTTTTCAAGCGGGTGACGGGCGCCTATGGCGGCGGGCAGGGGGCCAACGGCCAGATCCTGAACTGGAGCAACACCGTGGGCACCCACCTGGTGGGCGAGCGCGCCTTTCATTCGGGCGGGCGGCCCATCGCCGACATCCCCTTGCAGGACGTCTGCGGGCAGGGCGTGATCGTCGATATTTCGGACTTGATGTCGGACTATGCCCTATACACCCCGGAGATGATCATGAGCCGCGCCAAGGTCAAGAAGGGCGACATCCTGATCATCAACACCGGCTACCACCGCTACTCGTGGGATCAGCCCGACGTGCTGAACCCCGATGCCCAGGGCGGGGTAGAGTCGAAAGAGTTCGGGTTCCTGGTGCGGCACCCGGGGCCGTCGCCCGAGTTCTTTCCCTGGGCGCTGGACATGAAGCTGAAGGTGGTGGGCGTCGACTGCGGCTGCGCCGAGCATCCCATGAACACGCCCATCCGTCGCATGCACGACGATCACTTTCAGCGGGCCGAGGCCAAGCTCAAGGCCGAGTGCAGCAAGAGCTGGGACGAGATGTTCCCGCCCGACGACTACTATGAGCTGACCCACATCACCATGCCCAAGAACCACCTCCTCCTGGCCGAGTGCCTGGTGGGCGAGATCGACAAGGTCAAGAACCAGAGGGCGTGGATCATGCTCATGCCGGTGCCCTACATGGAGGTCGAGACGGCCTGGACGCGGGCCTGCGCCATGCAGGCGCCCGAGGGCATGAGCGACGACGAGTTCTTCCAGATCATGGAGTCGGCGCAGATGCTCGACATGACCATTCCCTTCAGCGTGCAGACGCCCCAGTGGGCCAACTATGTGCCGCTGACGGTCAACTATACCAAGCGGGTCGGCGGCCAGCACTTTGGCATGGGCCGCAACGGCTCCATCTGCAACGCCAGCATCCACCTGGCGACCCACATGGACGGCGAAAAGCACTTCTGGCCGGCCGGCCGGACCATCGGCCAGGTGCCCCTCCACGAGTGGGTCGGCCCGGGCGTCATCGCCGACATCTCGCAACTGGTGAGCGATTCCAGCGTCTATACCCCGGAGATGATCGAGTCGGTGGTGGAGGTTCGCGAGGGCGACATCCTCATCACCAAGACCGGCTGGCACAAGTACGGCTGGGTCAGCCCCGACTCGGACGAGTTCCGCTACATGATCAAGCACCCCGGGCCTTCGCCCGACTTTGCGCAGTGGTGCGTCGACAAGAAGCTGAAGTGGCTGGGCGTGGACGCCGTCAGCCAGGACCACCCCATGAACACCATCCAGCGCCTGTGGCACCCCAAGACCTTTGCCGAGGCCAACGCCAAGCTGATGCGCGACTTTGGGAAAGATTGGGACGAGATGTTCCCCCTGGACAAGTACTACCAGGATACGCACCTGAACCTCTTCCCGAAAAAGATCGTGCACGCCGAAAACCTGGCGGGTGACATCGCCCACGCCGAGAGCGGCCGCTACTACATCGGCTGTTACCTGCAAAAGACGATGGAGACCGAGTCGATGTGGGGCCGCTTCGTGGCGTTCCACGAGGGCGCATAGCGAACCGGATGCCTGGCAGGGGCGAAGGCGCCACATGATCACCGTCACGGGGGCAGGGGGCAAGACGGGGCAGGCCGTCATCCGCGCGCTGGCGCGCCGCGGAGCGAGGGTCCGCGCCCTGGTGCACCGGGCCGAGCAGGCCGCGGCGGTGATGGCGATGGGCGCCGGCGAGGCCGTGGCCGGCGACATGCGCGACATAGGAACCCTGGAGCGCGCCCTGGACGGGGCGCGCTCCGTCTACCACATCTGCCCCAACGTGCACCCCGAGGAGCTGGGCATCGGAGGGACTGTCATCGAAGCGGCCCGGCTGGCGGGGATAAGGCACCTGGTCTATCACTCCGTGCTCCACCCCCAGGTGGAGGCCATGCCCCACCACTGGCAAAAGCTGCGCGTCGAAGAGCAGTTGTTCGCCTCGGGCCTGCCCTACACGATCCTGCAGCCGGCGGCCTACATGCAGAACGTCCTGGCCCACCGGGAGCGGATGCTGAACGAGGGCGTCTATCCTGTGCCCTATGCCGTCGAGACGCGCCTGGGCATGGTGGACCTGGAGGACGTGGCCGAGGCGGCGGCGGCCGTGCTGTGCGAGGCGGGGCACGAGGGGGCCATCTACGAGCTGGCGGGCGGTGAGGCGTTGACCCAGGACGAGGTGGCCGAGATCGTGGCGGCGCACCTGGGCCGGCCGGTGCGGGCCCGGGCCGTGCCCCACGACGAGTGGGCACGCCAGGCGCGGGCCTCCGGCCTGGGCGACTACCAGGTAGACACCCTGCTCAAGATGTTCGTCTATTACGAGCGCCACGGCTTCTGGGGCAACCCGCGGGTGCTGCACATGCTGCTTGGCCGCGCCCCGGCGACGTTCGCCGGGTTCCTCACCCGGGCGGATGCATGGAGGGAATGATGCACTCGGAGCTAGAAAACTACCGGCAGCGCATCGACCATCAACGGCGCCAGGTACGAGAGATGGTAGACGGCCTTCCGGCCGAAGCGCTGAACTGGACCCCCCTCCCCGACGACGGGCAGGGGGACGCGACAAACTCCCTGGCGGTGCTGGCCGCCCACGTGGCAGGCGCCGAGCACTTCTGGATGGCAGAAGTGGTGGGCGGCCGGCCGGCGACGCGTGACCGCGACGCCGAGTTTGCCACCCGCGCCGCCGGCAGCCAGGAGCTGACGGACCGGATCGACGAGGTGGCGGCCGAAACCGCCGAGATCCTGTCGTCCCTGGGCCCGGCGGACCTGGACGGCGAGCGCCAGGCCCCCGATCGAAAGGTGCCGGTGCGTTGGTGCCTGTTGCACGTTGCCGCTCACACGGCGCTGCACCTGGGCCACATGCAGCTCACCTATCAACTGTGGACGGGCGGCAAGTGCAAGCACACGCCGTCCTGGCACGAGATACTGAAAGAAGGAGAAGGTGGATGAAACCGGCTTCGTTTGAATATTACGCGCCACAGACCGTGAGCGAAGCGGTGGCGACGCTTGCCCAACACGGTTACGATGGGAAGGCGCTGGCGGGAGGGCAAAGCCTTATCCCGATGATGAACTTCCGGCTGGCACAGCCCTCGGTCCTGGTGGACCTCAACGGCGTGTCGGAGCTGTTCTACGTCCGGCCGGCGCGGGACGGCAGCGTGCACATCGGCGCCATGACCCGCCAACGGGAGGTGGAGCTGGACCCGCTGGTCGGCCAGGTGGCGCCCCTGGTCCAGGCTGCCCTGCCCAAGGTGGCCTATCCCCAGATCCGGACGCGGGGCACCTTTGGCGGCAGCCTGGCCCACGCCGATCCCTCGGCCGAGCTGCCGGCGGTGGCCGTGGCGCTGGACGCCCGGCTGCGGTTGCAGAGCCGGCGCGGCGAGCGCTGGGTGGCGGCCAAGGACTTTTTTCAGGGCTTTTTCACCACGCTGCTGGAGCCCGACGAGCTGCTGGTCGAGATTGCCCTGTCTCCCTTGCCGCCGCGCAGCGGCTGGTCGTTCATGGAGGTCGCCCGGCGGCACCACGACTTTGCCCTGGCAGGCGTGGCCGCCACGGTACGCCTGAGCGGCAGCGGCGAGTGCGAGGACGCGCGACTGGTCTACTTTAGCGTGGGCGACGGCCCCACGGTGGCCGAGCAGGCGGCCGCCCTGCTGCGGGGCCAGGTGCCCAGCGACGAGGCCATCCAGGAGGCAGCGCGGACGGCGGGACAGGCCGACGTGGACCCCAGCAGCGACATCAATGCCACGGCCGAGTACCGCCGCCACCTGGTGGAGGTGCTGGGCCGCCGGGCCCTGGCGGAGGCCTTCGGGCGCGCGCGGGGAGAGGGATGACGAGGAGAAGAACATGAGCAACCTGCACGAGATCAGTGTCACCGTCAACGGCACGCTTTACCGGCGCAGCGTCGAGCCGCGGCTGCTGTTGAGCGACTTTCTGCGCCACGACCTGGGGCTGACCGGCACCCACGTGGGCTGCGAGCACGGCGTGTGCGGCGCCTGCACGATCCTGTTTGACGGCCAGCCGGCCCGCTCCTGCCTCATGTTCGCGGTGCAGGCCAACGGCCACGACGTCCAGACCGTGGAGGGCCTGGGCACGCCCGAAAACCTGCATCCCATCCAGGAAGCCTTCTGGGAGTCTCACGCGGCACAGTGCGGCTTTTGCACGCCCGGCTTCTTGACGAGCCTGGTGTCCTTCCTGGCCGAGAACCCCGATCCCACCGAAGAAGAGATCCGGGACGCAATCGCCGGCAATCTGTGCCGCTGCACCGGCTACCAGCACATCGTCGACGCGGTCAAGCTGGCGGCGATCAAGCTGCGGGGGCAGCCCCTGGAGGGATAGGGCCCGGGAACGGTAAAGATCCGATACCCGGCCCTACGGGCCGCATCTAATGGCGTGGATGGTGTTATAGCAAGGGAGTAAAAGCGTGACAAAAAAAGTGATTGGCCAACGCATCAAGAGAACCGAAGATCCGCGGCTGCTCACCGGGCGGGCCCTGTTCGTCGACGACGTCCAGATACCGGGTATGCTCCACGTGGCGTTTCTGCGGAGCGACTATGCCCACGCTCGCCTGAATAGCATCGACGTCTCGGCGGCGCGGCAGCGTCCGGGCGTGGTGGCCGTCTATACCGCCGAGGACCTGGGCAGCGACTGGAAACATGCCCCCGCCCTGGTCTCGCCGCCGCCGACCATCAAAGAGATCGAGTTTTATTCTCGCACCCAGGTGCCCCTGGTCAAGGACAAGGTGCGCCACGCCGGCGAGCCCCTGGCCATGGTGATAGCCGAGAGCCGCTACATCGCCGAGGACGCCCTGGAAGACATCATGGTCGACCTGGAGCCACTGCCGGCAGTCGTCGACATGGAGCAGGCGCTGGAGCGCGGCGCGCCGCTGATCCACGAAGACCTGGAGTCCAACCTGGCCGCCCACCTGACGCAGAAAAAGGGCGACTACGAGGCGGCCCGCGCCCAGGCCGACCTGGTCATCGGGCGGCGCATCGTCATCGACCGCTGCGTGGCGGGCGCCATGGAGAACCGGGGCATCGTCGCCAACTGGGACTCCAAGGGCCAGCAGTTGACCCTGTGGGACACCACCCAGGCGCCCATTCCCGTCCGCAACGGGCTGGCGGCCATGTTCGGCCTGTTGGCCCACCAGGTGCGGGTCATCGCGCCCTTTGTGGGCGGCGGCTTCGGGCCCAAGATCATGATGTACTATCCGGAGGAGGTGCTCCTGACCTGGGCCACCCTCAAGCTGGGCCGGCCCCTGAAATGGATCGAGGATCGCCGCGAGAACTTTTTCGCGACGACCATGGAGCGCAGCCAGGTGCACGATGCCGAGATGGCCCTCACGAAGGAGGGCCGCATCCTCGGGATCAAGCACAGCTTCTTGCACGACACGGGCGCCTATGATCCTTATGGCCTGACCATCCCCCTCAACACCCAGAGCCACGCCATGGGCAGCTACGAGGTGCCCAACTACTATTCCGACCTGAAAGTTGTGTTTACCAACCGGACCATCGTCACCCCGGTGCGCGGTGCGGGCCGGCCGCAGGGAATCTTTCTCGCGGAGCGCCTGTTGGATCTGGCGGCCAAGGAGCTGGGCATCGACCCCGTGGAGATCCGGCGCCGCAACCTGATCCCGCCCGACGCCTTTCCCTACCACCACGTGATCATCGACCAGGCATTTTCGGAGCTGATCTTTGACAGTGGCAACTACCAGGCCACCCTGGAAAAGGCGGCGGCGCTCATCGGCTACGAGAAGTTTGTGCAGGAGGAGCAGCCGCGCCTGCGGGCAGAGGGCAAGCACGTGGGCATCGGCATTGTCTCGTTCGTGGAGACGACCGGCGTCGGGCCCTACGAGGGCGCCCGCGTGACCGTCGAGACCGACGGCCGGGTGAGCGTGGCCACGGGCGTGGGGACGCAGGGCCAGGGGCACTTTACGTCCTTTGCCCAGATCGTGGCCGAGCAGTTGGGCGTCGACGTGCGCGACGTGCGCATGGTCACGGGTGACACGGCCGAGTTCCACTGGGGAACGGGCACCTTTGCCAGCCGGGGATCGGTGGTGGCGGCCAATGCCATCCGCGCTGCCGCCGTCTCGGTCCGCAAAAAGATCCTTCGCCAGGCGAGCAAGGCGCTGAATACACCGGAGGAGGAGCTGGAGCTGGAGGACGGGCACGTGCGCGTGGCCGACCTGCCCGAGCAGTCCATCAGCCTGGGTGAGCTTGCCGTGCTGGCCAATCCCTTGCGCGGCGCCGTGGAGCCGGGCACCGAGCCAGGGCTGGAGGCGACCGACTACTTCGGGCCGCAGTACGGGGCCACGGCCAACGGCGCCCACGCCATGATCGTCGAGGTGGACCCCGAGACGATGATGATCGACATCAAGCGCTACGTAGCCGTCGAGGACTGTGGCACCGTGTTGAACCCCCTGATCCTGGACGGCCAGGTGCACGGCGGCGTGGCCCTGGGCATCGGCAACTCGTATTATGAACAGCTGGTGTACGATGAGAACGGGCAGTTGCTCAACGCCTCGCTGGCCGACTATCTCATCCCCTCGGCCATGGAGGTGCCACGCATGGAAGTGGGCCACGAGGAGACGCTTTCGCCCCTGAACCCCATCGGCAGCAAGGGGGCGGGCGAGGCGGGCACCATCCCCGTCCCGGCCCTCTTTGCCCAGGCCCTGGAGAATGCCCTTTACGACCGCGACATCGAGATCCTGGAGATGCCCATGAGCCCCAATCGCCTCTTTGAGCTCGTGGCAGAGGCTGAGGCGCAAAACCTGCCGGGAGGAGAAGCATGAAACTGGAAGGTGAGTACATCTTTGACGGTCCGCGCGACGAAGTGTGGGCCATCGTCCGCGACCCGGAGATCCTGGCCAAAGCGCTGCCGGGCGCCCAGAAGCTGGAAAAGATCGACGAGACCCACTATGCCGGCCAGATGTTTATTCGCATTGGGCCGGTGTCGGGCGTGTTTGACGGCAAGCTGGCGGTGACCGACGAGGTGCCGCCGGAGAGCTACACGCTGTCGGTGGATGGCCGAGGCGCGCCGGGCTTTGGCAACGGCGTGGGCCACGTGGCGCTGCTGGAGCAGGAGGACGGCCGCACCCTGATGAAGTACGACGGCGAGCTTCAGGTTGGCGGCCGGATCGCCAGCGTGGGGCAGCGGCTCATCGACACGGCCAGCCGGAGCATGATCAGCCAGGGACTGGAGTCATTGAACAGCGCTCTGAAGGCCCGGCTGCAGGGCGCCGAGACCGGCATCGAGGTCGAGTACGTGCCGCCCAGCGAGGCGCAGTTCGCCGCGGCCGTGGCAAAGGACGTGGCCCGCGAGATGATGCCCGAAGCGCGGCCGTTGGCCGTGGCCCTGCTGGTGGCCGCGGTGGCCTTTGCCCTGGGCTTCTTCATGGGGCGGCAGGTGGGCCGGGATTGACCCTGTCCTGAGGAGGAGAGACACGGACCAAGGCGACGGCGGCCGGGCGTGCCGGGGCCAGGCCGCCGGCCAGAGAAAGGAGGGGTGCCTACTGCCAGGAACCGGACGGGTCGCGATGCGTTGAGGGCGACCTCAGCGTCGCGCCGGACATTCTCAAGCGCGGATCACTCGTAACCGTTACGAGAAAGGAGAACTACTGAAATGGCAGGGAATGTTTCGAACGAAGTCAAGGTCCTGGGGTACCTGCCCAACGATAGGCCCCCCATCGGGCAGACGATCCTCTTTGGCTTCCAGCACGTGTTGACCATGTTCCCGGCGACGATCCTCTGTGCGCTCCTTGTCGGCTTTCATCCCAGCACGGTGCTTACCTTCTCCGGCGTGTCGACCATCGTGGCGCTGCTCCTGTCGCGGATCGGCATCGGCACCTTCATCCCCCTCTACTACGGCTCCAGCTTTTCCTACCTGGCCGCCCTGATCGCCATTACCGGCGCTACGTATGGCGTGGTGGCACCCGACGACAGGATTCGGATCGCCCAGGCAGGCATCGTCGCCACCGGCGTCTTGAACGTCATCGTGGGTCTCATCATTCGCGCCGTCGGCGGCAAGCGGGCCATCGACTTGGTGCTGCCGCCCATCGTCACCGGCTCGGTGGCCTGTGTCATCGGCTTCGGGCTCGGCTTTGCTGCCCTGGGCATGGCCAGCGGCACCAGTAGCGGGCTGCCCGGCGACCTGAAGTGGTGGAGCGTGGCCATCATCACCCTGGTGGTAACCATCGGCTTCTCGGTCTATCTGCAGGGCAAGGGATTCATCGGCATGCTGCCCATTCTGCTGGGAGCCATCGTGGGGTATGGTGTGGCCTTCCTGGTCGACCTTTTCACCGGCACGGTGAACACGGCCAACGGCCTCATCAACTACGGCGCCTTTGCCGGGGCCGACTTTGTGACGACGCCCCACATCACCTTCCCTGACTTTACCAGTGACCTGACCTGGACCGCCATCTTTGGCATCGGCATCATGGCCATCGCCACCATTCCCGAGTCCACGGCACACCTGTACCAGATCAGCCTCTACGTCGATCACCTGGCCGACGAGGTCGGCAAGCCGCGCGTCGGCCTGAGCAAGTACATCGGCTTCAACCTGATCCTCGACGGCATCGGCGACATCATCCACGGCATGTTCGGCGCCACGGCGGGCACGAACTATGGTGAGAACAACTCGCTCATGGTCATCACCCGCAACTACTCCGGGCCGGCCCTCGTCGCCGCCGGCGCCATCGCCATCCTACTCGGCTTCTCCGGCTGGCTGGCCGCCGCAGTGTACAGCGTTCCCACGGCCGTGGTTGGCGGCCTGGCCATCTACCTGTATGGCGTCATCGGCATGCAGGGTATCGCCCTCATGCTGGCCGAAAAGGTGAACCTTTTTGACCCGAAGCAGTTGGCCATCGGCGCAGTGATCATGATCGTCGGCATCGGCGGCAACATCGGCTACGAAGGCGGCTTCCTGCCCATCCCGCTGTTCCAGGGGATCTTTCCCAACGGCTGGCCGGCAATCGCCACGGCTGCCGTGGCAGGCATCCTGCTCAACCTGCTCTTTGTGCTGGTCCGGCCGCCCAGGACCCGCGAGTCGGCTGAGCCCGACGACCTGAAGCGCATCGAGGGCATCGGCCTGAAGGTCGCCGGCATACTGCAGGCGGCCGGGGTCAACAGCTATGCGCAACTGGCAGCCATGGACGTGCCCAAGCTGAAGACGATCCTGAAGGAAGCCGGCCTGCCCATGGTGCAGCCCGAGTCCTGGCCGGCCCAGGCCCGCCTGGCGGCCGAGGCCGACTGGGCCGGGCTGGAGGCCATGCAGGCCGAGATGCTGGGCGGCAGGATCCAGCCGGCCCTCTAGCACCGCGCGGCCCGGCGTCCTGGTCTTCCGCTCGCGCAAATCGAGCGCGCCACGAGCGGCCGAGCCCGCAAACGATCCTCGGTATATCGAGACGAGGGGCGGTCAAGGTTGACCGCCCCTCGACGACTTTCCGTCACGCGTTCTTTTTCGGTTGGGCGACCGCGAGGGTCGCCCCTACGCCGGGTAGGGGCGGGTCTTGCGCCCGCCCGGGGCGACTGCAAGCATCGCCCGTACGCCGGGTAGGGGCGGGTCTTGCGCCCGCCCGGGGCAACCGCAAGGATCGTCCGTACGCCAGGTAGGGGCGGGTCTTGCACCCGCCCGGGGCGACCGCAGGGGTCGCCCGTACACCAGGTAGGGGCGGGTCTTGCGCCCGCCCGGGGCGACCGCAAGGATCGTCCGTACGCCGGGTAGGGGCGGGTCTTGCGCCCGCCCCGGCATTTTGAGGCACGAGGAAGGCTGTGGACACGTATGGAGCAGAGACCTACGGCGAGCGTATCGCGGACGTCTACGACGAGCTGTACAGCGGCCATGAGCCGGCGGCCATCGTTGCCCTGAACCGGCTGGCCCGCGGCGGGC
>DAOUHB010000033.1:0-53345 GCA_034428935.1 Anaerolineae bacterium | reverse complement strand
TCGCCTTGGCACCTGCACCGCGGCGGGGTCGAGCCTCGGGCTGAGAAGAGCCCCGAGGCTTTTATTTTCCCACGAGTTTGGAAGAAATCGAGAGTTGATGCAGCAAGTGGCGAACAACGAGCGCCACGTGCTGCGTGCTGCTTGGGCAGCGACCCTTGCCGCCCGGGCGGCTTGCGTCTTGAAAGGGGGCAGGTACGATTACAATGCGTGTGGCGAGGACAAGTTCGTCCTTCTGTGCTAGTGTTGTAAGAGACGACGTGCATCGCGTCGAAATCTCACGCACGCACAGCACGCCTGCCCTGAATCTGTGAGCCCCACGCTCACTGCGAGAGAATGGAGACCATGAGCAAATCCCTTACACTCCTACAGATCAACGACACCCACGCCTACCTTGACCTGCACCCCGAGCTGTTCTGGACGGCCAGGGGGGCCGACTATCGCCCGGCCGGCGGCTACGGCCGGCTGGCAGCCCTCGTGCGCCAGGTGCGCCAGGAACGGCCGGGCCGCGTTCTCGTCTTTGACGGCGGCGACACCATTCACGGCACCTATCCCGCGGTCCAGACCAAAGGCCAGGCCCTGGTGCCCATCCTCCAGGCGATGGACATGAACGGCATGACGGCCCACTGGGACTTTGCCTACGGGCCACAGCGCCTGCACGAGGTCGCGCGCCAACTGCCCTATCCCATGCTGGCCGCCAACGCCTACGACAAAACGACGGGCGAGCGACCCTTCCCTGCCACCACGGCCTGCGAAATGGGCGGGCTGCGGGTGGGTGTCGTCGGCCTTGCGGCGACCATCGTCGACAAGACGATGCCGCCCCACTTTAGCGAGGGACTGCGCCTCACGCTGGGCAACGAGGAGCTGCCCGGCGAGATCGCCCGGCTGCGAGAGCAGGAAGGCGCAGACCTCATCGTAGTCATCACGCACCTGGGCTACGCCCAGGACCTGAAGCTCGCCGGGGAAGTGAGCGGCATCGACGTGCTCCTGAGCGCCCACACCCACAACCGGGTGCGCCGGCCGGCAAAGGTGGGAGAGACCCTCGTCATCCAATCGGGCTGCCACGGCTCGTTCCTGGGGCGGCTCGACCTGGAGGTCGAAAACGGCCGCGTGGTCGACTACCGCCACGAGCTGCGCGTTGTGGGTCCAGAGATCGAGCCCGACCCAGGGGTGCAGGCCCTGGTCGACGAGGCACTGGCCCCCCATCGCCAGGAGTTGAGCCAGGTGGTGGGCCACACGACCACAGGCTTGAACCGGAACACCGTCCTGGAAGCGACCATGGATAACCTCTTGCTCCAGGCCCTCCTGGAGGCCACGGGCGCCGAGGTGGCCTTTTCCAATGGATGGCGCTACGGCGCCCCCATCCCGCCCGGGCCCATCACCCTGAACGATCTGTGGAACATCATCCCAGTCAATCCGCCGGTGTCGGTCACCACCATGACCGGCGACGAGATGTGGACCATGATAGAGGAAAACCTGGAGCACACCTTTGCCCGCGATCCCTACGAGCAAATGGGTGGTTATGTGAAGCGGGCGCTGGGCATCAAGGCCTACGTGAAGCTGGAGAACCCCGCCGGGGAACGCCTTCAGGAGCTGTTCGTCGCGGGCAAGCCACTGGAGCGCGATGGGAGCTACCGCGCGGCCTTTGTGACCGAGCAGGGCGTGCCCCAGAAGTATGGCACGGACCGCCAGAAACTGGACGTGGATGCCATCACCGCTCTACGCCGCTATCTGCGGGCACACGATCCCGCGGAAGCCGAGCTGCGAGGAACGGTGGTGGTCGTATGAGGGGGAAGGTATGACCCATACGCGTCCCTGGCTCGTCCTGGGCATCCTCGTCCTCTTCGCCGCCCTGCTGGCCGGCTGCGGAACGACGCCGGCGCCGGCTGCAACCGCTACCGTCGCGGCGCTACCGGCGACCGCCACTGCGCCGCCGCCCACGGGCGGGCCACCCGAACCGGGCCCCATCTCCGGCAATCCCTTCACCGCCCTGCTGGGCCCGGTCACAGCCCCGCCCGGCTGGACGGTGGAGCCGTGCGAGGGGCAGGGTCCCTTTCTGTGCGTCTCCACGGGCGATGCCTTCCCGGGCAGCGTGGAGCTGCTCCACTATACCCTCGACCAGCGCCAGGACGTGTACAACTGGATGATGGACGCCGGCCTGGAGCCGGGCCGGCCCATCGACATGGACGACCCGGAGCAGACCCGCCGCGCCAGGGAGGTGCTCCATGCCCTTCGGACCGATCACATGGGCGTCGTCGAGGAGGACCGGGGCATTACCTACCCCGCGGGCAGGTCCTTTGTCCTTCTGGACCCGGAAGAGGTCCTGGTGGGCCGGCTGCCGGGGTTGTTCTACGGCTTTGCCGGCGTGGACGAGGATGGGCAGACCTACGAGCGCTGGCTGACGTACGCCGCCCTCGACGGCCAGAATCTCTACATCCTGACCGCCTTTTACGACCCGAGCGATACCCCTGGCTCGCTGCCGAGCGACGAGGCGTTGCTGGCCTTTGCGCCCCACCTGCGCGACATTGTCGCGGGGCTGAGGCTGCCCGAGGCATAAACCAGACAGGAGGAACAAATGGACCAACTGATTTCACCTGCCGAGCTCGCCGACGCGCTCTCCAGCCCAAACCCACCGGTGGTCATCGACGTCCGCAGCAAAGAGGCCTATCGCGCCGGCCACATCCCCGGTGCCCGGCACATCCCCGGCGACAGACTGGAAGCATCCCTGGACCAGATCCCCAGGGACAGGCCCGTCGTCACCTACTGAAGCATGAGGCACCGCGGCCAGTCTGGCAGCGAGCGCGCCGCAACACTGCTCCAGGAAAGGGGATACGATGCCAGAGCGCTGGATGGCGGGTTCCCGGCGTGGAAGTCAGCCGGGCACCCCGTCGCTATACCGGAAGCCGGAGGATGAGGACCATCGCTCGAACCCGGATCGTCGCCGCCGCATAGGACGCCCAGAGGTCCAGCGGGAGATCGAGCCGACAGGATCGCCAGAGACCGGAGATCAATGGCAGCGCCGCCTACAACAGATAGCCGGAGGAGCACGACGGGCAGGGCTCTTTGCCCTGGGCGTGTTGGCCACCCTCGTCGCGCTCCTGCTCTACAACGCCTTCACACCTCGCACCCCCCAACTCACCGTTAACCAGGTAAACGACTCGATTGCCCAGGCCCTGGCGTCGGCGACGCCACCGCCGGCCTTTTCGTCGCGTGTGTACCAGATCATCCAACCCTCCCTCGTCCTCATCCAGACGGAAACCCTTGACGAGAACGAGGAGCCCGGGCATGGCCTGGGCAGCGGCGTGGTCATCAATGCGGCCGGCGAGATCCTCACCAGTCTCCACGTCGTCGACGACACCACCAAGATCGAGGTCGCCTTTGCCGACGGCACCCAATCCGACGCCATCGTGATCGCCCAGGAGCCCGACAACGACATCGCCGTCCTGCGCGCGCTCACGCCGCCGAGCCTCGTCGTGCCCGCCGTCCTGGGCAACCCCAACGCCATGCGCGTTGGCGACGAGGTATATCCCGTGGGCAATCCCTTCGGCCTGTATGGCTCCATGACCGCCGGCGTCATCTCGGGCTTTGAGCGCTCCTTCCGGCCGCCCGACAGCGACCGGCGGTTGGAGGGCCTGATCCAGATCGACGCCGCGGTGAACCCGGGCAACTCGGGGGGACCGCTGCTCAACCGCAACGGGCAGGTCGTCGGCATCGTCGTCGGCATCGCCAACCCAACCGACCAGGAAGTCTTTATCGGCATCGGATTCGCCGTGCCCATCAACGTAGCAGCCGGAGCGGCCGGCCTGCCACCGCACTGAGCGCCGGTCACCAACGATAAATGAGCGCCGGGCGGCAGCCTGCGAGTCAAGGCTCGCGAACCGCCGCCGGCCAGGCATTGAGGAGACAATTTATGCAAGAACGAACACATCCGGACAATGGGCGGCCCATGGAGCGCGTCCTCTACGAAGTCAAGAAGGTGATCGTCGGGCAGGATCACCTCCTGGAGCGGCTCGTCGTCGCCCTGCTTGCCGGCGGGCACATCCTCGTCGAGGGCGTGCCGGGCCTGGCCAAGACCATGGCCATCAAGACCCTGGCCGAGGCCATCGGCGGCGAGTTCAAGCGCATCCAGTTCACCCCCGACCTCGTCCCCGCCGACCTGGTGGGTACGCGCATCTATAACCAGAAGACGGGCGAGTTCAACACCTCCCTCGGGCCGGTATTCACCAACCTGCTCCTGGCCGACGAGATCAATCGCGCCCCGGCCAAGGTGCAAAGCGCCCTGCTGGAGGTGATGCAAGAACGGCAGGTGACCATCGGCCGCGAGACCTTGAGCGTGCCGGATCCCTTCCTCGTCCTCGCCACCCAGAACCCCATCGAGACCGAGGGCACCTATCCCCTGCCCGAGGCCCAGGTGGACCGCTTCATGTTAAAGGTGCTCGTCGGCTACCCCGACGCCACGGAAGAGTTTGTCATCGTCGAGCGGATGACGGGCGCGCTTCAGCCCGTGCAAAAGGTGCTGACCACCGACCAGCTCAAGGTCTGGCAGCGAGAGGCCGCCCGCGTTTACGTCGATCCCGTCCTCATCGAATACGCCGTGCGCATGGTGACCGCCACCCGCAGCCCGGGGGACTATGGCCTCAAGGAGCTGGAGCACTATGTCCTGTTCGGCGCCAGCCCACGGGCCTCCATCAACCTCATCCTCACCGCCCGAGCCCTCGCCTTCCTGCGCGGCCGCGGCTACGCCCTGCCCCAGGACATCCTGGACATGGCCCACGACGTCATACGCCATCGCCTGGTGCTGTCGTACGAGGCGCTCTCGGACGAGGTGACCAGCGACGACCTGCTGAACGAAATCCTGGATCGCATCCCCATCCCGGAGGTGCCCTTACGTGAGTATACAAACGTCCGGGTCCCGGCCTGACGGGGCCCTGCCGGATCGCATTTTGCAGCGCCTCGACTGGACCGTCGTCCGCCGGCTGGACGGCCTGCTGCAAGGCGACTATCGCAGCCTCTTTTACGGCTATGGCGTCGATTTCGCCGACCTGCGCGAGTACCAGCCGGGCGACGACGTGCGCACCATCGACTGGAACGTCACCGCGCGCATGAACGCGCCCTACATCCGCCAGTACGTCCCGGAGCGCGAGATCACGGCCTGGTTCCTCCTCGACCTGACCCCCTCCATGGACTTTGGCACCGTCGACGCCCAGCGCCTCAAGCGCACGGTCCTCGTCGATTTCGTCGCCACCCTGGCCCGGCTTCTGACGCGCAACGGCAACCGCGTCGGCGCCATCCTGTTTGGAAACCGCATCGAGCGCACGATCCCGGCCCGGGGCGGGCGGATCCAGGTGCTGCGCCTGGTCAACGATCTCCTCAAGCAGCCGCCCGTGCAGCGCGCGCCCCTGACCGACCTGACGCCCCTTCTGACCGGCGCGCTGCACGCCATCAAGAAGCGGTCCCTGGTGTTCATCCTGTCGGATTTTATCAGTGCGGCGGGTTGGGAGCGGCCCCTCAAGCTGCTGGGCCGCCGCCACGAGGTCCTGGCCATCCGCCTGTGGGATCCCCGCGAGAGGGACCTGCCCGACGTCGGCCCCATGATCGTGGAGGATGCCGAGACGGGCGAGCAGCTTTACGTTAACACCCACGATCCGCGGTTCCGCCGGCGCTTCCACGAGGCGGTGCGCCTCCGCGAGGCGGCGCTGGCCGAGGCCTTCAAGGGCGCCGGCGTTGACGCGCTGTCCCTCTCCACCGACGAGGACCTGGTACGCGCCATCGTCCGGTTCGCGGCCCTGCGCCGCCAGCGCCGGAGGTCAGGGAGGTAGCCATGTCCTTCATGTGGCCCACAATGTTGCTCTCGCTGCTGGCCATGCCGCTCTTTGTCGTGGCCTACCTCTGGATCGTGCGGCGGCGACGCCGGTTGGCCGCCGGCCTGGCCGGGCTGGGGCTCGGGCAGGAGGGCGGCCCGCGCCAGTACATCCCGGCGGCCATCTTGATGGCCGGCCTCACCCTCCTCCTGATCGCTCTGGCGCGCCCCCAGGCGGTCGTCAGCCTGCCGCGCATCGAGGGCACGGTCATCCTGGCCCTTGACGTATCGGGCAGCATGGCCGCCAGCGACCCGGAGTTTGCCGGGCAGGCCGGCGGTGCGGGCACGCGCCTGGAAGCGGCCAAGGCCGCCGCCATGCGCTTCCTGGAGCACCAACCAGACGGCGTGCAGGTGGGCGTCGTCGCCTTTTCCGATAACGGCTTTACGGTGCAGGCCCCCACCGACGACCCGGAGGCCATCCTGAACACCATCAGCCGCCTGGCGCCCGAGAGCGGCACCTCGGTCGCCAACGGCATCCTCGCCGCCCTCAACCTGCTGGCCACCCGGAACAGCCAGCCAACGCCCCACCTCTACACCGACCGGACGCCGGCGCCGCCTTCTGCCGGCGCCACCCCCGCCCCGCTTTCCGCCGGGCCCGCAGGGATACGGACGCCGGCCGTCATCCTGCTCCTGACAGATGGCGAGAACAACGAGGACCCCGACCCCCTGGAGGCCGCCCAGATTGCTGCCGACCGTGGGGTACGCATCTACACCGTCGGCATCGGCAGCGCGGCCGGCACCACGCTGGAGGTCAACGGCTTTGTCGTCCACACCCGGCTCGACGAGGAGACGCTGCGGCAGATCGCTCAGCGCACCGGGGGCGAATACCTGAACGCCGGCGACGAAAGTGAGCTGCGCACCATCCTGGACAAAGTTGACCTTCAGTTGGCCGTCAGGCCGCAAGAGATGGAGGTCACGTCCCTCTTTGCCGGGGCCAGCATCCTCGCCCTCCTCGCCGGCGCCGGCCTCTCGCTCCTGTGGTTCAGTCGCGTACCGTGACGTTGGGATGGGTCGTTTTGGTAGAAAGGGTACTGGGAGGTAGTAGATGGCTTTGCTTTGGCCGGGTTTCACCCTGTTGCTGGGGCTGATCCCCCTTATGGTCGCAGTCTACGTCTGGATGATGCGGCGCCGGCGACGATTTGTCGTGCGCTATTCCAGCCTGGCACTGATCCGCGAGGCCCTGCCTCGCCAGTCGCGGGTACGGCGCCACGTGCCCTTTGTCCTCTTGCTCCTGGCCCTGGCCAGCCTGGTGGTAGCCTTTGCGCGCCCCGTGACCGTCGTGGCCGTGCCCGCCGGCCAGGCCAACATCATGCTCGCCATCGACGTCTCAAGGAGCATGTGCTCCACCGACATCTCGCCCAATCGCCTGGAGACCGCCAAGTCGGCCGCGCTGTCGTTCATTCAACGCCAGGAACGCAACACCCAGATCGGCATCGTCGCCTTTGCCGGCTACGCCGAGCTGCTCCAGGCGCCCACCAACGACCAGGAAGTCCTGGAGGACGTCGTCCGGAGCCTCATCACAGGCCGCAGGACGGCCATCGGCAGCGGCATCCAGCGAGCGCTGTCAGCCCTGGCCGAAATCGATCCCTCCGTGGCGCCCCTGCCCACCCGCGGGCTCCCCGAGGCCGAGCCCACGCCGGTGCCCCGTGGCGCCTACGCCCCATCCATCATCGTCCTGCTCACCGACGGCGCCAGCAATCAGGGCCCGCCGCCCATCGTCGCCGCGCAGCAGGCCGCCGACCGGGGCGTGCGCATCTATACCATCGGCTACGGCACCGAGCGCGGCGGCGTGATGGATTGCTCCGGGACGTTCAGCGGCTATGATTCGTGGGGCGGCGGCTGGGGCGGCGGCGGGGGCGGGTTTCGCCGCGGCATCGACGAGGCAACTCTGCAAGAGGTCGCTGACATGACCGCTGGCACCTACTATGCCGCCGAGAGCGCCAGCGAGCTGCAAGAGGTTTTTCGCAACCTGCCCACCCACCTGATCACCCGGCACGAGACCACCGAGGTCAGCTTTGCCTTCACGGCCGCCGGCGCGGTCCTGGCCGCCCTGGCGCTCCTCCTGGCGGCCCTGTGGCATCCGCTGCCCTGAGAAGTGCCATGCACCAACGGCAGGTGCAAGGCACTGCTTCCATAGCCACTTGGTCCCCGACAGAAAGATAGGGAGATGAAAGAGCTAAACACCTTCCAGAAGTATTTTGTAACCGAGTTCTACGACGACTATCGCGAGGGGCTGTTGAGCCGGCGGTCCTTTATCCGGCGCGTGGCTCTCATCACCGGCAGCATGGCCGCCACGGCCGCCACCATGACCGCCCTGGGCTGCGCGCCCTCGGAGCTGCCGGCACCCACCGAGGCAGTGCCGCCCGCTGCATCGGCGCCGGCGGCGACGGCCGCCCCGGCCACGGGACAGGCGACAACCGCACCCGCCGCCAGCCTCGAACCCGTCCCTGGCGCCCGGAGCCCCCTGTCCGTGCCGGAAGGCGATCCGGTGGTCGCGGCCCGGTGGGTTACCCTCGAGTCGCAGGGCGACGAGCTGGTCGCCTACCTGGCGCGCCCGGCTGCCGAAGGCGAGTTCCCGGCCGTGATGGTCTGCCACGAGAACCGGGGCCTGACACCCCACATCCGCGACGTGGCCCGCCGCCTCGCCCAGGCCGGCTACGTGGCCCTGGCCGTCGACCTCCTCTCGCGCGAAGGCGGCACCGACGCCGTGGATTCGGACCAGGCGCCGGCCCTTCTGAGCGGCGCGCCCGCCGAACGCCACGTCGCCGACTTTGCCGCGGCGCTCGCCTACCTGCAGTCCCTGGATTATGTGAAGAGCGAGGGCATCGGAATGACCGGCTTTTGCTTTGGCGGGGGCATCACCTGGCGCTGCGCCGTGGCCCTGCCCGAGCTCAAGGCGGCCGTGGCCTTCTATGGCCCCGCGCCCGACCTGGCACAGGTGCCCAACATCAGGGCGGCCGTCTTGGGCGTGTATGCCGAGCTCGACAACCGCATCACGTCCGGCAAGGACGCCCTGGAGCAGGCCCTGGCCGACGCCGGCATCACCCACCAAATGAAGGTCTATCCCGGCGTCAACCACGCCTTTCACAACGACACCGGCCAGCGCTACGACGAGGCCCAGGCAATCCAGGCCTGGCAGGATACCCTGGCCTGGTTCGAGGCGCACCTCTAGAAGCGGCTTCTCAACCCCCTGCGGCCGCCATCTCCCTGCCCAGCCGCACCGCCTCTCGCACCAGCAGCTCGAAATCCTCGCGGCGACTGCGATGGTTGGTGATGGCCACCCGCAGCCCGGCCTTGCCGCCGATGAGCACGTTGGAGGGCACGGCAATGCCCCGTTCCTGGATCTCGGCCAGCAGCTCGGCGTTGAGGGCGCTGAGCTGCGCCTCGTCCAGGCCGGGGGCAACGTAGCGGAAGCAGACGATGTTGAGGGGCGCGGGAGCCAGGCGCTCTAGCTCGGGCTCCCGGTCCACAAGGTCCGCCAGGGTGCGGGCCTGGTCCACGTTCTGTTGGATCAGCCGGCGAAAGGCGTCGATGCCGTGGGCCTTGATCGACATCCACACCTTGAGCGCGCGAAAGCCGCGGGAGAGCTGGGGGCCGTATTCCGTCCACCACGTGGACCCACCGGCCAGGCCGCGACCGGTGCCGTGGGCCAGGTAATCGGGCACCAGGGAAAAGGCGCGGCGGTGCTCCTCTTCGCTGTGCACCAGGATGCAGCCCGCCTCGTAGGGCATGTACAGCCATTTGTGCAGGTCAAAGGCCACCGAGTCGGCCTGCTCCATGCCGCGCACCAGGGGCCGCAGGTCTGGCGCCAGGGCGGCCAGGGCGCCAAAGGCGCCGTCCACGTGGAACCACATGGCCTCCCGCCGGCAGAGGTCCGCCAGGCGCTCCAGGTCGTCAAAGGCGCCCGTGTTGACCGTACCGGCGCAGCCCACGACACAAAACGGATAGGCGCCCGCCGCCCGGTCGGCGGCGATGGCCGACTCCAGGGCGTCCACGTCCATCTCAAAGTCGGCGTTCACCGGGATCAACCGCAGCGCCTCGCTGCCCAGGCCCAGCAGCTCGGCCGCCTTTTGCACCGAGCTGTGCACCTCGCGCGAGGCATAGAGGACCATGGGCCGCGGCGAGGCGCACAGCCCCCTGCGCCGCAGGTCGTACTCCGCGCGCACGTTGCGCGCTACGGCCAGGCCCAGGACGTTGGCCATGGAGCCGCCGTCGACCAGTAGACCGCTGGCCTCTGGGGGATAGCCCAGCATCTCCTTGCACCAGTCCAGCACCTGGGCCTCCACATAGTTCGCCCCCTGTTCGGGCCCCGCGACGTTGGGGTTCATCGCCGCGGCCAGCATCTCGGCCATGGTCGACAGGGGTGAACCGGTGCCAATGACCCAGCCCCAGAAGCGGGGATGGATGTTGCCCAGGGGATAGGGCAGGATCTGCTCCAGGAAGTCCTGGTAGGCCTGTTCCGCGCCCTGGGGCCCGGCCGGCAGCGGCTCTCGAAACCGCCGCTGCACTGCCTCGGGGACGGGCTGCCAGGCCGGCCGCTCCCGCACCGTCTCCAGGTAGGTCAGCGCGTCGTCAACCATGCGATGGGCCAACTGGCGAAACGCCTGCCAGTCCTCCGGGTCCAGGGTCTCCTCCGGCACGCCGCTCCGGTCTTCCATGGTCATGGTCTCCCTCCCGAGCCAAGGTGGTACAGCCGGCCCATTATACATGCTTGGACGGTTGTCGTCAAACAGATAATGTAAATCTTTTACCGGCGGTTGCCCGGACGGCCCACCTGTGCTAGAATCCAGGCAACCTGTTCCCGGAGGGAAAGCCCATGACGTCCTCGCGAATCAAGGATCCCAGACTCGCCGCAGAGATCGACGAGGCCGAGCTCGACTGGCTGCGCCACGTCACGCCCATCACCCAGCACTACTGCCGCGAGATCGGCCGGCGGGACTATCGCGGCAAGAAGCTGGCCTGCTGGATGCACATCCGCCACAACAATCTGCTGATGTTTCTCGCCCTGGCCGAGAGCGGCGCCGAGATCGTCCTGGGGGCATGCAACGTCGACAGCACCGACGACGCCGCGGCCGCCAACCTCGCCGCCCACGGGATCACCGTGTATGGCTGGCACCGCATGAGCCGGGAGGATTACCAGCGGCACATGGAGCTGGTGCGCGCCTTTGACGCCGATTACCTGTGCGACATGGGCGGCGAGCTGAGCGCCGCCTACCGCGACCGCACCCCGCCGGTCAGGGGCGCGCTGGAAGCCACCACCAGCGGCCTGCACGTCCTGAGGGACCTCGATGTGCCCTTCCCCGTGTTCGACTGGAACAGCATCCCCCTCAAGGAGCACTTTCACAATCGCTTTCACGTCGGCGACCAGGTGTGGCCCGTCTTCAGCGAGGTCACTTCCATGAGCCTCTTTGGCCGCACCGTGCTCGTCGTGGGCTACGGACCGGTGGGCAAGGGCATCGCCGAGCGGGCGCGGGACCTGGGGGCGGTGGTCCACGTCGTGGACCTGGACCCCATCCGTCTCCTCGATGCCCGGCACCACGGCTGCACGCTCGTCAGCCTGGCCGACGGCCTGGCCCGCTGCGAGATCGTGGTCACGGCCACGGGTGTGGAGGGCGTGTTGGGCGCGGAAGCCCTGCGCCAGGTGCGGCCGGGCGCCATCCTGTTCAACGCCGGCCACTCGAACCGCGAGATCGACATCGACTGGCTTTACCGCCAGCCCCTCCGGCGCATGAAGGATCACGTCGAGCGGTTCGACCTGGACGGCACGCACCTGTACCTGCTGGCCCGGGGCAGCCTGCTGAACCTGGCCGCCGGCGCCCGGACAACGGGCGCCGACCTGTTCGACCCCTACACGGCCGTCATGCTGCGGGGCATTGCCTGGCTCTTTGACGGCGGCGCCGACGGCGCGCCGGCGGGGGTGCGGCCCTTCCCCGCCGAGTTGGAGCGGGAGATTGCGCGTCTGGCGGTGGGGCTGTAGGAAGCGCAGGCTGTAGACTCCCTGCCACGTCTGGCCCTGCATGGGCACCGCCCTTTATTGCGCGTTGTCGGAGGCAAGGCCAGAATTGCTTTATTCCATGCGATCGGCTATACTTGTTTTTCGTGCCGGCAAGCCGCCGGCACGCAACCAAAATCGAGGGCCGAGAGTGCGACTTGGCTCGACAAAGCCAAGGAGTACTTGTGAGTTTTCAACAATTTACGCTAGACCCGCGCATCGTCGCGGGCATCCGGGCCGTGGGATACACCACGCCCACCCCCATTCAGCAGCAGGCCATCCCCGTCGCGCTCCAGGGACGCGACGTCCTGGGCCTGGCGCAGACCGGCACCGGCAAGACGGCCGCCTTTGTCTTGCCCATCCTGAACAGGCTGGTTAAAAGCCCGGCGCGCCGCGTGCGCGCCCTCATCGTGGCGCCCACGCGCGAGCTGGCGGAACAAACCCACGAAGCGATCACCCACCTGGGTCGCAACACCAGGCTGCGCAGCGTCACCGTCTATGGCGGCGTGAGCAAGGGCAACCAGGTCGCCGCCCTGCGCCGTGGCGCCGACATCGTCGTCGCCTGCCCTGGCCGCCTGCTGGACCTGCTCGGCGAGAGGAGCATCGACCTGTCGGGCATCGAAGTGCTGGTCCTGGACGAGGCCGATCGCATGTGCGACATGGGCTTCCTGCCCGACGTCCGGCGCATCCTCAAGGTGCTGCCCACCCGGCGCCAGACGCTCTTTTTCGCGGCCACCATGCCCGACGACATTCGCAAGCTGGCCGACGACATTCTTCGTGACCCGGTCACCGTGCAGATCGGCATCATCGCCCCCGCAGCGACCGTGTCCCACGCCCTCTATCCTGTGACCGATGGGCTCAAGAAATCGCTCTTGCTGGCCATGCTGCGCCAGCCGCACATGGAGCGCGTCCTGATCTTTACGCGGACAAAACACCGCGCCCGCAGCCTGGCCCGTGACCTGGTGAAACAGGGCCACGCCGCCGCGGCCCTGCAGGGCAATATGTCGCAGAACGCCCGCCAGGCAGCCCTCAACGGCTTTCGCGACGGCACCTACCCCATCCTCGTCGCCACCGACGTCGCCGCGCGGGGCATCGACGTCCTGGAGATCACCCACGTCATCAACTTTGACATGCCCGACACGGTGGACGCCTACACCCACCGCATCGGCCGCACGGGACGGGCCGACCTCACCGGCCAGGCCTACTCCTTTGCCTCGCCGAAGGACGAGGGTATGGTGCGCGACATCGAGAAGGTGCTGGGCGCCCGCATCGAGCGGCTGCGACTGCCGGGCTTTGACTACGGCGGCTTTTCGCCGCAGCAGCAGCCCCAGGCAAGGCCCGCACAGCCGGCAGCTCCCCGCCCGCAGGGGAACAGGGCAGGGTCCCGGCCCGGGCGCGGCCGGCAGCAGCGCAGGAGCCGCCCCGCCTGGTAGCAGCGGCACTCGCACCACAACAAAAAACCACGGAGGCACGGCGGCCATAGAGCATTCAGGACGGTGATATCCCTGCTGCCCTCTGGCCTCTGCGCCTCCGTGGCGAGCCTTCAAGCCCCGCTCATTGCCTCCGGTTGGCCTCCACCACCGCCCCGACGACGGTGCCGATAGCCGCGCCGACGATCAGTCCCCACACCAGGTTGTCAAGCATCAGTCCGAAAATCAGGCCAATCGCGGCTCCGATACCGATGAGGGAGCCCATGCCCACGAACGCCGCCGGCGGCTGGCGCTGAGGCTCCGGCGTGCCGCCCGGAGGGCGGGTCTCTTTCGATTCTGGGGGCGATGGTTCCATGATCGCTTCCTTTCAAGATTGCAGCGCCATGACGATGGCGCGAGTTTCATCTACCACTCGTGAGAGTGCTCTTTCTTCGATCGTGCCCTGGCTCCGTCCGCGCCTGGCCATCAGGTCATCCCTCGTTTACGCCGGTGCATCTACCGGCAAGCGGAACCTGGTCACCACGTCGTCCATGGACTCCTTGTCCGACAGCACCAGCAGCGTGTCGCCGGCCTGGATGACCGTTCCCCCGCTGGGCAGGACGAAATCGTTCTCCCGGGCGATGAGGATGACCAGGAACTCGTCGGGCAACCGCAGCTCGACGATGGGCTTGCCCTCCATGGGCGAGTCCGGCGGCACGGGAAGCTCCTTGAGCTCGCTCTTGAAGCCGCCCATGGGCGTGTACTCGATGGGATAGATGCGCTTCTGCACCATGGGCGCGTCCAGCCCCAACCACCGGGCCACGAGGGGGATGGAGGTCCCCTGCAACAGGACAGAGGTCAGCACCACAAAAAAGATCACGTTGAATATCAGGTCGGCCTGCGGGATCCTGTTCAGCAGGGGAAAGGTCGCCAGGATGATGGGCACCGCCCCCCGCAGCCCGACCCACGAGACAAAGGTCTTGGCCCGCCAACCAAAGGGGCTGAACATCAAGCCGGCAAACGTGCCCAGGGGCCGGGCGACCAGCATCAGGCAGCCGGCCACGAGCAGGCTGACCCCGGCAATGGGCACCAACCTTGAAGGAAAGACGAGGAGACCCAACGTCAGGAACATGGCGATCTGCATCAGCCAGGCCAGCCCGTCGTTAAAGCGCACCAGGCTGCGCTTGTGGATGAAATCGTAGTGGCCCAGGACGAGCCCGGCCAGGTAGACGGCCAGGAACCCGCTGCCGCCGATGAGGTCCGTCAGCCCGAAGGTCAGGAAGACGAGGGCCAGGATCAGGACCGGATAGAGGCCCTCGTAGCCCAGCTTCAGGCGATTGATCAAAAAGAGCATCGCCCTGCCCATCAGGTAGCCCACGACCCCGCCGGCGGCCATCTGCAACACGAACACCCAGATCAGGCTCAGGGGCGACGCATCGGGCTGTGTGATCACCTGGATAAAGCCCACGGTCAAAAAGATGGCCATGGGATCGTTGCTGCCCGACTCGAGTTCCAGCAGGGGCTGCAGTTGTCCCTTCAGGCTGACGCCCTTGGAGCGCAGCACCGAAAACACGGCCGCCGCGTCGGTGGACGAGACGATGGCCCCGAGCAACAGGCCTTCCCACACCGGGAAGCCGAGGAGGACGGTGGCAAAGATGCCGGTCACCACCGCCGTGATCAGCACGCCCGCGGTGGCGAGGATCAGCCCTTCTTTCAACACAGGGCGGACCTGCTCCCACTCTGTATCCAGGCCGCCCGCGAACAGGATCTGAACCAGGGCCACGACGCCGATGAACTGTGCCAGGCCGGGGTCGTCGAAATAGATGCCGCCCGGTCCTTCCGAGCCGGCCAGCATGCCCACCACCAGGAACAGCAGCAGGGCGGGCACCCCGAGCCGGTCAGAGATCTTGCTGACGAGGACGCTCAGGAGCAGCAACACCGCTGCGGCGATGAGGATCGTGTTATTCACCAGCCACTCCTCCCGGGGCGTTCACTGCCAGCAGCGCCAGGAACTTGCCCCTGGCAGGGGGAATCTGGCCCAGGCGCTTTGCCCGAGAGATCCCGTCTTCCCAATCCCGGGCGTCGATCTGTTCCAGCAGCCGCATTCGCTCCAGGACGGACGGGCGAATGGCGTGGAACATGGGTGCTACGCCTCGCCGGCCCTTGCCGCGGCCTGCCTCGCCCAGTCCGCCGCCCGTTCCAGCTCGCCTTCGCGCAGGGGACCTTCCGAATCCTCCACGTAAAAGCCCTCAGGCGTGGCGACCGGCTTGCCCCCCTTTTTCTCCAGCTTCCTGCCGATGGGTCGGGCAGCAAAGCCAAAGATGTTTACCATCCGGGCCAGGAAGCCGGACGTCGCTTCGATTTTCTCCGGCGTTAACCTGGTGTCAAAGGCCGCCACCTTGGTACCATCCAGGCCACCCCTGGGAATGCTGTCCAACAACTCCTTGATAGCCGGCGTGGGCCGGAACCGCCAGGTGGGAGAGCCGGCGATCAGCAGGTCCAGGCCCGCCAGTTGCCCCGGCCCCACGTCGCCGACGCGCACCACCTCGACGTCGGCCGCCGGGCCAAGGGCCTGGCCCATCGCCCGGGCGATCAGTTCCGTGTTTCCGAACTTGGAATCGTAGACGACCATTGCCTTCATCCTGCCGCTCCTCCTTGGGGACGATACTAACACAACAGGCGAACATCGTCAAATGAAAGCCGTGCCGCCATGGCAGCCTGGCTGCGAGTACCTCCGCGACCCTGACGACGTCCAGGTTGCGCTGACGGCCCCCTGCCACCGAAGCCCCGCCCGGACTCCGTGGGGCTTCCTAAACCGCCTGGACAGGCGCGCCCAAACGTGGTATGATTGCAGGAGGAGGGTCGAACCATGAGAAGGAGTACCATCTTTGTCGTTGGCGGCGTCTTGCTCGTCGTCCTGCTGCTCTGCGCAGCGCTGTTCACCGTCTTGATGGCCAACCGCGCCGGCATCGGCACGGGCTGGGAGCCGCGCTGGGACCGGGACCGCCACCACTTTGACGGTCCCATGTGGGAGCCGCTGGAGGGCACCCGTGTTGTCCCGGTGGTCGCCGGGCTCTTGGGACTGCTCGGTTGCCTGGCCCTGGCCGGCGTCCTCGTGCTGGCCGGTGTATTGCTGGCACGCAGCGGGCGGCCCGCGCCACCGAGGGCTGCCGAGCCGCCAGAGCTGGCGGCACTGCGGGGGCGCTATGCCCGGGGCGAGATCAGCCGCGAGGAATACCTCGCACGCCGGGACGAGCTGAGCAGCCGGTAGCAAGCCTATTGACAAGGCGGACGTTTTGTTGCACAATAGTGCCCGTGGGCCGGCCCACCCCCCGGCATGGCAGCCATCTGCTTCACCCAGTCTTGGAAGACGGAGGAAACAAGAACTGCCATGCAAGAGATCGACCTGGTTACCCTTGGCTCCGGACGGCGCGTCGCCGTCCGCCGGCTGACCCGGGGAGACGGACGGCGGACGGTCGTCTTCTGCCACCCTGCTCCCGGTGCCGGCAACTTTGATCCGAACCCGGAAGAGACCGCAAAGCGTGAGGTGACCCTGATTGCCGTGGATCGGCCGGGCTACGGCGATTCGGACCCGCTGCCCAGCGACAGATGGGCCACCGTCGCCTCGGCTGCCGACGACCTGGCCGAGGTGCTCCAGGAGATGCAGCTCGCGCCCGTGGGCGTTGCCGGGTGGTCGGCGGGGGGAAGGGTGGCCCTCGCCCTCGCGGCACGCCGGCCCGACCTGGTAGATCGGGTAGTGATCCTGGCCACGCCGGCCCCTGACGAGCTCGTGCCGTGGATTCCGCCGGAGGAGAAACAGGGGCTGGACGCCATGCGCGATCTACCGCCCGCGGAGGTGCACGCCATGCTCGCCGGGCAGCTCGACGAGATGCTATCCCAGGGCCCGTCGGAGGCCAGGCTGGCGATGCTAGGGACCAGCCCGGACGACGAAGAGGCGCTGGCCATGCCCGGCGCGGCGGGTCGCCTGGTCGGGATGATGGACGCGGCGTTCGCCCAGGGTGCGACCGGCCTGGCTGCCGATCTCGCCGGCTACACGCTGCGCCCCTGGGGTTTTGAGCCCTCGCAGTTACAGGCCAAGACCCTGTGCCTATACGGGGCCCGCGATCCGATCCTTAGCTCGCGCCACGGCAGGTGGTGGCAGGCCAACCTGCCCCAGGCGCGCCTGGAGATGGTGCCCAATGCCGGGCACCTCCTCGTCATTCCCATGTGGAAGCGGGCCCTGTCTCACCTGGCCCCACGCCGCTAGCCGGCGACGCTGGCGTCCGACACCGGCATCCAGTAGCCTGGCACCAGTCTAGTCGCCGGTCGGGAGCACGAAAGAAGCAACGATCCGGTCCGCCACGGCCTGCACCTCTGGTGAAATGTCGGCGGCCTCGTAATCGCCGAGAGCGTTACCCAGAACATCGAGGCTCAGGGTAAAGACCATGCCGTCGACGGCAATCTCCATCGCGTTGTTGTACATCACGGACTTGACCTTCCCTTCGTAGATCAGGAGATTGCGAGTCAGTCGCTGGCCCAGAAACGTGGCGGTGCCCTCGATCTCGACGTCGCCCGCACCGGTGCCGGTGCGCTGAATGGGCGCCTCCTCGTCGGCCCGGCGGAAGCCGATCGTCAGCTCCACGTCACGGCCTTCATCCGGTCCCACGAGGCGTACAATGTTCGGGTATGACCTTGCGGTCTGCGGCTCGGGGTCCCAGCCGGCCGGGTACCGAAAAGAAAAGCCATAGGTCGGATGTATGTAGGTCAGCCAGCCGGCGTAGGAGTCGGGCGGCACCTCCTCGCCGCACAACTGCGCGCCCGTCGTCGCGTCCAGGAATAGGTCGAGCGTCCGCGTCCGCCCCTCGTACGTGCCGCGCACCGTCAGCAGCCAGACGCCGTCAGGATGCCCGCCGAAGGTGCTGCAGGCGTCCGCCCGGCGGCGCGCCTCGGCCTCGGGCAGCAGGACGGCGTCCAGCAGTTCGACCTCCTGCCCGTCACGCTCGCGCACCCGGGCCAGGGCCTCGCCCTCGCTCAGGAAGGGACCCGGGCCAAGCTCCTGCTTGATCGGCGGCGTTGCCGTTGGGCCGGGCGGCGTGTCCAGCCGGAAGCCCTCGACCATGACACTGTACGCCGTCAGCAGCGGCTGCGATGCCTCAAACCCCGTGGGGTAGACCAACTCGAGCTCGTAGGTGCGGCCGCTGCCACTGAACAGCACCGCCTGCCGGCCCTCGCCCGCGCCGCCTTCGCGCTCGACACTAAAGCCGGCCAGGGGCTGGTCCTCGTCTACGGGCTGGCCAAAGGCTATGCCCTGCTCGTAGGCGCCCCAGCTTGGTCCCTGCAGCAGGGGCGGCAGCGAGGCCGGCTCGTACTGGTCGTAATGGATCTCGCCCTCGTGCACGCGCACCACCACGGGGTAGTCGGGCCACTGCGCGCCATGCAGGGCGACGGCTGACGCGACCCCTTCCTCGCCGGCGGCCAGGGTCTCGACCGTCCAGTCCGGCGGGTGGGGCAGGCTGAAGCCAGCCGCCGCGTCATCGTAGCGTGGCCACGCCTCGTAGCCGGCCGGCGGCTCCCAGGCTCCGCCGGCCGCCTCCGGCGCCTGCTCCTCGTAGACGGCGACCACCTCCTCGACCACCAGGATGCGCTCGGCGTCCGGGCAGCCGGCAAAGGCCGGGTCACCCAGCCGCCCTCGGAAGCGGGCGTGGTAGGGGAACTGGGGGATGATCAATTGGCCGGGCTGGGCCGCCTCGGGCACGGTTGCCACCAGCCAGGCGGCGTCGGCGGGCAGGGCGTTGCTCCGCGTGCCGTTGAGCAGCCTCAGGGCGCCCGGGAAGGGCCGGTCGGTCAGGGCCGCGGCCCAGGTGCGGTGCGTGGGGCAGACGACCTGATCCTCCGCCGGGGCTGGCCCGCCGCGCATCAGGCCCGAAGCTGCCCCGCTGAAATAGGCGTCCAGCTCCACGACCTCGCCCGGGGCGGGCGGGTTTTGCAGCAGCCCGGCCACGTCGCTGCCCGTCGATTGCGCGGGCGCCGGAGCCGCCGTGGGCTGCGGCTCGGCGGTGGGCGCCGCGGACCCGCGCCACCAATCGTACAGCGCGTCCCAGTCCAGGTGCCCGTAGCTCCCGAACCAGCCGGACTGCCCGCCGGGCCAGGGGCCCAGTCCCTCGGCCACCGGCTGCGGGTTGCCCCCGTCCCTGGGCACCAGCCACAGCGACACCCTCTCGCCCTCATCCATGCGGACAAAGAGAACCTGGCTGCCATCCGCCGACCACAGAGGCCGCTCGTCGCGAACCCCCTCGTCGCCCGTGAGCCGGCGCGGCGCGGAGCCATCGGCGGGTGCCAGCCAGATGCGGCGTTCAAACAGCGCGGCCCTGGCGGCGTCGCCGCCCCCCATGGAGCCGGCGTCGGGTCCGGCGGCGTAGGCCACGCCCAAGGACGAAAGAGCAGGCGACACGGCGGCCTGGTCACCCGCAGTCACGAGTGACGGCTCGCCCTCCCCGGGCCGGGCCACGGCGATGGCCTTGTTCGTCCAGGTCTCGCGCCCCGCGCCCGCCGCCAGGGCGACGCTGCCAGTGGGCGAACTGCTCCAGAAGTCGTCGTAGTACAGCACCACGCCATCGCCTCCCGAGAGCAGCACGGGCTCCCCCCCACCCGCCGGCAGGGCGTAGAACGCCGCGCCGTCGGCCAGCAGCGAGGCCGAGGACATCCTGCCCTGCCAGAAGAGCAGGTAGCGCCCGTCGCCCGTCCAGCCGGCCAGGAGCGCCTCGCCGCGCCGGGGAAAGCCGCTGTCGTACAGCACCACCGGCTCGTGGGCCGCGCCCTGGCCGGCCTCGATCAGCCGCAGGTCCTGCGCGTCCATCCCCTGCCGCCATTCGTAGGCAATCGACTCACCCCCCGGGCTCCAGGCAAAGCGGCCGGGAAAGCCGCCGTCGTCCGGGGGCAGCAGCGTCAGCGCCTCGGCCTCGCCGGCGCGCAGCACCGCCAGGCGCAGCACCCCCGAGCCGGCCACGTACGCCAGGCGGTCCTCCACGGGCGACCAGGCAAAGTCGTTCACCACCCCGCCCTGGTCCACGGCATAGGCGTCCTGTCCATTGGCCCGGATGAGCCACACCGCCGTGTCGCGGCGGTAGACCAGCCATTCTCCCGAGGGCGACCAGCGCGGCTCGCTGACCGCCAGCGGGCCCGCCTCGCCCGCCAGCCGCACGGGCTCGCCGTCGGGCAGCTCCCGGACCCACAGATCGCCGTCCTGGACGTAGGCCACCCGGCCCAGGCCGGACCCGTCCGCCGGCCCCTCGACCGGCCCAACGTCGCTTGGCTCCGGCGTCGGGGAGGGGAGATCCACCAGGGCCGTCGGGACGCCGGCCTCCGCCTCCGAGGCCGTGGCAGTGGCAGTGGCAGTGGCAGCGGGCGTAGAGGGGCCGCCGGCCACCGGCCCCGGCTCCTGCCTGGCCTGGTTGCTCAGCAGCAGGGCCAGCAGGCCGATGAGCACCAGTCCAACACCGGCAGCGGCGAGGCCGGCCAGGCGGCTCACCCGCCGGGAGCCCGCCCTCCCGCCCTCGGCCCGCACCCGGGCGAGAAGACGAGTTCTCTGCTCCGATGTCAGCGCCGCCGGCGGCAGGGCGCGGCTCAGGCGGTCCTGCTCGGCATAGATCCGGGCCGTGGCGCTGCACGCCTGGCAGCCCGGCAAGTGGTCCTCCACCAGGCGCCTCTCCTCGGCACTCCAATCCTCCCGCGGCAGAGCCAGCAGCGCGCGGACCTTCCGGCAGTCGGTCATCGATCCCTCCTCAGCTTAGCGCCCCTCGTCGTAGGCCCGGCGCAGCATCTCGCGCGCCCGGCTGAGGCGCATCTTGACAGCGCTGGAGCCCAGGCCCAGGATGTCGGCAATCTCGGCCACCCGGTAGTCCGCCACCGCGGCCAGCAACAGCGGCGCCCGGTAGCGGGGCGGCAGCCTGTTCAGCGCCGCCTGAAAGTCCAGGCGCGCCGCCGTAGCCTCGGCCGGCGAGGGGCCGGGTGCCGGGTCCCGGTCGCCCAGGGGCACCCATTGGAGCAGCTTGCGGCGGCGGTGGTCGTTGGCCGCCAGGCGCGAGGCGACGCGGTACAGCCAGGCCCGCGGGTTCTCCCACGTCTCGCCCCGGGCCATGGCCCGGTAGGCGCGGAGAAAGGTCTCCTGGGCCAGCTCCTGGGCGCGGGGCAGGTCGCCCGTCATCCGCGCCAGGTAGGAGCAGATCGGTTCCTCGTACCGCGAAAACAGCGCTTCGAACTCCTCGTCAACCCGTTCCATGGGCTCCTTTGCTCTCCACATAGTAAGACACGCGAGGAGGGCATCTGGTCACAAGATTATATCGCATTCCGCGGAAAAAGGTAACATACAAGACTGGACCGGCCGCCAGGACCGATCCAGTCTCGAGATAAAGGCAGGGCGCCAGGTCAAGGCGCGGGGAAGACGAACTCCCAGGGACCGCTGAATCGGGTTTGATCGTAAGGCTCTGTCATCTCAAAGCCCGCCAGCTCGGTTATCTTGAGCCGCCACGTGCCTCGCTCTTCCACGAGTGGTGTCAGAAGGCCATAGACATAGCACACGTCTCCACCAGCCTCCTCGATGCGGTCCCGAACCTCGAAGCCCACCTGGTGGTTGCGTCCCGGGCCCGTGTGAAGGGTACCGATGGGGGCCCAGTCCAGATCTTGCGTGGTCTGGAAGCACAGCGAGACCCGCGTTTCGGCCGGCGCGACGGCCACCGTCTCCAGGCGCACCCCAATCCCGGAAGCCTGGGCCGTCTGCCCCACGTTGGCGACGCGCGCAGGCAGGAAAGGCATGGAAAAGTCAAAGGCGAACGGGCCCACGGTGGCGCCCTCCCGCCCCTCTATGGGCACCAGGACCTGCGCGCTGGCTGGCAGATCTGCCGGGCTGCCCTCCGCCGGCCCGGATTCGCCCTCGGGGTTGGCGGCGATCCATTCTGTCAGCCGCATCTCCAGGTGGAGCTGCAGGTTGGATGGAGCACCTTCCACTGCCGCTCCATCGAAGGCCATCAGGTAACTCGCGTCTCCCTCTGGCAGAGAGACGTCCAGAAGCTCTGACGAGCCCCATACTCCGGCACCCATTATTTCGCGGAACGTGGTGCCGCTCCCGTTTGTCAGGCTGACCTGCTTGCGATATGTCGCGGGATCCGCCAGCCCGCTGACGCTATAGCCGACGATGACCTGATGAGCATCGGCATAGACCCTTTCGATCGTGACTGTTACACCGGCAACGGTCTGGGCAAGATGGACCTCGTGCAGCAAGTCATTCTCTTCCAGGTACTGCCAGCTCGGCACCATGGTAAAGAGCCGGCCCACGGCCGGGCCCAGGGCATAGCCCAGGGCGCCGAGGAACAGGAACGCCACCAGGGCCAGCGAAGCCCAGCCCAGGCGATTGGCCGGCCTGAAACGCTCCCAGGGAGACCGGCTGCGCCGGGGTCCCAATCGAGCCTCGATGGCCGGCCAGAGATCCAGGCCGGCGGGCACATCGCGTCCGGCAATCTCGTGCAGGGTTCGGGCCAGTGATTCCTCAACCTTTTTGTCCTTTGTTCTCATTGCTCTTGCTCCTGTTCATTGTCCTCGGCGAGACGAATGGCAGAACTCAGCGGCGGCCGCCGGTTTCGAGGGACGCGGGCCACAGGGGAGCCAGCAGCGTTCGCAGCCGCTTCCGCGCAGCGTGGAGCCGCCACTTGACGGTGCCTGGCGGGCACGCCTGGAGGCCAGCGACTTCCGCTTCGTTGAGTCCCAGGTAGTAGCGCATGACAATGGCCGCCCGCTGCGGCGCCGGTAGCTTGCCCAACGCATCCCAGACTGCCCGGCGCGTCGCCTCGGCCTCTGCCAGGGTGGCGGGGCCAGGGTTCGGGTCGCGCAGGAGGGCAGCGACGGCCGATTCGCCTGCGGAAGCCTCCTCCAGCGAAACGTTGCGCTCCCGGCGAGCCGTGGCCTTGAGGGCGTCGTTGACGACGATGCGCAGGAACCAGGGACCGAAAGGTCGATCCGCGTCGAACTGGTCGATGCGCTCATAAGCCCGCACGAAAGCAGCCTGCACCACGTCTTCGGCCAGTGCGTGGTCACGGGTGACCAGGTAGGCGGCTCGCAGGGCGCGCACCTGGTGGCGCCGCACTAACCCTTCGAGCCCCCCAGGATCCCCTCGTTTCAACCGCGCAACGGCGTCCCGTTCTTCCATTCGTTTCTCTCCTCGACGGATTTACTTGAGAGCTCTCTACTCTTACTATCCGCGAGGTGACAAAAAGGTTGGTATCGACCCCAAATATAACCCCAATGAGGCCCCTTGTCAACGGGTTGACCGGGCCAGCGGAGCCTTGACAGGCCCTCGCAGCCTGTGTTACAATGCCTTCCCAGGGCCGGCCAACGGAGGTCGGACAGCGGTCCTCGCGCACCCGCGCTCTCTGGCACCGCACAGGCAAGCGGCACGTGCCCGACACCGACTACCATCAGGAGGACGTAGGATCATGCTCATCCAGGAAGCCCAACGCGAGATGCGGACCACGTTTCTGGGCGGTTTTGCCGGACAGGGCGTTTCGGGCCTCATCTGGCTGCTCTCGGCGGCCCTGTCCACCTGGGTTTCACCCCCGGCCGGCATCTGGACCCTGGTCGCCCTCGGCTTTTTCACCTTCCCGCTGACCCAGCTCGCCCTGCGGGCGATGGGCCGGCAGCCGTCCCTCAGCCGGGAGAACGCGCTGAATGGGCTGGCCATGCAGGTCGCCTTTACGTTACCCCTCAACCTGCCCCTCGTCGCCGCGGCAACACTCTATCGCCTGGAGTGGTTCTACCCGGCCTTTATGGTCGCCCTGGGCACCCACTACCTGCCCTTTGTGTTCCTCTACGGCATGCCCCACTTTGCCGTGCTGGCCGCGCTGCTCATCGGCGGCGGGGTCCTCATCGGCCTGTATGGGCTGGGACCCTTTGCCCTGGGCGGATGGCTAACGGGGCTCGTGCTGCTCGCCTTTGCCTTTGTGGGATTGGCCGCCGCGAGGCGCGAGAACCGTGCCGCCTAACCGCGACGCGCCGCGGACGAGAAGGACCCCCACCCCGGCCAACTCGCAGTCCGGCGCGCCCGCCGCGCCCGCCGGCGGGGTGAACACGCCGGCGGCCAGGCGCACCGCCTGGATCGTGACGCTCATCGCCTTCCTGGCCGGCGTCGCCGCCACCGTCAACCAGTTCAAGGTGCCGCCCGCCCTTCCCACGCTGCTCCCCGCCCTGGGCCTCGACATGGCGTCGGGAGGCTGGCTGATGTCCGTCTTTTCCGTGTCGGCGGTCGTCCTGTCCATCCCCGCCGCCCTGCTGTTGCACAGGGTGGGCCTGAAAAAGGCCGTCATCGCCGCCCTGGCCTGCGTCGCCGGCGGCTCAGCCCTGGGAGCCGTGGCCGGCGACGCGACAATGCTCCTCGCCAGCCGCCTGATCGAAGGGATCGGGATGAGCGTCATCGCCGTCGCCTCGCCGGCGCTCATCAGCCTGTGGTTCGAGCCCCGGGAGCGCGGCCTGCCCATGGGCATCTGGGCCGCCTGGGTGCCGGCCGGCAGCGTCCTCATGCTCAACGCCGCCCCCACCCTGGAGGGCGCCTTTGGCTGGCGAGGGATCTGGTGGGCCGGGGCAATGTTCGCCCTGCTGGTTCTGGCGCTCTTTGCCCTCCTGGCCAGGCTGCCTCGTGACGGGCAGGAGCACGAGGTTCCTCCCCAGCAGGTCGCGCCCCTGGCCCTGGCCGGCAGCCTGCGCAACCCGGCCGGCTGGCTCCTGGCCCTGACCTTTGGCGTCTTTGCCTTCAGCCAGTTGGGCTATACCACGTGGGCACCTTCGTTCCTGAGCGAGGCCCTGCCCCTCAGCGCGGCGACGGCCAGTTTTTACACCAGCCTGATCTTCTTGTCGGGCATTGTGGCCAACCTGACCGCCGGGTGGGCCATCAACCACATCCCCCACCGCCCTGCCCTCCTGGTGTTTGCCATGGCCGTGACCGCCGTCCTCCTGTGGTGGAGCTTTCGTCTCGGGGCCGTGGGCCTGGTCGTGCCCTACATGCTGGCCCTCGGGCTCGTCTCGAACATGGTACCCCCCACCATTTTCACCCTGGCACCCGAGACGGTCAAGCGGCCGGAGGCCATCGGATTGGCCGTGGCCGCCATCAACGTTGTCTCTAACCTGGCCGTGCTCATGGGACCGCCCGTCGTCGGCGCCGTCGTGGCCAATGGCCGCTGGAGCGAGGGCAGCACCCTCCTGGCGGCGGCCACCAGCCTCGGGATTCTCACCTCGCTCCTGGCCTGGCGAGCCATGCGGCAGGGGTAACGGCGGCCAGGGATTATGTCTAGCGAATGGGCGGTCCTGTTACTCGTCACGGCCGCGCGCTTGCTCATGCCCCTGGCCATCCCGCGTTACCCGCTGCCGGCCATCCTCGCCGCCCTGCTCCTCGACGGCGTCGACCAGACCCTGTTTCAGCAGTTCGCGCCAGCGGGTCTGGCGGGCTACCAGGGCTACGACAAGGCCCTCGACATCTACTACCTGACCATCGCCTACATCTCGACCCTGCGCAACTGGGAGAACCGCTTCGCCCTGCGCCTGGCTCGCGCCCTGTACTACTGGCGATTGGTGGGCGTGGCGCTCTTCGAGGTGACCGACGTGCGCTGGCTTCTTCTGATCTTTGCCAACACCTTCGAGTACTTTTTTGTCTTTTACGAGGTCGTCGCGCTGCGGTGGGAGCCGCTGCGCGTGATCCGGCGGGTCTACGTGGCCGTCGCGGCCCTCATCTGGGTCGTCATCAAGCTGCCCCAGGAATACTGGCTGCACATCGCGCGCCTCGACGTCACCGACTGGCTCAAGACCGAGATGCTGGGCTTTCCCCTCGCCATCTCCTGGCTCGACATCCTCGCCGCCCGGCCGGGCCTCATCGTGGCCGCGGCGGCCCTGCTGGCGGTGGCCGTGCTGGCCGCCTGGTGGCTCGTGACGCCGCGCCTGCCATCGGCGCACCGCGCCCGCTCCTGGCGCCAGGGGGTCCATCGCCCCGATTTTGGCATTGAGCGGCTGCGGCGCGCTTTCGACACCGAGGCCAGCCGCATCATCGACGCAGCGCTCATAGAAAAGGTGGTCCTCATCAGCCTGGTCAGTGTCAGCTTTGCCCACGTGCTGCCCGGCGTGGACGTGGCCGATCTTGAGCTGGCCTCGGCCATCGCCCTGGTGGTCGTCGCCAACACGGCCCTGGCCCACTGGTTTGCCCGCCTGGGCCAGAGTTGGGCTCTGTCGCTGCGCCAGTTCGTGGTCCTGGGCGCGGTGAACGCCGTCCTGGCCCTGATCTATCTCGCCTTGCGGCCCGGCCTGCGAAACCCGGCGGGGCTGGCCAACACCCTTTTTTTCGCGCTGCTCCTCACCCTGCTGGTCACGCTCTTTGACCACTATCGCCAGGTGTACCTGGCGCGCTTTGAGAAGAGGCCCTGAGCCAGGAGACCAAAAAAACGAGCCCCTGGTAGGGGCTCGTTTTGGACGGGCGTGGCGGCGCCCGGCGGGGTCTCCCGGTGGCGCGCGCGTTACCATGTGCGCAGGCTGTTGCCGGCGTAGAATCCGTCGCGGATGGTATCGGCAATCCCTCCGAACTGATCCTCCTTCACTCAAGCCGTCAGGGCGACGCGTTCGTCCCCGTGCTCGGGGCTCGGGGAGGCCAGGTCCGCCTCCCTTGGCCCCAGGAGCTGCACGAGGGTTGCCCGGTCGATTGTCTCCTCGTCGAGCAAGGCCTGGGCCAGGCGATCCAGCTTGTGCCGGTTCTCCGTCAGCAGGCGCAGAGCCAGCTCGTGGTGTTCATCCAGCAGCCTCGCCAGCTCGTGGTCGATCTCGGCGGCCATGGATTCGCTGTACTCCCGGCCCTGACTCAGGTCGTAGCCGAGGAAGGGCTGCTCTGAGCCGGCGTCAAAGGCCGCCAGCCCCAGGTTGCCCATACCCCAGCGGGTGATCATGTGCCGCGCCAGGCGCGTGGCCTGCTTCAGATCGTTCTCCGCCCCGGTGGTTATCTCGCCCAGAGCGAGCTCCTCGGCGGCGCGGCCGCCCAGGAGGACCACCAGCCGGGCCAGCAGGTAGGTACGGGTATAGTTGTAGCGATCCTCGCCGGGCAGTTGCGCCGTGACGCCCAGGGCCTGCCCCCGTGGGGTGATGGTCACCTTGTGCACCGGGTCGGCGGCGGCCGTCAGCCAGGCGATGAGGGCATGCCCGGCCTCGTGGTAGGCGATGGTGCGCCGGTCGTGCTCGTCGAGGAGCAGCGGCCGCACCCCGCCCATGAGGATCTTGTCTATGGCCTCTTCAAAGTCGGCCATGCTCACGTGGGCGCTGTTCTTGCGCGCGGCCAGGATGGCCGCCTCGTTGCACAGGTTGGCGAGGTCGGCCCCGCTAAAGCCCATGGTCGTGCGCGCCAGCACGCCCAGGTCCACCTTCGGGTCCAGCGACAACGGGCGGCTGTGAACGCCGAGGATGGCCTCTCGCCCGTTGCGGTCGGGCAGAGACACCGTTACCTGGCGGTCAAAGCGGCCGGGCCGCTGCAGCGCCGGGTCGAGGACGTCGGGCCTGTTGGTGGCCGCCAGGATGACGACCTCAGCCCGCTCGTCAAAGCCGTCCATCTCGACCAGCAGTTGGTTGAGCGTCTGCTCGCGCTCGTCGTTGACGTTGCCCACACCCGTTCCCCGGCGCCGGCCGACGGCATCCATCTCGTCGATAAAGATGATGGACGGCGCGGCGGAGCGGGCCTGCTGGAAAAGGTCGCGCACCCGGCTGGCGCCCACGCCGACAAACATCTCCACGAATTCCGTGGCGTTCAGGTTAAAGAAGGTCGCGTTGGCCTCGCCCGCCACTGCCCGGGCCATGAGGGTCTTGCCGGTGCCGGGTGGGCCCACCAGCAAGATGCCACGCGGGATGCGGGCGCCCACCGCCCGGTACTTGGCCGAGTTCCGCAAGAAATCGACCACGTCCCGCAGCTCCGACTTGGACTCCTCAGCGCCGGCCACGTCGTCAAAGGTCACCTCCAGGCGGTTGCCTTCATAGCGGCGTGCCTTGCTGCGGGCAAAGCCCAGGTAACTCCCCGACGAGCTCTCGGGCGACCGGTTCTTCATCCACAAGAACAGACCCACAAAGAGCACCATGGGAATGGCGCTCATGAGGATGATGGGCAACATTGGGCTGCTGGGCGACGCAACGTCGACGTGCACCCCCTGCGATTCAAGGAGGGTCATCAGGGTCGGATCACCCACCGCCTCCGGGAAAGTGGTGCTAAAGTTGGTATAGGTCATCGGGGGAAGGGGCGCCCGCGGATCGGGCTGCGGGCTGGGCTCCAGGTAGGTTGAAGGCACCTGAACCGGCACAATGCCCAGCTCCTCCCCGGAGACCGGCTCAAGAAACATCCCGGTAATCCGGCTGCCCGAGATCTGAACTCGGTCGACGTTCCCTTCCTTCACCTGGGCCACAAAGCCACTGTAGGGCACGCTGCTCCCCGTTGCGCCTCTGCCCCAGAACGTCCAGAACATCCAGGCCAGGACAAGCATGACGATAGCTGCCCACGCCCAGCCCGGCATTTGTCTCTTGTTTTGTGTCTCACCTGGCATTCTTACGACTCCTGCAAGCCCGGTTCGCGCCGATATCATTTCTGGCACACCTCGCCGGCCACCAGGTGCGCGGCCCCGGACCATCCTATGTTAACGGAAGTTTATGGGGCTCCCGCCACAATGCATTGTACAACAAGATGGCCCACCGGCGCGGATGGAGTCGGTTGTAAGAAGGGTCGAGTTTGGTTGGAAAAGCGCGGGACTTGGTTAAATGTATCCACATCTATAACCGTGCACTGTACCTGGATACATTGTCCTCGGTCTCCCCGCAGGGTATAATGAGAGTGGCGGCCCTTGGCCGCACGTAGGATTGTTTGACTAGATCAGGAGGTGTTCGATGTCAGACGTTCGATCCATCAAGGAGCTAAAGGGCAAGGCGGTGGTGGATGTCAACACGGGGGAAAAGCTAGCCGACGTGGCGGATACGATGATCGACCCCAACGGCCCGCGCGTGGCGGCCGTGGTCATCTCGGTGGGCGATTTCTTGCAACCAGAGTACCAGTACATCAGCAGCGATGACGTCCAGGTCTGGGGGCACGACGTCATCCTGGTGCGGAGCCACGACGTATTTGTCCCCGAGACCCATTTTGCCGGGGGCGAAGACTGGCTCAAGACGTCGGACTATCTCCGGCGGCGCACCGTCGTCGACAGCAACGGCACCAAGCTCGGCCAGGTGAACGACATCCTGGTTGACGAGCACGGCCAATTCACCGGTTATCGCCTGGGCCAGGTAGAGATTGAAGGGCCCCTGGCCGAGTCCAAGTACATTCCGGCCAGCGCCACACACTCGGTCGGCCCAGACTATGTCATTGTCGACACCGGCCGCTTTGTTCCCGGCGACCTCCCGGAAGAGATCTCTCCAGAGACCCGGGATCAAGACTGGACCAGCGACGTCCCGTTCTTTGGAGAGAAGGACGACACGCGCTAGCGAGCGCGCTCACTCCTGCCGGAAATAGATCCGGGTATCGCCAACACTGATCTCGTCGCCCGGGCGCAGCGCGCGTTCCCGAACGCGCTCGCCGTTGACAAGGGTGCCGTTGGCGCTGCCCAGGTCAGAAATGACCCAGGTGTCGCCTTGCAGGTCGATGCTGGCGTGCTGCCGCGACGCCCGCTCATCGGCCACGACCAGGTCGCTGTCGTGCGAGCGGCCGAGAACCACGCCGGCAGGCGAGAGCGCGTGGCGGCGCCCGCCGATTTCCAGCCAGGCCCCCCCGGCAGCCGGCGGGGCTCCGGCCCCCGCCTGGTAGGCCAGTTCCACGTCGCCCAGGCGCAGCCTGTCGCCCGGCGAAAGCGCTGCCCGCGACACACGCCGGCCGTTGACGTACGTGCCGTTGGAGCTGCCCAGGTCTTCTATCGTGCATCGGCCGGGCGAACACTCCAACTGTGCATGCTGGCGCGACACCAGGACACTGTCGACCACCAGATCGCACGCCGCGCTCCGGCCGATGGTGAGCCTGCCCGGCGCCAGGAGAAGCGGAGGCCGCCCGGGAGCCAGCAGCGCCCCATAGCCGTGCATCGTCTCCCGAAGCGCCGGTCCAACCGGCTCGAGTACCTGCCCGGCCGGCGCCGGCCTGGCAGGCGTCACGGGCCGCACGGGCGGCATAGGTTGTGCCACGGCCGGCGCTCCCCGCCGGCGCGCCGAGCGCCCCACCACCCACAGCAGTAGCCCCCCACCGATCAACATGAACGACCCGCCGCATAGGCCCAGGCCACCCAGCACGAGCAGCGGCGTCAGGCGCAGGCTCGCCTCCTCGCCGGGCTTGATCTCCGGCCCCGGCTCGCCGGGCACGACGGCTACGGCTGTGGGCTGGGGCACCAGGGTTGCCTCGGGCAAGGCTGTGGGCAGGGCCGTCGGCAGCACCGGCGGGCCGGCTATCTCCACGGACGGCGGTGAAGGCATGTTCAGGCGCCCATAGCCGTAGGCGTTGTCGGGCCCGAGGGGACCAAGGTCCAGGGCATGAGCCTCCAAATAGTCCCGCACCTGGTCTGCGCTGTACTCCGGAAACGCACTCCACACCAGGGCCGCCGCGCCCGCCACGTGGGGGGTGGAGGCCGAGGTTCCGTCAAAGACCCCGGGGGCATAGCTGGCGCTGGACACTCCGGCCGGTCCCGAAAGCTCGGGCTTGAGCCGGCCGTCGTTGCTCGGTCCCTGGGAGCTGTAGCTGGCCAGGCTGTCGTCCCTGACCTCGGTGGCGCCCACAGCCAGCGCCTCATGGGCGTCGGCCGGCGAGCCCAGGCTGTGCTCGGCCACCGGAAATTCCAGCTCCGCGTCCAGCGTGTAAAGGTCCAACATTCCGGGGCGCGAGATCCGGTCCGCCTTGATGGCGATAAAGTACACGCCGAGGGGAACGTCGTTGCCCAGGATCAGCTCGGCCGCGACCTGGCCCTCCGTCCCATTCTGAATGTCCTCGGCGCTGGCCACCAGGTTCCCTTCCTCGTCAAAGAGGTAGAGATCATAGTCCTCGTTGACGGCCTGCCAATCGTCCCAGTTGAGGGCCAGCGTCACCTGGGGAGCATAAATGTAGAGCCCGATCAGCTCGGTGCCATCGGGGAACTCGTGAAGCCCGTCGCCGTCGCTGTCGGTAAAGAGCCCCCTGTAGTGCTCCATGGCGGCGTTGCCCGAAGAGTTTACCCACAGCACCCCCTGGGCGGCCGCCCAATCCACCATCTCGGCCGACTCGTCGCTGCCGTCCATGGGCCCCACGACGCCGGTGGTCGAGTTGCTGATGATGTTCACCCCCTGCGACACCAGCCAGTCCACTGCCTGGCCCATGCTCACCAGCGTCCCGTCATAGTAGGCCAGGTACAGCTCGGCATCCGGGGCCATCTCGTGAACGATCTCGGCACAAGCGGCGCCGTGCACCTCGCCGCTGCCATCGGGTTCCAGGCCGTAGGCAAAGGATGCAGCCGCCACGCTCGCCGGCAGCTCGCGGCCCAGGAGGTCGCGATAGCCATCAAAGCCCAGGTCGAGGACCCCCACGCGGATGCCCTGGCCGGTCAGGCCTGCCGCGTGCCATTCGGCGGCCCCCGTGAGCGACGTGCCCTCGCCGCCGGCGGCCCGTCCTGGCCTTCCATCGGAGCGGCGCGGCGCGGGCAGCTCCAGCCGGATAACGTGCTCCATCTGGGTGAGCTGCTCGAACAGGGCCTCCGTCCCCTGCTGGGCGGCCAGGCCCTCGATGAGGGCCAGGGGCACGCCCACGTTGATCCGCTCCTGGTAGCTCCCCTCGACGGTGATGCCCGCCCTGCTCAGCTCTTCCGACATGGCAGGGACGTACTGGGCATCGTCCAGTACAAGGGTGATGCGGATCTCCTCCCGTCGGTTCAGAAGCCCCCGCTGCTCGGCCAGCTCTCGCGCCGCCTCCATCCCTCCCTCGTGGTAGGCAATCAGAAACTCCTTGTAGACCGAGCCCAGCGTCGCATCGTTAAACAGCCCCGCCAGTTGCGGATACTGCTCCGCCAGCTCCTCCAGGGTCGGGGGGATCTCGAGGACCGGCTCGCCCCCGCCTCCGCTGCCCCGCAGCAACACAATCCCGCCTGTCACGGCCAGCAGCAGGCCGATACCCAGCAGCGCAGCGAGGAGCTTGCGATTCTCCACAAGCCGAACAAGAGGACCCTCCCCGGGTGCGCGGCGCTCCAGAGGTTGGGGGGTCGGCAGGTCCCGGAACTCGTCTTGGCTCATATCAGTTCTCCGTTGAGCGATTGGTCCGCCTGGAAATGCCCGGCAACGTCTGAAGGGTATTATATCACCACGGGGCGCGAATGCAAAATGACCGGGGCAGCCCTGAACCACGCGGGCCCCTGGATATCATCTGGTGCAAGAGTATCTGGCCCTTGACAAACAGCGCCGATTGTGTTACGATGGGGCTCGTAGGAACAAGTAGGAATCTGGTTTGGTCACAATTGAGCGGCACCCAGGCTTACTGGCCTGGGTGTTTTGATGAACAACCCTCCTTGCTTTTGGTCCTGACATTAAATAGATTATTGAGGTGTAGTTCGACAGTACGCGCATCGCGGATCCGTTTCTCATCGATTCCGGCCCCTTTGCCTCCGGTCCTGTTCCGGCACACCGACAACAATACATAGGAGTAACTGAAATGGCTGCGAAACTTCGCATCGTTCCCCTGGGCGGCCTCGGGGAAGTAGGCAAGAATATGACTTGCATTGAGTATGGCCGCAACATTCTTATCATCGACGCGGGCATCATGTTCCCTGAATCGGACATGCCCGGCGTCGATTACCTGTTGCCCGACTGGGAGTACATTCGGGATAAAAAAGACTGGGTGCGCGCCGTGTTCCTGACCCACGGGCACCTGGATCATATTGGGGCCCTGGCCCATTTGCTGCGCGAGATCGACGTCCCGGTGTACGCCACGCGTCTCACCCGCGGCCTCGTTGAGGTCCGGCTGCGCGAGGAGCGGATGCTGGAACACGTCCGCCTGCAAACTTATGCCGCCGGCGACCGGCTCCAGATCGGCCCCTTTGTCGTCGAGCCGTACCACGTCTGCCACTCCATCCCCGACTCGGTAGGCCTGGGCATTACCACGCCTGCGGGTTTGGTCGTCCACAGCGGCGACTTTAAGCTGGATCCGACGCCGGTGGATGGCTGGCCGACGGACATGGACAAGCTGGCCGAGTTCGGACGGCGCGGCGTCCTGGCCCTGCTGTCGGACAGCACCAACGCCGAACAGCCGGGCAGCACGCCATCCGAGGCGGTGCTCTATGACGCCCTGGACGAGATCGTGAGCCAGGCGCCCGGCAGGATCATCATTGCCACGTTCGCCTCCCTCATCTCGCGCATCCAGCAGGTGGTGCAGGTGGCCGGGCGCCACGGGCGCAAGGTGGCCATCGCCGGCCGCAGCATGGTGGCCAACACGGGCGTGGCCCGCGAGCTGGGCTACCTGGAGATCCCCGAGGGCATGCTCGTCGACCTGGAACAGGCCCGGCGTCTGCCCCCACACAAGGTCTTGATCCTGGCCACCGGCTCTCAGGGCGAGCCCATGGCCGTGCTGAACCGCCTGGCAACCGGCACCCACCGTACCATGCGCATCGAGGACGGTGACACGGTCGTGCTCTCTTCGCACACCATCCCGGGCAACGAAGAGCTGACCAGTGGGCTGATCAACCGCCTCTTCCAGAAGGGAGCCGACGTATACTACGCGCCGCTGCGGCAGGTGCACGTCTCGGGCCACGCCGGCCAGGATGAGCTCCGGCTCCTCATCCAGACGCTGCGGCCCCGGTTCTTTGTGCCGGTCCACGGCGAGCTGCGCCACCTGGTACAGCATGCCCGGCTGGCCAACGACCTGGGCATTCCCAAGGAGAACATTGCCGTGGTCGAAAACGGCTACCCGCTCACCCTGAACGACAGCCTGCACATCGGCAAGCGCCTGCCCGGCGAGAACGTCTACGTGGACGGGTCCCGGGTCGGCGACGTCGGTCCCGCCGTCCTCGCCCAGCGGGATGGCCTGGCGCAGAGCGGCTTTGTAACGGCCGTGGCCCGCTACGACCGGAAGGCCGGCAAGGCGGTGGGCGAGCCGCGCATCATCACCCACGGATTCGTCGCCGCCCCCCGGTCGGGCGATCTGCTGGCCCGTGCCCGGGAGGTGGTGCGCTCGGCGGCCAAGAACGGCCGCGGCACGGCAGCTGACAGCGTGGAAGATAAGGTGGAGCAGGCGCTCTCGAGCTTTTTCTACCGTGAAACCCGGCGCAAGCCCGTGATCACCGTGGCCCTCGTCGAGAGCTAAGCCAGCACCGGGGCCTGACGTGGTCGCCCCGGCTACCACGGGGCAGCCGGGGCGATGTGGGAAGAGGGGGGGTAGCCAGGGTCGCAGACCTGGCTCTATTGGAGATCGATTTCGTCCAGCCCTTCCACGCCCAGGGGAGCGTCCTCGTCGACCCTGGCGTTTTCCAGCAGCAGGAAAGCCAGCACCTCCAGGTACTCCTGCTCCGGCAGGCTGCCGGGCGCATCCAGGGGCATGCCCTGGCTGATAAACTCGTAAAGGCCCTCGGCCGTGCCAAAGGCCGGCAGGTTGGTGTTCTCGCCGATGAGGACGGGTCCCTCCAGACCCTCCCCCTGGGCGCCGTGGCACTCGGCGCACTCCCTGGCAAAGACCTCCCGGCCGGCATCCGCCAGAATCCCGGCAGGCTCTCCGGCCGCCGGCGCCTCGGCTGGTGGGGCAGCGGTCTCGGCCACCGCTGTCGGCATCGCCGTCGCGGTGTCCTGGGGCTGCGCGGGGGCCGCCCCGTCCTCGCTGCCGCAGGCGGCCAGCAGCAATACGCCCCACAGGAGCATCAGGCCCGCAGCGGCCGCCAGGCACAATCCTGTTCTTGCCCTCTTGTACACAAGGCCTCCGAAGCTCGTCGTGAACGGTGCCGGGCCATCGCCGCCGTATGTGCCGGACCTGGCCTGTGCGCCGCCGTTGCAGGCGGAGCAGCTTCCCCGGGCGCGTTCGTGTCCAGTATAACACAGCCCGGCGAGCCCAACCGCCGGACTGTGTTGGGGGTGTGTTGGAATCGTTGGATCAAGGCAGTGGCCGAGTTCGCAAAGTCGCTGAAGTGTGGTATGATGGAGCGCGCAGCAAACGGGATGGGAGACGGGATGCAGCAGTTGGAAGCAGTTGATTACAGTCGCAAGTGGTACGTCATGGCTGCCGTGGGCATGGGCATTATCCTGGCCACCATCGATGGCAGCATCGTAAACGTAGCGCTGCCCACGCTGGTGCGCGCCTTTGACACCGGGTTTGCCGCCGTGCAGTGGGTGGTCCTGGCCTATCTCCTCACGGTGACGACATTGATGCTCAGCGTCGGGCGCCTGGGCGACATGATCGGCAAGAAGCCACTGTACGTCGCCGGGTTCGTCATCTTTACCCTGGGCTCGGTGCTGTGCGGGCTATCGCCCACCATCGGCTGGCTCATCGGCTTCCGGATCCTGCAAGCCATCGGGGCCGCCATGCTGATGGCCCTGGGCATGGCCATCGTCACAGAAGCCTTCCCGCCGTCAGAGCGGGGCAAAGCCCTCGGAATCAGCGGCTCCATGGTGTCCATCGGCATCGTCCTGGGCCCAGTCCTCGGCGGGCTGATCATCGGCGCGCTCTCCTGGCACTGGATCTTTTACGTCAACTTGCCTGTGGGCATCGTCGGCACCTGGATGGTGCTCCACTTTGTGCCCGCGCGCCGGCCGGTGGGTGGGCAGCGCTTTGACTGGGTGGGGGCCATGTTGCTCTTTGGCAGCCTGATGGCGCTACTCCTGGCCATGACCATGGGCCAGGAGGGAGGATTCGGCCAGCGGCCCGTGCTGCTCCTGGCCACCGCCTGGCTGGTGCTGCTCATCTTCTTTCTCCTGGTCGAATGGAAGAGCCCGCAGCCCATGATCGATCTCGGGCTGTTTCGCAATCGGCTCTTTAACGTCAATCTGCTCACCGGCTTTGCCACCTTTATCTCCATGTCGGGGACCATCATCCTCATCCCCTTTTACCTGGAGAACGTCATGGGCTACTCGCCGCGGGCGGTGGGCCTGCTCCTGGCCGTGGTGCCCGTCGCCGTGGGCATCACCGCCCCGCTCTCGGGCGCCCTCTCCGACCGGGTGGGCACGCGACCCATCGCCGTCGCTGGCCTGGCCATGATCGTGCTCGGCTTTGTCGCCGTCAGCACCCTCAGCCTGGACACGACCTCCGCCGGCTATGTCCTGCGATACCTGCCCGTGGGCATCGGCATCGGCATCTTCCAGTCACCCAACAACAGCGCCGTGATGGGCGCCGTGCCCCGAGAGCGGCTGGGCGTCGCCTCGGGCCTGCTGTCGATTACCCGCACCCTTGGCCAGACGACGGGCATCTCTGTCCTCGGCGCCCTCTGGGCCAGCCGCGTGGCTGCCAGGGCGGGCAGTGCCCTGGCGCAGGGGGCCACCGCGGCGCCGGCGGCAGCCCAGGTCGCCGGCCTCAACGACACGTTTCGCGTGGTCATCGTTCTCCTGTCGCTGGCGCTCATGCTTGCCGCGTGGGGCCTGGTTCAAGAGCGCCGCATGCGGGCCCTGGCCGCGGCGCAGAGCGCCCACACGAGCAGGGCCGAGAACCCCTAGCGCTTCCTTGACGGAAGCGTCGTTCGGTGCTATTATTGGGGGGCGCGACCGTCCGCCGGCGCGCCCCCGGCAAAGAACGCCCACCATCCTCGCAGCCGAGCCGTTTGCTGAACGGCCATGGTTCTGAGCCTGCCGAAAGGCAGCCCATATGGTTCGCAATACGTGCAACAGGAGGAAACAAATGGACAAGAAAGAACTGGCATCCGTCGCCCGCGCCCTCGTGGCCAGGGGCAAGGGCATCCTGGCAGCCGACGAGAGCTCCGGGACCATCAAGAAGCGCCTGGCAAGCATCGACCTGGAATCGACCGAGGAAAACCGCCAGGTGTACCGCGACCTCCTGTTCACCTCGCCGGGGGTGGAGGAGTACATCAGCGGCGTCATCCTCTTTGACGAGACCATCCGCCAGCAGGCCCTCGACGGCCGGCCCTTTCCCAGGGTGCTGTCCGGCCGGGGCATCATGCCCGGCATCAAGGTCGACAAGGGCACGGTTCCTCTCCCGGGGGCGCCCGCCGAAAAGCTGACGGAGGGGCTGGATGGCCTCCGCGCCCGCCTGGAAGAGTACCGCGGCCTGGGCGCCCGCTTTACCAAGTGGCGGGCAGTCATCACCATCGGGGATGGCATCCCCAGCCGCAACTGCATTGACGCCAATGCCCAGGCCCTTGCCCTGTACGCCGCCTACTGCCAGGAGGCCGACCTGGTGCCCATCGTCGAGCCCGAGGTGCTCATGGACGGCGATCACAGCATCGAGCGCTGCGCGGCGGTGACCAGGGCCACCCTGGAGAGCGTGTTCCAGCACCTCTCCCGGGCAGGCGTCCTGCTGGAGGGCATGCTTCTGAAGCCCAACATGGTGATCTCGGGCAAGGGCAATGAGCGCCAGGCAGGCGTCCAGGAGGTGGCCGAGGCGACGGTGCGCACCCTGCTGCGCGCCGTGCCGGCCGCGGTGCCGGGCATCGTCTTCCTGTCGGGAGGCCAGAGCCCCGAGCAGGCCACGGAGCACCTGAGCGCCATGAATCGCCTGGGCCGTTTCCCGTGGGAGCTGAGCTTTTCCTATGGCCGGGCCCTGCAAGAGAATTCCCTCAAGGCCTGGCGCGGAGAGCCGCGCAACGTGCCCCAGGCGCAGCAGATCTTTGCCGAGCGCTCGCGGCTCAACAGCCTGGCCCGTTCCGGGGAGTATTCTCGCGAGATGGAGACCGCGCGTTAGCCAACGCCCCCTCGACGGCGCACCCCACCCCTGACGGGCGGCGCCAGGGGTGGGGTGCGCCTGCTCGTCCTGCTCCTTATCGCCGCCCGTCCCGCAAGATCTGCCGGGCAGCGTTATAGCCCGGGGCGCCCGTCACGCCGCCGCCCGGGTGTGTCCCCGCGCCGCACAGATACAGGCCCTGGATGGGCGTGCGGTACCAGGCCCAGCCGGGAACGGGCCGCAGAAAAAGCACCTGGTCCAGCGTCATTTCGCCGTGATAGATGTTCCCTTCCGTCAGGCCAAAGGTGGCCTCCAGGCTCGGCGGCGTGTGCACCTGGCGATAGAGTATGGACGACTCCAGGTTGGGAACGTACTCGCCCAGCGTCTGGATCACGGCATCGCCCAGGGCCTCGGCCTGCGCCCGATCCCAGGCCGCGTCGCGCCTGTGGTAGGGAACGTACTGGACCAGGATGGACATCACGTGCAGACCTGGCGGCGCCAGCGAGGGATCGACGGCCGATGGCACCTGGATCTCCAGGACAGGGTTGCGGGAGACGCGGCCGTATTTGGCGTCGGTGAAGGCCCGCTCCAGGTAGCCGATGCTGGGGCTCACGACAAAGGGCCCGCCCCACACCTGGTCTTCGCCCGGCAGCCCGGCAAAGCGGGGCAGCTCCGAGAGGGCCAGGTTGACCTTGGCAACCACCCCCCGATGCTTGATGTTCCCCACCTGCCGCACAAACTCGACCTCCAGGTGGACGGGGTCCAACAGCTCCAGGAAGGTGCTCCTGGGGTCGGCGTTCGAGATCACCTGCGCCGCCTCGATCTCTTCCCCGCTGGCCAGGACGACGCCCACGGCACGCCCATCCCGCACCACGATCTGCTGCACCACGGCGCCCAGGCGGATCTCGGCGCCCCGCTGCCGGGCCGCGCTGGCCAGGCCGGCCGACAGGTTGCCGATGCCACCCTGCACCCAGATGCCGGTCTCGAACGAGTCTGGCCGGCTACCGGCCCAGCCGTGGAGCAGCAGGTAGGTCGTGCCGCCCGAGAGGGGGCCCTGGGCCAGCCCCCGCACCCCCGCCAGGGCCAGGGCGCCCTTGAGCACCGGGTGCTCGAACCACTCGTCCAGGAAATCGGCCACGGGCATGGACACGACGCGCATCAGCTCCATCATCTCTTCCCGGCCCAGTAGGCGCAGATGCAGGCCCAGGTCAAGGAGGGAAAGCAGGTCGCCCGGGCGGCTGCTGGTGGGCCGCGGGGCGGCGTTCACGTAGGCGCGGCGCAGAACGCGCGCCAGGCGCCCCAGCCAGCCGGCGAACGACGACCAGCGCTCGGCGGCGCCCGGCGAAAAGCGGCGCAGCGCGGCCGAGGTCCGCGCTGGGCTGCGCCACAGGGCCAGCGCCTCACCCCCGGGCTGAAGGGCAACCAGGGCCGGGTTGGAGGGCAAGAGGCGCAGCCCGTGGCGCCCCAGGTCCAGGTCCGACACGATGCGGTCCGGCAGCCAACCCAGGCGGTGCGCCCCGCTGTCAAAGCGAAATCCCGGTACCAGCTCCTCCGTCACGGCCGCTCCGCCGACGACGTCTCGCCTCTCCAGCACCAACACCCGCCGTCCCGCCCGGGCCAGGTAGCCGGCCACTACCAGGCCGTTGTGCCCGGCGCCCACGATGACTGCATCGTATGCTTCGCCCATCTGTTCGCTACTCCCGCCGCCTGCCGAGGATCGTCAGCGCGGCCAGCCGCCCCGGGGCGCCCGACACGCCACCGCCCGGATGGGTGCCCGACCCGCACAGAAAGAGGTTGCGGATCGGGGTGCGATAGCCGGCCCAGCCAGGCACCGGCCGCAGGAAAAAGAGTTGCTGGAGTGCCAGCTCGCCCTGGAAGATGTTGCCCCCCGTGAGCCCAAAGGTCTCTTCCAGGTCCCAGGGGGTCAGCACCTGGCAGTGCAGGATGTTCTTTTCCAGGTCGGGGGCATACTCCGCCAGCGTGTCGACGACCGTCTGGCCCAGGGCCTGCCGTTGGGCGTCGCTCCAGCCGCCCTCCAGGTCGTAGGGGGCGTATTGGCAAAAGACCGACATGACGTGCTTGCCCGGCGGCGCCATGCCGGGATCGATGAGAGACGGGATGATGATGTCCAGGTAGGGCCGCTGCGAGAACTCGCCCTGCCGGGCGTCGTCGTAGGCCCGTTCCAGGTAGTCCAGGCTGGGGCTGACAGAGACGGCCCCCCGCAGGTGCAGCGGCACGCCGCCCTGGCGGGGGACGTCCTTGCCGGCCAGGGCGGTAAACTCGGGGAGGGCATCCAGCGCCAGGTTGACCTTGGCCGACGAGCCGCGGGTGCGGTAGCGCTCCACGGCGTCCATGAACTCGGGGGGCAGGCTGTCGGGCGGGAGCAGCTTCAGGAAGGTGCGCCGGGGGTCCATGCCCGAAACGACTGTCCGCGCCCGGATCTCCTCGCCGCTTTCAAGGACCACGCCAATGGCCTCTCCGTTGCGCAGCAGGATCTGGGCCACAGGCGCCTCGGTCCGGATTTCGGCGCCCCAGCGTCGCGCGGCGCCGGCGATGGCCTGGCTGACGGCGCCATTTCCGCCCCGCGCAAAGCCCCACGCCCGAAAGACGCCGTCGATCTCGCCCATGTAGTGGTGCAGCAAGACGTAGGCCGTGCCCGGCGACCGGGGCCCGAGGAACGTGCCAATGATGCCGCTGGCCGACATGGTGGCCTTGAGCAGCTCACTCTCGAACCACTCGTCCAGGAAATCCGCGGCGCTCATGGTTAGCAGCTTGACCAGGGCGTACAGGTTCTTTTCTCCCAAGTTGCGCATGTGGCGGCCCAGGCTGCCCAGCCTCAGGAGCTCGCGGGGATGAAGCGAGCCGGGATCGGGCGGCACCATGCCCAGGATGGGCTTGACGGCCCGGGCCATCTGGAGCATGAGCTGCCCGAACTCGTCGTAGGCCTCGGCATCGTGCGGCGAATGGCGGGCGATCTCTCGCCGCGTCAGGTCGTGGTCGGCCCAGCGCATGAGGTAATCGCCGTCGGGCAGGGGGGTGAAGGTGCTCTCCAGGGGCAGAATCTCCAGCCCGTGGCGCTGCAGCTCCAGGTCGCGAATGATCTCGGGGCGCAGCAGGCTGACGACGTAGGAGGCGACCGAGTACTTGAAGCCGGGGAACAGCTCTTCCGTCACCGCCGCCCCGCCCACCACGTGGCGGCGCTCGAGCACCACGACGCGCCTGCCGGCCCGCGCCAGGTAGGCGGCCGCCGTCAGGCCGTTGTGGCCGCCGCCGGCCACCACCACGTCCACGTCGTGCGCATCGCTCCGAGCCATGGCCTCCCTCGCTCTCCCCTGCGCCTCAGGCCCGCCTGCGCCCCGCATCGAGGAAGGGCAGCTTGACCACGCGGGCGGCAGCCTTCCGGCGCCGATGCTCCACCGTCAGCTCCATGGCAAGCCGGGTCCCCGGCTGCGCGTGCCCGGCCTCAAGGTGGGCCAGGGCCAGGATCCGCTTCAGCAGGGGCGACCATGCGCCGCTCGTCGCATAGCCCACCTGCCGCCGCCCGTCATAGATGGGCGCACTGCCCCGCCATGCCTCGGCGGCGAGCTGAGGAGGAAGCCCCTCGGCGGCATAGAGCCTTTCCAGCGCTTCCCACTCGACCTCCAGGCCGACGAGCTGCCACGCCGATCCCCGCCGCTTTTCCTCGCGCAGCGCCCGCCAGCCGTTAAACGGAGCGCCATCCAGGTCCACCGCCCAGCCCAGGTTCAGCTCGTAGGGAGACGAGGCCTGCGAAGGGGTGAGGGCCCGGGGGGCCGGCACATAGTCCACGTCGATGAGGATGAGGCCCGCCTCGACCCGGGCCAGGTCCAGGGCCAGGAGCCCGGCGGGCAGGAGGCCGTAGGCCCCTCCCACCTCCAGGAGCAGGTCCCAGGCCTCGACGGCCCTGCCCGCCTCGAGCCAGATCTCGTAGCCCAGGTCGCCGGTGTAGCCCGTGCGGGTGATGGTGGCGGGGATGCCCCCCAGGCTGCCCTGCAGCAGCCGAAACGGGCCCAGCCCTTCCAGCGCGGCGGCGGGCTCTGCCACCTGGCCCAGGATCCGGCGCGACGCCGGGCCTTGCAGCGCCAGGGCCGCGAGCCTCTCCGATTCGTCCTCCACGGTGGCCTCCAGCCCCCGGGCGTTGTCGGTCAACCAGCGCAGGTTGGGCTCGGCCGAGGTGAGGCGAAAGATGTCTTTGTCCAGGCGGGCCACCAGCCCATCGTCGATGACCTTGCCCCGGGCGTCGCACCAGGGTGTGTAAAAGATCTGGCCCACGGCGCAACGTGCCAGGTCGCGGGTGACGACGCGGTTCAGCAGCCGCATGGCGTCGGGCCCGCGCACCAGGTACTTGTGGATAGGCGAGACGTCAATGAGGGCCGCTGCCGAGCGGATGGCCCAATACTCGCGGTCGTGGTGCAGCTCGTAGGAGCCGGCGGCCAGGTAGCCGGACCAACGGCGCCAGTTCTGCGCCTGGCAAAGGGTAGAGGTCCGTGCATGGACGGGTGTTCCCCTGAGCAAAAAGCCCTCCTTCTGTCGGTCGAAGAAACGCGGGCGTTACGTCTGCGATGGAACCACCTGGCAGAGGTGGAAGACCGAACAGGCGGCAGCGGCGCGCACCTGGCTGCGGGGTCAGCCAGAATTATAGCCCAGGAGCGCGGGACTGTCAAATGAGTGCGGCGCGCCCCTCTTGACATGCCACCTCTCTTTCAGTATAATGCCCGCGTTGGCACATCGGTCCTCGTGCCTCCGGGGCAATGCCTGGCCCACCTGGCGATGAGCGCGCGAAGGCAGACGCTGCGAGAATCCACCGACGCGGCCATGCGGTCGCAAGGCAGGTGAGCCTTGCGTCTGTCGCAGAAACCACCGAGCAAGGAGGCGAGATGCCCATCACACGCGTTGGAACCGTATCGATTTTCGTGAAGGACCAGGAGCGAGCCCGCAAATTCTACACAGAGGTGCTCGGCATGGAGGTCCGCTCTGACGAGCCCCTCTTCCCCGGTGCGCCGGCCCGCTGGCTGGCCGTCGCCCCGCCGGGCGCAGAGACCGAGATCATCCTCTACCTGCCCGACGACAACTGGGAGCATTACCGGCAGGTGGTCGGCAAGTCCCAGGCCCTCACCCTGGCGGCATCGGACATCGAGGAGATGTACCAGACCCTGTCAGAGCGCGGCGTCAGGTTCGTCCAGGAGCCCCAGAAGCAAATCTGGGGCACCTTTGCCGTCATCGAGGACTCGGAAGGCAACACCATCATCCTCGCCGAGCAAAAGTCCGACGTGCCACGTACAAAGGAGGAGCTCCTGTCACGCATCGATCGCTCCCGCCGGGAGCTGGAGAACGTGATCCGGCCCCTGAGCGACGGGCAACTGACCAGGCGCGGGCCCTTTGGCTGGTCGGTAAAAGATCACCTGGCGCACCTGGCGACCTGGGAGCTGGGCATCGTCGAGCTGCTGCAAAAGCGTCCGCGCTTTGCGGCCATGGGCGTCGAAGAGGCCGTCTCCCAGGGCAAGACCGAGGACGAGATCAACGAGCTCATCTTCCGGCGGCGCGCCCACCGCACCGCCTCCGAGGTCATGGCCGACTTTGAGGAGGTGCACGCCCGCCTGGTCCAGCTCCTGGGCAGCATGGGCCAGGAGGCCCTCTTCCAGCCCTATGCGTCCTACCTGCCCGAAGGCGCCACCGGCTCCCAGCTCCCTGTCATCCACTGGGTCGCCGGCAACACCTACGAGCACTTTGACGAGCACCGGGGGTACATCGAGGCACTGCTGAGGCAAGATTGACCCTTGCGCAGGAGGGGCGCACCGGTGGCAGGCTTGCTCCCGGTGAGCCTCTCCAGATTTTGCCTACTCTGCCGCCCGCACTTCGATCTCCCGCCAGGCCACCCACGACGGGCTCTCCCGCGTCTCGACGCGGATGGCCCGCACGCCCGGCACCGGCTCCACCAGCACGGGCTCCAGGGCCTGTCCCTGGATGGTGTAGCCCTCCATGGTGGCCAGGAGGGTGCTGCTGCCGTCCTCCAGGATGGCCCACACCTGGTGGTGGGTCTCGCCGGGCGGGTATTGGGCTACCACCAGGCGCAGGCTGCCCACCGTTTGCGGCCCGCCCAGGTCGATCTCGATCCATTGCGGCGCCGCGGCGGCCGCGCTCCACATGGCCCCCGTGCCATCCACGGCCTGTTCCGGCGGCGTCTTGGCGCCCGACGAGGAAGCCGTGGCCGGCCGGCCAAGGGCCAGGTTGTACAGCGGCAGGTCCGTCTCGACGCACGCATCAGGCTGGTTGGCAGGCGCCAGGGCCTCCAGCAGTTCGTCCTCACCCGAGAGCATGCCCCACGCGCTCTCCGGCTCGGGCCGGGAGTGGTACTCCCACACGAGCCAGCCATCCAGGCCGTAGGCACACGAGTCGGCAATCCATTCCTGCGCCCGCACCGCCGCCACGTCGAGCGAAGGCACCAGTCCACGGGGGATGGTCACCTGGCCCAGGATGGCCGGCCGGGCCTGCCAGGCACCAGACCACAGTGTCCCTGCCTGCCGGGCCAGGTCCCAGTCCACCCCGGGCGTGATCAGATCGAAGAAATCCAGGGGGGCCGCCTCCAGGAGAGGCACCACGTCGGCATATCGCGCCGCGACGGGATTGGGAGACTCCAACGCGGAGGGGGCGACACCAATGCCCACCAGGGCCTCGGGGTCCGTCTCGCGAACGACCGCCGCCAGCGACTCCATCCAGGTCAGCGTCGCGTCGGCGATCATCCGCCTCTTTTCCTCCGTGTCCGCCAGGTTGTACGTGGGGCCGCCGGGCAGCGTTACAAGCTCTCGATCCAGCGACAGGGGCGGCTTGCGGGCGTGCAGCCAGAACTCGCTCTGCAGCTCCCAGCCGAGGATCACCTCGAAGGGCGCCCTTCGCAGGGCCAGGTCGGACATCAGGTCGCGCCAGTACTGGGCCTGCATGGCAATGCCCGCGGGGTGGAGGTAGTAGCCGTTCTCGTCCAGGGCGCCCAGGCTCTCTAGCCCCTCCTCGAAGGTGTGGTGCACGGCAAACCGGTCCCAATAGAGTCCATCCCGGGGGACACGGCCAGCCGCCATGATGAGATGCAGCCCTTCATCGGCGGCAATGTTCATGACCACGACCATGTGATCGAGGAACTCGGGGTTTAGCCCGGTACCCACCGCCCGGCCGATGCAAGAGGGGCCCTGGACACAGAGGTCAAAGTGAAGGCGCACCGTGTTGTAGCCGTATTGCGCCAGGTGGTGAAACGCCTCGCGCACCAGGTCGGGCCGGAAGGTGCCCGCCCCAAAGACGTAATCCTCCCACAGTTGCCCGGGGACCACCTCCCGCACGTCCACATAGTTGGCGCCGCGGGGCACAAAAGCTTCTCCGGTGACCGTATCGTAGAATTCCCCCGCCCCCTCCACAACCCGTGTCCCGATGCGATGCGCCTCCGGTGCCGGGACGGGGGAAGGCAATCGAGAGGGCGCGGCGGAAGCGGCCGCTGGCGGATCCGTTGCAGGCAAGGCCAGGCGCGCCAGGTCCGCCGTAGGCGTCGGCTCAAGCTTGGGCTCCGGTTGCTCGTTGCCCATGCGGCAGGCCGCGAGCAGGAGGCACAAAACGAGCACGGCCCACAGCCCGCGCGTTCGTATCGCCATCATACCGAAGGCGGGCGCGCTCGAGTGCCCACCCGCTTGACAACGTCCGTCATTACCACACGGTCCCCCTCGCCGCTAATATACCATAAATGGGGCGTGTTGTAAACTTGCGGTCCGGCCTGCCGTGCTTAGGGCGTGGTGCGGATCTCCACGATGTCGGCTAGCCAGGTGCCCTCCACCAGGCCGGGCAATATGGCCTGGAGGCTGTCGTCCTTGCCCAGGGAGAGGATGTCGTCGTTGTGGATCTCGGTTACGGGCACTTCGACGCTTTCCGCCCGGCGGTTCGTCAGGATGACGGTCTGGGCAGCGTCCGCGCCGGCGGCGCGCAGCAGATCGAGGATGCGCACGCCCTGGTAGGTCTTGTTCCCGGCCCTCACCTCCACGAGCTCCAGGGCCCGCAGATCCTGAAAGGAAAAGGGCACCTCGCCGACGCGCAGGGCCAGCCGCGCCTCGGGCGCCGTGTCGATAACGACCACGTCGCGCAGCCAGCGGCTCCGCTCCACCTCGGGGAGCACGGCGTTCAACGAGTTGTCGGAAGCAATGGCGAGGATACTCTCCGGGGTCAAGGAGGGCACTCCCACCTCGACCGTGACGGCATCGCGCGCCACGAGGGTGATGGTCAGCACGTCCGTGATCCGGGCGGCGGTCAGGAGATCCAGGATGGCCACGCCCTCGTACGTCTCTCCCGCGGCCGAGATCTGGACGCGGGGCAGGGCCGACAGGTCCGAGAGGGTAAATGGCTCCTGTTCGACGGTCAACGCTAGCCGGTCACTTACCACGGCCTGGCCGTCCGCTTCCACGTCCACCTGCACCGGCAACCCGGCCTCCTCGGCCACCACGCCCTGAGTGGTCGGTAGAGCCGCTCCGTTCTGGCCCGGCGCGAGATCGCAGCCGGCGAGGATCAGGGCGGCTGCGAACGACAGGGCCGCGAGGGTGATGCGATACGCTTTCATTTTTTGCTCCTCCGATTGACCTATCACCTGGCCCCCTCCCTGCCGCTGGAGGGGGCGAGCGCGAGTGAGGGATGGGAAGGGAATCCTATCCTCGCAGGTTCAAGATACTCCAAAGCCGTCGATTTGTCCATATATCGGGATATAGACGCAGGATACAAATGGGGATACACCTTTGGCCGGGCGAAGGAGAGGACGGCAAACAGAAACGCGGCCGGGCTCGTTCCATTGAGCCCGGCCGGCGTCGTGTGCTTCGGGGAGCGAGGCTACAGCCTCAAGGTCTCGGGCTTGAAAGGCTCAAAGCTCATGAAGTCGGCGTGGTGCAGGATCCAGCCCTCGGTCGTCCGCTTGCCCAGGTCGCCTTCGTGGGAGTGGACGGCAATGGTGTGCACGACGGCGTCGGGCAGGCCAAAGCGCATGGCCAGGGCCACGCCGGTGAAGGGGTGCCGCAGCAACTTGCCCGTCGGCCCCACGACGGCCTTGCCGTCCTGTAGCTCATACTCGATGAGCTTGCCCACGTCGATGAGGATGCCGCCGGCGATGAGATAGTCCATGTTGATGGGCAGTTTGTCGCCAAAAAAGCGGGTCATGGCCCTGGCCGACTCGACGGCGATGTGCACCACCGCCCGCTTGTGCTCCATGAAGGTAACCTTGCAGTCCTTCACCAGGAGGGTAAAGGGGATGGTCAACAGGTCGTCGGGCGTCAAGACGCTGTTCTCCAGGGCATACTCCCAGGTCTGGTACACCTTTTCCTTGAGATCCGGGTCCTGGATCCATTCGATCTCGGGCCAGATCTCCATCAACCGTTCGCGCATGGTTTCTCCTCCGTGATCTAGATGTGGCCTGCGCCGCGCCCGGGATCGTACACCATTCTGCGCGAGAACGCAAGTGCGCCCCACCAGCAGTTCCGACGGTGAAAAGACTTGAACAACAGAAGTGGCAGTGCACTTGACACTGCCTACCATCAATGCTATGATCGATGCAGATAGAGCACGCTGTCTCTAGAGAGCAAACTGCGAGGAGGCAGATCTTCTGGCGGCGTTGGCCAGCAGAACGAACGATGAATGCGCTTAGAAACTGACCATGGCGGTCATAGGCTCATAGCAAAGCACTATGCCCTCACGTTTCCCGCGGACAGGCCCTTTGTTTACATCGAAGGCGCCGACGGTACGCGGATAGCCGAGTTATTCGTCCTCTCCGGTGTCCATCCCATTGACGGTCGCGATGATACGGTAAGCATCGAGCCCTGGCAGGTGCGCCAGGGGCCCGAGGAAGTGGAGTTTTGCCTCCGGGCCGCGAGCTCGGCCTGGGACGCCAAGACCTACCGCTTCCTGTGCTCGCCACAGGGCTTTGCTTACGAGATCGAGGTCGAGGGCCCGGGCCGGCTGGCGGAGGTCGACTACTTCGGGGGTTACTACTCGGGCCACCTGCGCTGGGGCTCGGGGTTCTTCTGGTCGGGCCAGCTCTTTCTCCTGGGCTTTAACCCCGAGCCCAACGCCCGCGAAGTGAACTATTTTGCCCCGGCAAGCTGCTCGACCATCAACCTGGCGGGCGTGCCCCTGCCCGGCAGGGACGACTGGTTCTTTACCCCGCCGCCCTTCTGTTTCGCCTTCCAGGCGCCCGAGGGCTGGTTGGGCATGGGCGTCGAGGCCCGGCCCGGCGAGAACCGTTTCGTGGAGGCTCGCTACAACGGCCAGGACGCCGGCTTTTACCTGTCGCTGCTCTACGAGGGCCACACGGCCGTCAACGGCCGCTACCGGCTGCCCCGCATCGGCTTTTATTTTGCCCCCAACGAATACCAGGCCCTCGTAGCCCACGTGGACTCGTTGCGAGCGGCGGGCGCCGTGGACCCGGCCACCGCCCTGGCCTCCGCCGGGCCTCGCTGGTGGCAGGAGCCCCTGTTCTGTGGCTGGGGGGCCCAGTGTGCCCTGGCCCGCCGCGAGGAGGGTCGCGCACCCGACTATGCCAGCCAATCGCTGTACGAGGAGTTCTTGCAGACCCTGGAGGAGCGCAACCTGAGCCCCGGCACCGTGGTCATCGACGACAAGTGGCAGCGCACTTATGGCCAGAACGAGGCCGACCCCGACAAGTGGCCCAACCTTCCCGGGTTCGTCGCCGCGCAGCACGCCGCCGGCCGCCGGGTGCTGCTGTGGCTCAAGGCCTGGGACCCTGAGGGCGTGCCGGCCGGAGAGTGCATCACCAACGCCGGCGGGCTGCCCATCGCCGTCGATCCCACCAACCCCGCCTTCGAGGCGCGCCTGCGGGCCGCGGTGCGCCGCATGCTCTCGCCCGGGGGCTATGACGCCGACGGATTCAAGATCGACTTCACGGCCCGCATCCCGAGCGGCCCGGCCATTCGCCTCCACGGCGACCTGTGGGGACTGGAGCTGATGAAGCACTACCTGTGGATCATTCACGACGAAGCCAAGGCCACCAAGCCCGATGCCCTCATCATCGCCCACACCACCCATCCCTACCTGGCCGGCGTCGTGGACATGATCCGGCTCAACGACATCAACGTCGACCGCAACGTGCTGGCGGCCATGACCCATCGCGCCCGCGTGGCGCGCATCGCCTGTCCCGAAGCCCTCATCGACGCCGACAACTGGCCCATCCCCGACCTGGCAACCTGGCGCGAGTACGTCCGCCTGCAGCCGGCCCTGGGCGTGCCCTCCCTGTACTATGCCAGCCACATCGACGCCACCCAGGAGCCCCTGGAGGCCGAGGATTACCGCCTGGTGGAAGAAATATGGGCGCAGTACCGCGTCCGGTTGGCCCCCGGCCCCGGCCAGGGGCACACGCGCGCGGAGCTCTAGAAAGCAGATTTCTGATGGACAAGCTGGCCATCATACATACGACGGCCGTCACCATCGAGCCCCTCGGGGCCCTGGCCGCCGAGATGCTGCCCGGCTGGCAGGTCATCAACTTCCTGGACGATTCCATCCTGCCCCAGTTGCGGGAGAGCGGCGGCGACCTGGAGCAGGTGGCCGGGCGATGGCTACAGTACGCCCGTTTTGCCGAGGAGGTCGGCGCGGCGGCCATCCTCAGCGCCTGCTCGTCGGTGGGCGAGCTGGTGCCCCGCGCCCGGGAGCTGGTTGCCGTGCCGGTGGTGCGCATTGACGAGGCCATGGCCGGGCAGGCTGTGGCCCGGGGAGAAAAGGTCGGCGTGGCAGCCACGGTACGCACCACGCTGGAGCCCACCCTGCGCCTGCTGCGCGCCAGCGCCGCGGCGGCGGGCAGAACCGTGAGCCTCGAGCCCCTCCTCGTCGACGCTGCCTTCCAGCGCCTGGCCGCCGGCAACCGCGAAGGCCACGACCGCCTGCTGGCCGCCGCCCTGGAGGAGCTGGCCGGCCGGAACGACGTGGTGGTCCTGGCCCAGGCATCCATGGCCCGTATCCTGCCCTCCCTGCCCGATTCGCTGCAGGGACGGTTCCTGTCCAGCCCTCGCCTGGGTATGGAACAGCTAAAGCGGATCCTGGAAGAACGCTGACGGGCCGCATGAACCTCCTGGCAATTGACGTCGGCACCACCCATTGCAAGGTGGGCCTCTTTGCCGCGGATGGGACGGCCCTGGCCGTCGCCGCCCGGCCCACGGTGTCTGCGCCCCTGCCTCCCCTCGGCCGCGGCGCGCCGGCCGGCACCTGCTACGACCCCGAGGCGCTGTGGGCGAGCGTCGCCGGCGCCCTGGCCGAGCTCGCGGGCGAGCTTGGCCCGGTGGCGGCCGTGGGCATCAGCAGCATGGCCGAGACGGGGCTGCTCCTGGAGCGCCGCACGGGCCGGCCTCGGACGCCCTTCCTGCCCTGGTTCGACACCAACAGCGCGGGGCAGGCGGCCCGCATCGCTCGCCGGGGCAACGCCGCGGAGCGCTTTCGCCGCACGGGCCTGCACCCCAGCCACAAGTGCGGGCTGGCCCGGCTCCTCTGGCTGCGCGACGAGTTGGGCGTGGACCTGGAAGGCTGCACATGGCTGTCGGTGGCCGATTACCTGGCCTACCGCCTCACCGGCCGGGTGGCTACCGATTACACCCTGGCAGCCCGAACCCAGGCCTTTCATCTCGACGGGCGCGCCTGGGACGAGGAATGGCTGCGCACCTGGGACCTCGATCCCGGGCTGTTTCCCCCGGCGCTGCCCGGCGACGCCGTTGCCGGCCGCGTGGCGGCCAGCCTCGCCGGCCTCGCGGCCGGGACGCCCGTGGTGGTTGCCGGCCACGACCACGTCTGCGCTGCCCTGGCCGCCGGTGCCACGCGGCCGGGTGTGGTGATGGACTCCATGGGCACGGCCGAGGTGCTCCTGGGCACCCTGGAGACTCCCCGGGGCGCCGGCCAGGAGCCGGCCCTCGGGCCGGCCCAGCTCGAATCCGGCCTGCTCTACGGCCTGCACGTCCTGCCCGGCCTCTATTTCTGGCTGGGCTCGCTATCCATGTCGGGCGGGTCGGTGGAGTGGCTGCGGGGTCTGCTGGGCCACGAGCGACTCTCCTACGGCAAGTTGCAGGCACTCGTCGCCGGCGCCGGCCCACAGCCCACGGGCATTCTCTATTTCCCCTACCTGTCGGGCAAGGGCTCCCCCGTCGCCGGGGGCGGCGCCGCTTCCATGGGCGCCTTCCTGGGATTGAGCGCGGCCCACACCCGGGCCGACCTCGCCCGGGCAGTCCTGGAAGGCACCGCCTACGAGATCGAGCGCCTGCGACGCGCCGCCGAGGCGGTCAACGGCACGCCCATCGACAAGCTCGTGGCCGTGGGCGGCGGCACCCACCTGCCGAGCTGGCTGCAGATCAAGGCCGACGTCTCCGGCGTGCCCATCGAGGTGCTGCCCCAGCGGGAGGCCACGCTCCTGGGCGCCGCGCTGCTGGCCGGCCGCGCCGCCGGCCTGGCCCCCGATGCCCGCGGACCCCACCGCGCCGCCCCGCCCGAGCACTACACCCCCGACGCCCACCGCCATACCCACTACCGCGCCATCTTTGAAACCCAATACCTGCCCCTTGCCCAATCCTTCCTCCCCAGCCTGTCGCAGGGGGCCCCTTTCCCCCCAGGCGAGCAGGCGACTCCCCCCTTCCCGGCGGCGCAAACGGATTCTCCCCCCTCCGAGGGGGGCAGGGGGGTCCCATGACCTTTGAGATCCGAGGCCTGGTGGAGGGTTTTTACGGTCCATTTTATACCTCTGCCCAGCGGGAGGACATGCTGCGCTTCCTGGCCGCCCACGCAGCTCCGGCCCCAGACGCAACTCCCTCCCACACAGCGCCGGCCCCAGACGCAACTTCCCCCCTCGCAGGGGGGGCCGGGGGGGGTCCCGTTCAACTCGCCCCCGACCTCCACCGCTTTCACGACACCTGCCAGGTCTATGTCCTGCGCAGCGGCAGCGACGCCATCCTGATCGATTTTGGCGCCGGCGACGTCCTGGAGCACCTGCCCGCTCTGGGCATCGAGCGCGTGACCGACGTCCTCATGACCCACCACCACCGCGACCAGGGCCAGGGGCTGGCCCGCGCCGCGGCCATCGGGGCGCGCATCTGGGTGCCCGAGACCGAGCGGGACCTATTTGGCGACGTCGACGCCCACTGGCAGGCGCGCGAGCTGTACAACAACTATAACACCCGCCAGGACCGCTTCTGCCTGCTGAAAGCCGTGCCCGTGGCCGGCACCCTCCGCGACTATGAAACGCGCCGCTTTGGCACAGGCTCCCGCACCTGGACCCTGACCGTCCTCCCCACCCCCGGGCATACCACCGGCTCCATCACCCTCCTCACATCACCCCAACCCCCAACCCCGATCCCGCCCCTTAGGTCCTCCCCCCAAACGACGGGAGAGGGGGAGCTCGCCTTCCATCCTCTCGCAGGAGAGGGGTCCATCGCCTTCACCGGCGACCTCATCGCCGGCCCGGGCAAGGTGTGGTCCCTGGCGGCCACGCAGTGGAGCTACAACGGCGCCGAGGGCCTGCCGGCCACCATCGCCTCCCTCCTGGACCTGCGGGAGCGCGGGCTGGACGTGCTGCTACCTTCCCACGGCGAGCCCATCGCGCCCGTGGCCCCGGCCATCGACCTGCTGGTGGAGCGGCTGTGGCGCCTCATCCGCGAGCGGCGCGGCGAGAACCAGCGCCTCATGATGTTGCGGCGGGAGCCCTACGTGGCTCTCACGCCCCACCTGCTCCTGAACCGCTCCAGCATGTCCAACAGCTACGTGATCCTATCGCGGAGCGGCAGGGCACTGCTCATCGACTTTGGCTACGATTTCTGCACCGGCATCCCGGCCGGCGCCGACCGGGCCTCCCGGCGGCCGTGGCTCTACACCTTGCCGCGCCTCAAGCACCAGTTTGGCGTGGAGGCCATCGACGCCGTCCTGCCCACCCACTTTCACGACGACCACGTGGCCGGCTTTAACCTGCTGCGCGCCGTGGAGGGCAGCCAGGTGTGGGCGCCGGAGAGCATCGCCGGCATCCTGGAAGAGCCCTGGCGCTACGACCTGCCCTGCCTGTGGTACGATCCCATCCCGGTGGATCGCGTGCTCCCCCTGGAAGAACCGGTCCGCTGGCAGGAGTACGAGCTGACCCTTTACCCCCAGCCGGGCCACACCCGCCACGCCGTAGCCATCGCCTTCGAGGTGGACGGCCGGCGCGTCTTGGCCGTGGGGGATCAGTTCCAGGAC
>DAOUHB010000032.1:0-13568 GCA_034428935.1 Anaerolineae bacterium | reverse complement strand
AGCAGTCCCGCGGGGCACCGCCAGCGACCGCTCGCCGCCCGCCAGCAGGTGCCCATCCCAGGCGAGCGCCCGGCAGCAGCAACCGGCCGAAAGGAGCGTGATCATCATGGCCACCCTGGAAGTCAAGGCGTCGCCGGGCCCGGGCGCCGGGGCCAGCGAGCGCCTCCGCTACCTGCAGCAGATCCCCGTCTTTGGCCTGCGCCAGATGGTCAACGACCACTTTCGCGGCGACGAGGGAGAGGCGCGCCTGGCCGCCAGGTTCCGCGCGGCCCTGGCCCGCAAGCCGCGCCGCCCCCGCCAGGCCGTCATGCGCCTCACCCGCCAGGAGCTGGCCCGCCTCATCGACGCCTGCTCCGAGATCGACGACGCCGTGATCGCCACCTACTTTGAGGAGTACCGCTACGGCAGCCATCCCTCTTTCTACATCTACCTCGTGAGCCCCGGCCGGCTGGCCGAGGGGTGGATGGAGGGGTTCGACGAGCGGCTGGCCCAGGCCCTCGTCGACGACAACGCTCGCTTTGCCGGCGACGTCAGCCAGGGCCTCCCGCCCCTGCGCGACATTCTCCTCAACGACTTTGGCCCGCTGCCTGGCGCCGCGGGGCTGTACGAGGGCACCTATCGCTTCCTCAGCCGGCTGGACTATATCGACGCCGAGGAGAACGCCGTTTCGACCTACGAGACCCTCTACGGCTTTTTCTGGATCAGCGCCGCCGACGGTTATGTCACCATCCACGCCCGCAAGCCCGAGGTGCTCAAGAGCCTGCGGTCGGCCATCGAAGAGGCGGCCGGCGTCCTGCTCACGCCCCTGGTCATCTCCAAGCAGTTCAAGAACGCCCTCGGCTTCTTGAACCCCATGCACTTTCGCAGCGGCAAGCTCTACGAGCCCAACCCCGCCTCCGACCGCTTTCGCTGGCTGACCATCGCCGACGGCAAGGCCTACGAGAAGGGCTACGGCCAGTTCGAGGAGGCGTATCCCGAGCTGCGCAGCACCAGCTATCGCATCTCGGTGGCGGGCAAGGATACGACCGTGCGCCTGACCTGCGCCCAGGGCGCCCTCACCCTCTCCGGCCGGCTCCAGGCCAGCCAGTTCCGGGCGTGGGCCATGGAGAGCCTGGGCGAGGTGATCCGCGTGCTCCGCGATCTCCAGGACGAGCCGGCGGCCTACGTCCAGACCATGGGGCTGCGGCGTGTCCGGGCCCTGGCGCCCTACGCCGGCGCACTGCAGAAGGACATCGTGCTGGAGCTGCTGAGCCAGGTGTTGACCCTCAAGCAGGAGGGCCGGCAGACCGGCACCCTGCAGAGGCCGGCCCTCGACCTGGCCGTGGCCCTGCGGGGCGACCTGGCGGCCCAGATCGTCTGCGCCTGCGCCGAGCCCGAATGCGGCGAGGAGGGCCCCCTGGCCTGCCCCGTCTGTGGCGAGAGCCTTTTCGCGGTCTCCCAGCGGGACGGAGCGGTGCAGCTAAACTGCCTCAAGGGGCCCCGGCACTGGCAGGCCGGCCTGCCGGCGGGTGTCACCCTGGACTGCGGCCACGAGGCGACCCTCGCCGCCAATGACCTGCGCGACGGCCTGGAGCTGTTGCCCGGCCCCCGCCTGCTGGGCGTCATGGCCGAGCTGGTGCGCGACCACCTGGGCGGCTACGAGTTCGATCCCACGCGCGAGGGCTTTTACGTCCGCGGCTCCACCCTGCACTACTATGCCGACGTCGGCACCTTTCTCGCCGTCCTGCCCGGGGACGGCAAGAATGTGTACATCAGCAACGTCGTGCAGCAGGTCGCGGCCAATTTCGGGCAGATAACGGGTGTGAAAGTGACGCCTTGAACCGCTGAGCCGTCGGCCCGCCGAGGCTTGAGGGCCGCCGGCGATTGCGCCCTACTCCAGGCGCGCCAGGGTCAGCGCCGTGTCGGCCAGGACGACCTCGGTGCCGGCCAGGCCCACCGAGCAAAAGAGGGTCAGGTCGTCAGGCGAGGTGCGGCCGGCCTCCCGGCCCGCCACGATGTCGCCCAGTTCCACCATCCGCTCCCGGTCGGGCGTGCCCGCCAGGAAAAAGGGACGCGGATAGGCGTCCACCTGCTCCAGCGAGTCGGTGGCCACCACGGCACTCCGCGCGGCCACCTCCGGCGAGACTTCGTGCATGTCGCGGTACTTGGGCCCGATGGTGTTGACGTGGGTGCCGGGCCGCAGCCAGCCGGCCTCGAACACGGGGGTGGGGCTGGTGGTGGCCGTGATGAGGACGTGGGCGCGCCGCACCACGTCCTCGGCCGACGCTCCGGCAGTGACGGGCACGCCCAGGACGGTGCTCATCTCCGCGGCAAAGGCGCCGGGGTGGCCTGCCGTCGGGCTGTAGACCCGCACCTCCTCGAAGGAGCGCACGGCCAGGGCGGCCCGCACCTGCCGGCGCGCCTGGAAGCCGCTGCCCAACACCCCCAGGATGCGGGCGTCGGGCCGGGCCATGTGCTTGATGGCCACGGCATTGATGGCCGCCGTACGCAGCGCCCCCAGGAGGATGCCGGCCACCAACCCGCGAAAGCCGCCCGTGTCGCTATCGTACACCACCACCAGTTGCGTCCGGTCGGGCGAGGCGCTGGCAAAGGTGTCGTAGACGCGAAAGCCCACGGCCCGTGCCCGCTCCGTCTCGGCGCCCGCGGTGAATACCAGCCCGCCCCGGGGCGTGTCCACCACGAAACGAGGCGGCGCGATGAGCGAGCCGGCGGCGTGCGCCTCCAGGGCCTGCTCCATGGTGCTCACGATCTTTTCCTGGGTCAACAGCCGCGTCAGGTCCAGGTCGGTTAAAATCTGCATAGTCCCTCCCGGACCCATTATACCCCGGCGACGGGCCGCCAGGGGTTGAGGCTGGTTGGAAAAAGGGTGGGATTCGGTTGGAGCGGGCGAGCCAGGGACGGATTCGGAACCGAACGTGGACAGCTCGGTCCATCGGTTCCGGATCCGTCCTTGTTCTACCCTACCTTGCAGCAGGCCACCAGGTGATCCGGCGCCACCTCGACCAGCCGGGGGTTGCCGGCCAGGCACTCGGCGTCTTTGCGCGGCTCGGGACAGCGGTCATAGTAGGCGCAGCCGGTGGGCAGCTCGCGGCCGTTGCCCGGCGGCTGGGCCTCCACCTCTTCCCACTTCTTGTCCAGGCGCGGGACCGAGGCCATGAGCATCCGGGTATAGGGGTGCAGCGGCTCGTCGTAGATGCGCCCGGTAACGCCCATCTCGGCCACGCAGCCGCGGTACAGGATCACCGCCCTCTCGCTGATATAATAGCCGAGCGACAGGTCGTGGGTGATGAACAGCACCGACAGGCCACTGGCCTTGAGGTCGGCCAGGAGGTTGAGGACGTCGATGCGCGTCGAGGCGTCGAGCATGCTGATGATCTCGTCGGCCACCAGGAACTGGACGTCGAGCAGCAGGGCGCGGGCAATCAGCAGCCGCTGGAGCTGCCCGCCGCTGAGCTGGTGGGGGAACTTGTTCAGGCAGTGCTCGGGGTTCAGGCCCACCGAGCGCAGCGCGCTCTCCACGCGGCCCGTCCACTCGGAGGCGGCCACGCCCGGAAAGAACTCCTCGCGGACCATGCGAAAGATCCGGTCCGCCTTGAAGATGGGGTTGTACGAGCTGAACGGATCCTGGAACACGCCCTGCACCCGGCGATAGTACTCCTTCAGGGCCGGCCCCTTGAGGGTGGCAATGTCGACGCCGTCAAAGAGGATGGAGCCCCTGGTGGTCGAGATGAGGCGCAGGATCATCTTGCCGATGGTGCTCTTGCCGCTGCCGCTCTCGCCGATGAGCGACAGGATCTCCCGGTCGCGGACGTCAAAGCTGACGTCGCGCACGGCGTGCAACTCCTGGCTGCCAAAGGTGCCGACCTTGTAGACCTTGGAGATGTTGTCCAGTGTCAGCATGGCTCAAACCTCCTTCCAGCAAGCGACCGAGTGGCCGAGCTCGACGGGGAGGAAGGGTGGCACCTCGTGACATTTCTCAAAGGCCACGGGACAGCGGTCCCGGAACCGGCAGCCCTCGGGGGGATTCAAGAGGAGCGGCGGGTTGCCGGGGATGCCCGCCAGCCGTTGCTCGGCAAACTTGACGCCTACCTTGGGCAACGACGAGATGAGCAGCCGGGTGTACGGGTGCCGCGGCGAGTTGATAATGGTCTTGGTCGAGGCCTTTTCCACCAACTGCCCGGCATACATGACCAGGATGCTGTCGGCGATCTGGTACAGGATCGAGATGTCGTGAGTGATGACGATGATGCTCTTCACAAACTCCCAGTCGCGGAAGCCGACGAGCATCTCGGCCACGGCCTTCTGGCTGGACACGTCCAGGGCCGAGGTGATCTCGTCGGCCAGGAGCATGGAGGGGTTCAGCAGTGTGGACAGGACCATCACCATCCTCTGCTTCATCCCGCCCGACAGCTCGATGGGATACAGGTCCAACACCTCGTGCGACAGATTGACGAGGTCCAGCCGCCGGTGCAGCTCGGGCAGCATTTCCTGGTAGCTCACCTGCCGGGTGCGCATCAGGTCGGCCGTCATCTTGCCGATCTTGCGCGTCGGGTTCATGGCGTTCATGGCGTACTGCGGGACGATAGAGATGCGGTCGAAGCGAAAGCTGTCCATCTCCTCCATGTCGGCGATGGGCAGCTCCTCGCCGTCGAGGAGCACGCGCCCGCCGACGTGCTTCATGGGTGGCTTGAGGATGATCAGGCTGTTGGCCAGCGTAGACTTGCCGCAGCCCGATTCGCCGGCCAGGCCCATGATCTCGCCGTCGGCCACGCTGAACGTCGCGTCCTCCAGCGCCCGGGCGTCGCCGTGCAGCGTCTGATAGTAGACGGTCAGGTTCTCGGCTTGCAAGCTCACGATCTCACATCTCCCTCAGCTTGGGGTTAAAGACTTCGTCCAGTCCGACGTTCATGACGTACAGGGCGCCGACGATGGCCGTGATGGCCGCTCCGGGCGGCACGAACCACCACCACTGCCCCAGGAGCAGCGCGCCCCACATGACGGCGTTGTTCATCATCAGGCCCAGCGACATCCCCTCCGTGGGACCCAGCCCGATAAAGTCGAGGGTGGCGGCGTTCAGGATGGCGCCGCCGAACTCGAGGATAAAGACCAGCAGCAGGTAGGACATCATGTTGGGCGCGATCTCGTTGAGAATGATCTTGCCCGCCTTCACGCCGCTCAGCCGCGCCAGGTCGACGAAATCGCGGTTGACCAGCGAAAAGGTCTGCGCCCGGACGGCCCTGGCCGCCCAGGGCCAGGCCGTAAAGCCGATAAAGACGGCCTCGACCAGGATGCCGCGCACCTCCAGGTAGGCGGCAATGATCAGCAGCACCGCCAGGGTGGGGATAACCAGGACGATGTTGGTCAGCATGTTCAGGACCTCGTCCACGACGCCGCCCCGGTAGCCGGCGGCGAACCCGACCACCACGCCCAGGAGCGTGCCCAACCCGCCGCCGATGAGCCCCACCAGGAACGTGGCCTTCAGGCCGTGGACGAACTGGGTAAAGACGTCCTGCCCGAAGGTCGTGGTCCCGAACCAGAAGTCGCGCGACGGCGGCTCGCCAAAGGGACCCACGTAGGCCAGCGGCTTGTGCTCGGTGAGCAGCGGGCCGACTAGGGCCAGCACCAGGAAAAAGAGAATGACACCGACGCTCAGGCGCAGCTTCTTGTTCCGCAGGGCAAAGAAGAGCAGCTCGTTCCTTTTCTTGATGGCAATCATGCTGTCTCTCCTTGCATCCCAATCCGCGTCCTGGGATCCACCAGCACATAGGCTACGTCGATGGCAAAGTTGGCCAGCAGGACGCCGAGGATGATGAACAGGAAGCAGCCCTGCAGCAAGAAATAATCCTGGTTCTGGATAGCGGCCAGAATCAGATAGCCGATGCCCGGATAGGAGAACACCACCTCGGTGACCAGGGCGCCGGCGACGATGACGCCCAGTTGCAGCGCCAGCCCCGTGAGCTGCGGGAGCATGGCGTTGCGAAAGGCGTACTTGCGCACCAGCCTGCGCGGAGCCCCCAGGGCTTCGAGGTAGTGAGAATAGTCTGCTTCAAGCTCGTAGATGATCAGGTTTCGCATGCCGATGGCCCAGCCACCGAACCCCACCAGGAACAGCGACGCGAAGGGCAAGAACCAGTGGCTGAGCAGGCTGCGCACAAAGGTCCAGGAAAGGTGGGGCCGCAGGTCAAAACCGTAGGCCCCGGCGATGGGAAAGACCCCCAGGACGATGCCGAAAAACCAGGCCAGGAGGATGCCCAGCCACATGTAGGGCGTGGCGTTCAGGATGTAGCCGAGGGGCGACACGGTGTTGTCCAGCCACTTGGAGCGGGCGGCAAAGGCGCCAAAGCTGTTGCCCGCCCACCAGCTCAACAGGATGGACGGCAGCAACAGGGCAATGTCGTAGGGGACCGCCCGGAGGATGATGTCCTTGACCGGCTGCGGGAAGAGATAAACACTCGTCCCCAGGTCGCCGTGAAACAGCGCGATCCAGAAGTTGATATACTGCTGATGGACAGGCACGTCCATGCCAAAGGCCCGGGTAAAGTAGCCATACATGACCTGTGCAGCCTCGGCATTGAGCCCGGCCCGCGACAGCATGTTCTGGACCGGATCGCCGGGCATAAAGCGCGGGATCATCCAGTCGATGGTCACGGCCAGGAAAAAGGTCAGTGCGTAGAGCAAGAGCTTTCTGCTGAAATACCGTTTCACCCGAATTCCTCTCTTCCGCCAGGCTGCAGGCACCCCGCCCCTCCCTCACTCACCGGGAGGGGCGGGGGCTGCCGGTTCTCGTTCGTGACTCTTATTCGGCCGGCTTCAGAGTCGTCAGGGTGTGCAGGCCACCCATCTGCCAGTACTCGGCCCACGTGGTGGGCAGGGTCTTGGGCGTGCCATCGGCTTCCGTCGGCCAGTCGGTCCAGACGGCGTTGCTGAACTGCGCCCACAGGCCGTTGTACCACAGCGGGATCATGGGCATCTCGGTCAGCATCAGCTCCTGGATGGCCGAGCAGGCTTCCTGCATGCCTTCCTGGTCGCTCATGGGCACGGCGGCCAGGGCATCCACCAGGTCAAACATCTCCTGGTTCTCGTACTTGCCAAAGTTGCCGTTGGCCATCAGCTCCTGGATGGGGTGCCGGAACAGGAGGTTGTACAGGGTCCAGGGCGTGTTGCTCATGCCGGCCCAGTTGTTCAGGGTCATGTCAAAGGTGCCGGCGTTCAGGGCCGTGTTCCAGGCGCCATAGTCGGGCGTGGCGGCCTTGATGTTAAAGCCCGATTCCTGGGCGCTGGTGGCGATGACGTTGATGGCCTCCATCCAGTCGGTCCAACCGAAGGGGCAGGTGACCTCCAGCTCGATCTTGCTGCCGTCGGGCGCCTCGACGAACCCGTCGCCGTCGACGTCTACGTAGCCGGCCTCGGCCAGGAGCTCTGCCGCCTGCTCAGGATCGTAGGTGTAGCCCAGCCTGTCGACCACGTCCTGGTCCACGAACTGCTCCAGGGAGGGCAGCAGGCCGGTGGGGTTGGCCGCCCGCACCAGGTTGGCATAGGCCACGGTGACGATGTCGTTCACGTTGATGGCAAAGGCCAGGGCGCGGCGGAAGGCGGGGTCGTCCATGGGCGGTTTCTGGGTGTTCAGGAACAGGACGGCGGTGTTGGCCGAGAGCATGTAGGGCGCTTCGGCATAGTAGGTCTGCACGTAGCCCTTGTTGGCCAGCTCGGCGATGCCCGGCAGGAAGTTGTTGCTCAGGTCCAGCTCGCCCTTGACCACCATGCCCATGGCGATGTTGTTGCTGGCGGTGCGGATGTCGACGATGCGCTTGGGCGCGGGCGTGAGGCCCAGCAGGTCGATGCCCCACCAATCCTCGTTCCGGATCCAGACGTTCCGGTCTTCGGCGTGGGTCTCGTACATGTAGGCGCCGGAGCCGACGGGGTTCTCGTTGGCGCCGCCGGTGATCTCTTCTTCCGTCCGGCCCTCCCACAGGTGCTTGGGGATGATGGGGATGTGGTAGAGGTTGTATTCCCATTCCTGGTAGAGGGCGTCCGTGAACTTGAACTCGACCTCGTAGTCGCTCAGGGCCGTGACGCTATCCAGATAGCTCCACACCGACGAGAACCAGAGGGCGGGATATTCCTGGCCCAGCTCGAAGGTAAAGACGACGTCCTCGGCCGTCATGGGCTGGCCGTCCGTCCAGTTGATGCCCTCGCGCAGGACCATGAGCCAGGTGTTGGCGTCGGTCCACTCGCCGCTCTCCGCCAGCCAGGGGATCATCTCGCCGGTCTGCGGGTCAAAGAAGTACAACGGCTCGTAGACGTTGCCCACGATGCCGGTGGTGTTGGCGTGGACCCAGGTCATGAAGGGGTTCCAGCTCGAAGGCGGGCCCCAGGCGGCACCACTGACGTACAGGGTCTCGCTGCGCTCATAGGACGTCACCGGGGCTTCGGGCTCCGCCTCGGCGCCGGGCGTGGCCGTCACGACCACCTCGACCTCTTTTTCGACCTCCACGGTCTCGACGACCGTCTTTTCCACTTCGACGGTTTCGACGACGGTCTTTTCCACTTCCTGGGTCACGATCTTCTCGACGACCTGCGGCGCCGGGGTCGGGCCACAGGCGACGAGCAGACTCAGGACGACCATCAGGCTCATGATGCTCAACGCTAGCTTACGCATGGTTTGCTCCTCCTCTTTGTGATTCATTGAACGTTACACACGACGATGGTGGCAGAAACCAGGTTTGCAGCTCTTTCGCCTTTCACCTCCTCCTTTAGCTGTTGAGCAGTGCCCTCTCGTCGATTCGCCAACCCGCCCGAGGTGGGTTATAATGAGGACGAGAGGATGGCCGCAGCGTCTCCCGGGAACGTCCGGGAAGGCTACGGGCACTGCCTCTGCCGGGGAGACACCGCTTTCTGCCAGGTCAGCCGGTGTCTCCCCTCCCTCTTATTGTAAGGTCTTCCTTAGCTCCGCCTGCGCAAAGCGCCACACGAATCCCGGACGATGAGCTTGGCCGGCAGGATGATGCGCTGGCCGGGCGCCTGCCCATCCGGGGGATTCTCCAACAGATTCAAGAGCAGCTCGGCGGCCATGGTGCCCAGGCCCTCGATGGGCTGGCGCACCGTCGTCAGCGCCGGCTCGACCGCCGTGGCCACCGGCACGTCGTCAAAGCCCACGAGGGCGATGTCGTCGGGGACGCGAAGGCCGGCCTCGCGGATGGTCTCCAGGGCGCCGATGGCCATGGAATCGCTGGCGCAGAACACTGCCGAGGGTTGGGTGGGCAACAACTGCTGCATGCCCGTGGCCCCGCTGCCCTTGCTATAGTCGCCCTCGACGACGAGATCGTCCTGTACGGAAATGCGGCTCGCCTCCAGGGCGCGCCTGTAGCCGATGAGGCGATCGGCGCCGGCCGGCGTGCCCAGGGGCCCGGTGATGGCCCCGATGCGCCGGTGGCCCAGGCGGATGAGGTGCTCCACGGCCATGCGCGCCCCACCCACGTTGTCGGCGTCCACGTAACGCACCCGGTCGTCCACGTGGCGGCCGACGAGGATAAAGGGCATCTCGTCCTGCAAGAGCCGGCAGACGAGGGGATCGTCGAGGCGGGCCGAGGCAACCACCACGCCGTCCAGGTGGCCGCTGTGGACCAGGCGCCGGTACAGCTCTTCGGGATTGGCCGGGCCGTTGAACAGCGACAGCATCAGGTGGTAGCCGCGGGTGTTGCACGTGGACGTGATGCCCCCCAGGAGCAGCGGAAAGAAGGGGTCGACAAACAGCCTGGCCACCGACTCGGGGATGATGACGCCAATGATCTGGGTGCGGCGCGTTACCAGGCTTCGGGCGGCGGCGTGGGGTTGGTAGCCGGTCTCGCGGATCACGTTCCAGACGCGCTCGCGGACCTCGCGGCTGACACTGGGATGGCCGTTGATGACACGCGAGACGGTCGAGCGCGATACCCCTGCGAGCTGGCCTACCTTTTCCAGTGTAAGCGACATGTCGTGACTCCTCACTCCTCGCTGTGAGAGCGCTCCCACAACCCCTCTAAAAAAAGCCCCCGCCCCTGGGGTAATCTGAAGTCTCTGGCACTTACGGGAGCGCTCCCAAAGTTATTATATCACCTCGCGGGCCGCCTGTCAACAGCCAGTTTTTCGGCCAGTTTTTCGGCCCGGACCCGCCCAACGGCGGCAATCCAGGAGCAAGCGCAGCGCCAGGCCGGCCCCTGGCCATCGGCGCCGCATACGACAGGCATGCACTTGTACCGCGAGATGGTTGCGCTCCTCGAATACGCTATCTCCCTATATCCCGTCGCCGGCCTTGAGGGCCGCCAGCAGCTCGCCGGCCCGGGCAAAGGCCAGGCAGGTGACCGTGTCGGCGGCACCGTAGTAGATGGCAATGCGGCCGCTGGGCGCGTCCACCAGGGCGGCACAGGGAAAGACGACGTTGGGCGTGTCGCCCACGCACTCGTAGGTCTCCCAGGGCGCCAGCAGATAGGACGCCGTCCGGTGGAGCACCTTCCACGGCTCGTCCAGGTCCAGGAGGGCCGCGCCCATGCTGTAGACGAACCCGTTGCACGACGTCAGGACGCCGTGGTAAAAGAGCAGCCAGCCCTCCGTGGTCTCGATGGGCGTCGGGCCGGCCCCGATCTTGGTGGCCTGCCAGCTCCACTGGCGCGTGGGGCTCATGACGTGGCGGTGGCGCCCCCAGTGGACCATGTCGGGGCTCTCGCTGTAAAAGATGTCGCCAAAGGGTGTGTGGCCCGTGTCGCTGGGCCGGCTGAGCATGGCATACTTGCCGCCGATCTTGCGGGGAAAGAGGACGCCGTTGCGGTTGTAGGGCAGGAAGGCATTCTCCAGTTGGTGGAACTCGCAAAAGTCGTGGGTGTAGGCCACGCCGATGGTCGGCCCGTGGTAGCCGTTGCACCACGTCACGTAATAGCGGTCCTCGAGCCAGCAGACCCGGGGGTCGTACTGGTGCTCGAAGGGGGCCAGCTCGGGGTCGCCGGTGGCAAAGCGGATGGGCTCGGGGTCGATCTCCCAGGCCAGGCCGTCGGCGCTGCGCCCGCTGTGGATGCGCATCCGGCGCCGGCGGTCGTCGACGCGCAGCACCCCGGCAAAGCCGTCGCCAAAGGGCACGACGGCGCTGTTAAAGATGCTGTTGGACGTGGGGAGCAGGTCGCGGGGGATGACGGGGTTGCGGGCCGAGCGCCAGACCAGGTCGCTGCACGCCGCGGGCCGTTCCTCCCACGGGATGTTGGGCAAAGCAGGGCCGACGATGGGGGTCGCGCCAGGGTCAGTCAAATCAGTCGTTCTCCTCGTCTCGGTTGTGGAGGTCGCGCACCGAGTTCCGCTCCACGAGGCGCGGGCGGATGGCGGCCCGCACCAGGTTGGCCTCGGGGTGCTCGATGCGGTTGATGAGCAACTGCACGGCCAGCCGGCCCATGCCCAGCTTGTCCACCTGCATGGTGGTCAGCGAGGGCGTCAGGCAGTCGGCCACGTCGATGTCGTCGTAGCCCACGACCGACAGGTCGTCGGGCAGGCGCCAGCCCAGGTCGCGGGCGGCGTCCATGGCGGTGATGGCCACGTCGTCGTTGACGCCAAAGAGGGCGGTGACCTGCGGGCTGGCCTGCAGCAGGCGGGCCGTCGCCTCCACGATCTCGGCGGTGTCAACGATGTGGCACTCGGCCAGGTAGCGATCGGCGATGCCGTGGTCCTTCAGGGCCCGCTGGTAGCCGGCCTGGCGCTCCTGGATGCTGGGATAGGCCTGGGGATGGCCGCCGACGAGGGCGATGTGCCGGTGCCCGCGCTGGACGAGGTGGGTCACGGCCTGGTAGGCCCCCTCAAAATTGTCCGACAGCACGCTGTCGTAGCGGTCGACGGCGGCGTACGAGTCCACCAGGACCAGGGGCGTGGCGCGGCGCTCCACCACGCGCATGAGGGACTCGTCAAAGAAGGCGCCCAGGAGGAGCAGCCCGTCGGCCGCACCGTCGTCCACCAGCAGGCGGGGCAGCTCCACGGGGCGGCTGTCCTCGTCGACGGTCATGGTGGCATACAGCAGGTTCACCTGGTGGCGGCGGCAGGCCATCTCGATGCCGGCGACGACGTGGGAGTAGAATTTGTTGGCCGCGGGCAGGCTGTCGGGGTCGGCCTTGAGGACCAGGCCCACGGTCGAGATGGCGGGCGCGTGGGCCGCGGCCGGCCTCCTGGGCACGTAGCCCAGCTCCCGGGCCACATCCAGCACCCGCTGCCGCGTCTCGGCGCCGACGCCGGCCTTGTCGCGCAGGACCAGCGACACGGTGGACAGTGACACGCCGCTCTGCTCGGCGATCTCGGCCATGGTGGCCCGCTCGTTCGATGCCACAAACCGCTCCCGGTTACTAGAATTTTAGTAGAACTTTAGTAAAGTATAGCACATGGAGGACGGTTTGTCAAGGGGGAAAAACTGTTGCGCTTTTGGCGCTTTTATGCTATACTGCTCCTGTCACTGCCACTTGCCGGGCCGCGACGCAGCCCGATCTTGAACACCTCTGTGTGGCAGCCGGTTACGTTCGCCAGAGCCAACGAGGGGCAGCCCCTCGCAGGGATCCCGAGAAAGGAGTGTCGACGATGGACGCCAAATGCAAATCCGCGGGCCGGCCGGCTGCCCTGGCCGTGCTCCTGGCCCTGTGCCTGCTCCTGCCCGCCGGGATGGCGCCGGGCCAGGCGGGCACCGCCTTTACCGCGGCCCAGCCGTCGAGCACCGTCCTCATCACGGCGGTCTACTATGACACCTACCTCAGCGGCGAGCCCGACGAAGCCTTTCGCCTGGCCAACGTCCAGACCCAGGCGATGGCCCTCTCGAGCTGGACGATTTCCGACGGCGAGGGAACCGTGGCCCTGGCCGGCCAGCTCGCCCCCGGCGCGTCGGCCTGGATCGCCAAGGAAGCGGACGACTTTGCCCTGGAGTTCGGCTTTGCGCCCGACTATGAATACGGGGCCGACACCGACCCCGCCGTGCCCAACCTGACCACCACGGGCACCTTTGCCCTGGCCAACGCCGGCGACGAGCTGGTCCTGAGGGACGCCGGCGGCGCCATCGTCGACTCGGTGGTCTACGAGGGCGGCGATCCCGAGGGCACCGGCTGGTCGGGCGCCGGCATCTACCCCTACAGCGGCGACGCCGTCGGCCTGGAGCGCTTTGCGGGGCGCGAGGCCGAGGCCTTTGGCATCGAGGGGCAGATCCTGTACCGCAAGCTGGACCAGGCCACCGGCCTGCCCGTGCCCGACACGAACACCGCCGCCGACTGGGCCCAGGCCACCGACGACGACGTCGACGGCAAGAAGGTCCGCTATCCCGGCTGGGACCTGGAGCGTTACTTTTTCACCAGGGCGTTCACCGAGACTGCCACGCTGACCTACGCCGTGGCCCCCGACAACATCTACGAGGCGGTGGTGGCCGAGATCGACCAGGCGACGACCAGCATCTACTACGAGGGCTATACCTTTGACAACGCCCACCTGGCCGACGCCATCGTCGCCCGGCTGGAGGCCAGCCCCGGCATGACCGTCACCCTGCTGCTGGAGGGCGGGCCCGTGGGCGGCATCGGCGACCAGGA
>DAOUHB010000031.1:0-4843 GCA_034428935.1 Anaerolineae bacterium | reverse complement strand
CCCAGGGCCTCACGGGATGGTGGCAGGTGAACGGCCGCAGCGACAAGCCCATGCACCTGCACACCGAGGAAGACATCTTTTACATCCAGAATTATTCCTTCTTCCTCGACGTTCGCATCCTCTGGAAAACGCTGGGAGCAGTGATCAAGGGCCGCGGGGCGTACTGAGGTGAGCTGTGCCAGCCGTTGCTTCTTGAGCCCAGGACCACCCGGCGGGTCGTCCCACGGCGAGCCCAGGACCACCTGGCGTGTTGTCCCACGGCTAGCCCAGGACAACCCGCCAGGTGGTCTCACGGCGTTACTTTCTAAGCACCAGGTAGATGGGACTGAAGCCCACGTTGACCTGATAGTACGGACTCACGGCAACGGGCGTCAGCGCCGTGCCGTCGCGATCGTAGGCAGCCACGAAGGCCGACTGGGGCACGCTAATGGTGTCCGCGTTATAATCGAGCGACCAGGCGACGTGCACACGATCCCTTGCCCTCACAAAGCTATAAGCCTCAACGTCCGAACCATAAGCGACGGGCCCTTCGTAAACGCTGCGATTGAGCTGAATGGCAAGCTGCTGATAGGCCCAGTACACCGGCCGGGGGACGCCGGTTTCGTCCAAGAGGCCAGTGCTTCGCCAACCCTGTTCGTTCAAGCTGTACCAGACAAAGCCGATGACATCCTCGCTGCGGGCGCGGGAAAAGGTACGAACGAGATAATCGGCCTGTGCCTGAAAGAACGCGGCGGGAGGTGGGTTGCAGCTATACCAGTCGGGGTTGCAACCCAAGGCCGTCTCGTTCAAGAGCAGGGGTTTCGAAATGCCAAAAGAAGCCATGACCTCGCGCAGGAAGCGTGCCTTGCCCACCGTCCAGCCACCCCAGGGTTGCCAGAGGTGAGCCGCCAGGTCGGCATCCCCCGTCTCGCCGGTGTAGGAAGGATAGGCGTGATATGCCACAATGTCCAGGTGGGGGCCACCCCCGGCCAGGAGAATGCCTTCCAGAAAGCGATGAGGACTGCCCTGGGTGGGCGAGGAGACCGGCCGGTCGAGCAAGAGACCGCCGTTGATGACCTGGGCATGGGAATCCGCCGCCTTGATAGCCGGCGAAACCACTTTCAGCATTTCGCCGTAATGGCGTCCGCCGTAGTAGGGATCGTTGATATCACCCCAGCAGCCAAAGACTTGATCGGTGGGCACCAGGATGGGGTCGACGTCGGGCTCGTTGCCCAGTTCCCAGTGATGGACGTTGAACTGGGGCTGGCTATAGCGTGTGACCAGCGCCGACATGAAATCGGCAAAGGCCTGGAACTTGTCGGCGCGGACGGCGCCACAATCGGTGGCAAAGGGCTGGTTGATGGTAGCCCACCTGGGGCTGTGATGGACGATCACCATGGGCGTGAAACCCGCCTCCCGCGCGGCCACGAGTTCGGCCTCCAGCGTGCTCAACACCGACCAGTCGTAGGGGTCCCCTTCGTTTGGCTGGACGGCGCGCCAACTTACACGGTGCAACCGGATCCAGCTCAAGCCCAGATTATCGGCGTGCTGTGTATAGGTCTGCACCAACGTGGGCGCCTTGAGCCACTCTACGCCAAAGGGTCGCGGGTAGCCAGAGTCAAAGGAAACGCTGGGGAGATATAAGCGGTACGCTTCGGCCTGCGCAGATGCTTGGCCAGGGAGCGGCCCCGGCACCAGGAGTACGGACAGCAGGATGGTGAGCATCAAAAGGAGCCACGTGGACGGCAGCCGGCGGTGGCGATTAGACTTCATTTCGGGCACCTCCTCGGAGCATGGCGGACATTCTAGCACAGAGCCCCAGGGGTGTCAAATGCTGGATGGAAATGTAGCATCGCCGCACAGAGGAGCAGTACCCGCCCCCTCGCGGGTCAGGCCGACACGACAGCGGCTGTCTGCTTCCCTGCCGGTGATGTTGGCGATGATGCTCCTGGCCGACGCCTGCATAGGTCCCCTGATCGGAAAGACCAGGGCCGCCTCGCCTCGCGCAGACGACAGCGTTCCGACCGTGCTGGGCGGCAAGCCCATCTGGGCTTCGGGTGAGACAGGTGCGGGAGCCGTAGCGCTCTTCCGCCAGACCTTCAATCTGCCCGCGGGCCTGGCCGACGTGCAACTCTCCATCATTGCCGATACGCGCTATGAGGTGTGGCTGGATGGCCACTGGCTGGGTCGCGGACCGGCAAGATTTTCCCGGGTGCGGCAGGAGTTTGACAACCTGGCCGTGGGCGACCTTTCCCCTGGCTCGCACCTCCTGGCCATCCTCGTTCAGTATGCGCCCAACGTGCGCCGCTCCGAATCGCTGCGCCCCGCCCTGCAGGCAAGCGCCCGGGGATGGACCGGCACGTGCTGGCAGACGGTGGTTGCCACTGCGGCCGAGTGGAAAGCCACCCTCTCGCCCGCCTGGGACCGCGAGGCAGCCCTGATCTCGGAGCTGGGGCTCATCGGCCCCATGGAGCTCCTGGACCTAAGGGAGCTGCCGGCCGGATGGCTGGAGCCGTGCTTTGACGATAGCTCCTGGCCCACCGCCATCGAGATCACACCGACGCCTTTTCCGGCCCTCACACCCCGCACAATCCCTCAACTGCACGAGACGCCGCGCCTGCCCACCGGAGTGATCGAGAGCGGGCTCCTGTCGCCGGGCTGGCAACTCATCGAGCTGGAGGCGCCCGCCGATACCACCAGTGTCACCTACAGCCTGGCAGTTACTGCCACTACCAGGCCGACCCTACTGCGGGTCGAGGCACTGGATGCGGGACCGCTCGCGCTGGATGGTGGGCCGCCCCTGACCTGGCGTGCCCTGAACGAGCCACGCCGTCCCGACGTGCTTCGGGCAGAAGCCTGGCTCTCGCCAGGGCCGCACAGATTAGAGATTGCGGTGCCGGGCGACGCCGCCTTTTCAACGCATCTGCCAGAGGCCCAGGCAAGCGACGCGGGCCATGTTCCTTACCCGGCCGGTTCAACGGCGATGGGTGGGCGGGTGGTGGCCATCGAAGAGGGGGGCCTGGAAATCTCGGCGGCTATCGGCATCCAGGCCAGCCATGATCCGGGACGACGGACTTTGCTGGCCAATCCCCTACCCGGTGGCAATACGGCCCCGCAGATCAGCCTGGAAGAGGTAGGTGCCCAGGTGTACCTGCCCCCCGGCAGCGCACCTCGCTACCTGGTCCTCGACTTTGGCCGCACCCTCCATGGCAGGGTCGCGGTGGAGGCAGAAGGACCGGCGGGCACGGTGATCGACGCCGGATGGGACGAGCGCCTGACGGAGGGACGGCCCTTGCCCAACCCAGGCTCACTGGTCTCGAACTTGTGGAGCCAGGTCGACTCCTGGATCCTGGACGGCACCCGGCGTTCATTGACGACTATAGATGCTCGGGCAGGGAGATATCTGCTTCTCCAGGTGTGGGGGCCCGGCCCGGTCCAACTGCACGGTGTGCACGTGCAGGAAGAGCTCTACCCGGTGGAGCAGGTTGGCACCTTTGCCTCTTCGGATCCACTGCTAGATACCATCTGGCAAATGGGCGTGGACACCGTTCAGGTCAACATGACGGATGCCTACACGGACACGCCCTGGAGGGAGCGGGGTCAGTGGTGGGGTGATGCCATGATTGCCTACCACGCGAACCGCGTTGCGTTTGGGGATCTGGCCCTGCTGCTCCGTGGTCTGCGCCAGTTGGCCGATGCCGTCGACGAGGACGGGCGCCCACCCGGCTTTGCGCCGAATTGGCCCGGCGGGCAGATGCTGGATTTCGGCATGTTGTGGATCGAGGGACTTTACCTCTACTGGACGCAAAGCCAGGACCTTGAGGTGGTGGCAGAACTGTATCCGGCGGCGCAAAGGCTTGTTGGCTTCTTGGAAAGCTACGAGGATGCATCGGGGCTAATGAACGTGCCGCCTGCCCATTGGTCCGAGTCGGCCCTCGTCGACTGGTCGGCCTGGAGCAGCAGGAGCGGGGAGTCCACGGCCCTGAATGCCCAGTACTCGGCAGTGCTATGGCAGATGGGCGAGATGGCCCAGGCGCTGGGAAACGAGGCCGGGGCTCAGCACTATCATGACAGGAGCGCTGCGGTACGGCAAAGGATCAACGACGTCCTCTACCTGCCTGTGGAGGGCTGCTACGCCACCAGCCGCGTGGACGGAGTGCTGGTCGAGCCCACGCTACATGCCCAGGCGTGGGCTCTGCGCTACGACGTGGTGCCTCCGGAGCGACGTGCCTGCACGGTTGCTGCCCTGAGCCGGCAGATCGTGCCCTTTTTTAGCCCTGAGGGATTTTCGGCCAGTGAGCCCCTCGGGATGTTTCACGTGTTGGAGGGGCTGGCGGCGGGCGGGGCAACAACGGCTGCGCTGGCCGTCATCCGCGAGCGATACGGCGCGATGCTGGCCCTGGGAGCCACTACGTGGTGGGAGTTGTACACGCCGCGACAGACCCGTGGGAACAGCCTGTCCCATGCGTGGGGTGCATCACCCACCTGGTTCCTATCCAGCCACGTCCTGGGAGGCATGGTCCTGGGCCCCACCGGGTGGCGGGTCGAGCCCCATCCTGGCGGCCTCAGCTTCGCCCAAGGCTCCCTGCCCATGGGCAGAGGCAGCCTCGACGTGGCGTGGCAAGTCCCGGGCTGCGGTCAGCTTGGTCTGAGGGTGGCCAGCCCTCCGGGAACAAGCGGTCAGGTACTGCTGCCCCTTTACCGCTTCGATGCCCGGGTGATCATGGACGGCTTGACTCTATGGGATGGTGGGCCACTGGTCCAGCAAGGCGTAGAGATGACCGACGAAGGGCTGCTGATCTCCGGCGTCTCGGACGGCGAGCACGAGATCTCGGTCTTCTTTGCCTGCCACGGTACATGGCTG
>DAOUHB010000030.1:0-7304 GCA_034428935.1 Anaerolineae bacterium | reverse complement strand
GGCACCAATATAGTCCTGGTACCCCGGCGTGCTGTGGCACGCCGCACAGTTCGCCGGCACCTCCGCCGGATCGTCCTCGTCCCAGTGCACAAAGGCCTCCGCCTCCGCGTCGGCGTGGGCCGAAGACGCCCATTCCTCCCCAAAGGGACACGCCGCCGCCCCGTCACCCGCCCCTTCCGGGCATTCCGGGCATGCGGGACACTCGGCTACCTCCGCCGTGGGGCACTCGGCCACCTCCGGACACTCCGGGCACGCCGCCGCCGTCGGACAATCAGGGCACGGCGCCGACGTGGGGCACGGCTGGGCCGTCTGCTCTTCCCCGTTGCAGCCCCCCACCACCAGGACCAACAACAGCAGCCCCAGGATCAAGGTCACGCTTCTTGTTTTCATCACTCGTCTCCTCCTCGTCGTGAGCATGTGCGCCACTCGTCTGATGGCTGAAAACCCGCGTACTGCCGCATCTGGCGCCTCTTGCGGGCAGGCGAGTCGAGGGTCAACCGATGATGGTACAGGGGAGCGCCCGGTTGGTTACTGGCCCGGGCGAGGGTCCCCGCGGTGGCAAAACAGCGCGCCCAGTCAGGAATCCGACAAGGGCGAAAGGCGTCTGGCCTCAGAGGTGCACCTCCTTTCTGCTCCTCGGATGCGAAAGCCGTATGGGATTGTATCGGCTTTGAAAGACTGTGCTACATTGCTGGTCGTTTGCGTGGCGTTACGCGAGGCCCAGTATATCATGCTTCCCGTGGGGCGTCAAAAAAGCCGCCTGGCGGTGATGGGCCCGATCCCGCGCCGGGGCCAGGCGCCGCAAAAAAAAAGCTCCCACGCCCGGTGACCGCCGGACGTGGGAGCACTGTTGAACCGGTCGGGCTAGGCCCCTATGGCCGCGTCATGGCGGTGACGTCACCGCCCAGGGCCTCGATGCTGTCGTACAGGAACTGCAGCACGTACGTCCCGTTGTGGGCAAAGGCTCCCGGGTCCTTGGCCACCACCTGGAAGTTGTACGCCCCCTTTAGCAGCGCGGGCGTCCAGGCGTTGTACGCCCCCTCCCCTTCGTCCACCGCGTTGTTCCCGTTCGCGTCCGCAAAAAAGTACGGGTACCGCGCCGTGTCATAGTGGAGCGGCGTCCCCGCCGTCGTCGCCGCGTACGCCTGCATCGATGCGTACAGCGCCTCCACCATCGTCTCGATCTCGCCCGCGATCCCCTCTTCTACGTCGCCGTCCCCGTCATAGTCCGTGTCCACCAGACGGATGGCCACCAGATCCTCCGCGCTCTCCACCTCAGGATGGCACACCCGGCAGTCGTCCACCACCACGCTCAACCGGTGCACGTCGTGGCACTCCACGCACGTGTCGTACGGCTCCACGTGCTCAAAACGACCGGCGTACTCCTTCCCCTCAAACTCGTACGCCCCCTTGACCTCCGTGCCAAAGAGCGTCGCTCCCGCCGCAAAGTAGTGGATGTTGATGAACCGCCCACTCTCCAGCACCACGTCCGCTTCCACGTCCCCCACCGCACGGTCCACCGTCGCCGACGAGCTCCGCCCCTGGTGGCACGTCAGACACAGGTTCGCCGCCGCGTCGTCCGCCGTCACCTCCGCTCCGCTGGGAAACGTCACCGACTCGATGCTGTGCACGCTGTAATCCGCCAGGCTCGCGTGGCACGTCTCACACTCGAACCCGTTCGACAACTCCTGCTCGATCTGCACCCCGTGCGCCACCACGAACGGCAACCCGTCCGCCGAGTGACACGTCGCGCAGCCCGACTCCACCATCCCCTCCGCGTCCCAGTGCCGGAACGCCTCCTCCGAACCCGCAAAGTGCCCGTGGTCCGTCCGATGCGCCGCCGACAGGTCCATGGGCTCCCCCAGCGCCTCGTTCAGGTTCTCGATAGAGTCGTACAACAACGCGATGATGTACTTCCCCCCGTGGGCATACGCCCCCGGATCCTTCAACGACGTCTGGTAGTTGTACGCCGCCCGCGCCAGCCGACCCGTCCACGCCGCATAGCCCCCCTCGCCTTCGTCCACCGCACCGTTGCCGTTCGCATCTCCAAAAAAGTACGGGTGCCGGCCCGCATCGTACACAATCGCCGCCCCCGCTACCTCCGCCGCGTACGCCTGCATCCCCTGCAGCAACATCTCCTGCAGCGTCTCGATCTCGTAGTAGATCCCCTCCTCCAGGTCGCCGTCCCCATCATAGTCCACCAGCGAACCCTCCATCCGTATGTCCTTCGGGTCCGCCTCGGCGTGGCACCCGGCGCACGACTCTACCTTCAACTCCAGCGTGTGGCTGTCGTGGCACTCCACGCACGTGTTGAACGCCTCCACGTGGTCAAACTTGGCGTCGTACGTCCGCCCCTCGTACTCGTACCCACCCTTCGCCAGCGTCCCGTACATCGTCGCCGCCGCCGCAAAGTAGTGGATGTTCGTGAACCCCAGGTCCTCGCTCGCCGTGTCCATGTCCTCCAGTCCGGCTCGCTCGATGGCCGCATCCACCGTCAACCCCGACGCTCGTCCCTGGTGGCACACCGCACACCGCGCCGCCGGACCCTCCACCGTCACCGTGATCCCCGACGGAAACAGGATCGGCGACGAGTCCAGCATCGCCGCCGCCTCGTTGTGGCACGCCCCGCAACTCACCGTCGTCCCTACCGGCGCCGCCTGGTCCACCGCCCACACCGCGCTCCCGTCGGCACCAATGTAGTCCTGGTACCCCGGCGTGCTGTGGCAGGCAGCACAGTTGGCCGGCACCTCCGCCGGATCATCCTCGTCCCAATGCACAAAGGCCTCCGCCTCTGCGTCGGCGTGGGCCGAAGACGCCCACTCCTCCCCAAAGGGACACGCCGCCGCCCCCTCGCCCGCCCCTTCCGGACATTCCGGGCACTCGGGACACTCGGCTGCCTCCGCCGTGGGACACTCGGCCGCCTCCGGACACTCCGGGCACGCCGCCGCCGTCGGACAGTCGGGGCAGGGCGCCGACGTGGGGCACGGCTGTGCTGTCTGCTCCTCCCCGTTGCAGCCCCCCACCACCAGCACCAACAACAGCAGCCCCAGGATCGCTACCAACGTCCTCGTCTTCATAGACTCGTCTCCCCCTCAACTGTGATATAGAGTTGGTCGCCCTGTGCAGGGGCCGGCCTCCTGGCTCTCGTTTCTTCCCGGAACCCCGGTTCGTCCAGAGAACGTGCCAACACAAGGAGCTTGCGCTCAGACGCAAGCTGTAACAGTTTAGCACATTCGGACTGTAAATACACCTGTCACTTGTCCCTACTTTCCAGGGACAATCCGGCAATTGTCTCCCAATGGACTCGGTGCTATAATGGCAGACCCAGGGGAGGTGGGATTGGTCACGCTGACCGACGTATTGGAAGTCAACTGGATCATCCTCTACTTTGTGTACGGGCAGGTGTTCTTTATCACCGGCCTGGTCACTGGCCTGCAATGGCGCCGGGGAAGCAACCTGGAACTGGCGAGGCCCCTCCCCTGGCTGGCCGCCTTTGGCATCGCCCACGGCCTGAATGAGTGGGGTTACATCTTTATCCCCCTGCAGGCGGTCTACCTTCAGGACGCAGTGGTGCGCGTGATGCTCATTGCCCACATCTTGCTCCTGGCAACCTCGTTTTTTTTCCTGCTCCAGTTCGGAATAGAGCTGGTGCTGCCGCAGACGACGCGCAGTCGCTGGCTCCGGGCGCTGCCGGCCGCGGTGTTGTTGCTGTGGGGCCTGGCGGTCGTGGTCCGCGGCAGCAGCGCGGGCGATTCCCTCGACACCCTGTTTGCCATTGGCGACGGCTGGAGCCGGTACTTTTTGGCGCTGCCCGGCGCGCTGCTGGCGGCCGTGGGACTGTGGAACCAGGCACGCCTGGCGCGGCGGCGCAACCTGGGACGCATCGCCCGCCACCTGACGGGGGCAGCGGCGGCGTTCGCGGTCTATGCCGTGGTGGGCGGGCTCATGGTCCCCGTGTCGCCCATCTTTCCCGCCACCGTGTTCAACTATGACCTGTTGGACCGCATCCTCCACATTCCCGCCGCGGTTCCCCGCTCGCTGTGCGGCCTGGGCATGGCCTTTTACGTCGTGCGCTCCCTGGAGATCTTTCAGGTGGAGACCGAGCGGCGGCTTGCCGAAATGGAGCAGGCCCAGATCTTGATGGCCGACCGGGAGCGCATCGGCCGCGACCTGCACGACGGCATCATCCAGAACATCTATGCCGCCGGCCTGGGCCTGGAGGAGGCCTACCACATCCTGGCCGAAAGCCCGGAGCGCGGGCAGCAGCAGATCCGGAGCGTCATGGCCGCCCTGAACAGGACCATCGACGACATCCGGCGCTACATCTTTGACTTGCGCACCGCGGAGCAGACACGGGAGCTGGAAAAGCTCCTGGAGGGCCTGGTGCAGGACCTGCGCCTCGACACGATGCTGGAAGTGGACCTGGAGGTCGTGGGACAGCGCTGCTGCGTGCTATCGGGCGCCAAGGTGGAACAGATCATTCAGATCGCCCGCGAGGCGCTGAGCAACGTGGTCCAACACTCGGGCGCCACGCGGGTAACGCTGCGCCTGGCCTATGCCGGGGACGTCACCAATCTGTCCGTCACCGACAACGGCCGCGGCCTGGACTCGTCGCTCCCGGCCGAATCCGGCCGGAACGGCCACGGCATTGCCAACATGCAGGCCCGGGCCGCGATGCTGGGCGGCAGCCTGCGCATCGTGAGCGAGCCCGGCGGCGGCGTCTGCCTGGCCCTGAGCGTTCCGTGCAGCAGCAGTCGAAACGAGCTGGAATTGGAGACGGTATGAGCCTGAAGGTGCTCCTGGTGGACGACCACGAAGTCGTTCGCGTGGGTGTCCGGGCGCTCATCGAGCGCCATCCGGAGATGGAGGTCGTTGGAGAGGCGGGCACGGTCCGCGAGGCCGTCGAGGGCGCCGAGAACCTGCGGCCCGACGTGGTTCTCCTGGACATCCGCCTCCCGGGCGGCAGCGGTGTCGATGCCTGCCGCGAGATCAAGAACCGGTGGCCCGAGATCAAGATCATCATGCTGACCTCCTTTGCCGAAGACGAGACCATCTTTGACGCCATCGCCTGCGGCGCCGAAGGCTACGTGCTAAAGCAGATCGGGTCGGCGGGGCTCATCGACGCGCTGGAAAAGGTGGGCCGCGGCCAGTGTCTCCTGGACCCCGGCGTCACATCGCGGGTGCTGGCCAAGGTACGCGAGGCGCGTCACCAGGAACAGGCCGGGGCCTTTCGCGATCTGAACCGGCAGGAGCTGGTGATCCTGGCGCGCCTGGCCGAGGGCTTGACCAACCGCGAGATCGGCGCCCAGCTTGGCCTGAGCGAAAAGACGGTGCGCAACTACGTGAGCACCATTCTGGGCAAACTCAACCTCACCTCCCGTGTCCAGGCAGCCGCCTACGCAGCCCGCAACCGCATCGAGGATTACCTCTAGCCACTTTCGCGTGGGGCCTCGCCCCCGCGGTCCCCAGAATGAGAAACAGGGCAGTGACCGTTGGGTCACTGCCCTGCTCCCTCACAAGGAGGAGAAAGGAGTGACTATATTCTAGCACGGTGCGCCCTGCGAACCGTAAGATCGATCACTATTCGGACCTATATGGTCCAAATTGCAGGGCCTCAGTACCGGGCTGAGAGCGGGAAATTATATAACACTATGCAGCGATGCTCTCGATTGACAGCTAGCGGCGCCTGGGGTATAATGCCATAAGGTTGGGGAACCGCACCTCACGCTGCATCACACCGTCGTGAGCAGCCGGTAGCCGTTACCGGGCGCCGGTGCTCCGACCAAGACTAACTCGGGAGGTGTGACTTGACTTTCGAAGGCTACTGTGTCAAGTGCCGCTCAAAGCGGACGGTCGAAAAGGGCGAGGTCTCGACTACGGCCAAGGGGCGCTCTATGGCCAAGGGCCCGTGCCCGGTCTGCAACACGACCGTGACTCGGTTCCTGGGAGCCGAGGAAGCGGCCGCCCTAAAGAAGGAAAAGTAAGGCCAAGGTGGCAGGGTGCCACCGGCGCCACCCTGCCACACCCCGTTTCACACACCGTCCTGCCATTCGCCCGCCTTCGTAGTTTTGGTGTTTGCGCGCTTCTGGGGTATAATGGTGCAAAAGGTGGCAGGGTCAGCGGCGCAGCCCCTGCCGGAAGGACCTGGCACTGACGAAGGCAAGATCAGACGAAAGCCCTGACCCGGGGCTGCAAGAAGTGGCAGGTTGGAGATTAGAATGGCTGTGAGCGGCAAAGTCAAGGCATTGGAAACGACGTTGGCCACGATCCAGAAGCGGTACGGAGAGGGGTCGATCATGCGCCTGGGACAGGCCAACCATCTCCAGGTGGAGGCCATCCCCACGGGCTCTCTCTCCCTCGACCTGGCCCTCGGCATCGGTGGCATCCCCCGCGGTCGGGTGACCGAGATCTATGGCCCGGAAGGCTCGGGCAAGACGACCCTGTGCCAGCACATCGTGGCCGAGGCCCAGCGCATGGGCGGCGTGGCGGCCTACATCGACATGGAACACGCCCTCGACCCCGTCTACGCCGCGCGCTGCGGAGTGAACGTCGAAGACCTGTACATCTCTCAGCCCGACACGGGCGAGCAAGCCCTGGAGATCGCCGAAGCCCTGGTACGCAGTGGGGCCGTGGATGTGATCATTGTCGACTCGGTAGCGGCCCTCGTGCCCCGGGCCGAGATCGAGGGCGACATGGGCGACAGCCACCCCGGCCTGCAGGCCCGGCTCATGAGCCAGGCCCTGCGCAAGCTGAGCGGCGCCATCAAGGTCAGCAACGCGGCCATGATCTTTACCAATCAGCTCCGGCAAAAGATCGGGATCATGTTCGGCAATCCGGAGACCACATCGGGCGGCATGGCCCTGAAGTTCTATGCCTCCGTCCGCCTCGACATCCGCTCGATTCAAGCCATCAAGGTCGGCACCGAGGTGGTCGGCAACCGGACGCGCGTGCGGGTCAAGAAGAACAAGGTCGCGCCCCCCTTCCGCGAGTGCGAATTCGATATTATGTACTCAGAGGGGATCAGCAAGGTCGGAGACATGCTGGACCTGGGCGTGGAGTTGGGCATTGTCGAAAAGAGGGGCTCGTTCTACCTGTACAAGGACGAGCGGCTGGCCCAGGGACGAGAGAATGCCAAGGCATTTCTGCAAGAGAACCCTGCCATGTGCCAGGAGATCGAAAACGCCATCCGCCGGGCTTCGAGCCTCTCGGAAGTGCAGCATGCCACCTTTGCCATAGACGAGGACGATGACATAGAAGAAGACGGCTCCTGATTCCGACGACGGGTTGTAGACAACAACGAGACG
>DAOUHB010000029.1:0-23393 GCA_034428935.1 Anaerolineae bacterium | reverse complement strand
CTTCTTGGCGTCGCAGACAATATGTGGTAGAATGGTCAAGAAGGAATAGGTTCCTCGCCTTTGGCCAGGGAAGGCCGCCGCTCGTCGTTGCTGCCTCGGCGGCTGCAACCGGCAAGGTTCCACAGCGTAACGTAGATGCAGGCTCCTGCCCGGCCAGGCCGCTGGTTTTGTACAGCGCTGCCGTCCCGGGCAGGCACGCGAGGAGGGATCGTGAAGCTGCACGATATGGTCGAGTGGCAAAATCACGCGGGAGAGACGCGCGCCGTGCGAGACGCGTCCCTCACTCCCCTGTCCCAGGCGTTGGTCGTCCGCACCCCCGTTGGCGGCCTTGTCTGGAACAGGCCCGTCGCCATCCTGGTCGAGCGTGGTGGCCAGGAACAGCGACTTCCCATCTTGAACGTGCTCTTGACGGCCAGGCTGGCAGCCCTGGGTCTCGGCCTGACCCTTGCTTCCATTGCCCTGATCAGCTCTATCGTAAGGAGGAAATGACGTGGCAAACATCGCAGAAAACTGGAGCCGGATTCAGACCAAGAACCAGGAAGAGACCGCCAGCTTGGTGCAGCGGCTCTTTGACGTTGCTCGCCCGCAGGCCGTTTATGGCGAGCCCATCACCGTCGGCGAGCAGGTGGTCATCACCGCCAGCGAGGTGACCGTGGCCATGGGCATGGGCTTTGGCGGCGGCCTCGGCAGTGGGGCACGGGCCGAAGGAGACGAGGCGCCCGAAGGCGAGGGCGGTGGCGAGGGTGGTGGCGGCGGCGGCGGGGGTGGCGGCACCTCTTTTGCCCGCCCCGTAGCGGCCCTCGTCGTCAGCCCCCAGGGGGTCTGGGTGGAACCCATCGTGGACGTCACCAAGCTGGGCCTGGCCCTCTTTACCATGTTGGGCAGCATGTGGATGTTCTGGAGCCGGATGCGCCGGGCCAGTCGAGAATGACATAAAAGGGAGGAAACGATGGAAGAACCGCCGAAGGACAAGCGGACCTGGACCGAAGAGATCGAGATCGCAGCCAACGAGCTGGTGGATCGCGTCAAGGAGCTGATTCAGGAGGGCAACGTCCGGCGCCTGATCCTGCGCCAGCCCGATGGCCGGCTCCTCATCGAGATCCCCCTGACCGCGGGAGCGGCGGTTGGGGGTGTATTGGCCATTTTCTACCCGGTGCTGGCCGCGCTGGGGGCGATGGCCGCCCTCCTTGCCCGCGTCAAGATCGAGATCGTGCGCGAGGAGGACGTGTAGCGGGCCGGCCGACACCTAGCGCGCCGCGCGTTCCAGCATATTCAAGGAGGAGTTGCCATGGATCGCCTGGGAGTACGAATCATCCTGGCCCTGCTGCTCATCGGCGCAGGGATCGTGTTCCTGCTGGACAGCCTGGAGCTGGTGGAGATCGGCGCCTTGCTCTGGGCTGCCGCCTTTGTCGTGGCAGGGCTCATCTTTCTCTCGGTCTTTGTCCTGGACCGGGAGCAGTGGTGGGCCCTCATCCCCGGCTTTATCCTGTTGAGCCTGGGGGGCCTCATCGGCACCGGCGAGCTGCTGCCGGGGCTCGAGGGCGGGTGGATGGGCGCCCTGTTTCTGGGCGGCATCGGGCTGCCCTTCTGGGTCCTCTTTTTGATGCGCCGCGACTTCTGGTGGGCCATCATTCCCGGCGGCGTGCTCTGGACCGTGGCCCTGATTTCGGGCCTGTCCGAAACGCTGCCGGGTGAGATCACCGGCGGGATCCTCTTTCTGGGCATAGGGCTGACCTTTGCCGTCGTCAGCCTGGTGCCGACGCCGGAGGGCCGCATGAAGTGGGCCCTGATCCCGGCCGGCATCATGCTCCTCCTGGGGGTGATCGTCATGGCTTCGACGGGCGGCGAGCTGTTCGCCTACCTCTGGCCGGCCGCCTTTATCATCGCCGGCCTCTACTTGCTGGTCCGTGCTGTCCTGACCCGTCGCGCGCTGTGAGGTGGTGCTGGGAACGGCGACCGGAGGGTCGCTATTCCCGGCGCTGCTCTGCCTTCCTGCCATCGCCTGGTCTATCCCATTCCACCGGGGCCGGCGTTGCCCCGTCGAGTTTTCCAAGGAGCTAAACGTGGACGAGAGATTGAGCGTTATCTTCAAGCGGCGCAGCATTCGCGCCTACACCGGCGATCCGGTGAGCGAGGCCGACGTGGAGGCCCTCCTCCAGGCGGGCATGGCCGCGCCCTCCGCATCCAACCGCAAGCCCTGGCACCTGGTGGCCGTCACCGACCGGACTGTGCTGCGCGCCCTGGCCGATGCCCACCCCCACGGCAAGATGCTGGCCCAGGCCGGCCTGGCCATCGCCGTCTGCGGCGACCCCGCCATCTCGGACTTCTGGGTGCAGGACTGCACCGCGGCGACGGAGAACATTCTCATCGCCGTGGCGACCCTGGGGCTGGGAGGCGTGTGGCTCGGCTGCCACGGCCGCCCCGAGCGGGAGCAGGCCGTGCGCCAGGTCCTGGGCGCCCCGGAGAGCATCGGCGTCCTGAGCGTGCTGTCCATCGGCCATCCCGCCGAAGAGAAGGAGCCGCGCACCCAGTACGACCCGGCCCGCGTCCACCGCAACCGCTGGTAGCTCCAACCCGGCCGGCCTCGCGTGCGCGCTGGTTCGGAGTCCCGGTCTTGACCGGGGCCGGCCTCGACAAGTCGCCTGTCCTGGCCGGACAGGCCAGGGAGGAGTCCGGGGGTGTCCTGGAGTCCCGGTCTTGACCGGGGGCCGGCCTCGACAAGTCGAGGAGTTCGGGGGTGTCCTGGAGTCCCGGTCTTGACCGGGGGCCGGCCTCGACAAGTCGCCTGTCCTGGCCGGACAGGCCAGGGAGGAGTCCGGGGGTGTCCTGGAGTCCCGGTCTTGACCGGGGCCGGCCTCGACAAGTCGCCTGTCCTGGCCGGACAGGCCAGGGAGGAGTCCGGGGGTGTCCTGGAGTCCCGGTCTTGACCGGGGCCGGCCTCGACAAGTCGAGGAGTCCGGGGGTGTCCTGGAGTCCCGGTCTTGACCGGGCCGGCCTCGACAAGTCGCCTGTCCTGGCCGGACAGGCCAGGGAGGAGTCCGGGGGTGTCCTGGAGTCCCGGTCTTGACCGGGGGCCGGCCTCGACAAGTCGAGGAGTTCGGAGCGTGCGCGCTGGTTCGGAGTCCCGGTCTTGACCGGGGCAAGCCGTGAGGGGAGGTCCAACCTCAGTGCAAGGGGAAAAGGGGACGGCGCGCCTGCTGCCCGCCCGCTCAATTGCCCGCCCGGTGCGGAACCTCCTGGCCGCATGGCCCTTTGAAGCTCGGGTCCTGGCCGTCTTTGAGCGTGCCTGCCTGCTGTCCACGCCGGACGGCGAGGTGCTATCGCTGGTGCTGCCCGCGGCCGGCGACGGGCCGCTCAACGTCGTGGTGGAGGGCGAGCCGGGCGCCTTTGGTGGGCTGGCGCAGGCCATGCGCGCCCATCTGCACGACGGGCAATTGAGCCTGGGCGACGTCCGGGTGCCGCTGGCCGGCGCCGCCACGTGGGAGCCGCGCCCGGCCTGGGAGCGGCTGCGCGCCGCTGGCGCCACCGCGCCGCTCCGACTGGAGCAGCTCCGGGCGGTGGCCCTGGCGCACGCTCCCCGCGAGGGACTGTTGGTGCTCCTGGCGCCCGAGGGAGGGTCCGGCAGCAGTGCCCGCCCCCCGGCCGAGGTCGAAAGGGCGCGCGCCGCCGCCGCGGATCTGGCCGCCGGCCGCGCGGGCGACGTGACCCACCTGGAGGCGGGGGCCCGGCGGCTGGCCGGCCTGGGCGGCGGGCTGACCCCGGCCGGCGACGACTTTCTCGTCGGCGCCATGCTCCGCGCCTGGCTCGACGGCCCGACGCCCGATGCGTTCTGCCGGGCCGTCGCCGCCGTAGCCGCGCCGCGCACCACCCTGCTGTCCGCTGCCCTGCTGCGCGCCGCCGCCCGCGGCGAGTGCTCCGCCCCCTGGCACCGGCTCCTGGCCGCCCTGGAAAGCGGCGCATCCCCGGCCCCCGCCGTGGAAGCCATCCTGGCCCACGGCCACACCTCGGGCGCCGACGCTCTGGCTGGCTTTCTCGGCGCGAATTAGGGCCACGTGGCGCCCTCCCGGGCGCTTGAACCCTTGAACCCCTGAACCACTGAACCCCTGAACCCCTGAACAAGATGAGCCACTGATAGTCCAGCACAAGCCATCAGTGCCTTCATCCTCTTCATCCCTTCAGTGATTCCAAATCAAGAGAGGGCACTGATGGTCAAGCACGAGCCATCAGTGCCCTCATCCTATTCATCCTCTCAGTGATTCGCCTGGATCGCCGTGTAGATCGTTTCCGCCGACAGGGGCAGCGCGTCGAACCGGACGCCCAGGGCGTCGTACAGGGCGTTGGCCATGGCCGGGGCGGTGGGCACCATGACGTGCTCGCCGACCCCGCGGGCGCCCCACGGCCCGTCCTCCACCGGCGTCTCCACGAACTCGCCATAAATCTCGCCCGGGATGTCGGCCGCCGTGGCGATGCGATAGTCCACCAGGTTGGGGTTCAGCGGCCGGCCGTGGGCATCGAACTTCAGGGCCTCGTAGACCGAGCTCATGCCGTGCACCGCCCCACCCTCGATCTGGGTCATGATCAGGTCGGGGTTGATGGCCTTGCCCACGTCATAGACGCTGGCAATCTTGAGCACCTCCACCTCGCCCGTCTCGGTGTCCACCTCCAGGTCGATGGCCTGGGCGCCCACGGTATAGTGCACCACGGCGCGCGTCCCCTGGCCCGTCTCAAAGTCCAGGTTGGTCACGTACGTCGGCATAAATCGGCCCTGGCCGACGATGGGCCCGCCCTTCCACCCCTCGAAACCGGGGTTGGGCAGCCCGTAGATGACCATGTCCTTGAGGGGCATCTCTTCCTCGCTGCGGTACGACACGACGACCCCATCCTTGATGTCCAGGTCCGACGGGCTCTCTCCCCAATGGCCCGCCACCACCTCCAGGATCTGGCGGCGGGCGTCTTCGGCGGCGGCCTTGACGGCGTTGCCCGTCGACCAGGTGATGCGGCTGGCCACCGTCTGCCACTCGTAGGGGCTGTAGCGGGTATCGACCGGCACCGAGATGCGCACCCACTCGTAAGGCACGCCCAGCGCCTGGGCCGCGATCTGGGCCATGGCCGTGAAGGCGCCCTGCCCCAGGTCCTGGGCGCCGATGGAGACGTTGACCGTGGCGTCTTCGTTAAAGCGCACGACGGCCGAGCTGCCGGGGTTCGGCGGCATGGCCGGCGCCTTCCACATGATGGCCAGCCCCTTGCCCCGCCGCTTGTGGGGCGCCGAGGCGGGCTCCCTGGTGCCCCAGTTCACCGCCGCCGTGGCCTTGTCGATGCAGGCCACCAGGTCGATGGGCGTCATCTCCATGCCCGTCAGGATCTTTTCGCCGGTCTTGACGCAGTTGCGGCGCCGGAACTCGGCCGCGTCCATGCCGATCTCGGCCGCCAGTTGGTCCATGATCTGCTCGATGCCCCAGTGGATCTCGGGCATGCCAAAGCCGCGCATGGCGCTGCCGATGGGCTGGTTGGTATAGACGCAATACGAGTCGCCCTTGACGTTGGGGATGAGGTACGGCCCGGTGCACGAATAGCCCGCCGCCCGGGCGATGTTGACCCCGTAGTCGTTGTAGGCCCCGCCCCCAAAGTAGTAGCGCGTCTCCATGGCCAGCAGGTTGCCCTCGGCGTCGCAGCCGATCTTGGTGTGGGCCACCAGGCTCTGGCGCACGTTGGTGCCCACGAACTCTTCCTCGCGGGTCATGCGCAGCTTGACGGGACGGCCCTGCACCGCCCGGGCCATGACCACGGCGCACACCTCCATGGAGATGCCCGCCTTGCCGCCGAACCCGCCGCCCACGTAGGGCGACACCACCCGCAGCTTGCCGTGGGGGATGCCCAGGCTCTGGGCCATCAGGTCCCGCTGGGCAAAGGGTGACTGCGAGCAGGTCCACAGCGTGACCTCGCCCGACTGCTCCCACAGGCCCACGGCCACGTGGGGCTCGATGGGCACGTGCTGGATCTGGGGCAGGCGGAACGTACCCTCCACCACCGCGGCGCACTGCGGCCAGGCGGCCTCCACGTCGCCCTTGCGCAGCTTGAAGTGCTCGGAGATGTTGGTGCCCGGCTGGGGAAAGATGAAATTGGCCACCTTGTAGCTGCCCAGGTCGGGATGGAGGAGGGGGGCGTCCGGCTTGGCTCCCTCTACCGGGTCAAAGACGGCCGGCAGTTCCTCGTACTCGACCTTCACCAGGGCGGCGGCCTCCACGGCGATCTCCTCGCTGCTGGCGACCACCCCCGCCACCGGCTCGCCCACGTAGCGCACCCGGTCCCGGGCCAGGATGGGCCGGTCGACCAGGTAGAGGCCGATGTTCTGCGGCACGTCGGCGCCGGTGATCACCGCCTTGACACCCGGCAGGGCCAGTGCCTTGCTGGCGTCGATGCCCTTGATCAGGGCGTGGGCGAGGGGGCTGCGCACCAGCCGCCCGTGGTAGAGCCCGGGCCCGAACTGCATGTCGTCGGCATAGATCGCCGCGCCCGTCACCTTCTCAAAGACGTCGATGCGCGGGACGCTCTTGCCCACCGGTTCAGACGTCAGCCTGTCCATGCTATTCCCCTCCTTGCCTGGCCGCGGCGTCCTGGATGGCATCGATGATGCGCACGTAGCCCGTGCAGCGGCACAGGTTGCCGACGATGGCCTCCTTGATGGCCTCTTCCGTCGGGTGCGGGTCGCGCTCCAGCAGGGCGTGGGCCGAGATGAGCATGCCGGGCGTGCAGAATCCACACTGCACGGCATTGTGCTCCACGAAGGCCTGCTGCAGCGGGCTCGGCTCGCCGTCGACCGACAGCCCCTCCACCGTCCGCACCTCGTGCCCGTCGGCCTCCACGGCCAGCATCATGCACGAGTTGACCGGCTCGCCGTCCAGCAGGACGGTACACGCCCCGCACTCGCCCGCCTCGCAGCCGTTCTTGGTGCCCGTGAGGGCCAGCCGCTCGCGCAGCATCTGCAACAGCGTCATGTTCGACGGGACGTCCACCAGCTCCACGGCGCCGTTGATGGTAACCTCTATGGTGTGCCTGCCCATGTTTTCCTCCAATCCCCATCTCATTCCTGCAAGGCCTGCCACGCTGCGCGCAGCTCGCGCAGGGCCAGGTTGCGGACCATGTCCCGTTGATAGGCCGCCGTGGCGCGCACGTCGGTGATGGGGCTGGAGGCGGTGCGCGCCAGCTCGGCGGCCCGCGCCAGGCTCTCCTCGCCCGCGGGTTGAGAGGCCAGGTGCGCCTCCGCCTCTCGCGCGCGGATGGGGGTCGGGGCCACGGAGCCCAGCCCCAGGCGAAACTCGTAGCCCGAGGGCGTGCCGTCGGCATAGGCCAGCAAGGCCACGGCCACCAGCGACAGGTCGCCGCTGCGGCAGCGCCCCAGCTTGCGATAGCGGGCCACGGCGCCCGGGCGCGGCGGCGGAAAGTGGATGGCGGTCAGGAACTCGCCGGCCTGGAGGACCGTCCGGCCCGGCCCCAGGAAGAACTCGCCGGCCGGCACCTGGCGCTCTCCCCCGGGGCCGTGCAGGTTGAGGCTGGCCTCCAGGACCAGGGCGGCCGGGCTCGTGTCGGCGCAGGGCGAGGCGTTGCACAGGTTCCCGCCGATGGTAGCCCGGTTCCGGATCTGGTACGAGGCCACGGAGCCGGCCGCCAGCGCCAGCAGCGGGTAGTGGGCCCGCACGTCGGGGTGGCGCACCAGCTCGTTCATCGTCACCGCCGCGCCGACGGTCAGGCCGTCTTCCGGGGCATAGCACACCTCGCGCAGGCCGGGCACCCCCTTGACGTCCACTACCAGTCGGGGACGGAGTCGCCCCTCGCGCAGTCCGGGGAACAGGTCGGTGCCGCCCATGAGCAGCCGCGCCTCGGCGCCGTGCTCCTGTAGCAGCTCGACTACCTGGCCGGCCGTGGCAGCCCGAAGATAGTCGAAACTGGGCAAACCGGGTCTGGCAAACATATCGTGCCTCCTTGCTCCACTGGGCAGGCCGGGCAGCCGTGCCCCGCCTGCTTTTGCTACCAATCCGGGAATTCCTTGCCGGCGGGAGGCTCCTAACCTTCCACGACGGCGCTGCGCACCTGCTCCCAGATGGTGGGCAGGTGCTCGTTCATGTCGTGGCCCGCCGACTTGAGCTCCAGCAGGCGAACGCGGTCGGGGAACTGCTCCGCGTAGGCCCTGCTGCCGGCGACGGGAACGATGTTGTCGTCGCGGCTGTGGATGATGACCGTCGGCGCTGCCGGCCGCACCCACTCGCTGTAGCGCTGGCCGTCTGCCTGAAAGTCGAACCGCAGCGGAGGCATCCCGGGCAGGGCGTAATGCGACACGCGGATGCTACCCTCCTCCTCCCAGCGGGCCAGCTCTTCTGCGTTCACGATGGGCCTCCAGCGCAGGAGGGGGGCGAACAGCACGATCCTTTCCACGTTGCCGTAGCGGTGGGCATAGTTCATCGTGACCAACCCTCCCAGCGAGCTGCCGAGGAGGGCCAGGGGTTCGAGGTCGTGGTCGAGGACGTATTGGCGCAGCCGGTTGATCATGCCCGTGGGCGTCATCCACTCGAAATCCGCCGGCGTCGGGTTGAGGTTGATGGCGTGCAGCGTTTCCCCGGCCTCGGTTTCCAGCCTCTCGCGCAGATACTTGGCCTTGGTTGCCTGGTCCGAAGACACAAAGCCGTGCACGAACAGGATCGAACGTTTCGCCATGATCCTCCCTTCTCGACGCTGCGGGGCCCGCGGAGGCAGGCCCTGATTCGACGCTCAGACCGCGCCGGCGCGGCGCAGCTCGGCGCACTCTTGGGCAGTGTGGCCCAGCACCTGCGCCAGCACCTCGTCGGTGTGCTCGCCCAGGCGTGGCGGCGGGCGGCGGACGGCTGCCGGCGTCGCCGAGAGCTTGTAGGGAAAGCCCGGAAAGCGGACCGTGCCGGCACCGGGATGCTCGGCCGACAGGACCATCTCCCTGGCCTCGGCCTGGGGATGCTGAAACACCTCGGGCACGCTGTTGATGGGGCCGCAGGGCAGCCCGGCCTCGCGAAACAGGTCCAGCCACTCCCCGGCATCGTGCTGCTGGAAGGCCTGGCTCAGGATCTCGTGCAGCTCCGCGCGGTTGGTCACGCGGGCGCCGTTGCTGGCAAAGCGGGGGTCGTCCTTCAGCGCCGGCTGGCCGATGGCCTCGCACAGCACGGAAAACTGCCCGTTGTTGGCTGCCGCCAGGGCGAACCAGCGATCGCGGGCGGGAAAGGCCTCGTAGGGGCAGATGCTGGGGTGGGCATTGCCCAGGCGCCGGGGCCCCTCGCCGCTCAGCAGGTGGTTCGAGGCCACGTTGGTGAGCAGCGCCGCCATCCCATCCAGGAGCGACATGTCCACCAATTGCCCCTCGCCCGTGCGCTGCCTTGCTTGCAGGGCGGCCAGGATGGCCGTGCTGGCAAACATGCCCGTGGTAATGTCGACGATGGGCACGCCCACCCGGTAGGGTGGGCCGTCTTCCGGCCCGGTGATGCCCATCATGCCGCCCTCGGCCTGGATGACAAAGTCATAGCCCGGCTGCTGGGCGTAGGGGCCGGTGCGCCCGTAGCCGCTGATGGAGCAGTAGACCAGCCGGGGATTGTAGCAGCTAATCTGCTCGTATCCCAGGCCCATCTCGTCCAGGGTGCCCGTCCGATAGTTCTCGACCAGCGCGTCTGAGACGACGGCCAGGTTGCGCACCAGGCGTTGGCCCTCGGGGCTCTTCAGGTTGACCGTAATGCTGCGCTTGTTGCGGTTGGTGGCCAGGAAATAGGCCGACTCGCCCGGGTACGGCCCGTAGGGCTCGCCGACAAAGGGCGGGCCCCAGCCCCGGCTTTCGTCGCCCTGGCCTGGCCGCTCCACCTTGATCACGTCGGCGCCCAGGTCGCCAAGCATCATGGTGCAAAACGGCCCTGCCAGGGCCCTGGTCAGATCCAGCACGCGCAGGCCGTCGAGTGGTTGCATCCTCACTCCTCTTTGCCGGATAATAACGTCGAGCGCAGAGCCGGCGTCGTCCCGCACGGCCGAAAGTCCCGGCGCAGCCCTGCTCGCAGAGTATACCACGGAAGGGTGAGACAGGCAAAAGGGCGGATCGCCACTTCTAAGAGTCTAAAAAGGTGACCCGCGATTTGCCCGGACCGGGTTCCTGCCGTATACTAACGGTATGTCACGAGTTGTCATCGTCGAGTCGCCCGCCAAGGCGAAAACACTGGCCGGCATCCTCGGGCCGGGTTACCGGGTGCTGGCCTCCCTGGGCCACGTCCGCGACCTGCCGCCGAAGGAGCTGGGGGTGGACGTGGCGAACGGCTTTCGCCCCCGCTACGTCACCGCCCGCGGCAAGCAAAAGACGATCCAGCGGCTGCGGGAGGCGGTCCAGGGTGCCGAGGAGGTCTACCTGGCCACCGACCCCGACCGGGAGGGCGAGGCCATCGCCTGGCACGTGCTCCAGGCGACCAAACCACCGCGGAGCGTGCCCGTGCGGCGCGTGGCGTTCCACGCCATCACCCCTGCGGCCGTGCGCGAGGCCATGGACCGGCCCGGCCAGATCGACGAGCGCCTGGTGGAGGCGCAGCAGACGCGGCGCATCCTCGACCGGCTGGTGGGCTACCAGGTGAGCCCGCTCCTGTGGCGGCGCGTGCGGCGAACGCCCCGCCCGGCAAAGGGCAGCGGCGGGGGGCTTTCGGCCGGCCGCGTCCAGACGGCGGCGCTGCGCCTGGTGGTGGACCGCGAGCGCGAGATCGAGGCCTTTGTGCCCGAGGAATACTGGACGCTCCACGCGCGCCTGGCCCAGCAGGTGCCCGAGCCCGTGCCCTTCCTGGCCGAGCTGTGGCGCATCGCCGGGAAAAAGCCGGACCTGCGCACCGAGGCCGACGTGCAGGCCATCGTCGACGAGCTGGACCCGCCGGGCGGCCCCCAGGCGCTGTGGTGGGTGGAGAGCAGCGACACGGCCCGCAAGCACCGCCGCCCCGACCCGCCCTTTACCACCAGCACAATGCAGCAGGCCGCCGCCCGCTCCCTCCACCTCCCGCCGGGTCTGACCATGCGCCTGGCCCAGCAGTTGTACGAGGGCCTGCCCGTGGGCGACGAGGGCACGGTGGGCCTCATCACCTACATGCGCACCGATTCCACCGCCGTGGCGCCCGAAGCCCAGGCGGCGGCCCGCGAGGTGGTGGAGCGCTTCTGGGGCAAGGAGTACCTGCCCGCCCGCCCGCCCGTCTACCAGACCCACGTCAAGTTGGCCCAGGAGGCCCACGAGGCCATCCGGCCCACGGATCCCAACCGCACGCCCAGGGCCATGCGCGCCTACCTGGACGAAAAGCAGGCGGCCCTCTACGAGCTGATCTGGCGCCGCTTTATCGCCAGCCAGATGGCCGACGCCCTCTACGACGTGACCACGGTCCTCATCCCCACGGCCCGGGGCGAGCGGGACAACCGGCTGCCCTACCTCTTTCGCGCCGTGGGCCGGGTGCTGGTCTTTGCCGGGTTCCTGAAGGTCTACGAGGAAGGCCGCGACCCGGGCGAAGAGGAAGAGGAGGCTGGGCCGCTGCCGGGGCTGCGCGCCGGCGAGGGGCTGGACCTCCTGGAGCTGATCCCCAAGCAGCACTGGACCCAGCCGCCGCCGCGCTACACCGAGGCGTCGCTCATCAAGGAACTGGAGCGGCGCGGCATCGGGCGGCCGTCGACCTTTGCCAGCATGGTCGACCTCATCCAGGAGCGGGGCTACGTGCTCAAGGAGGGGCGCTTCCTGAAGCCCTCCGCCCTGGGTTTCGTCGTCTGCGACTTGCTGGTCAGCTTTTTCCCCACCCAGTTCGACTATGGCTTCACGGCCCAGATGGAAAAGACGCTGGACGAGATCGCCGCCGGGCGGGCGCAGCGCCTGCCCGCCCTGGAAGGCTTCTGGGCGGGGCTGGAGCCCGCCGTGCAAAAGGCCCAGGTGGAGATGCCCACCGTCACCGTCGAGGCGCCTCCGCCGCGGCCCCGCGGCCGGGGCGGCCGGGGAGAGCGCAAGGGGCAGGGCAGCGGCAAGGCAAAGGGAAGCCGCGCCTCCGGAAAGAAGGCCGCCGGGGCTCCCGAGCCGGTGGGCCAGGTCTGCCCCCGCTGCGGCGGCGCCCTGGTCAAGCGGACGGGCAAGTACGGCGAGTTTGTCGGGTGCAGCAACTTTCCGAAGTGCAGGTACGTACAAAAGAGTGCGCCGGAGGCGTAGCAGCCCGTCAGAGAGCCCGTTCGTGGTGCGTACTTCAGCGCGGTCGTTCGTAGTGCGTGCTTCAGCGCGCTTCTTGGGCGATGAATCGCCCACTACGAACGAACGAGCTGCCCGTTTGTTGGCCCGCCCAAACAGTCTCTAGATCGTCAGCAGCACGATCCCCCCGATGGTGAGCAGCATCCCGGCCGCGGTCTTGGGCGTCAGGGGCTCGCCGCCAAGGATGAGGCCCATCAGCGCCCCGAACAGCGGTGAGGTAAAGGCGATGGGCATGACCCGGTTCAGGGGCGCGCCCTTGAGGGCGGTGTAAAAGCAGAGCATGCCCACGGCCCCGGCCACCACGCCGCCGCCCACCACCATCATGAGCAGGGCCTTGCCGCCGGCCTGCGGCAGCGTCTTCCATTGAGGATAGCTGGCGATGGCGAGGATGACCAGGGCCACCGCGGTGCGGATGGTAATGCCCATCTGGGGCGAGAGGTTGCCCAGGTGGAGCCCCTTCTTCTCAAAGTAGCCTCCAATGCCCCAGGCGGCAGCGGTCAGCAGTGCAAATAGCTGTGGTTTCAAAGTCGGGTCTCCTTTGACCAGGAAAGATGCTTGCCTCACCGTGCGTTCGGCGCGTGGGTTCGGCGCGTGGATTGTAGCACGGTCCGCCGCCCGATGTCCAATCGTGCGCCGCCGGTGGTCGAGGTCCGGGCGCCGCCGGCCCGAAGAGGGGTAGCTTTGCACCGCGGCCAGCTTCGTGGTACAATTGTGCCACAGGTTGCCGGGGAAAGAGTGCTGGAGACGCAGAGTTTGGTCGTGGGTACGAAGGACAACGGGGCCAGGGATGCCGCCAGGTGGCTGTGGACGAGGCGCGGCGGCCTGGCTCTGCTCGCCCTATACGTGTTGCTGGGGGCCGCCTGGCTGCTTTTCGCCAGGCGGGCGCTGGCTGCCTGGATCCCCGGCTCGAGCCTGCTTCCCTACCTGGAAGTCGCCGCCGACCTCCTGTTCCTCCTGATCACTGCCGGCCTGTTCTTCTTTGTCGTCCGTCGCGTCGTGCTGGCGCGGGACGAGAGCCAGCGGATCCTGGGCACGCTCCTCAGCAACGTGCCGGGCATGGCCTACCGCTGCCTGAACATGCCGGGCTGGCCCATGCAGTTCGCCAGCCAGGGGAGCCTGGCCCTCACCGGCTACTCGCCGGACGAGCTGACCCGCGGCGCCGGGGCCAGCGTCCAGGACCTGATCCATCCCGACGAGAGGCCGGCAATCTGGGCGCAGGTGCAGGCCGCCCTGGCCGCAGGCGAGTCCTTCCACCTCACCTACCGCATCCTCACCGCCGGCGGCGAGGAAAAGTGGGTCTGGGATCAGGGCCGGGGGGTTTATGGCTCCGACGGCCGCCTGGTGGCCCTGGAGGGTTACATAACCGACGTCACCGAGCGCATCCTGGCCCAGCAGACCTCGGAACTGGAGGTCCGGGAGCGCACCTACGAACTGGCGACCCTCCTGGAGGTGTCGCGCCACGTGGCGGGTACCCTGGAGCTGGAGCCCCTGTTACGCCAGATCTTGAAGCAGCTCCAGACGGTGGTGGCCTACGACAGCGCCGCCATCCTTCGCACCACCGCTGGAGAGCACCTCGTCGTCCAGGCCTACCGGGGATCGCTGCCCCAGGATCAGGCGCTGCACCTGCGCTTTCCCGCGCATCGCGCCTATTATCAGCGCGTGGTACTCCAGCAGGAGCCGGTGATCATTCCCGACGTTCACGACGAGACGCCCTGGGCCAGGGAGTATCGCGCAGCCCTCGATAGCCCCGAGCCTATCCGCTGCTGGATGGGCATCCCGCTCATCATTCGCGGGCAGACGGTGGGCATGTTGAGCCTGGGCCACTTTGAGCCCAACCACTACTCCGCCCATCACCAGCGCCTGGTGCGGTCCTTTGCCATTGACGTGGGGCTCGCCATCGACAACGCCGAGCTGTACGAGGACTCGCGCCGGCGCGTGGCCGAGATCGAGAGCTTGCAGCGCATCACCACTGCCCTCCTGGAAAAGCTCAAACTCCACGAGGTGCTGGACATCGTCTACCTGGAGGCTTGCCAGCTCACCATGGCCACCGGCTGCGCGCTCTTTTTCTGGGACGGCGGGTCGATGATGGACGTCGCCCAGTCGGGCGGCGCCTTGCAGGTCGAGACGGGCCACGTCCCGGTGACCAGGAGCTTTGCCGGAAGGGCGGTCCTGAGCGGCCGGCCCGTGTTGATCGACGATGCGCGAGAATTGTCGGGGGCCACGGATCTGCCGCTGGGCGTCGAGACGATGCTGGCCATGCCCCTGCGCGTGCAGGGCTCCACGGTGGGGGCGTTGAACGTGGCCAACAAGCCGGGGGGCTTTACCCCCGAGGACGTCCGCATCCTGAGCCTCTTTGCCGATGCGGCTGCCCTGGCCCTCGAAAACGCCCGCTTGAACGAAAAGGTCGGCCAGATGGCCGTCGTCGAGGAGCGCCAGAGGCTGGCCCGCGAGCTGCACGACTCGGTGACCCAGGCCCTGTACAGCATCGCCCTCTATGCCGAAGCCACCCGCCTGGCCTTGGCCACGGGCAAGGTCGGCGTGGCGACCGAAAACCTGAAGGATCTGCACGCCACGGCGCGGGAGGCCATGCTGGACATGCGCATGCTCATCTTTGAGCTGCGCCCGCCGGTGCTGGCCAAGGAAGGGCTGGTCAGCGCCTTGCAGGCCCGCCTGGCCGCCGTCGAGACGCGGGCCGGACTGCTGACCCACCTCGACGTGGAAGGTGAGAAGCGCCTGTCGCTGGCCGTGGACACCGAGCTCTTCTGGATTGCCGTGGAGGCGCTCAACAACGTGGTGAAACACGCCCGTGCCACGAATCTCGAGGTCCGCCTCGCCTACGACGACCACACCGTCAACCTCGAGGTGTGCGACGATGGCATCGGCTTTGATCCGGAAACCGCCCGCCAGGGAGGCGGCATGGGCCTGGGTGGGATCGAGGAGCGCGTGCAGCGCATCCACGGCCAGTGGGAGATTCGCAGCAAGCCGGGCGAAGGAACCGCCGTCCGGGTGCGGGTGCAGGTCTGACGACCGGGAGGAATCATGGCCCAGGAGACGATCCGCGTGCTGGTGGTCGACGACCACGCCATTGTCCGCAGGGGAATCCGGGCGCTGTTGGCCGAGATCGACGACATCGAGCTGGTGGGCGAGGCCGCCGACGGCCAGGAAGCCCTCGCCCAGGTCGAGGCCCTGCAGCCCGACGTCGTCTTGATGGACCTGGTCATGCCCCGCCTGGACGGCATCGAGGCGACGCGTCTCCTCACCTCCGGCCGCTCGAGCCCGGGCGTCCTGGTTCTGACCAGCTTTGCCGGCGACGACAAGGTGTTTCCGGCCATCAAGGCGGGGGCCCTGGGCTACCTGCTCAAGGACTCGGAGCCCGCCGAGCTGGTGGAGGCCATCCGCCAGGTACACCGCGGCGAGCCCTCCCTGGCGCCCGGCATCGCCCGCAAGGTTCTCACCGAGATGCGCCAGGGAGCCCAGCGCCCCCTCACGCCCGAGCCCCTCAGCGAGCGCGAGCTGGAGGTTCTGCGCCTGGTGGCCCGTGGCCTCAGCAATCCCGAGATTGCCGGGCGCCTGGTGGTGACCGAAGCCACTGTGCGTAGCCACGTCAGCAACATCCTGGGCAAGCTCCACCTGGCCAACCGCGTCCAGGCCACGCTGTACGCCTTGCAAGAGGGCCTGGTGTCGCTGGATCCCCCCTGGGACCCCTCGGAACCCGGTGAATAGCCTGATGGGCCATCCCTCTGCTTCTCCATATGAGAGTCGCACGCTGCCTCACCTTGCTCCGGCCGCATCTCGCAGCCGGCGCTGCACGTTTGTTGACCGCACTCCACAAATGTTGAAGCAAAACGCTTGCCGGATCCTCATTTTGTGGAAGGAAAGACCCGTCGATGATCGGATGACAAACCGCTTCCCCTCGGGTATGATTGCCATGGCGCCATTCGTATGGCGGCGTGGGGTTGGGCGATCAGCTCGGGTGCCCCGGGCCGGATGTGACTCGCTTGATACCTCTCCGCAGCGATCGATCAGGAGGAGGCACTCATGGGGGACGATCAAACGTATCCAGCGACGGACAAGGCCGTCGCCGGAGGGAGCCCGCCGCCACTGCATCTGCCGGATGCAGCCAGCGTCACTCAGGGGTTTCTGGAGGAAGCGCTGGTCTATTGTGCGGACAAGATGCAGTTGGTTGGCCCGCAAGCGACGCTGGAGCTCTTGCGCCAGGGTGACAACCGGGCCCGCTTCCACACCCATCATAGCCTGGCCCAGCAGGTTGCAAAAGCCCTCGGCGACATGGACAAGAATGTCTCCTCGGTCTTTGTCTTTGACTATGACGCGACGCCCGAAGATCTCGCCTTTGGCGATTCCTCGTGCGTCTCGCCCATCCATCTCATTGTCCGTGCCGAGCGCAAGACCGAAGATCTGTACGCCCTCGTGGCCGCCATGGAAAATGCCCTGGTGGAGGATTATGCCAGGTGCGTCGGCCCGGGGCAATTGAAATGTCTCTTGGACGTGCAGGTGATCGATGCCGAAGATGTGGAAAAGAGGCGCGGCTATGCCGCCGTCCTTAGCTCGCTTCACAACCGTCCCATCCAGGTATGGGAACGATAGTACCCCCTCGGCGCAGAGGGGCAAACCACAAGGTAAGGTGATAAGGAGAGATTAATGGCGACCCAACCGAATGAAGCCCAGGCGCAGGCCCCCGTCGAGTTCGTAATGACACCGGCCCCGCCCAAGCAGAACCTGTGGACGCAGGTTCTTGCGCAGCTCCAGGACGTGTCCAGGCAGCTTGACCTGGATCCCGGCATTGTCCGGATCCTGAGCACCGCGGAGCGCGAGCTCAAGGTGTCAGTGCCCGTCATCATGGATGATGGCCGGGTGGAGGTGTTTAACGGCTACCGCGTTCAGCACTCCAGTGCCCGTGGGCCGTGCAAGGGTGGCATCCGCTACCACCCCAACGTGGACATCGACGAGGTCCGGGCACTGGCCGCGTTGATGACCTGGAAGTGCGCGGTCGTCGGCCTGCCGTACGGCGGAGCAAAGGGTGGCGTGGAGGTCGACCCGACCCAGCTCTCCCAGACCGAGCTTAGCCGCCTCACCCGCCGCTTCACGATTGCCATCCTGCCCATCCTGGGGCCCAAGCGCGACATCCCGGCTCCCGACGTCAACACCAACGCGCAGACCATGGCCTGGATGGCCGATACCGTCAGCATGGTGGAGGGCAAGTCCGTCCTCGAGATCGTGACAGGCAAGCCCATCCCCCTCGGCGGCTCTCTCGGACGCCGGGAAGCAACGGGACGGGGTGTGGCCATTGTCACGGGCGAGGTCCTGCAGCGCAAGAACCGCGACCTGTCCAGCACCAAGGTGGCCATCCAGGGCTTTGGCAACGTGGGTTCCGTCGCCGCCGAGACCCTGCACGGAATGGGCTGCCAGATCGTGGCCGTGAGCGACATCAGCGGTGGGTACTATAACCCCAACGGCCTCGACGTGCCGGCAATGCTCGACCATGCTGCCAGGCACCCCCATCACCTGCTGGAGGGGTACTCGGCCCCCGGTGTCGAGCAGATCGACAACGAGCAGTTGCTCAGCGCCCCGGTGGACGTGCTCATCCCGGCAGCGCTGGAGCAGCAGATCCGTGGCGACAACGCCGCCAACGTCAAGGCCTCCATCATCGTCGAGGCTGCCAATGGCCCGACGACACGCGAGGCGGACGAGATCCTGGCGGAGCGGGGGATCATCCTCGTGCCCGACATCCTGGCCAACGCCGGCGGTGTGGCGGTCAGCTACCTGGAATGGGTTCAGGACCTGCAGAGCTTTTTCTGGGAGGAGAGCGAGATCAATCGCACTCTGAATAGCATCATGACCCGCAGCTTCAAAGAGGTGTGGGACTTTGCCGAGGTGCGGGGTGTTCCCATGCGACAGGCCGCGGTGATGTTGGCCGTCAACAAGGTGGCCGACGCCATCCGCACGCGCGGGGTGTTTCCCTAGCGAGAGCAACCGTGTAGCCAGGCCGGTGATCTGAAGGGATCTCTGGCCGGCTCATCCACGACGCTCGGCCACGCGCGCTCTCGAAAGGAACCAGGACGGCGTGGCCGAGCTTTATTTACCAAACAGTGCAGCATGTCCGCGGGCCGGCTGCTGGCGGCCCCTGCTGCCATTACGCAATGAGGTGAACACAATGGAAGCGATTCCGTCCCAATCCGGAACGACTGACGTCAGCGAACACAGGGTTTTGATCACAGAGGCCGACCTCCAGAAGCTGAAAGAGCTGATCGTCGAGGCCAAGCGCCTGGAGCCACGGGGAAACGAGTACTTGCACAAGCTGGAGCAGGAAATCGCCGCTGCCCAGGTCCTATCACCCTCCGCGATTCCTGCAGACGTGGTCACCATGAATTCCACGGTCCGGCTGCTGGACCTGGACTCGCAAGAGACCATGGACCTTACCCTGGTGTTTCCCGACGAGGCCAACCTCGACGAGAACAAGATCTCGGTCCTGGCGCCTATCGGGACCGCCGTCCTGGGGTACCGGGCCGGCGACGAGATCAGTTGGCCCGTCCCGGACGGGGTCAGGCGCTTCACGGTGGTCGAGGTGCTGTATCAACCGGAGGCTGCCGGAGACGAGGTTCCCCTGTAAGCACGCGTTGCCTGTACTGCAAAATGGAGCGGCGCCGTATACACAGCGCCGCTCCATTTTATGCAGGCAGCACGGATCACCGCTTGCCGCGCATGGTGGGGTCCAGGGCGTCGCGCAGGCCGTCGCCGATAACGTACAGGCACAACACGGTCAGGCTGATGAGCAGGCCGGGCCAGACCACCAGGTGAGGGGCCAGGGTAAAGTAGGACTGGGCCTTGTTGAGCATGTTGCCCCAGGTGGCTGTCGGCGGCTGGACGCCCAGCCCCAGGAAGCTGAGGGCCGACTCGATCAGGATGACCCCGCCGATGACCTGCGCCGAAAAGATGATGGCCACGGGTACCACGTTGGGCAAGATGTGGCGCACGATCAGCCACGAGGTGGGCGTGCCCAGGGCGCGGGCCGCCGTGACGTACTCCATCTCCTTGACCTGGAGTACCTGCCCGCGCACAATGCGGCTGATCTCGGTCCAGCTCACAAGCCCGATAAAGATGGTCAACGTCAGCGCCGTTGGCTTGAACAACAGCGAGATGATGAGCAGCAGCAGGATAAAGGGGATCGAGTTCAGGGTGTTGATGAACCACATGACCACGTCGTCCACGATCTTGCCATAAAATCCGGCGATGCTGCCCAACGCCAGCCCGATGGTCATGATGATCACGGCGGCGAAAAAACCGATGCCGATAGACACCCGCCCGCCATACAGCAGGCGGGCCAACTGGTCGCGGCCCACCTGGTCCACCCCCATGGGGTGGGCGACGCTGGGTCCCTCGAAGGCGATGAGAGGGTCCGTGTCATTCGGGTCGATGCCCAGGGCCTCGGTGACGGGCCGGGCGAGGACAAAACAAAAGAGCGCCGTGACCAGCAGCATGGCAAAGGCCGCCAGGGTCAGCCGGTCACGGCGGAGGGCCAGCAGGGCCGAGTCCCAGTAGCCGCGCGACTCGCGGGCCAGGTCGATCTCGGATTCGGATCGCGCCAGCTTGTGCCGGATGGCCGGCACTCTCTCGAACGTGGTTGGTGTCATGGTCCTGCCCCTAACTCAAGCGCACCCGGGGATCGATCCAGCCGTAGAGCACGTCCGACAGCAGGTTGCCCAGGATGACGCCCACTGCCCCGAGGACAAAGCCGGCCAGGATCACCGGATAGTCGCGCTGAAAGTTGGCGTTGACGAACAGCCGCCCCAGGCCGGGCCACGACCAGACCGTCTCGACGATGACGGCCCCGCCGATGAGTCCCGCCAGGGTGGGGCCCAGGATGGTGGCCAGGGGGATAAGGGCGTTGCGCAGCGCGTGGAGAAAATAGACCTTGCGCTCTGATACACCCTTGGCCCGCGCCGTCCGCACATAGTCCTGTTGGACAACCTCCAGCACCTGGGTGCGCATCAGCCGCGACACAGTGGCGATGGGTGCCGTGGCCAGGACCAGGGCCGGCGGCAGGAGATGGACGATGCGGTCCAGCAGGTTCAAGCCCTGGTCGACTCCCGGCCGGACGGTGTACATGCCGCCTGAAGCGATGGCCGGCAGGTTCCACTCGCGGAACTTGACGGCAAAGATCAGGATCAGGATCAGGCTGAGCCAGAAGCCGGGGATAGAGTTAAAGATGACGGCCAGGATCCGGGACAGATTGTCAAAGAGGCCGCCCCGACGCACGGCGGCATACACGCCGACGGGGATGCCCAGGGCATAGCCGATGAGGGTGGCCGTGCCGGTCAGCAGCAGCGTGGCACCCAGCCGGTCACCGATCATCTCCAGAACCGGCCGGTGCTCGATGAAGGACACCCCGAAATCGCCCCGCAGTATGCCTCGCCGGGGCAGCAGCTCGGTGTCTTCCTGCCAGTCGTTGCCGATGAGCCAGGTGAGATATTGCACGGTCAGCGGTTGATCGAGCCCCAGGCGGTGGTTCAGCTCCTGGCGGGTGGCCGTGCTGATTCGCGGATTAAAGGTCTGCTGCAGAACCGGGTCGCCCGGGGCCAGGTAGACGATGGCAAAGGTCAGGATTGTGATCCCAAAAAAGGTTGGGATGGCCTGCAGCAGACGACGAAGAACGTAGCGGGTCATGGAAACTCTCCCTCGCATTGGGGGCGGCCGGTATCGGCCGGCTGGGCCCGGGGATGGGGCAGCGGCTGCGCCCCATCCCCTTCTGCCCGTCAGGCACCTATCAGGCTATTCGACCGGCTGGATGTACCAGTCATAGATGCTGTAGCGGAAATCCCACGCCCCAAGGTCCATGCCCGCGATGCGCTTGTTGTGAACGAGAATGGCGCGGGGCACGTACAGGAAGGTGTAGGGCTGATCTTCATAGATCATTTCCTGGATCGTCTTGTACAGCGGCCCGCGGTCCTCGGCCTGGCATCCGGGCATCGTCTTGGCCTCCTTCAGCAGCGCGTCCACTTCCGTGTCATAGTAGGACACAAAGTTGAACCCACCGCCGGGCTGGTCGTTCATGCTGCCCCAGTACGTCTCGTCGTCGGGGTCGCTGCCCGCATTGGTCCAGCCCACGATGCACATGTCAAAGTTCTGGCCCACCAGGGTGGTCACAAAGGCGTTCCATTCCATGGGCTCAAACTCCAGGTCAAAGCCCAGCTTGCCGAGCTGGTCCTGGACGATGAGGCCGATGCTTTCGCGGGTTTCGTTGCCCGAGTTGGTGATGAGCTTGAGATGCAGGGGCGTGCCCTCGCTGGCGTGCATGCAGCCGTGGCACTCGCGCACCCCGTCGCCGTCCTGGTCGGTCCAGCCCGCCTCCTCCAGCAGGGCCGCGGCCTTTTCCATGTCAAATTCGCGGGGTTGAAGCTCATCGTTAAAGGCCCAGGTAATGGCCGGCAGCACGTTGGCGTTCATGGGCATTCCCTGCCCAAAGATGACCCTGGAGATGATGGTGTTGCGGTCGATGGCGTGGGTGATGGCATAGCGCACCCGCACGTCGCTCAGGATGGGATGGATACCGTGATCCTCGATCACCGAGCCATCCTCGTCAAGGCGGGGCAGTGGGTTGGTGGGGTCACCCATCTGGAAGGCCACAAAGACGTAGCCATCGTCAAAGTACTTGAAGATGTTCAACTGCGGCTCCAGCTCCATCTCGACCAGGTATTTCGGCTCGATGCCGTCATAGATGTCCACCTCGCCGGTCTTGAGCTGCTGCACGCCGACGGTCGCGTTGGGCACCACCTTGAAGACAAAGCCATCCAGGTGGGGAGCGCCGCGCCAGTAGTTGGGGTTGCGCACCAGGGTGATGTGGTCGTCCTTCACCCATTCCTGCAGAATCATGGGGCCGTTGGTGACCGTTGGCTCGGTGTTGAGCGTGTTGGTCATGATGTCCGAGAAATCGGGCGAGTACATGTGGGCCGGCAGCCAGCCCAGCCCCAGATCGGTGAGGGCCGCGCAGTTGACCTCGGAAAAGACAAACTCCACGGTCATGTCGTCGACGAGGTTGACCTCTTGGACATACTCCACGTTGCTGAGGCGAGGCGTGTCGAGATTCCCTTCCATGAGGGCCCGGTAGGTAAAGGCAAAGTCCTTGCCCGTCACCGGCGTGCCGTCGGTCCAGAAGATGCCCTCGTGAACCTTGAAGGTGTAGGTCAGGCCGTCTTCCGAAACTTCCCAGCCATCCGTCATATCGGGGATGATCTCACCGCTGTGGGGGTCGGTGCGCAGGGCGGCGCCAAAGAGCAGGGTGTGAACGTCGGACGAGGCGTCATCCGTGGAAAGGATGGGGTTCAATATCTTGGCATCGGAAAAGGAAGCTTCGGTAACATAGCCGCCTTCAGGGATGGGCGGCGGGGTGGGCGTGACCTCGACGATGACCTCTTCTTTCACAACCTGGGTCTCGACGATCTTTTCCACGATGGGTGTCCCCTCGACGATGCGGGTCACCTCTTTTTCCACCTCCATGACCTGGGGGACCGGAGTCGGGCCACAGGCCGAGGCGATCATGGTCACGACGGCGATCAAGGCCAGGATGGTCCAGCGAGCTTTTGTTTGCATGTTTCTCCTCCTCGGATTGTTCTGCCCCGGCGCCGGTGCGGGCGCGGCAACCCGTTTCGCGGCCCGCCGGTGATTGTCCAGTCGTGTAGCCTCTGCCGCTTGCCCTCCTGTGATCAAGGTCTAAGAATGGCGAGAGCGTTCAAAAGGTACCCGCTTTTGAACGCTCTCCCATGTGGAGACAAATGTTGGCGTCATTATAACAGGCAGGGGGGCTGCCTGTCATCAGTGTTTCCTTCGAATTTTGCTACGCAGTTCAGATGGGACGTGGAGGAAATAATGCCGGCAATTTGTGGAGAAGGGTCATCCAAAAGTTGTAGACGGGCTAATCGGAAAGGGAGGCCAGGCCCTCACGCAGGGCGTACAGGGCGGCCTGGGTGCGGCTGCCGACGTTGAGCTTGGACAGGATGCTGCTCACGTGGGTGCGGACGGTGGCCTCGCCGATGCCCAGCCCCTCGGCGATGTCGCGGTTGCTCCAGCCCTGGGCCACCCGGCGAAGCACGTCGATCTCGCGATTGGTGAGAATGCCCGACATGGCCTCCTG
>DAOUHB010000028.1:0-10014 GCA_034428935.1 Anaerolineae bacterium | reverse complement strand
CCTGGCCCGCCAGGCCACGGCGAGGGGGCGGAACCGGCCGATCCGGCTCCGCCCTTTTTCGTACCGGGCCTGGCCGGCCCTGACCACCGATCCGGAGGTTCCATGGAGACCATGATTGTCCTGGCCACGCACGGTGCCCCTGCCCGCGACTTTCCGCCGGCCGAGTTGGCCGAGCTGATGAGCCTGCACGGCCGGCTCTCGTCGCCGCGGGCGGCCGGCGGCGAGGAGCGGGCGGCCCTCGAGGCCCGCCACGCCGCCCTGGATGCCCGGGTGCGGGCCTGGCCGCGCACCGCCGGCAACGACCCCTTCTGGGCGGCCTCGCTGGAGCTGGGCGAGCACCTGGCCGCGGCGGCCGGCTGCCCGGTCATCGTCGGCTTTAACGAGTTCTGCGCCCCCAGCCTCGACGAGGCCCTTGACCAGGCCGTGGCCCGGGGAGCCGGCCTGGTCAAGGTCGTGACGCCGATGATGACCCGCGGCGGCGAGCACGCTGAGCTCGACATCCCTGCCGCCCTGGAGGCCGCCCGGCAGCGACATCCGGGCATCTCTTTTGTCTACACCTGGCCCTTCCCCGTCTCCGAGGTGGCCCGCTTTCTGGCGGAGCAGATGGCGACGATGGAGAGGCCGCCGGCCTGACCCCCGACAAGTCGCCCGTCCTGGCCGTCCGGGCCAGGGGGGAGTCCGTGTGGCGTGCCGGCCGGAGCCGGAGTCCCCGACTTCCCCGACAAGTCGGGGAGTCCATGTAGTACGCCGGGCCGGAGCCGGAGTCCCCGACTTGTCGGGGGAGGCTTGCAGGGGCGGTCAGCTGGCCCCGACAAGTCGGGGAGTCCGTGTAGCGTGCCGGGCCGGAGCCCCCGACTTGTCGGGGGAGGGGCGCGCCGGGACCAGGCACGGCCCCGACTTGTCGAAACGCCCGTTTGCCGGTAAAATGGCCGGGCAATCAGGGCCGGTACCGCGTGCCGGCCACTCCAACGAGGGAGGAAAAATCATGCTTGAACGTGCCCGCGGGCTGGCCGACCAACTGAGCGCCTGGCGCAGAGAGATCCACATGTACCCCGAGCTGGGATTCCAGGAGAAGCGTACCTCGGCCCTGGTGGCCGGCGTCCTCGAATCCCTGGGCTATCGCACCCGGACCGGCGTCGGCCGCACGGGCGTCGTCGGCGAGCGGGGCGAAGGGCAGCCCATCGTCGCCATCCGGGCCGACATGGACGCCCTGCCCTTGCAGGAGATGAACGACGTGCCCTATGCCTCGCGGGTGCCGGGCGTGATGCACGCCTGCGGGCACGACGCCCACACGGCCATGCTCCTGGGGGTGGCCACACTCCTGGCCCGGGAATCCTTTCCGGGCACCATCCGGCTCCTCTTCCAACCGGCCGAAGAAGTGGCCGACGACGAAGGCATCAGCGGCGCGCCGCGCATGATCGAGGACGGCGCCATGGAGGGCGTGGGGGCCGTGCTGGCCCTGCACGTCGACAGCTTCTTGCCCGTGGGCGACGTCGTCGCCGAGGGAGGCCCGGCATCGGCCGGGGTCGACACCCTCTATGCCACCATCCTGGGCCAGGGCGGCCACGGCGCTTCACCCCACCGCGTGGTCGATCCCATCTACCTGATGGGCCACGTCATCCTGGCCTTGCACGGCATCGTCTCCCGCCGCCTGAACCCCTTCGACCCGGCCGTGGTCAGCATCGGCTCCATCCGGGGCGGCGACGCCGAGAACGTCATCCCCGAGCGGGTGGAGCTCATGGCTACCATGCGCTACATGCAGCCAGAGGTCCAGGCCAAGCTGCACGCCGAGGTGGAGCGTGCCCTGTCCGTCGCCCGGGCCCTGGGCGGCGACTACGAGCAGCGCATCGTCATCGGCTATCCGCCCGCCCTCAACGACGACGGGGTGGCCCGCTGTATCGAAGAAGTGGCGGCCGATCTGCTGGGGGCCGCGCACTTGAAGCCGCTGGCCAAGCACCTGGGCGCCGAGGATTTTGGCTTCTTTGGCGCCCTGGCACCCGCGGCCATGTTCTCCCTGGGCAGCGAGATCGAGGGAGACCGGCGCCGCGCCCACAGCCCCACCTTTGACGTGGACGAGCGCTGCCTGCCCATCGGCAGCGCCATCCTGGCGGAGGCGGCGCTCCGGCTGCTGGCCCGCGGGTAGGGGGTCATGGGGGCGATTTATCGCCCAAGCGCGCTGAAGCGCGCACTACGACGGGCATGCCGACGGGCTGCTGGCAGGTTGTCGGAGAGGCGCTTGCTGGCGGGTTCGTAGTGGGCGATTCATCGCCCAACAGCCGCGCTGAAGCGCGCACTACGAACGGGCTTGCCGACGGGCAAACGGGCTCTCCGACAGGCTGTTAGACCAGCCGGTTAAAGAGCAGCAGCTTCTTGACCTCGCCGATGGCCTGGGTGACCTTGATGTCGCGAGGGCAGGCGCCGGTGCAGTTAAAGATCGTGCGGCAGCGCCACACGCCGTCGCGGTCGTTCAACACCTCCAGGCGCTCGTTGGCGCCCTGGTCCCGGCTGTCAAAGATAAAGCGGTGGGCCTGCACGATGGCCGCCGGCCCGACAAAGTCGGGATTGCCCCAGTAGGAGGGGCAGGAGCTGGTGCAGGCCGCGCACAGGATACACTTGGTGGTGTCGTCGTAGCGCGCCCGCTCCTCGGGACTCTGGCGGCGCTCCACCGGGGGCGCCGGGTCGTAGTTGATGAAATAGGGCTTGATGGAGCGGTACTTGGCGAAAAAGGGCTCCATGTCCACCACCAGGTCCTTGATGATGGTAAAGCCCCGCAGCGGTTCGACGGTCACCTTCTTTCCCAGGTCACGCATCAGGAGCTTGCAGGCCAGGCGGTTGACGTTGTTGACCGTCATGGCGTCGGACCCGCAGATGCCATGGGCGCACGAGCGCCGGTAGGCCAGGGTGCCGTCGTGGTACCACTTGACCTGGTTCAGGGCATCCAGCAGCCGGTCGGTGGGCTCCAGCTCGAGCGGATACTCTTGCCAGTGTGGCTTGGCGTCCGACTCGGGATTAAAGCGCAGGATCTTGAGCGTAACTTCCATCGTGACTCCCTCGTGTGCGGTGACCGCTAATAGGTCCGCGGCTTGGGTTGGAAGCGGGTGACGACCACCGGCTTGTAGCGCAGCTCCACGCCGTTTTCGGTGCGGTAGGCCAGGGTGTGCTTCAGCCAGGTCTCGTCGTTTCGCTCCGGAAAGTCCTCGCGGGAATGGGCGCCGCGGCTCTCCTGCCGCGCCAGGGCGCTGGCGGCCGTGATCTCGGCCAGCTCCAGGAGATAGCCCAGCTCGATGGCCTCCAACAGGTCGGTGTTGAACTTCTGGCCCTTGTCCTCGATGCTGGCGTTGCGGTAGCGCTCCTGCAGTTCGCCGATCTTGTCCAGGGCAGCCTGCATCTGGGCGGCGACGCGGAACACGCCCACGTCGTCCATCATGACCTCTTGCAGCTCCTGGCGGATGTCGGCCATGCGCTCCGAGCCGGTGCCGGTCCGCAGCCGCACCAGCTCGTCGCACACCTCGCAGCCGGGGTCGTCGGGCAGGGCCACAAAGTCGGCCTCGGCGAGGTAGCGGGCCATGTCGCGCCCGGCCCGCCGGCCAAAGACGACCAGGTCCACCAGCGAGTTGGTGCCCAGGCGGTTGGCGCCGTGCACCGACACGCAGGCGCACTCGCCCGCGGCATACAGGCCGGGCAGGGGCGTGTTGGCCTCGTCGATGACCACCCGCCCGTCGACGTCGGTGGGGATACCGCCCATGGCATAGTGGGCCGTGGGCTGGACCGGCATCGGCTCCCGGGCCGGATTGACCCCCAGGTAGGTCCGGCAAAAGTCGGCGATGTCGGGCAGCTTGGCCTCGACCACGTCGGCGCCCAGGCGGCTGGCGTCCAGGTACACGTAATCCTTGCCGTCGATGCCGCGCCCCTCGCGGATCTCCATGTAGATCGAGCGCGAGACGATATCGCGGGGGGCCAGGTCCTTCATCGTCGGCGAGTAGCGCTCCATGAACCGCTCGTTCTGGCTGTTGAGGAGGATGCCCCCCTCGCCGCGGACCGCCTCGGTGATGAGGATGCCCATCTTGTAGATGCCCGTGGGGTGAAACTGGAAGAACTCCATGTCTTCCAGGGGCACTCCGCGGCGCAGCACCATGGCCGGCGCGTCGCCCGTGAGGGCGTGGGCGTTGGACGAGATCTTGAACATGCGGCCCATGCCGCCCGTGGCCAGGAGGACCGCCCTGGCCCGGAAAATGTGGATCTCCCCGGTGAGGGTCTCGTAGGCCACCACGCCACAGGCCACGCCATCTTTGATCAGCACGTCCAGGACGTGATACTCGTCAAAGAACTGGACGTCGTGGCGGATGCATTGCTGGTAGAGGGTCTGCAGGATCATGTGGCCCGTACGGTCGGCGGCGTAGCACGAGCGGCGCACCGGCCCCTTGCCAAAGTGGTGGGTGTGCCCGCCAAAGGGCCTCTGGGCGATCTTGCCGTCGGTGGTGCGGTCAAAGGGCAGGCCCCAGTGCTCCAGCTCGTAGACGTTCTCGATGGCCTCCCGGGCCAGCACCTCGGCCGCGTCCTGGTCGACCAGGTAGTCGCCGCCCTTGACCGTGTCGAACATGTGCCATTCCCACAGGTCCTCCTCCATGTTGCCCAGGGCCGCCCCGATGCCTCCCTGGGCGGTACCGGTGTGCGACCTGGAGGGGTACAGCTTGCTGAGGACGGCCACGCTGCCCACCTGTCCAAGCTCGAGGGCGGCCCGCAGCCCGGCGCCCCCCGCCCCGACGATGACGACGTCAAACGAATGGTACATCCTTTTGCCTCCCCGGCGTTCCAGCCATCTCCCCGGCTTGCTGTGAGGGCCTACGACTGGAAGGTAAAGATGACGTACGAGCCCAGCACGATGAGGACAAAGACCAGCACGTAGAGGAGCGACTTCAGGAGCACGCGCCAGCCGTCCGACCGCACATAGTCGTCGATGACGATGCGCACGCCGTTTGACCCGTGGAGCCAGCCAAATAACAGCAGGAACAGGTCAAAGAGGCGCCAGCCGGGAGACTGCCAGCGCTGGGCAATGACCTCAAAGGTGATGTTGTCCAGGCCGACGATGATGTGCATGTACACCAGGTGAAAGACGGCCATGGCAAAGAGCGCCACGGCGGTGATGCGCATAAAGAACCAGCTATACAGCTCCAGGTTGCTGGCCGGGCGGGGCCGGGCCGGTGTGACGTGCATTGTCCTGCCTCCTCCCTGTTAGAACATCTCGGACAGCATGATCGTCGCGGAGGGAATGTAGGCCACCAGGAAGATGACCATCTGGATGCGCCACAGGGTCGCCTGCCGCCTGGCCATGCCCGGCCAGAAATCGACGAGGACGACCCTGATGCCGTTGAGGGCGTGGTACAGCACGCCCAGGTAGAGCCCAAAGATGATCAGCAGCTTGAACAGGAACTGGTGGTAGAAAAAGAGCAGCCGATCAAAAAGCTCGGGGCCAAAGGCGACGAGAAAGATGTCGAAAATGTGAAAGGCCAGGAACAGGAACACGCCCAGGCCGCTGATGCGATGCAACATCCAGGCGATCTGCCCTTCGCGTCCGCGGTAGCGTGCCAGTCGAGAGATTGTGCCGGAGACAGACATGGGCGACCCTCCCTGTATCAAGATCGACCGCAAGGGCCGGCAAGATTATACAACAGGCTTTATGGGAAGTCAAACGGGCTCGCCGTGGCCCCAGAGAGGAGCAGCGACGCTCGCCAAAGCCTCGCGGATGGCGGGCAAGGCCGTCTCGGCCGCCTGCCGGCCCAACGCCACCATCTCCGGTGCGCGAGACAGGCGCAAGAGGCTGCCCATGCCGCCGGCAGGGATGGGCAGGTAGACGTCGGCGGTGGCCGGCGGGTCGCCGGCGCGCAGCAGGAGCTCGTCGCCCGCGGCCACCAGGACGCTCAGGATGTCGCGGGGAACCTGCCGCGGTGGGTGGCAGAGACCCACGGCGACGACGACGGCGGCGCCCAGGGCGCGGGCCACCGAGATGGGCAGGTTGTTGCTCACAGCGCCGTCCACCAGCAGCCGGCCCCCCAGCCTGGCGGGCGTGATAATGCCCGGCACCGAGGCGCTGGCCCGCACGGCGGGGGCCAGGCGCCCTTCCCGCAGGACCACGGGCTCACCGGTCACCAGGTCGGTGGCCACGGCGGCAAAGGGCATCGCCAGGTCGGCAAAGGTGAGGTCGCCAAGCTCGGCGACCAGATAGGCCTCCAGCGGGGCAAAGGACACGAGCCCCCGCCAGGGCAGGCCGGGCCGGGCGATGTGGTGCCAGCGCACGGCCAGGGCCATGTCCACGAGGCGCCGGCCGCGGGCGCCGGCGGCATAGGCCGCGCCCACCAGCGCCCCGGCGCTGGTGCCGGCGATGCAGTCGATGGCGATGCCTTCTCGTTCCAGGACGTCGATGACGCCCACGTGGGCCAGGCCGCGGGCACTGCCGCCGCCCAGGGCCAGGCCCAGGCGCAGGGGCCTCATCCCCACAGGTCGCCGGCCACGTCTTCCAGGCCGAGGCTCAGGAGGCTTTCCCTGGATGGCTGCCCCGTGTCCCAGTCCCAGTCCCGCTCGCGGTAGAACTCGCGCAGGAGGATGTCCATGCGCGGCACGCGTCCCCCGGACCCGTTGGCCATGGGCCGCAGCAGCCGTTCGGGGAGGCGATCGTGGCCGCGGCGGATGCCCAGGCGGTTGTTAAAGGCGCGCTTGAGGACAAAGGCGCGCTCGCCGGCGCGCAGCCAGTGCTCGAGATCGGAAGGGCCGCCGGTGGCGGCGGCGAGCATCTCGGCCAGGAGGGGCGGGGTGGGGTTGACAAAGATGCACATGATGGCGCTGTTGTACAGGCTGCGCCAGTTCTGCAGCCGGGCCACGGTGACGGCCTTGCCCCGGTTCTTGAAGCGGCTGCCGGGCAGCAGGCCCGCCTCGGGCACGGTCATGCCCATGTCCACGGTATAGACGTCGCCCTGCATGTGGCACGCGCCCCGGGGAGAGGTGGCGTAGGTCAGGGCCATGCCGGTCATGGCCCGGGGATCGTGGGCCGCGGGCTCCAGCCCGTTGACGTGCACGGCCAGGTCGGGCGCGGCATAGTGGTCGGCCAGGCGGCGCGTGCCCTGGGCCAGGAGGTCGCCAAAGCCCTGGCGCGCCGCAATCATCTCTAGGAGGACGTGGGCCGTCTCGATGTTGCCCCATTCCAGGGCCATGCCGCCCGTATCGGCGGCGGTGATAAAGCCTCGCTCGTAGAGCAGGTAGGCCAGGCTGATGGTGGAGCCGGCGCTGATGGTGTCCATCCCCAGCCGGTTGCACAGGTGCCCGGCATAGGCCACACCGGGCAGGTCGTCCACCAGGAGCTGAGAGCCGAGCATGGCCACGGTCTCGTACTCGGGGCCGTCCACGACCTCGACGCCGTAGGTGTCCTTCAGGTTCACCTCGCGGCCGCAGGCCACGTAGCAGCCGTAGCAGGGCACGGCCCGGGTCAGGATGGTCTCCATCATGGTCACGCCGCTGAGGTTGGTGGCCTCTTCGAACTCGGGCTGGCTCCAGCACTTGTTGGGCATGTTGCCCCACATCATGCTCATGTCGACGAAGGAGGCGGTGCCCATCTCGCGATAGACCGTGGTGCTCAGGTCCTCCTTCACGCACTCCAGGCCCTGGCGGGCCGCCAGGTTGAACCGCTCCCTGTCGGCCAGGGGCACCTGCCGGCGGCCGCGGACGGCGATGGCCTTCAGGTTCTTGGCGCCCATGACGGCGCCCAGGCCGGTGCGGCCCGCGGCCCGGCCGTGGTCGTTCATCACGGCGGCAAAGAGGACGCGGTTCTCGCCGGCGGGCCCGATGCAGGCCACCCGCACCCTGCGGTCGCCCAGCTCCTGGCGCAGGCGCTCCTGGGTCTCGTAGCTATCCAGGCCCCACAGCCCGGCGGCGTCGTGCAGGGCGGGGGGCTGGCCGTCGACGATGGACAGCCAGACCGGCCTTTCGGCGCGGCCACGGACGACGACGCCGTCGTAGCCGGCAAAGCGCAGCTCGGGGCCCCAGAACCCGCCCGAGTTCGACTCGCCCCAGATGCCGGTCAGCGGCGACAGGCCGCACACCTCGTAGCGGCCGCACGACGGCGCCCGGGTGCCTACCAGCGGGCCGGTGGTGAACATCAGGATGTTTTCGGGCCCCAGGGGATCGGTGCCCGGAGAGAGCCGGTCGTACAGGTAGCGGGCGGCGTAGCCCGCCCCGCCCACCAGGTCGCGGGCGGCCGGCTCATCCACGGGCTCGTCGTAGAGGTGGCCCGTGGTCAGGTCGACGACGAGTAGCTTGCCCCACGTTTCACTCATGGTATCGCATCTCCTCACATTTGCGGGCTACGTGGCGACGGGTTGTGCGGCGGTGCACAAGCGGATTATAACACACGTGGCACAGGATGCAACTCGTGGGCTTTATCCTGTGCCTACCAGCAGCCCACCTTGATTGTTACGCGGAAAAGAAGTTCTTGCAGTCCTCGTTGTTCTGTGGTATGCTTTTTTTAACGTCGTCGTTTGGTCAAAGCTAGAAGAGAGGACTGCATGTTCCGAGAGAGAATTACACGACAGTACCAATCGTTGTCCCCCAGTTTTCGCCGCATTGCCGACCTGATCCTCACCAACCACGAAAAAGTCGCCTTTATGAGTGCGTCGCGCCTGGCGCGACATGTGGGCGTAGACGTCGCCACGGTGACACGTTTCTCGCAGCAGTTGGGATATGAGGGCTATGTCGAGCTGATCCGCGAGATCCAGGAGGCCGTCCTCGAGGAGATGCGCGATAGCCGGGCCTCCCTGCAGGAGCGCCTGGACCAGGCCCCCAACGCCGTGGCGCGGACGCTGTGGCGAGACTGGGCCAACCTGGAGAAAACCATCCGGCAACTGCCCCTCGACAAGGTCGAGGAAGCCGCCGAGATGTTGAGGACCGCGCGACGGGTCTATATCGTTTCGGAAGACGCGGCAGCCGGGCTTTCGGCGGCCACCCAGAGCTACTTGAGCATGGTCCGGCGGGGAGTGATCTCGTTGGATCATGGCCCCTTTGGCGTTGCCCTGGCGCTGAAGGAGGTGGGGCCGGAGGATGTCATCGTCGGACTTGGGTTTACCGACTATGCCCACACCGCCACCCGGGCGCTGGCCCTGGGCAAAAAGTTGGGCGCCCGGACCATCGGCATCATCGCCCAGGCCGACTGCCCCATCGCCGGCGAGGCCGAGCTGCTGCTGTCCTGCGCCGCCACCGAAGGGGGCTACCTGCCCTCTCCGACGGCCATGGCCTCCATCGTCTTTGCCCTGTCGCACAGCCTGTACGCCAGCAACCTGGACGCCTACGGCCGCGAGGTGGCCCAGTTCGAAGAAGTGTACGCCGACCTGACCAACGGCCGGCCCCGCGAACAATTGGAAGAGGAAGGCTGAGCCCGCCGAGGCGTCAGGGAGACCAGGCGCAGTACTCGTCGCTGGCCTCGTGGTTGCTGATGTTGGTCCATTTCAGCGACGCCAGATCGAGGATATAGACCTCCTTGTTGCCGCCGCGGTCGCTGTAGAACACCAGGCGCCGGCCGTCGGGCGCCCAGTCGGCCAGGCCCTCGGTGCTTTTGGGCGAGTTGGATAGGTTGCGCGGCTTGGAGCCGTCGGCGTTCATGACGTACACCTCGAAATTGCCGTCGCGGTTGGTGTTAAAGGTGAGCTGCCGGCCGTCTGGCGACCAGATGGCGTAGCGGTCGCGCTTGGCGGCCCTGGTCAGGTTGACGGCCGACGAGTCGTCGCCCTGGCTGAGGGCCGCGTCCACGTCCAGGACCCAGATGTCCTCGTTGCCTCCCCGGTTGGAGGTGAAGGCTATCTTGCCGCCGGGTCCCCAGTTGGGATAGCGGTCGTTCTCCGGGCTCGCCGTGAGCTGCACCAGTCCCGAGCCGTCGGCGTTGACGACCCAGATGTCCCAGTTGCCGCTGCGGTCGCTGTGGAAGGCGATGCGCCGCCCGTCGGGCGACCAGGTGGGCCAGCCGTCCGACCCCCC
>DAOUHB010000027.1:0-14461 GCA_034428935.1 Anaerolineae bacterium | reverse complement strand
GGGTCCCCAGTTGGGATAGCGGTCGTTCTCCGGGCTCGCCGTGAGCTGCACCAGTCCCGAGCCGTCGGCGTTGACGACCCAGATGTCCCAGTTGCCGCTGCGGTCGCTGTGGAAGGCGATGCGCCGCCCGTCGGGCGACCAGGTGGGCCAGCCGTCCGACCCCCCACCGTCGGTGATGCGCCACACTTCGCCGGCGGCGGCCGTGGCCGGGTCAAAGTCCATGCCATAGATCGAGCTGTTCTCCAGGCCCCACTTGCCGCTTATGGTGTCGCGCAGCGAGACAAAGGCGATGTGCCGGCCGTCGGGCGCCCAGGCGGGGGCCACGTCGTCGGCCCACGATTGCGTCAGGTTGGTCGGCTGTGATCCGTCCGGCCGGATGGCCATGATCTCGTAGTCGCCGTGCTCACCGCGCTTGCTCTCGAAGGCGATCCATTGCGGCCGGGGCGTGGGCGTTGGCGGGGCCGCCGTGGGGCTGGGGGATGGGCTGGGCGTTTCGGTGGCAGCAGCGGTGACGGTAGCGACGACGGTCGCGCTCGCCGGCGGGTTGGTGGCCCTGGCCGTGCGCGTCGCCGTAGGGGTGGGCGTCGGGCTGGGCGGGTCGGCGGTGGGCTCGGGCGTGGCGCTGGGGGTCTGCGTGGCGGTGGGCAGCAGGTGCGTAAAGTCGCGCTCGCCGACGGGAATGGCCGTCGGCGCGGGTGTCGCGCGGGTGAGGAGTCGGGCCACCCCCGGCACGGTCCGTCCCAGGTAGGCAGCTCCCAGCCCGGCAACCACCAGGCAGGCCACGGCGGCGACTCCCAATATGGCAGTCCATCGCTTGCGCATCATCCTCTTTGATTCCTCTCCTTCCCGGGCGGCAGGTCGAGCGGCCATTATACCATCGTCCTGCCTGGGGCTCAAGTTGCGGTTCAGGCTTGTGGGACCGGCCCAACTCTGCTATAATAACGCCAATCGAGGGAGAGGATGGCACGCTGAAGGTGAGCGATCAAGATTGTCACAGGCGGCGCCTGGCTGCCGCGTGTGGTCGTTATTGCGCCGCGTGCGACGCCCTCCTGGCAGAGCACTGCGATGGCTGTGCCTACCAGTTGGGCGAGACGTGCGAGGGAACCTGCCCCGTGTTTTGCTGCTGCGTCGTCGAGCGGGGGTTGGAGCACTGTGGCGTGTGCCCCGATTTCGCCTGCCAGGTGTTCCTGGCCCACGCCGATCCGGTGACGGTGGCGCGCCACTACCGTGCCCTCTGCCGCCGCACCGAGATCGGCACCAGCGCCTGGCTCGACGAGCAGGAACGCCAGAGGGCGCATCGACCATAGCGCGGCCGCCGCGCCGGTGGGAGCGGACCGTTGGCAGACGCGAGAATTCTCGTCGTCGAAGACGAGCCCAGCATCCGCGAGGTGCTCAACCTTTACCTGCGGCGGGCCGGCTACGAGGTCGAGGTCGCCGGCGACGGCCGGGCTGCCCTGGAGAGCCTGGCAGACCGGATGCCGGACCTCGTCGTGCTGGACCTGATGTTGCCCCACGTCGACGGCCTGGAGATCACGCGCTGGCTGCGGGAGCGGGGCGACACGCCGATCATCATGCTCACCGCCCGCCGCGAGGAGCCGGAGCGCATCGCCGGCCTGGAGATGGGCGCCGACGATTACGTGGTCAAGCCCTTCAGCCCCCAGGAGGTGGTCAGCCGCGTGCGGGCCGTGCTGCGGCGCACCCGGGGCACGGGCGAGCTGGGCGGCGGGGCGCGTCCCCTGGTCTTTGGCGAGCTCAAGATCGATCCCCGCACGCGCCTGGTGGAGGTGCGCGGCGAGGAGCGCGCGCTGACGGCCCGCGAGTTTGACCTGCTGTGGACCATGGCCCGCCATCCCCGCCAGGTGTTCAGCCGCGATCAGCTCCTGGACCACGTCTGGGGGCTGACGGAATACATAGACCCCAGCACCGTCACCGTGCACATCCGCCGCCTCCGGGAAAAGATCGAGGCGGACCCGGCGAACCCGCGCTACATCCTCACCGTCTGGGGGGTCGGCTATCGCTTTGAACCCTGAGGATCGGAACATGGAATCGACCGTCGAGGAGCGGCCTTCGCCGGCGCCGCACCTGCGATTCGTGGGCGGGGTGGTCATCACCCTGGCCGTGGCCCTGGGCTTCTTTTTCCTGCTCTTGCGCCCGGCCATGGCCGAGCTGCGCCTCATGGCCCTCTTCCTGGCGGCGACGGCCCTTCTTTCCGTGGCTGCCGGGTACGTCGCCTACCGCTACGGCTGGCTCTACCGCTCGCCGCGCCTGAGCTGGGTGCTACTGGGTGGCTACGTCCTGGCCAGCCTCCTGACGTTCCTGAACGTGTGGGTCACGGCGCGCCTGATGTTTGCCAGCCAGCACGACCTGCTCCTGGCCACCGTCCTGCTGCTCTTTGCGGGGGGCATAGCCGTGTCGGTGGGCTATTTTCTGTCGGTGGCCCTCACAGATCGCATCGTCACCCTGGAGCGGGCGGCCCGCGCCCTGGCCCGCTCGCAGCTCGGCGTGCGCGTGCCCGTCAGGGGCAGCGACGAGATGGCGAGCCTGGCCCGCAGCTTTAACGACATGGCCAGCCAGCTCCAGGCCGCGGCCGACAAGCAGCGCGAGCTGGAGGCCCTCCGGCGCAACCTCATCGCCTGGGCCGGGCACGACCTGCGCACGCCCCTGGCCTCCATCCAGGCCATCGTCGAGGCGCTGGCCGACGGCCTGGTGGAGGATCCCGAGACCGAGGAGCGCTACCTGCGCACCGCCCAGCGCGAGATCCGGTCCCTGTCGCTCCTCATCGACGACCTCTTTGAGCTGGCCCAACTGGAGGCCGGCGGCCTGCGCCTGGACCTGGCCCCCATGGCCCTTTCGGACCTCGTCTCGGATACCATCGAGAGCTTTTCAGGACTGGCGGCGCGGGATGGGATCACCCTGGAGGGCAGCGTCGGGCCCGGCGTCGACCCCGTGACCGTCGATGCCCGGCTCATCGGGCGCGCCCTGTCGAACCTGGTAGGCAACGCCCTGCGCCACACCCCGCCCGGGGGCCGGGTCGAGATCGTGGCCCGGGAGAGCGACGCGGGGGTGTGCGTGGAGGTGCGCGACACGGGCGAGGGGATCGGGGCCGAGGATCTGCCCCACGTCTTTGAGCGGTTCTATCGCGGCGAAAAGTCGCGCAGCCGGGCCACCGGCGGCGCCGGCCTGGGCCTGGCCATCGCCCGGAGCATCGTCGAGGCCCACGGCGGCACGGTGGGCGTCGACAGCACCCCCGGCGAGGGGACTCGCTTCTACTTTATCCTGCCCACCGGCTGAGGTGCCCGTCCTGTACCGTCAGGCCGGCACGCATTCCGCAGAACGGCAGGGCAGGGCTGCCTAGTACTACAACCGCACCTGTCATGTAGGAGGTTGTTGGAGAGGCGCTTGTACGTTGGTAGTGGGCGATTTATCGCCAAAGAAGCGCGCTGAAGCGCGCACTACCAGCGAACGGGCTCTCCGGCAGGCTGTCTAGTGACGGACGACGGGCAGATAGATCCGGAACGCACCGCCGCTCGGTGGCACGGGTGCCGCCGCCTCCACGTGCACGTACGCGGCCTTGACCTCGGTGTCCTTACCGCCCGGCCCGCTGACCGTCAGGGTCACGGTATAAACGCCGGCGGCCTCGTAGGTGTGGCTCGGGTTCGCGCCGCGGCTCGTCTGGCCATCACCGAAATCCCACAGGCTCTCGGTCACGTCGCCCACGGACGTGTTCTGGAACGTCACGATGAGGGGCGCCGGGCCGCTGACGGGCGACGCCGACAGGCCGGCCTTCACGGGCGATTGGATGACCACCGAGTGGGCGGCGGAGACACTGCCGGCCTCGTTGGTGGCGGTGATGACCAGGCGGTAGGTGCCGGGCGCGGTCCAGGCAACGGTGACCGTGTCGGTGACGGCCTGGCCCACGCCGCCCTGCACCTGGCCGGGGACGTGCCAGGCATAGGTGATGGGCAGGGTGGCGGTCAGGGGGCTTACCCGGGCCGTAAAGGTGTACGGCTCTGCAATCTTGCCCGTGGCCGGGCCCGACAGGGCAACGGCCTGGGGAGCGCGCGCCTCGTCCACCCGCAGCTCGTAGGCCGCGCTGCAGCCGGTGGTGCTGCCGGCGGCCGGGGCGGCGCGCAGCAGGTAGGTGCCCGACAGGGGCGCGCGCCAGGTGGCCGTGGCCGTGGCGGTCACCGTTCCCCGCGCCTCAAAGACCGGCGCCAGGGGCGCCACGGTGTCGGAATCGTACAGCCCCAGGAGCGGCTGGACGCCGGACGCCAGGCCGCGGACCTGCAGGCGGTAGACGCTGCCCGCCCGGGCCTCGAACAGGAACCAGTCCAGATCCTGGCGGATGTCGAACAGCCGCACGACGGGGCCGGCGTCGGGCAGGATGGCCTGGGCCGCGCCGTGGTGGTCGTCCGGCTCCTGGATGTCGGCCGGGCAGATGAGGGGTGCGTGGAGGTCAAAGCGGCCCACCTCGGTTGACAGTGCCGTGACCTGGGTCCGCGCCCCGTTGACCGTCGTCGGCAGGGCGCTCCACGTCTTTCCGCCCTCGTCCCAGCGGCGCAGGGCCAGCTTGCTCATGTTCACGTGGGGCATGTTGCGCAGGTTCCCGGCCAGGGTCAGGGTCAGCGGTTCGGCCAGGGCCAGGGTGCTGCCACGCTGCTGGCCGGTCAGCAGGAAGGAATAGCCCGTGGACCGCCACTCGGCGTCGGGGTCGGCCCCCGGCGGGACGTCCCATAGCTCCAGCACGGCAGCCGACGAGAGGGCGGTCGAGGGCACGGTGACGGTGACCAGGCCCGAGGGACTGCTCAACGTCCGCTCCGCGACGGGCGCATCCGGCTCCACCAACTGGCGGGTCCAGATGGGATACTTCCACAGGTAGCGGCTCACACCCCGCCAGGGGTCCCTGCCGGCCCGCATCCAGCCGTAGGGATCCACGACCTCGTCGCGGGTCCAGCGCCCGTCGTGGTTGGCGTCAAAGTAGAGCCCGAAGTGCAGGTGGGTGCCCAGGCTGCGGCCGGTGTTGCCCATGATGCCCAGGGGCTGGGCCGCCGGGCTGTGGATGGCGGTGCCCACCGTCACGGTCACGGTCTTCATGTGGGCATAGACCGTGGCATAGCCGTTGCCGTGGTCGATCCAGACGCGGTTCCCGAAATAGTCGCCGCAGGCCTGGTTGCCCACGCGGCAGGACGTGACGGTGTCGATGACCAGCCCCGGGGCGGCGGCATAGATGGGCTCGTTGGGCACGTGCCAGCCAAAGTCGATGCCGCCATGGCCGTCGTACCAGCTTTCTCCCACGCGTGCCGGCGAGGCGGCGTCGATGGCGATGGTCACGCCGTCCCAGCGCGTCAGGTTCTTGTTGCTGTTGTGGGTCGGATAGCTGTGGTCGAACCAGGAGTTGACCCGGCCCGCGCCCCGATCGCCCACGTTGCCCAGGGCCGCCTGGCCGAAGGTGGTGTAGGCCACGGGCAGGTCGAGGAAGGGCGTGCCGACCACCAGCTTGGACATGAAGGCGTCGGCCATGGCGCGGCCCTCGCCGCCGCGGGCCGAGTTGCCGACGACGTAGACGCTGCCCAACCCGTCCACGGCCACGGCAGCGGCATAGTCTTCCTCGCCGCCGCCCAGGGACGAAGCGTGGATCAGCGCCGAGCCGAACTCGTCGACCTGCACCACAAAGGCGTCGTAGCCCTTCTGCCCGCCGTCTCCGCTCGCCGGGGCCACCGCGTGGGGAAAGGCCGCGGAGGAGCCGGCCAGTGTGGCGTGGCCTCCCTCGTCCACGGAAATGGCCTGGCCCCAATCGTCGCCGCTGCCGCCGACCAATCCGGCGTAGGACAGGGCACCGGCGGCGTCGATCTTGGCCAGAAAGGCATCCTGCTCGCCGCCGTGGGCCGTGCCAAAGGCGCCGTCGGTCACGGGGAAATCGGCCGAGCCGGTGTTGCCCGAGACGTAGGCGCTGCCCGCCGCGTCCAGGGCGACCGAGTGGGCCGACTCGCCACTGCTGCCGCCCAGGTAGGTGGCGTAGGCCAGGGCCGTGCCCGCCGCGTTCAGCCGGGCGACAAAGGCGTCGGTCTCGCCGGCCAGCGAGCTGCGCAGGGCCCCCGGCGTGGTGGGCAGGTCGGCCGAGGCCGTGGTGCCCACCAGGACCGCCTGGCCCGCCCCGTCCACGGCGACGCCCTGTCCTTGCTCCCAGGACCCTCCGCCCACCAGGGTGGCGTAGGCCAGGCCGTTGCCCGTGGGGTCCAGCTTCACGACAAAGGCATCCGGGCCGTCCAGGTGGATGTCCCACGCGCCCTGGGTCAGGGGAAAGTCGGGCGACGACGTGGTGCCGGCCACGTAGCCGCTGCCGGCGCCGTCGAGGGCCAGGTCCGCTGCCCGGTCATCTGCGGCGCCACCCAGGTAGGTCGCATACACGATCTCGGTGCCCGCCGGCCCCAGCTTCAGGGCAAAGGCGTCGTCGCCGCCGGCGTGGGTGGGGCGAAAGTGGCCGGCGGTGCCCGGCAGGTCCGGAGAGCGGGTCGTGCCGGCGATGGTGGCGCTGCCCTGCCCGTCCACGGCGATGGCCACCCCCGAGTCCAGGTCGCGGCCCCCCAGGAAGCTGGCATAGACCATCTCGCTGCCGTCGCCGCTCATCTTGAGCACAAAGGCCTCAAAGCTGCCCCCGCTCGAGATCTGGAAGGGGCCCGGCGCGGCCAGGGAGGTGGGCCGGTAGCTGCGCCCGGTGACGTAGGCGTTGCGCTCGTGGTCCACGGCCACGCTGCTGCTCGCGTCGTTGCCGCCCTGGCCAAGGATGCTGGCATAGAGCATGCCGGCCGATTCCTCGTCGCCGGTGAACTCCAGGACGGCGGCGCCCTCCACGTCATCGCCGGAGGCAAATGGCGCCTCGACCAGCGTGCCCCCCTCGCCGATGCGGGGCGTGGGCAGGTCCTCGGCGGGCAGGGGCTCGCCCTTTTCGTCCATCACCTGGAAAAGCGGCCAGGCCACAGGGCCCAGGCTCGTGGAAATGCAGACGGTCCCACCGTCCTGTCCGGAACCGCCGCCCGGCGCCGCGGCGCAACCGGCGTCCAGGCTCAACCCCTGGGCGCCCTCGACTTGGAGGCGCACGGCCCCCAGGTTACCGCCGTCGCGCACGACCAGGCGCTGGGCATAGCGGCCCGCCTGGCTGCCAATCTCCAGGTCGATGCCGGGATAGAGGTCCTTGTAGCGCACCCCGCCCCACACGGGCACGGCAACCTGCCACGCGGCGGGATCGCTCCCCGTGAAATAGGATACCCTGGTGTCCAGGGCATCGAGGGGCAGCATCTGGGGGTTGGGATTGGCGCCGGCAAAGCTCAGCCTGAGGCTCAGTCCCTGGCCGGCGACGACGTCGGCCTGGACGTCGGGGCCGGAGCTGGGGTCCAGGTCGGCGGCCGGGGCGAGATCGCCCGCGGGAAGCAGCGTCATCCACAGGGCATCGGGCGCCAGGAAGAGCCCGCCGCCGGCGGCGCCCCGCACCTGGAAGCGGACGTTCGGCGGGAGCTGGCCGGCGTTCTCGACGAGGATCACCGAGGCCAGGGTCAACTGCGAGGTCGGCGTCAGTTCCAGGGCGCTCTCGGGCGCCGGCATGGTGACCGGCGGCTGCGTGGCCACGGGGGTCACGGGGCTGACGACGTGGGCGGGAACGTCGGCCGCGGGCAACACCGCGCCCCCGGGGCTGGTAGGCTCGGGCAGGGGCGTTTCCGTGGCCTCCGGCGTCGCCGTCTCGGTGGTGGTTTCCAATGGCGAGACAAAGAGGTCGGGCGTGGCCGTCTCGGCCGCAGCCGCGGCCACGGGCTCGTCGAGGCCGTCCCGGGTGACCAGGAAGGCCCCCAGGGCCGTGCCCACCACGAGGAGCACCGCGCAGCCCAGGAGGGCCACGGTGGCGAGGGCGGCACCGCCCACCAGCCACAGCCGTGCAGGCTGTCTACGATAGATCTGTGCCAGGCGATAACGAATGGACCACAAAGTGGTCTCTCCTTGTGAGTAATTCCGGCACCGCGCGCTCCCCCGGTGGGAGCAGCCAGAAGCAGCGTTCGAAGGCCGGGGTCGTTTGGGTGGCGGCAGTTGCTCCCAGCCCTCGCCAGAACCCCCCGCGCCGCTGTGGGCGCTGATATTGTACATCAAAGAGCGCTTCTCGACAAGCCCGAGGACGGCTGGGGATGGAGAACGCCGGTCGCGCCGTCGCGTGGAGCCATCATACCACCAGGGCCTGCCCGGTTCTGTAGCGCTTCTCACAAAAAAGCCGGAAACTGCGCCGGAATATCCATTGTGACCCGCGCCACTGACAACACTGTAATTTTCTTGTAACCTGCCGGTAGGAGAAATGTTACAAATCCGGTTTATCCTGGAGTCGGATTGGAGATGAGCATCGTGATCAAGATCAAGACATCCGAGATCACGCCGGAGCATTTGTATCTGTCGCGACGGCGTTTTATCAAGGCCGGCGCCCTGGCGGCGGGCTCGCTGTTGCTGGCGGCCTGCGGCGTGCCCGGCAACGGCAACCCGGGGCCGGTCCCCACGGCCGTGCCCGGGTCGCTGGACACGCTGCTGCCCACCCCCTCGGCCTCGGCCGACGAGCTGGGCGGCCCCTTGACCTCCTTCGAGGCCATCACCAACTATAACAACTACTACGAGTTCACCACGAGCAAAGAGGGTGTGGCGCGGCTGGCAGCGGGATTTCGCAGCTCGCCCTGGAGCGTGGAGGTGGGCGGCCTGGTGAACAATCCGCGCACGTACGATCTGGACGACCTCCTCCGTTTCGAGCAGGAGGAGCGCATCTATCGCCTGCGCTGCGTCGAGGCCTGGTCCATGGTCATCCCCTGGGTGGGCTTTCCCCTACACAAGCTCCTGGCCGAGGTGGAGCCCACATCGCGGGCGAAGTACGTGCGCTTCGAGACGCTCTTTGACCCCGACCAGATGCCGGGCCAGCGGCGCGCCACCTTCACCTGGCCCTACGTCGAGGGGCTGCGCCTGGACGAGGCCATGCACGACCTGACCCTGCTGGCCACGGGCCTGTACGGCAAGTCGCTGCTGCCGCAGAACGGCGCCCCGGTGCGCCTGGTGGTGCCCTGGAAGTATGGCTTCAAGAGCATCAAGTCCGTCGTGCGCATCGACCTGGTGGAAGAGATGCCCGTCTCGCTGTGGATGGCCGCTGCGCCCCGGGAGTATGGCTTTTTCGCCAATGTGAATCCCGACGTTCCGCACCCTCGCTGGTCGCAGGCCACCGAGCGGCGCATCGGCGGGAGCCGCATGGAGACGCTGCTCTTTAACGGCTACGGCGAAGAGGTGGCGGCCCTGTACGAGGGTATGGACCTGGAAACGTGGTACTAAAGGGCAGGGCCGCGGGCCGGAAGAGCGAGGCGGGCCGACGGCCGGGGGCCAGGAGCCGGCCCGCCAGGCGGCCCCAGGGCATCATCCTGCGCCTGGGCCGGGTGCAGCTTCACTGGCTGCAGGTCGTCGTGCACGTTGGCGTGGCCCTTTCCCTTGCGTGGCTGGCCTGGCAATACCTGGGCGGCGCCTTTGTCGTCGATCCCGTGCGTGAGGTGCAGACCTTTACCGGCAAGGCTGCCCTGGTGCTGTTGATGCTGTCGCTGGCCTGCACCCCCCTGCAGACCCTCACCGGCTGGAAGGCCTTCACCCGGGTACGCCGGCCCCTGGGCGTCTACAGCTTTGCCTATGCGGCCCTCCACTTTGCCAACTACCTGGCGCTGGACTATGGCTTTGACCTGGGGCTGTTGTTCCAGGGCATCGCCGAGGAGCGATACGTCATCGTCGGCTTTGCCGCCGGCCTCGTGCTCCTGGCACTGGCCCTGACTTCCACCAGGGGCTGGAAAAAGCGGCTGCGCAAGAACTGGAAGCGGCTGCACCGCCTGGTCTACGTCGCCGGCATCCTGGCCGTGATCCACTTCCTGTGGCTGGTCAAAGACACCCAGGAGCCGCTGCGCTATGCCGCCCTCCTGGGCCTGCTCCTGGCCCTGCGCCTGCCGCCGGTGCGGCGCGCCGCCAGCCGCCTGCGGCAGGCCCTGGCCCGTTCCTGGGGCTCTGCCTTCTCTCGCAAAGAGCCGACCCCCGTCGATTGAGCTTTTTCTCATTCCTTGCCTGCTGACCGTTTGCTGTCCTCTGCCTTTTGAGGTATAATAGCTCGAACCGGATGGCAAGGCCATCCTTCAATGACTCTGACCGGACTCTTACGAGGAGAGCAAGATGCAAGTCCTGTTGTTAAAAGACGTCGATCAGGTAGGCCAGGCGGGCGAGATCAAGCGGGTCGCCGACGGGTATGCCCGCAACTTTCTCATTCCCCGCGGGCTGGCCACAATAGCCACACCAGGAGCCATCAAGAAAGCCGAGCTGGAGCGAGAGGCCGCGGCGCGCCGCCAGGCCAAGGAGCTGAGCGAGGCCCAGGCGCTGGCCCAGGCCCTCAACGGCCTGACGGTCAGCTTTCAGGCACGGGCCGGCGAGCAGGATCGCCTCTACGGCTCCATTACCAAGGCCGACATTGCCGAGGAGCTGGAGAAACAGGTGAACCAGGAGGTGGATCGGCGCAAGATCGAGCTGGACGAGCCGATCAAGGATCTGGGCACCCACTCTATCACCATCCACCTGGCGCCCGACGCCGAGGCAACAATCAACGTCGTCGTCGAACGGATGGACGAGGACTAGAGAGGGTCGCTGACCAGGGAGGGATAGGATGAAGACCGAGCTTCCCCTGGACGACAACGAAAAACGACGCCTGGTGTTCAAGGTCATCTCCCAGCTCCACTGCCTCGACTGCGGGCAGGCCTACGAGCGGGACGATTTCTCCCTGGCCCATCGCTGGGAGGACGTCTGGGTTTTGACCAGCCAGTGCCACCACTGCCATGGCCGGGGCCACATCGTCATCTTTATGCATCCCGACGCCGCCTCCGGCCCGATCTGCGACCTGACGCCGGAAGAGGCCGGCTCCGCCGAGCACCTGCCGGCCATCAGCGCCGACGACGTTCTGGACATGCACCTGTTGTTGAGCGAGTTCGACGGCGACTTTGAGGAGTTGTTTGCCGGCTGAGCCCTCGCTGCCCCTGACGCCGCCACCCGACAGGTGGCGGTTTTTTTTGTGCCCCCGTCCATTTGCCAAAAGCGCCCGCCTGTGGTACACTACATATGAGCAAACGCTCATATGTTAGAGGATGGGAGAACGTGAGCGACACGGTTCGTGACGACGTCTATATGGACGGGGAACGTGTGCGGCAGGCCCTGCCCCACTTGCTGGCCGAGGATGGCGCGCTGCGCCTGGCCGAGACCTTCAAGGCGCTGAGCGACCCGACGCGCCTGCGCATCGTCTCGCTTCTGGCCGGCTGCGAGTTGTGCGTCTATGACCTGGCGGCGATCCTGGGGATGGGCCAGTCGGCGGTGTCGCACCAGCTCCGCACCCTGCGCGATCTGCGCCTCGTACGCTGGCGGCGCGAGGGCAAGCAGATCTTTTACACGTTGGACGACGAGCACGTAGCCGACCTTTTCAGGCGGGGCCTGGAGCACGTGCAGCATGGATGACGGCAAGGAGAACCAATTGAGCAGCCAAATCAACGCGGAACAGAATCGGGAGCTCGTCTTCCAGGTCGAGGGCCTCGACTGCGCCGACTGTGCCCTGCACGTGGAGGAAGCCCTGCGGCGCACGCCCGGCATCGGCCAGGTAAGCCTGGACTTTGGCCTGGCCCGCCTCCGCGTGGCGCCCGTCGACGGCCAGGAGATCCGCCCCGAGGTGGAGCGGGTCGTCCGGGAGTTGGGCTATGGCCTGCGAGACGAGGCGGCACCACCGCAGGAGGCGGGCTGGAGAGAGCGGCTGTGGCGCCGCCGGCGCGACCTGACGACGGCCCTGTCGGGACTGCTCATCGCCCTGGCCGTTGCTGCGAGCCTGGGCGGCCTGCCGCAAGGAGCCGTGGTCGGGCTCTACCTGGCTGCCATCCTGGCCGGGGGCCTGTTCGTGGCCCGGGCGGGCTGGAGCACGCTGCGCACTACTCGCTCCCTGGACATGAACGCCCTGATGACCATCGCCGCCGTCGGCGCGGCCTTTGTCGGCGAGTGGGCCGAGGGCGCGGTGGCAATGTTTCTCTTTTCCCTGGGCAACACCCTGGAAGCCTACACCATGGATCGGGCGCGCAATGCCATTCGCGGCCTGATGGACCTTTCGCCCCGCCGGGCCATGCTTCTCAACGGCGACCACCAGGAAGAGGTGCTGGTGGAGGATCTGCGGGTGGGCGACAGGATCCTGGTGCGCCCCGGCGAGCGCCTGCCCATGGACGGCGAGGTGCTGGCGGGCCAGTCGCACGTCAACCAGGCGCCCATCACCGGCGAGAGCGTGCCGGTCAGCAAGGAGCCCGGCGACGAGGTTTTTGCGGGCACGGTCAACGGCCAGGGAGCCCTCACCGTGGGGGTCACCCGCCTGGCGTCCGACACGACCATCGCCCGCATTATCAAGATGGTCGAGGAGGCACAGGCGCAGAAGGCGCCCTCGCAGCGGTTCGTCGACCGCTTCGCCCGGGTCTATACGCCGGCGGTCATGGCCGTGGCCGTGGGCGTCGCCGTCCTGCCACCCGTGCTGGGCGCGCTGACCGGCGCCGGCAGCCTGGGCGCCCTGTTCGACACCTGGATCTATCGCGCCCTGGTGCTGCTGGTCATCGCCTGTCCCTGTGCCCTGGTCATCTCCACGCCCGTCAGCATCGTGAGCGCCATCGCCAGCGCTGCCCGGGCCGGCGTGCTCATCAAGGGGGGCGCGCACCTGGAGGCCCTCGGCTCGCTGAAGGTCATGGCCCTGGACAAGACGGGCACCCTGACGGCGGGCGAGCCACGGCTGGTGGAAGCCGGCTGCGTGGAGCACGTTGCCGGGCTGCCCTGGGCCGAATGCCCCTCCTGCCTGCAGATGCTGGCCGACGCGGCCGCCGTGGAAAGCCGCTCGGAGCATCCCCTGGGGCTGGCCGTCGTGCGGGCCGCGCGGGATCTGGGTCTGTGGGACAACGTGGCCTCGGCCGAGGCGGTGCAAGCCGTCGCCGGCCGGGGGGTTCGCGGCCGGGTCAACGGACACTCGGTGACCATCGGCACCCACGCCTACATCCACGAGGAGGACCCGGCCCTGGCCCGGGGCCCCTTCTGCCTGAAGGTGCACGCCAGCCAGGCGGCGGGCCACTCGGTGATGGTGGTGCGCGACGACTGTTGCGGGGTGAAGGGCTACCTGGCCGTGGCCGACACCGTCCGCCCGGCGGCCTCCGCCGCCCTGGCCGCCCTGCGCCAGGTGGGCATCGAGCGCACGGTCATGCTCACGGGCGACAACCAGGCCACGGCCCAGGCCATCGCCGGGCTGACGGGCGTGGACGAAGTCCAGGCCGAGCTGCTGCCCGAGGACAAGGTGGCGGCCATCGAGGGGCTGCTGGCGCGCTACGGGGCGGTGGCCATGGTCGGCGATGGCGTGAACGACGCCCCGGCCCTGGCGCGGGCGACGGTGGGCATTGCCATGGGCGCCGCCGGCACCGATACGGCCCTGGAGACCGCCGACGTGGCCCTCATGTCTGACGACCTCTTCAAGCTGCCCTTCGCCGTGCGCCTCAGCCGGCGGGCGCGGGCCATCATCCGCCAGAACGTGGCCCTGTCGCTGGGCATCAAGGCCGTCTTTTTGGCCCTGGCCCTGGCCGGCGTCGCCACCCTGTGGATGGCCGTCTTTGCCGACGTGGGGGCGTCTCTCATCGTCACCCTGAACGGCATGCGCCTGCTGCGCCAGCGCTAACGCCCGCGCCGTACCCGGGTTGTAGGGGCAGGGCGGCCGCAAGGCAGGGCGGCCGCAAGGGCCGCCCCTACGGATGGGGGTTGTAGGGGCACGGCTCGCCCCTGCCCTGGGCGGCCGCAAGGGCCGCCCCTACGGATGGGGGATGTAGGGGCATGGCTCGCCCCTGCCCTGGGCGGCCGCAAGGGCCGCCCCTACGGATCAGGGGTCTGTTGTTCTTCCTCGAAGGGCGTCACCTGGACGGCCTGGGGGCCCTTGGGCGAGTCGGCGGCCTCGTACAGCACTTCCTGGCCGTCTTCCAGGGAGGGCAGGCTTCCCTCGGGGGTCGGCACCACGCTGTTGCGGTGCACGAAAATCTCCTTGCCGTCGTCGCCGACGATAAAGCCGTATCCCTTGGTTGGGTCAAACCACTTGATCCGGCCGTGCAGCTTGCCGCCATAGGTAACGCGCTGGCGGCAGTTTTCGCAGAACTGGGGCACGACGATCTCCATGCCTCGTTCGGCGAGGCGTCGCTGCTGCTCGACGGTAAAGAAGAAATCCCTACCGCACTCCTCGCAATGGACCAGCATGTCTCGAAAGTTCATAATCGGTTTCGACTCCTCGGTGCAGGCCGGCGGGGCCGGCCTGGCCCGCGGCGCTTGCCATTGATCGACTTTCGCCATAACTATACGTCATTTTGCGGGGAATGTCAAACGGGTGTCC
>DAOUHB010000026.1:0-2111 GCA_034428935.1 Anaerolineae bacterium | reverse complement strand
GGGGGTATTGGGACTGGAGCGGAACCGGGACGGGTTCTACCAGGAGGAGCAGGCCAAGATGAAGCCGCTGGACCTGGGGCGGCCGGGGATGTACGTGGCGGGGTTGGCCCACAGCCCGCGGTTCCTGGAGGAGGCGATGGCCCAGGGACAGGGAGCGGCGATGCGAGCGGCGGCGTACCTGGCGGGGGAGCCGGGGGAGGCCGGGACGTCGGTGTGGGTGAACGAGCGATTGTGCAGCTATTGTGGCCTGTGCGTGGCGGCCTGCCCGTACGGCGCGCGGGTGCTGGACGAGGAGGCGCGGGTGGCGCAGGTGGATTATGAGCTGTGCAAGGGCTGCGGGGTGTGCGCCGTGGTGTGCCCCAACAAGGCCACCTTGCAGAAAACCTTCGAGCACGGCCAATTGCTGGCTGCCCTCGATATGGCGCTCGTATAAGGAGGTAGTACCATGTTGGTTATCGAACGGATGACCGCACAACCTGTAATCGTTACAGGTGACATGACAGTTCAAAGTGCCCTGGAGACCATCCAGGTACGGCAAGTGCACCACCTGCCCGTGGTGGACAACGACGACAACCTCGTCGGCATTGTCGCGGAAAAGGACCTGTTACGGGCCAGGGACGACGACCTGTTGCAGGACATCATGACGCGCGACGTCGTGACAGTAACCGAATATACCGCCCTGGAAGAAGCGGCGCGCATCATGGTCGACCACAAGATCAGCAGTCTGCCCGTCATGCGCGACGGCAAGCTGGTGGGCATTGTCACCGAGACCGACCTCTTTGGCATTTTCCTGGAACTGCTCGGCGCCCGCGAGCACGGCGTGCGGCTCACCATGCTCATTCCCGAGGAGAAGGGCATGCTGGCCAGCCTCACCTCCGAGATTGCCCACATGGGCGGCAACATCCTAGCCCTGGGCACCTTCCTGGGCGAGGACCCCACGAACCGCATGGTGACCGTCAAGGTGGAGGGTGTGCCCCGGGAAAAACTGGTCGCCATCATGGAGGCCCTGGGCATGGAGATCGTGGACGTGCGGGAGAGCTGAGATGCTGGTCGCTGAGCGTATGTCCACCAGCCCGGTGACCGTCACCGAGGATACGACCATGAACGTGGCGCTGCGCGTCATGCGCCAGGCCCACGTTCGCCGGTTGCCCGTCCTGGACGAGGAGGGCAATATGGTGGGCATCGTGTCGGAGAAGGATCTCCTCTACGCCTCGCCCTCCATTGCCACCTCGTTGAGTATCTACGAGATGCACGACGTGCTCACCCGCCTGAAGGTCTCGGAGTTGATGACAAGGGAGGTCATCACCGTCACCCCCAACACGCTGCTGGAAGACGCCGCCCGGATCATGGTCGACAATGTCATCGGCGGCCTGCCGGTCGTGCAGGGCGGCAGGCTGGTGGGCATCATCACCCAGACCGACATCTTCAAGGTGTTCCTGGAACTTCTGGGGGCCCGGGAGGAGGGTCTGCGGCTGACCCTCGAAATCCCCGAGCGCAAGGGCGAAATGGCGCGCATCACGACGGCCATTGCCCGCCTCGGGGGCAACATCCTGGCCCTGAGCACCTTCCTGGGCGACGACCCCACCACGGCCGTGGTCACGGTCAAGGTCGAGGACGCGCCCATGGACGAGTTGATCGCGGCAATGACAGAGCTGGGCTTCAAGATCCGGGATGCCCGCGAAACGCCACCCTGGCCCGCCGCCGACATCGGGTCGACGCAGCCCGGGAGCTGACAAATAACCGAAGCGAGGATTTAGATGGCCGAAGCCGAGTTTGAACCAAGGATTATCGCCTTTCTGTGCAACTGGTGCACCTACACGGGTGCGGACCTGGCGGGCACGTCGCGCATCCAGTATCCGCCCAACGTGCGCATCATCCGCCTCATGTGCTCCGGGGGGCTGGACCCGGTGTACGTCTCCAAGGCGCTGCTGGAGGGGGCCGACGGAGTGCTCATCGGCGGCTGCCATCCGGGGGACTGCCACTACCAGTCGGGCAACTACAAGGCGCGGCGGCGGGTGGCCATCCTGCAGTCGATCCTGGAGCAGATGGGCCTGGACCAGGAGCGGGTGTGGCTGCGGTGGATCAGCGCCAGCGAGGGGCAGTACTTTGCC
>DAOUHB010000025.1:0-15432 GCA_034428935.1 Anaerolineae bacterium | reverse complement strand
CCTCCAGGAACAGCCCGTTGGCATTGCCTTCAAGGACCAGGTGGCCGGCCTTTGCCGCCAGGAAGGAAAGGACCTGCTCCAGGCGCACCAGGTCCGCATCCTCGCCAAGCTGGTAGCGGACCTGCCAGCGGATGAGGTCTCCCCCACCCGCCGGCAGGGCCAGGTAAGCAAAAGTCAGGCCCGTCAAGGCTACGCCGGCCAGGAGCAAGATGAGCCCCGCCCCGTTCCCGACGAAAGGCGAGACGAGCGCCAGGGCAAGGGACAGGCTCAGCAGGCGGATGAGCGTTCGAAGGGACATGCTACTCCTGCCCGGCCGCCCGGCCCTTTTCCTGGATGCGCGCCTCCAGCTCGGCGATCTTGTTCTCCAGGAACGGGATCCAGAGCCTGACCCGGGGCTGGTTCAACAGGTACTGGGCCTCCGTGGCCAGGGTTTGCGGCCGGCGGGACCGGCCCTTGCTTTTCGCCATGTGCTGCCTCCTCAGGATGTGCTTGCTGCCGAATGGGCCGGGTACGGCGTCAACATCTCCACCTCGGCGCGGGACGCCTGGAAAAAGACGTGGTAGGGCTTGCTCTCCACGATGAGAATGCCCTCCCCCACCCCGGCGCTCAGGATCACCTCGGCGTGGTGGCCCGTCAGGCCCAGGTTCTCGACGATGGCCGGCGCCGCCGTCTCGTCCACGCGCATGACGACTTTCACCAGGGCGTTCTCCAGGATCCGTCGCCCGGCCGGCGTGTCGAAGGTGCTCCAGTTCTGGTCCAGACACTGGATGCCCACCTTCCAGGCCCGCACCCGCTTGGCCAGCAGCCCCGCCGCCCGGGCCAGGGCCGGGATCTCGGACAGGACCCCGAACTCGTCGATGACCACGTTCGTCGGCCGCTGCTCGCCCCGCCGCTGGCGGATGACCCGCTCGATGCTCGACAGCAGGGCAAAGATAAACGTCGGCTGGAACTCGCCCTCCAGGTCGCTCAGGTCAAAGGCGACGATGGGGTAGCGCCGGTCCAGGTCCAGGCTGAGGGTTGTGTGGGCGTTGAAGGCCCCGGCCAGGGAGCCGCTGACAAAGCGCTCCAGGTCGGCGGCCAGGGCCGGGGCGCTGCCCGCCAGGAGGAGCGCCAGGTCCTCCAGGCGGGGCATCTCCTCGGGGCGGAAGACGTCGGTGCGCACCCCGCGGCGGCGGTAGAGGTCCAGGAGCGCCCCGTCCACGGCGCCCTTCTCGCCGACGGCCAGCGGCCGACCCAGGAGCGACTCCAGGAGGACGACGACGTGGGACACCTGGGCGGCGGCGTGGTCGTGGACCACGTCCAGGATGTTGAGGGCCGTGCCCTGGCCCAGCCGCAGGAAGTTGTAGCGGCCGCCCACGGCCTCGGTCACCCGGCGAAAGTTGCCCTGGGGGTCGAGAAAGACCGTCTGCACGCCGAACATCCGCTCGCGGTAGGCCCTGAGCCCGGCCATGAAGGTCTTGCCCGATCCGGTGCGGCCCAGGACCACCTCGTTGTAGGCCGGCAGGGCGAACTTGTCCAGCCACAGGGGCGAGCCGCCGGCGCGGTTGATGGCGACGAAGGGCCCGGCGGTGTTCTTGGGCACCTCGTAGCCGAAAGGGGAGAGGAGCGCCACGCCGGGCGAGAGGAGGTTGCGGCCCTCGCGGGCGACGGTCTCGGGCGTGGGCTCGGCGCTGAAGAGGCGCATGGCCTCCAGCTGGTGCATCCAGGCGGGGCGCAGGTAAACCTGCATCCGGGCGGCGGTGGACGTCACCAGCTCCACGTGGCGCTCCAGCTCGTCGCGGCTGCGGCCCTCGACGGCCACGGCCAGGACCACCTGGTGCAGGCCGTGGCGCTCGTGCTGCACGGCGTGGAGCGCCTCCTGGACGTCGCGGTAGGCCTGCTCCTTCTCCGGGTCGGGCGCCTCGTTGCCGCCCCGGCCCAGGAGGTCGGCTTTGAGCTTGTTGTAGGCCAGCTGCAGGCTGCGCACCGCCCGGTCGGGGTGCACGGTGCGCACGTCCACGGCCAGGGACAGGGGGCAGGGCAGCTGCAGGAAGGAGACGGCCGTGCCAAAGCTGAGCTGACCGCGCAGGTCGTAGGAGTAGAGAAAGGCCAGGTAGGGGTGTCCGGGATGGACGGACTGGATGTGCGCCGGCGCCTCCCGGTAGCTCGCGCTGATGAGGGCCGGCAGGCGGGCCGGCCGGACAGGCAAGCGCAGCCCGGCGGCCAGGCTGTTAGCCACCGCCTGGGGAGAGCGCTTCCGCTCGCCGAAGAGCACCAGGTAGTAGTCGCCGTCCTTGAGGTAGGCGGAGTGGATGATCTGCTCCAGGAAGCGGCGGTAGGCGGCGATCTGCTCCCGCGCCCGGGGGTCCTGGGCGGCGCTCATGAGGGCCTTGATGCGCTCCAGGGGCTCGTCCAGGGGATAGGGCCGCGAGTGGGCCAGCAGCCGGAAGTCGGTGCCCACGGCGGCGTAGAAGCGGGCCAGCTGATTCATCCTGGCCCACAGCTCCCCCTCGGAGAACTTGGTCTGGTCGAAGGAACCGACCCGGAAGACGAGTCCGGTGACCATGGCTACTTCTCCTGATAGAGGATGGGCCGGCCCTCGGCGTCGCGGATGGCGAGGCCGGCCGCCGGGGTGGGCGCCGGGCCGTCCTCGGGCTCGACGGCGTCGCCGGTCAGCTTGCGGGCCAGGTAGGCGACCAGGATGGGTGCGAAGCGGTAGAGGGCCAGGCCCCGGACCTTGACCGACGTGGCGGCCAGGCCCAGGGCCACGCAGCCGGCGGTGACCAGCGTCCCGCCGCCCAGGGCCTCGGCCAGGAGGTAGCCGGCAAAGGCGGCCACGGCGTGCTCCACGGTCAGGAACCAGACGACGGTGGCCTTCTGGCGCATGAACTCCGACGGTACCTGGTACATGGTTTGCTCCTGTGAGACGTGGGCAGTGGGCAACCGGCGGCCCACTGCCCACGGCCGGTCATCCGCCCACGATGGCGGCGGCAAAGGTGGGCAGCAGGGTGAGGATGATGCCGCCGATGACCATGGCCGCGATGGCCGGGCGGTTGTGGGCCGACCACTCGGGGGCGATGGGCTTGAGCAGCAGGCCGACGGCCACCACGGCGATGCCGATCATGGCGATGCCCAGCTTGTACTGCTCGATGAGGGCCAGGATCTGGTCCAGGATAGGGATGCCTGTCATGGTTTGGTTCGCTCCTTTCGGTACTTGATCCGTACATGGCTCGATTCGGGATTCGTAAACCCGGGATTCGGTTAGGGCTCGACCACCTCCTTTCCGGCCTCCAGGGGGAGGGCCAGGACCACCAGGCGCCGGTCGGGGCTCTCGTCGTGGCCGCCCACGAGCACCAGGGTCAGCCCGGCGCGGCGCTGGCTGAGGACCTCGGTCTCGTAGACGCCCACTAGGCGGAGGTCGACGACCCGGTAGCGGTTGGCGCCGGCGACGTTGTCCCGCAGGGTGAGGGTGTCGCTGAGGGCCAGCGTTGAGGCCAGGAGGTCCAGGTTCTCATCGCTGTAGGGCAGCCCCAGGACAACGTTGACCCGGCTGCCGGCCAGCCACGAGACTCGGTCCGGCTCGGGGAGGTAGGCCCACAGGCCGTCCCGCAGCCCGGTGGGCACGGCCGGGAAGAACCGCCCGGCGACCTCCAGGGAGACGGGCACCACGGCGCCCTCGTCCAGCTTGACCGGCTGGGGCTTGACGTCCACCTCGTGGGGCGGCAGGGGCGTCGGCGTGGCGGTGGGGGTAGGCGTCAGGGTCGAGGTGGCGGTCGCCGTCGGTGTCGGGCTGCTCGTGGGCGTGGCGGTCAGGGTCTGGGTGGCGACGAAGGCGATGGCCTGCGTGCTTGTCGGGGTGGGCGTTGCTGTTGGGTTTGAACCGCCGCCGTAGGCCAGGAAGGTGGCCAGGACCGCCACGAGGAGCGCCGCGGCGGCGGGCGCCGCCCGGCCCAGGCGCTGCCGGCGCAGGGCGCCCTCGTCCACCAGGAACTCGGCGTCCACGGGCAGGTCGGGGTCGCTGGCATAGATGAGGTCCTGCCCGGCGTCGTCGACGACGAACCCCCGCTGCGCCTTTTCCAGGAGATCCCGGGCGACGGCCAGCTCCTCCTCGTCCGAGGCCGCCCAGGCGATGGCCTGGCGGTAGTACTGCTCCATCGATTGCATCTCTTCGCTGTGGTCCATGGCTCGCTCCCTATGTCTCGCTTGTTGGCCGTACCCGGTCAGGGGATCCGCGCCGGCAGTTGCAGCGGCGGGACGAGAACGGCCACCGTCAGGTCGTCGCCGCGGACGCTCACCGCCTCAGCGTGGCTCAGATGGGGGATGAGGAGGGTGTAGCTGCCGGCCGGCACTCCCTCGAAGCGCACCTGGCCCTGGGCATCGGTGGTCGCTGTCCAGGACCGGCCGGGGTCGGCCTGGGACATGAGGGTCGCCACAGCGCCCAGGACGCCCTCCTGGGGGTCGTAGGCGCCGCTGCCGTTCTCGTCGACAAAGACGACGGAGTGGACCGTGCCCTTGCCGGCGGCCGCGCTGCCCCCGCCGTCACTGCTGCTTGGCGCCGGCTTCGGGGTCGGCGTGTGGGTGGGCAGGGGCACCGCCACCTGCACCTCCACCGTCTCATCGCCGCCGGGGGCGTGGACCTCCAGGCGGTAGGTGCTCGTCTCAACCGGGCAGACCTGTCGCTCCTCCCGGCCGGTGACGCCCTGGCGGTTGCCGTTGGGCTCGACCAGGTAGACTTCGCTCGCCCGCTCCACCGACCAGGACAGCGTGACGCACTGGCCCGGCGCCTCGACCCGGTCGGGCGTGGCGGAGAAGCTGACGATGGGCCGCGGTGGGACGTCCGTGGGCCGGGGCGGCTCCGTCGGCCGGGGTGTCGAGGTCGGCGTGGCAGTCGGCGTGGGGCTGGGCGTCTCGGTGGGAGTGGGCGTCCAGGTGGGAGTCGGCGTCGGCGCAGGCAGCTCGGCGGCGTACAGCCGGTAGGTCTGGGTTGTGCTGTAGACGGCCTGGCCGGTGACGACGGTGATGAGGGCGTCGGCCGTCTCCGGCGCCTGGAAGGTGACCCGCGACGCCAGGGGCTCCGCTCCGCCGTCGTCGTCCTCGTAGGGCGTGCCGCCCAGCTCCACGGTGAGGACCGTGTCCACCAGGGGCGCCAGGTCCTGGGTGCGGACCTCGTACCAGTGCCCGGCCTTGACCCGCAGCCGCGCCCAGTCCACGTCGCCCTCGGGATAGAACGACCGCTCCTGGGCCTCGCCCAGCCCGATCCACGGCGGGTTCGGGTCGTCGGGCTCGTAGGCGTCGGGCGCCGGCGCCTGGGCAAGGGCCGCAGGCCGCAGAACCGAGCCCGGAAGCAGGATGACCAGAACAAGACCGATGAGGACCCTACGCCCACTGAACCGGTTCTCGAACGTTGCCAGTTTTCTCACGCTCCTCCCTCCTGTTCTTTCGCCTCGTTCGCGGCGGGAGATCCATTCTCCGCCTGGCCGGTTTCAGCGCTTATGGACGGCGGCTCCTGCCTGGTGATGTCCAGCAGCGCCTGCCCGTACTGCGCCAGCTTCTTGGGGCCGATGCCCTTGACGGCGCCGATCTCGTCCATGGTCTGCGGCCGGGCGGCGGCGATGTGCTTCAGCGTCGAGTCGGGGAAGACGTAGAACGCCTTTTTCCCCTCCTCCTGAGCCGCCTGCACCCGCCATTCGCGGAGCCGGTCGAAGACGACGGGATCGTACTGCTCTTCGGCGGCCGGCTCAGTGGCTGCCGCCGGCGCCGGAGTGGGCACAGTGGCGGCTGATGGAGAGGATTCGGCAGACGAAGGAGCCACCTGGGTCGCTGCCTCGGTTTCTGTTGAGGTTATCGCTGGTTGTGACGGCGGCGCCGGCGGCATGGGAACCTCGTGCACAGTGGTCGCCTGCATCGGCCCCAGGGCGATGAGCCCCTCGACCACGCGGTCGGTGGTCTCCGGGTCGCCTGTGGCCCGGTCCCACTGGCGCATGCGGCCCAGGCGTCCCTCGCGGAATTGCTGCACGCTCAGCCGCGGGTTTCGCTCCAGGCCCTCGCCGACGGTCTCGACCAATTGCCGCCCCAGCTCGTTGCCCAGCCCGGCTCCCTGCATCCTCTCCACGACCTCCCGGGTTTGCTCCGCCCGCCCGCCAAAGACTGCCTGGCTGCCGATGCCCAGCTCGCCTTGCAGCGCAGTGTCCAGGTCTCCATCCCGGCCCGCCGCCTTGACCGCCCGGGCACAGCCCCGGCGGACTTGACTTGCCGGGATCGTGCGCCGCGTCGTGACGCCCAGGGCCACCGCCTCGCCGATGCTCAGGCGCTCGTCCTCGGGCACGTGGGCCGCGGCCTGCTCGGCCGCCAGCGTCGCCGCCGGCTCCGGCTTCTGCCGCACCACCTCCTCGACGAACTGCGGGTCGAGATGGCCGTCGGCCTGGACCGGGGATCGTCCGGCCTCTGCCCACGCCTGCGCCTGCCGGTGCCCGGCGGCGGCCAGGTCAAAGGCGGCGTTCTCCACGGCGGGCGAGGCGGGCTCCAGCTTGCCCGCTGCCTGCCGGATCTGCTGCCGGCTGCCGGCGCCCCAGCCGGCCAGGTCGGTCGCGCCGTCGCCCAGGAGCAAGAACTGGAGGGGCGCCGCGCTGGCCGGGGCGCCGGTGACCGGATCGGTCGGGAGAAGGGCAGGACCGCTTGCCGGCCTGGCTGCGCTCTGCACGCCGGCAGCCCCTGGGCTGGACGAGAGTTCGGGCACCAGAAGGGAGGATTGGGCAGGGTGGGCCGGGGTTCGCCGGGAGGGTACAGCCGCCGAGTCGACACCTTTGTCTCCTATGAGTTGCTGTCGCGTTGCGGCCAAACCCGCACCCGTCACGAACCCACGGCCCGCATCCCTGCCCAGGATCGTCGTCGCCGCGTCGCCCATCAGCGCCAGGCTGCCATAGTCGGCCCCCCTGGCGGCGGCCAGCGCACCGACGACGGCTCCCGCCCCTCCTGTGCCGGCGGCCAGGGCGGCCCCCAGCGCCGCCCGAGCGCTCTCGGCCGGCGCGCCCATGGCCCGGCCCGCGGCGCCGATGATGCCGCCACCGCCCACGCTGCCCGGATAGGGGCTGGCGGTGCCCATGGCCGTCTGGGCCAGCGTCCCGCCGCCCACCATCGACGCCGCCACCCGCGACTCGGCGCTGGGCAGCGCGGCGATGCCTCCACCCCCGCTCAGCCCGAAGGCGGCGCCCAGGGTGCCCACCGAGCTCCCGATGAAGCTGACGCTGCTCAAGAGGCTCGACAGCGCCTCCTTGGCCATCACCAGGCAGAGCAGCAGGTCCACCAGCGCGACGGCGGCCATGGACGCCAGGCTCCCGGTAGCTATCGAGAACAGCCGGATGACGACCCCGGCCAGCGTCAGGAGCACTACGCTCTTGAGAAAGATGTTGATGTAGTTGCGGATGACCCCCGCCGGAAAGCTCTCCAGCGGCAGGTAGAAGGCAAAGATCGCCGCGACCGGAAAGAGCACGAACATCATGCCCGCCGCCAGGCCCAGGGACACCTGGAGGACGCCGTAGGCCAGGATGAGCAGGGCCAGGATGAGGGCCAGGAGCTGGGCGCCCAGGCCGTCCTGGGCGGAGGCCAGCACCTCCCAGGGGTCGCCCGCGGGGTTGTCCGGGTCGCAGGCCGGGTCGCCGTAGAGCGCCGGCGGGTTGTAGACGCAGTGGTCGTACAGGTCGCGCACCGACTCGCTGCCGCCGTACGGCAGCCCGTCGGGCAGCGTCGCCAGGTCGGGGTCCAGGACCTCCGCTGGCCGTGTGCCGGTGATGCACAAGAGCACCTCCACCACGTCGCCCGAGCAGCCGGGGACCGCGCCGGTGGACACCGCGGCGGCGGCCTGCTCGGCCAGGCCCACGCGCCAGGTCTCCAGCTCGGTGTAGATGGTGGGGGCGTTGAGCAGGTAGGCCTGGATGACCATGCCCCACAGGGCGGCGCGCTGGAAGGAGACGAGCTTGATGTCCGGCCAGAAGGGGCGGGCCAGGAGCGACAGGCCAAAGATGCCCAGGCTGACCATGAGGCTGCCGCGGAGCAGGTCGTGGAGCGAGCCGCTGACGATGGCGTTGAGGGCTTCGGTGACCACGGTGCCAAAGAGGGCGGAGAACTCGTCGCCGAAGAGGCCCACCATGCCGCACACCTTGAGCACGCCCCAGAGGAGCACCCCACCCGTGCGGGCGCTGTCCTGGAGGGTCTTGACCAGGGCAATGATGATCTCGTTGAGCACGTCCTCCAGCCAGCCGGGCAGCGGGGGCTGCTGCAAGGGGGCAGCGTGGGCCACCACTGCAGGGCCGAGCACGAGCAGGCCGGCCAGGACCAGGCAGGCGGCCGCCCCCGTGGTCGCGCGTCGCAGGAATCGACGAAAGGTCATTGGCCTTGTTCCCTCTCTTCCGCCGGCCGGCGGCGGTAGCGCTCGGCCAGGGCCCAGCGCAGCACGTCGCTGCGGGTGGCCATGGCCTGCTGTGCCTCCTGGACCAGGGACTGGTAAAGGCTCAACGGAATGTGGGCGCCGACGTACACCTTGGGACCGTCGAGACCGTTGCCTGGGTTGGTTGCTGGCTGCTCCATCGCTCTCCTCGAACGCGTGTTCGTTGTGGCGGGCATTATCGCACGGCGAGGGGTGGAAATCTAGCCGGGAAAAAGGTAGGTATTGGTGTGGCGACAAGGAATGGGTATAGGCGAAAAAAAGCGAGCCCAAACCCTGTGAAGGGATCGGGCTCGCAGTCAGTGGCCGAGCACACGAAGGATTTCAGCGCGGGGACCTTGACCAGGTCGCAGCGGCCAAAGGTCTGGATCAGCGTCGCTGCCTCGTCCACCAACGTGCGCAGGTTGGCAGCCTTGACCTGCCAGCCCTGGGTCAACTGACCGACCAGCAGTTGGGAATCGGTGTGCACCACCACGCTGTAGCTGCGTGGGCTCTTGCCTGCCCGCTCGATCCGCCCGCGCAGGTCGACCAAAGCCGAGATGATGGCGACGTACTCAGCCTGGTTGTCGGTGGTGACGCCGGGCAGGTCGCTCCGGTGGACGATGTGCCTCTTGCTCGTGCGGGACTCCAGAAGGTACGAGGCGTATCCACGGGCTTCCTGGGCGCTGCCCTGTAGGGATCCGCCGTCACAGGTCATGGTGAAGGAGTATTCAAACATGAGACACTTCCAGATAGAATAGGTTTCGGCGGCCATGCGCCGTCACGCACTGGGACGCGGTAGCGTCTCATCTGCACATAGATCATTTGCGAATCTGTGAACAGGAAATGGACGACAACCTTGACGATCAGTAGGAGCTGTGGTATGATTTTGGCGAGTTTATCGAGTGGCCAATAACTGATATGGGCCTGGCCCACGATCATTTGAGAGCCTGACTTCCAGGATGCCTGGCCGACGCGATTCCCAATGGAGGTAGTTGCTCTACAACCCGTCGATTGCCGGAGCAGTAGCCGGAGAAAGGCAGCGGTATGAAGCATTCTGTTCACATGGAGTGGTTTGCAGCCTGCGTGGGACTTCTGCTCCTGGCCGCCTGTGGAACTGCGCCGACTGCGACCTCTGTCGCGGTAGTGCCTATGGCATCTCCCCCGGTAACGCCATCTGCCACGCCAGCCACAAGGTCAACAGCAACCTCGACACCTGCACCGATTCCGACTTCAACACTGACGCCGACGGCTACTTCCGCGGATACGCCAACGCCAACGGCCACACCGACACCTACGTCCTCATCTACGCTAACCCCAACAGCGAGACCTACCTTAACTACCACAAAGGCACCGACAAAGGCACCCACGCAAACCCCCAAACCTGTGGCAATGCCGAAGCCTGTAAGAACCATCTTCCAGGATGATTTCAACAATGGGCTGAATGATGGAATGGCTTCTAGCGAGCACTGGAATGCTCCATCACTTGCTCAGCATGGAGCTACAGTCGAAATCGTGCCAGACCCCACGAATTCGGTTGATGCAACTGGAATGTCGAGGGGAAATGTGATGAAGGTAACTGCTCGAGCTCCTGTCGAACTACCTACCTGGAGTTCTGGATATTGGCAGGCTGGATATCCCGGCTGGATCAACTTCCATGCAAATGGTGATGGCTACGTTAGTCCTATTCCTGAATCTGCAGGAATTTCTGTCGATCTTTGGATCGATCCACAGATCAATCATGCGAGTTTGCTGGGTGTTCACCGTATGAGGGTCAACTCTGAGGTAATCAGATCGGTGGCAGGGATGGAGATCCACAATCATAGTGACATTGTAATTCTAGCGCGCGACGATCAAGGCAAAGATAAGCGTGTGCCATGTAGGAAAGGGTTGTTCAAAGCGGGTGGATGGAATACTCTCATGTTTGTAGTAGATGTCAAGACAGGAAGGGTTTTGCCATTCATCAATGGTACATTCGCGCTGAATTCGATCAATGAAGCGCCTACAGTTCCGGTGAATGATGTGACCCCGGGATCATTCAGCGATGGTCACGCAGGCATTAATTTCAACATGCCCAGAATTGATCAAATGATACCAGAAGGTCTGGTGGTTCTTAACGATAATTTCAGGGTGTTCACTGTAACTGTAGATGCGGATTGACAGCGGTTGATGTCTTTTTCTGCCGATTCTGCTAGCTGTTTACTCGGAACGACCTCCTTACCCGGGATCGAGCCTACGCATGATCCGCTGAGGTGAGAAAAAAGTCGAGCCCCTGGATTACTCCAAGGACTCGACCTTCTGCGTGGGTGGCTGGCCGCTGTTAGATGCTATTTATTTATGACGGGTTTCAATCGCTTCTAGAATGGAAGGAGATCGTCATCCTCCCCGCCGGGTGGCGGCTCACCTACCGGCGCACCCCCGTTGCCCTCGCGCTTGCCCAGGAACTTGACGGTGCGGGCCGTCACCTCGTAGCTGGCGCGCGCCTCGCCGTCGTTCCCCGTCCAGACCCGCGGGTTCTGGTTGCCGTCGATGGCCTCGCCGCGCAGCTCGCCCTCCACGAACACCTGCTGGCCTTTGTCCAGGAACTCGTTGGCGGCCTCGGCCAGCTTGCGCCAGCAGGTGACCCGAAACCAGGTCGTGAGCTCCCAGTTCTTGCCGTTGAGGGACTCCTTCCAGCCCTGCGGGCAGCCCGCAACCCGCTCCTTCGAAACGACCTGGCGGGTGGCCACCGAGAAGTTGGTGACTGCGGTGTTGTCCTCGGTGTAGCGCATCTGCGGCGGCTGGCCGACGAAACCGATGATCGTGATTCTGTGGAACATTTCATACCTCCTTGGTTGATTTTGGTTTTGGCAGCCTGTTCCGTGACTGCCGTGCACCCCAACGCGGTAGCGTTCCTGACTGTCTCAAAGGAAAAATTGGACGACAAACGGCGACGAGCGTCGGCAGGGTGATCATGATCGGCTTTCTGTCATCGATGTGCCTGCGAGGAGATCGTGCTGTAGCGCCAGGGCCACGGCGTGCGCCCGGGAGCGGGCATCGAGCCGGGCGCGGATCTCCTTGACGTACCACGACACGGTCTTGGCTGACAGGGAGAGCTGCATGGCGATCTCGTTATCGCTGTCCCCTTGGGCCACCAGCGCCAGGATCTCCCTCTGGCGGCACGAAAGATGCACCTCTCTGCCTGCTGCCCGGCACGGATCTTCATCCGACGGCATTGGCTGGACCATGCTTGTTTCATCCTTTCTGCTCCTTGTTTCGCTGCTCTCGGCCCGTTGGCTGCGTTGCGGTTCGAAGGCTTGCTGCCCGGGAGTGTTGCGTCTCACCCGTGAGACGGAACCAAGAGCTTACTGTCCGAGATCTGTTGTTGTTTGTTTGCGCTTCTTTGGGAAAAGCACTATGGATCGACAACAACAGATCAAGCAAGCCTTTCAGTCTCATCCGTGAGACGGAAAGGACGTGCCGTCCCATGGGTGGGACAGGGACGGTGGACACGGCCGGATAACGAACGATCTCCGGCACGGCCGTCCAGGCCCAACGCAGTTCAAGGCCTGGAGCCGTATCAATCGCCGGGGCCGCTACTGCCCTTGCGGTCGGGATTCGTTCGTTCCCTCGGCAGAAACGAGGACCGACTACGCGTCGGCGACGAAAGTGATCTCGACGTCGCCGGCGTGCCTGGCCACCGTCGGCTGGGCCGTTGAGGGACTCCTTCCAGCCTTGCGGGCAGCCCGCGACCCGCTCCTTGGACACTACCTGGCGGGTGGCCACTGAGAAGTTGGTGACGGCAGTGCCGTCCTCGGTGTAGCGCATCTGGGGCGGCTGGCCGACAAAGCCGATGATCGTGATTCTGTGGAACATTTCATACCTCCTTGGTTGATTTTGGTTTTGGCAGCCTGTTCCGTGACTGCCGTGCACCCCAACGCGGTAGCGTTCCTGACTGCCTCAGAGGAAAAATTGGACGACAAACCGCGATGAGCGTCGTCAGGGTGATCATGATCGGCTGTCTGTCATCGATGTGCCTGCGAGGAGATCGTGCTGTAGCGCCAGGGCCACGGCGTGCGCCCGTGAGCGCGCATCGAGCCGGGCGCGGATCTCCTTGACATACCGCGACACGGTCTTGGCCGACAGGCAGAGCTGCATGGCGATCTCGTTGTCGCTGGCACCCTGGGCCACCAGCGCCAGGATCTCCCTCTGGCGGCACGAAAGCCGCACCTCTCTGCCTGCTGCCCGGCACGGCTCTTCGTCCGACGTTATTGGCTGGGCCATGCTTGTTTCGTCCTTTCTGCTCCTTGTTTCGCTGCTCTCGGCCCGTTCGCCGGAAATGCGCTTCAAAGGCTCGCTGCCCGGGCGTGTTGCGTCTCATCCGTGAGACGGAACCGAGAGCTTACTGTTCAGGATCTGTTGCGAAGTACTGCTGTTGTTGCAGTGTTGTCTGTTTGCGTTTCCTTGAGAAAAGCGCAACGGATCGACAACAACAGATCAAGCGAACCTTTCAGTCTCATCTGTGAGACGGAAAGGCCATGCCGTCCCATGGGTGGGACGGGGACGGTGGACACCGACTGCATAACGAGCGATCTCCGGCACGGCCGTCCGGGCCCAACGCAGTTCAAGACCTGGAGCCGTATCAATCGCCGGGGCCGCCTCTGCCCTTGCCGTCGGGATTGGTTCGTTCCCTCGGCGGGAACGAGGATCGACTACGCGTCGGCGACGAAAGTGATGTCGACGTCGCCGGCGTGCCTGGCCACCGTCGGTTGGATGGACGGCAGCAGACGATGCTGCAGCCAGTCGACTGCATAGGCATGCCGCACGGCGATGGTCAGCCGGCCGTCGCCGGCTTCGACCACCCGGCTGCCCCGCAGCCAGGTGTCGAACGTGGCCGGGGTCATCTGTAGTTGCAGCTCGCCCAGGCACTCTGCCCAGATCTGCCTGGCTTCGTCCGGCACGCCCTCGGGTTCGGGATATGAGCAATCATCGGCCTGCTGGCCTTCGTCTTCCGGCTCTTCGTGTTCCTGCGTCCATTGCCTCAGCCACAGCTGCTCCTCGGCGGCCCGCAGGAACTCCTCTGGCGGCCGCTCGCCGCCTTCGAGCTTCAGGATGATGCAGCCCACCGGGTTGGTCAGGCTCCGGCGGTGAGGGTGCCTGGCCCACAGGTGCCAGGCGCACACCCAGAGAGGGTCGAGATCCCGGCGGGCAAGTTGTTCCCGCTTGGGGTTCTGCACGCCGATCTCCGCGAGTACTTGGGTCAGCACATCGTCAGCGTGGGGTTCAGTGGCTGCTTCCCGGCTCTCCACGGTCAGGTCTTCCGCTTGGAGGGCTCGGGCGACGAGCGGCCGGATGACCATGCGCCGGCCTACCTGGTCGACGCGGATCCAGCCCATCTCCCGGAGCTGCTTCAGGTGCCGGTAGAGGGTGCTGCGCGGGCGGCCGGTGAGCTCGGCCAGTTGCTCGGGAGTCAGCGCCGGCGAGCGCTCATAGTCGTAGCTCCAGCACAGGCCCAGGAGGCGGGTCATTGTGACGATCAGGGCGTCGTCGGCATCGGCGTAGGCGATGGCCACCGGGGTGTTGACGTAGGACGGAGGGAGAGCGGGCTTCACGGCTCATCGGGCTCCAGGACCATTTCCAGTTGGACCATGGCCGGGTGGGCGTAGCGGATGGTGATGAGGAGGTCGATGAGCTCGACCAGGAGGTCGTCGACCTGGCGGTTATGGGCGATGCGCCAGTAGGTTCTGTCATCCAGCCGGACGATGTCTGCCTTGCCGAAGGCGAGGAGGCAGGCGAATCGCTGGCCAAGGTCGCCGTGTTCGATCAGGATGTCCTGGCCGTTGACGGTGTGCTGGACACCGACTGTGGCGTCGTCCAGATGGCCAAGGGCGTGATATGATTCCTCTTGCATGGCACTCCCTCGCTAACCCGTCGTTGAAGGTGTTGTATCCGGCTCAGCCTGAGCAGCGACTCGCTTCTGCCGGCTCAATTCCATGATCAAACCGTAGACCTGGGCCAGCCGGCGCTGCCGCTCAGCCGGGTCTGAGACGGTACAAACGGCCGCAACCTTGAATTCCGCTTTCGGTTGCTTGGCTTGGTGCATCGAGTCCCTCCACACTGATAGGATGGTAAGGAGTCTAGCACGGTGCAGCGGAAACGTGGGGAAACGTGGGAAGCGTCTTGGAAGGGGTGTTTCTATCGGTTCTAACCGACTGCGTGCGGGTTTGACCTTTGGGGGCGGAAAACAAAAGAAACGTAGGAAACGTTCTGTCCGAAGCGTTTCCTACGTTTCTCGTTATGGAGTCAGGGCGCCAGGCCCTTGTGCGGGACTAGGCCTGCATCACGTCGGGCTGTTCATCGGGCACTACCTGCCAGAAATCGAGGGCCGACTTGGCCTCTTCCACCATTTCCTCCGAGATGCGGACGTACAGGCCGCTGGCTTCGACCAGCACCGTGCCATCCGGCAAGCGAATTTCACCCCTGGCCTCGTAGGCTCGCGAGCGGCTTTTCGTCAACTCGCCGATGATGGTCAGCTCCTGATCAAGCGGCACCGCCTTGGTAAACTTGACCTCCAGGCGGCCGGTCATGGCCCACACGTTGCGGTTTGTCAGAACCCTTCCCATCGTCTCATCGAGCAGGGTGCTGATCAGGCCACCGTGCAGGTGTCCGGGATAGCCCTGGTGCTCCGGCCGCGGCTGGAAGCGGGCGACGCAGCGCCCCTCGTCGTCGGTATAGAACGACAGATGCAGACCGACGGGGTTCTCGATGCCACACACGAAACACATGCGAGAGTTCGGTTGCTTTTCCATATCTTCTCTCTGTCTTATGGTTCTACCCTGTAATACTCAATCATACAGCCTAAGCGACAGAGTGTATTGGAATTTGTGTAAGGACGTCCAGTAGAGTGCTGATGATTCCTCCGTGCAGTTGCCCGGGATAGCCCTGGTGCTCCGGCTTTGGGCGGAAGCGGGCGATGCAGCGCCCCTCGTCGTCGGTGTAGAACGATAGGTGCAGGCCGATGGGGTTGTCGACGCCGCAGACGAAACACATGCGGG
>DAOUHB010000024.1:0-39734 GCA_034428935.1 Anaerolineae bacterium | reverse complement strand
GTGAGTGAGGCGACCTATTCCCGCTGGCGACCCCATCCCTGGCACGGGCTGGGGGTGGGCCCCCAGCCCCCCTTGCTGGTGCACGCCTACGTGGAGATCACCCCGTACGATTTCATCAAGTACGAGGTGGACAAGTCCACGGGCTACATGCGGGTCGACCGGCCGCAGCGCACGTCGTCGCAGCCGCCGACGCTCTACGGCTTTGTACCCCAGACCTACTGCGGCGCCCGGGTGGGCGCCCTGTGCCCCGGCGCGGCCGGCGGCGACGGGGACCCCCTGGACATCTGCATCGTCAGCGAGCGGCCCATCGACCGTGCCGAGATCGTCCTCACCGTCCGGGTGCTGGGCGGCATCCAGACGCTGGACGGCGGCAAGGCCGACGACAAGGTCATTGCTGTGCTGGAGAACGACAACTTCTGGGGCACGGCCCGCGACCTGGTCGACCTGCCGCCGCGCCTGGTGGAGCGCCTGGAGCACTATTTCGCCACCTACAAGCTGGTGGAGGGCCGGCCGCCCCAGGTTGCCATCCAGGGTGTTTACCACGCAGATCACGCCCGCCAGGTGGTGGCGGCGGCCATCGAGGACTACCGGGAATCGTTTGGCGGCACCGGCTGAGGGGGACTATCTGGTCGGTCTAGCCGAGCTTCAACTCGACTCTCCCACCACCTCCACAAAGCGCTCGACGTACTCCATGGACTGGTGGCGGAAGTAGGTGTTGTACAGGTCGGCGTAGTGGCCGCCCCGGGCCAGCAGCTCGTCGTGGCTGCCCTCCTCCACGATGCGGCCCCGGTCCATGACCAGGATGCGGTCGGCGTTGCGCACCGTGGACAGCCGGTGGGCGATGATGATGGCCGTCCGGTCGCGCATGAGAGCCTCCAGGCCCTCCTGGATCTGGGTCTCGGTGAAGGGGTCGACGCTGGCCGTGGCCTCGTCGAGGATGAGGACGGCCGGGTCCTTGAGCATCACCCGGGCCAGGGCCACGAGCTGCCGCTGGCCCATGGACAGGTTGGCGCCTCGCTCGCCCACGTCGGTGTCCAGGCCGTGGGGCAGGGCGCCCAGCCACTCGCCGCTGCTGATGCGCTGGGCCACGGCCCACACCTGCTCGTCGGAGGCGTCGGGGTCGCCGTAGCGGATGTTGTCGCGGACGGTGCCCGAAAAGAGGAACGGCTCCTGGGGTACGACCCCCACCTGGCGGCGGTAGGCGTCGAGGTCCAGGCGGCGGATGTCGTGGCCGTCGATGCGCAGCTCCCCGCCCTGGAACTCGTAGAAACGGCCGATGAGCCGCGCCACGCTGCTCTTGCCGGCACCGGTGTGGCCCACCAGGGCCACGGTCTCGCCGGGCCGGATGTCCAGGCAAAAGTCGGGCAGCACCTCCTCGGTGGCGGTGTAGGCAAAGCGCAGGTTGCGAAACTCGATGTGGCCTCGCAGGCGGCCCACGGGCTCCGACCCCTCCTGCACCACCTTGGGCCGGGCGTCGATGAGGGCAAAGGCGCGCTCGGCGGCCGACAGGCCGTCCTGGAACTGGCTCCAGAACGAGGCGATGTTGATGAGCGGCCACCAGTAAAAGCCGACGGCCTGCATAAAGAGGTACCAGTCGCCGGGGCTCAGCCCCGCGCTGCGGGTGGCCTGCCCGCCGGCGTATACCAGCGCCGCGACCCCCAGGCCGGACGCGGCGCCCAGGGCGGGAAAGATGCTGTTGAGCGTCAGTCCGCGGCGCAGCCCCACCCGGTAGCCCTGATCGTTGTTGGCCAGGAAGGTGGCATACACCGCCTGCTCCTGGCGGAAGCTCTTGGCGACAATGATGCCGCTGACCGACTCCTGGATCTGGGCATTGATCTTGGCCGTCACCCGCCGGGCGTGCTGGGTCACGCGACGGGCCAGGCGGCGAAAGCTGAGGGCCACGACCACGGCCAGGGGCGTCATCCCCAGCAGGAGCAGCGTGAGCCAGGGGTTGATGGCAAACAGCCAGGCAGAGAGAATGATAACCAGCAGCACCTGGCTCAGCAGGCTGGTGGTGAGGGTCACCACCTCGGAAAAGTCCTGGGTGTCCGACGTCACGCGGCTGACGATCTTGCCCGAGGGGTGCTCGTCGTAGAAGGACAGGTCGTTGCGGATGACGGCTTCGAACACGTCCTCGCGGACGCGGAGCACGACGTCGCCCACCACCCGGGCCGAGAGGGCCTGTTGGACAAAGTTAAAGAGCCAGGCCAGCCCGCCCAGGAGTAGGACGCCGCCGGCCAGGAGGAGGAGCGTCGGCGTTGAGGGGTCGCGGGCCACCAGGTCGACGCCGTAGGAGATGAGGATGGGCCCGCCGGTGCCGGCCAGGGAGTTCAGGGCGATGGCCGCGCCGATGACGACGATCTGCCGGCCGTAGGGCCGGAAATAGCTGACGATGCGGGCCAGCAGCTCACGGTCGCTGTAGCTCCGGTCATAGTCCTCGGTGTCGAGCCCGTCCAGTACGAAACCCATCACTCACACCTGGAAAAAATGCGGCAGTAGTCGGGGCTGCGCGCCAGCAGCTCCTCGTGACTGCCCTGGTCTACCAGCCGCCCCTGGCGGAGCACCAGGATGCGGTCGGCCCACCGGATCTGGCTCAGGCGGTGGGTGATGAGAAAGGTAGTACGCTGCCGGCTGATGCGCCGCATGGCCCGCTGGATCTGATCCTCGGTGGCGCTGTCGATGGCGCTCGTGCTGTCGTCGAGGATGAGGATGCGCGGGTCGGTCAGAAAGGCGCGGGCGATGGCGATGCGCTGCCGCTGCCCGCCCGACAGGGTTACGCCCCGCTCGCCCACCTCGGTGTTGTACCCGCTGGCAAAGCTCTCCACGAACTCGTGGGCCTGGGCCTCGCGCGCTGCCTGCTGGATCTGGTCCGGGGTGGCGCCGGCGTTGCCGAAGGCAATGTTCTCGGCCAGGGTCCGCGAAAAGAGAAAGACGTCCTGCTCGATGGTCGAGACCTGGGAGCGGAGGGCCTCCAGGTTCCAGTCGCGCACGTCCACGCCGTCGACCAGGACCCGCCCGCTGTCGGCGTCAAAGATGCGGTTGATGAGGCGGGTGAGGGTCGTCTTGCCCGAGCCGGTCTGCCCGACGATGGCCACCGTCTCGCCCGGCAGCGCGCTAAAGCTGACCTCGTGGAGCACCGGGTTGCCGTCGTAGGAAAAGCTGACGTTCTCGAAGCGCACCTCGCCTCGCATCTCGGGACTGGCTCCCTCCGGGTTCTCGTCCAGCTCGGTCTCGGTCTGGATCATCTCCAGGATGCGTCCGCTGCTGGCCAGGCCCAGTTGCACCAGGTTAAAGGTAAAGATGGAGATAAAGGTGGGGAACCGCAGGGCATTCATGAGGCCCATGAACGAGATGACCTGGCCCAGGGTAATGCCGCCCCGCTGCCACAGGAGCAGGCCGTGGAGCAGGGCCCCCGCCCAGGCCAGGCTGAAGGCGAGCATGGGCAGGTAGCGGGCCTGGATCATGCCCTGGCGCACAAAGTGGTCGCGGTAGAGGCGGGCATTGGTCACGAAGCGGTTCCATTCCTGGCGCTCCTGGACGTTGGCCTTGACGACCTCGATGCCGGCAATGGCCTCGGCCAGGCCGGCGTTCATGGTGCCAAACTGCTCCCGCATGGCCGTGCTCACCGGGTTCAGTCGCCGGTTATAGTCGATGAGCGTCACGACCAGGGCAACGATAAAGAGGGACGGCACCAGCAGCAGCCGGGGGTCCAGGCCGGCGATGAGGAAAAGTGGCACGACGGTGCCCATGGCCGAATCGGTGATGAGCATGACGCCCGGGCTGAACATGAGGTTGAGCATGCGCACGTCGTTGGTGGCCCGGGCCATGATGTCGCCGATGCGCTGCCGGCCGTGAAAGGTCTGGCTCTTGCCCAGCAGGCTGGCATACAGCTCGTCGCGGGCGTCTCGCTCGATGCGCTGGGCCAGGAACTCGGCGGCATAGTTGCGGACGAGGCCCGTGATCCCCTGTCCCACGGCCCAGCCGCCGATGGTCAGGGCGACGGCCAGCAGGGCGCCGGTCATCCAACCGGGCGTGGTGATGACGTCAAAGGCCTGGCCGATGCCCACCTGCACCGAGCTGTAAAAGACGTTGTTGAGGATGGCAGCCACGAGCATGGCCAGGGGAAACTGCGGGTAGCGCAGAGCGTGGGACAGGATCCAGCGGCCCGTGCCCGAGCGGTTGTAGGCGTATTCTCTTTCCGGCCTGAATTCCCGCTTGACCATGGGCTGGATTATATACCGCACAGGTGGGGAAAGGCAACCTCGGGGGGCCGTGTGGCGGCACGGCGGGGCGCGATCTGTTCTCGTCTGGATTTGACTTCTGCTCAAAAGCCGCTATAATACCCCCCGCTCGCCTGCGAGTTGCATCTGTTGGGCATTTGACAACCGTCGTTCGATCTCGACGTCTGGCCCGTTCGACACCCCCACCCACCTGTGCCCGAGGCAGACCGCGATGATGCGAGGTGAATATGAGGTCTACGACGGTGTTGTTCTCTTGCCTGGCCTTGCTGGCGCTGGCGGGCCCGGTGCATGCCTCGGCGCGCCCCGCGGCGGCCGTGCCGCCGCCCGAGGTGCAGGAGGAGCCCTTTCCCCTCTACCGCTATTCCCTGCCCAATGGCCTGGCCGTCTGGGCACAGCCCCGTCCCGAAAGCCAATCGGTGGCTGCCCTGCTGGTGATCCACGCCGGCTCGCGCTACGAGGACAGCACGAACAACGGCGTCGCCCATTTTGTGGAGCACATGGTGTTTACCGGCACCGATCGCTGGACCGAGGAGCAGCTCAAGCAGGTTCTCACCCGCAACGGCGGGCGCTACAACGGTTGGACCGATAAGGAGCGCACCACCTATTTCGCCCACGTGGCCGCCGGCGACGAGGACCTGGCCCTCGACTGGCTGGCCCAGGTTGTCTTTCACCCGGCGTTTCTTCCCGCAAAGCTCGAAAAAGAGCGGCAGGTGATCTTCCAGGAGCGATGGGGACGCTACGGCTGGCTAATGAACGCCCTCGAATCCCTGGGCTTTGGCTACGAGTTGGACCGTGCTGTGCAGCGGGCCCTCTTTCCCGAATCTAGCCTGGACGTGCGGACGACGGGGGAGGACGAGTCGCTGGAGCGTCTGGATCTGGATGCCCTGCTGAGTTTTTACGAGCGCTACTACACGCCCGACAACGCGACCCTGATCCTGGTGGGGGCCGTGCGGCCGGAGGACGCCGCGGCCCTGGCCGTGTCGCGCTTTGGAGACCTGGAGCCCCGGGGACGCCCCGAGCCGCCGGCGACGCCGCCCCTGCCCGCCTTCGGCCCGCACAACGTCGTCGTCCGCGGCCCCATGGCCACCGACCAGGTTCGTTTCGTGGCCGGCGCGCGGACCGTGGGACGTTTCCATCCCGATCGGGCGGCCCTCGATATCCTGGCCAGCCTGGTGGAGGGAGCCCTGACGCGGGAGATTCGCTACCAGCGGGGGCTGGTGTATGGGCTGTCGGCTTCCAACGTCGTATTTGACGACACGGGCTATTTCGCCATCACCACGACGTCCAAGGCGGGCAATGAGGAGATCATTCGCAAGGAGGCCGACACCTACCTGGAGCGCGTCAGCCGGGGAGAGATCGGCGCGGGGACGGTGGCGGTGGCTCAGAGGGCGTTGAAGGGCCGCTGGCTCCTGTCGATGGAAGACAACGTGGCGCGGGCCAAGTGGCTGGCCGAGTGGTCGTCGGCCCTGGGCCCCGACGATCCCGTGCCCGATTACCGGGCCGCCCTCGACGCCGTGGAGGCCGAGGACCTGGCCGGCGTGGTGGCCCGCTATTTCACGCCCGAGCGCCGCTTTGTGGGCCTCCACCTGCCCGTGGTCACGCTGACGGGTGGCATCGAGGGCGTCATCATTGCCGCCACGCTGATCGCCGGCCTGTCGGCCACCAGGTGGCTGGGCCGCCGCTGGCGCGCCAGCAGGTGCCGCGAGGTGCAGACAGAGGCCGTGCGGGCCTAGCGCGGCGCAATCCAGCGGGCCGCGGCGCGAGCGGCCGCAAGGTCCGCTGGATTGTGGCGACAGGGGGGCGGGTCAGGGTAGGGGGGCGGGTTCCATGGCCAGGAGCCGCTCGCCTTCCAGGCGTAGCAGCTCGGGAAAGAGCGCGCGATAGACCGCGCAGTATCGGTCGTGCAGGTCGCTGCCGCGCAGCAGGGGGCAGCCCCCGCCGCAGGCGCGGCGCCAGGTGCATCGGGCGCAGTCCGACCCCTCGCCGGGCTGCTGAAAGATGAGCCGGCCCTGCTTCCGGACGGCGTCCAGGGGGTCCTCGTCGGAGAGGTTTGCCCAGGGGCTGCCCAGGAGCATCTGGCAGCCGGCGATGGCACCCCGCACGCCGACGACCAGGTAGTCGCTACCGGCGGAGCATGCCCCGTCGTGGGGCAGGTCCAGGCGTGCCCGGTCCAGAATGCCGCTCAAGGGGTGGGGATAGGCCGGGAACTGGCGGACCAGGTCAAAGAGGTCGAGGATGACGGCCACCAGCCGCCCGGGGGGCGGGGCGAGGGTTTCCACTTCTCGCCGCCCCTGTTTCCCGGCCGGCGTGCACTCCCGGTAGAAATTCAGGTTAAAGGGCAGGTTGCGCTCCAGCGCCACGCGGGCGGCGCCGGCCACGCCGTCCAGGTTCAGGCTCGTGATGGTGATGGATATGTCTGGCACCAGGCCGCGGGCCAGGGCGCGATCGATGGTGCTCACCACGGCTCCAAACGTGCCATCGCCTTCGCGCCTCATCCGCAGGCGGTCGTGAGCCGCAGGCCCGCCGTCCAGGGAGACCATGAGGCGCATGTCCGCGGCGGCGATGGTGTCCAGGACCTCGTCGGCCACGCTGGCGCCGTTGGTCAGCAGCACCTCTTCCAGCTCGATGTCCGCCTGCTCGGCCTGGTACGACGCCTGGCCGTGCACCTCGCGCACGAGGCCAAAGTGCAGGGTCGGCTCGCCGCCGGCGTATTTCAGGCGCAGCTTCCGGTAGCCGTAGCGCTGTGCCATCTCGACCAGGCGCGTGGCGGCGTGCCGGGCGAGGTCAAAGCTCATGGCCCGCGGGCTCTTGGACACGTAGCAGTAGGGGCAGGCCAGGTTGCAGGCCTCGGTCACGTGCAGCCAGGCCGACAGAGTCGTCGACGAACACGGTGCTGGCGCTTGACCTTCCAGGGGCTGTATCAGTCCGATGGCAGCCAGGTCGGTGACAACCTGCTGCAGCGCCGGCTCGGGGATATCGGGCAGCTGGCCGGCAAGGCGATCGGGCACGACGGAGGGCTCGAATTGAGAGAGCAGGCGCTGGGCGGCACGGTTCAGTACGGCCACACCCACGGGCCCCCGCGGATTGAAATAGGCTCGCCATTCCTGCTTCAGGTCGACCGACACCGTTCTGGTGTCGGTAGTCCAGGGGCCCGAAAGGGAAGGCGCCACGGGCCCAAGAGGTGGCTCCAGGACGCAGGCGCAGTCACAGTGGGCCAGGTGGGCCATGTGCTTGGTCGCGCTATGGACCTTGGGCAGCGATTCGTCTTGCATATTCATCCTCAATTGGCCACCCGGTGCGTCATCGGCCCGGATGTGCCGGAGCCATCGATTCGGATGGTTCCCTCGGCTCTACACATTGCGCATCCAATCCCAATGTATTCTAGCATCCAGGCACCGTGCGTCCATCCCCTGTGAGGTGGACGCGGGGGAGTAAGCTTCTTCCCCCCGGGGAGTACACCGTCTGCCGCGGGGCATTGCGGGCTCCCTGTTCGATCTCGCACCGGGCGCTGACTCACGGCGTCCACAGATCAGCCGGCCCGAACATGCGGTCCAGGAACTCCTGAAAGCGGGTTGGCTGCTCAATCCCCTGCTCCGTGGCCACCTGGCGCGCGAAGCGGTGCAAGAGGCCGATGTTCGGCCGGTCCTGGACCATGCGCTTGTGCAGCCTTTCCTCGGCCCGGGTCAGCTCGTAGTATTGGTTGGCAACCTGGGCGTAATAGGATAGGCCCAGGGTGATGTGCTTGACCGCTTCTTTCAGCCTGTCGCTTTTCGCCTCCTCGTCGTCGCTGTGCAACGATTCGTCGAGGGCGATGTTGGCCCTCAGCATCTCGCCCTCGCCCAGGGTGGTCCAGAAGGGCAGGCGCGCCTCCTGCCGGTGCTGGCAGGGAGCCTGGGCCAACGCCGGAAAGCAGTATTCGGGCGGCACGCACCTGGCCGCCTCCTGGAGGGCATTATCGGCCTCATCGTTGTGCCCGGCATAGTACCACAGCCAGGCCAGGCTGGTCCAGGCCAGGGCCTGCTGGTCGGAGAGGTCCATGGCGCCGGCCAGGGTCACGGTCCGCTCCAGGTTTCGCTCGGCGCTGCGGGCCGCCTGGAGGGCGGCCACGTGGTCTCCCGCGTCGTAGTGGCGGCGGGCAATCTCGCGGTGCAGGCAGCCCCGCTCGATGAGGGCCGTCACCCTGTCCGGCGGGTTGTTCTTCAGCAGGTTTACCGCCTGGTTGGCCTCTTTCAGTGCCTGCTCGACAAAGAGCTCCTCTCCCGTGTCGTAGACGGCTCCGGGCTCGATGAGGTGCCGGCAGGCGCGCACCCTGGTGAGATAGATCAGGCCGCGCACGCGGGGGGCGCGCAGGCCGCGAACGATGGTCAGGGCATTGTCGGTAAAGCGCAGCGCGGCCGTGTGGTGGCCGTCGTACTCCTCCACCAGGGCGCGAACGTTGAGGGCCACGGCCAGTGTATAGTCCTGCCCGTGGCGCCGAGCGCAGCGCTCGGCCTCTTCGGCGAGCAGGCGGGCGTGGTGGCACTCGCCGATGAGGGCCATGGCGTAGGACAGGTTGATGAGAACGGCCGCCAGGCCGGCCATCCCAAGGCGGCGCTGCAGCATGGCCGAGGCCTGGTAGTGGCGCACGGCCTCCTTGTACTGTCCCTGCTGGCGGTCGAGGTAGCCCTGGTAATTGAGGGCCAGGGCCTTCAGGATCCTGGCCCGCCAGCGCTGGCCTTCGCGTGCCTCGGCCTCGACGGGTGCTCTCGGCGACCGGAGCCAGGCGAGGAACCCCCTGGTCCCGGCGGCGTCGGGCGGGCCGGCCAGGGCCTGGTCGCACTCGCGCTCCACTTCCAGCAACAGGTCGCGTGCCTCACGCCAGTCCTGCTCTTCGCCGCGCAGGATCCTGGCCACGGCGCGATAGAGCTTGAGGTGCACCCAGGCCAGCCCCAGCTCCTCGGCGCTCCTGGCCCAGCGCTCGCGGACCCGCTCAAAGAGCGCCAGCGCTCCCTGGGGATCGTTCAGGAAGAAAAGGCTGCGGATGCCCCAACGCACGGCGGCGTCCACCTCCAGTTCCTCGCGGCTCAGCTCGCCCAGGGTGCCGGTATCTTGTAGGAGCTTGATGGTGCGCAGCAGCTCGGCGCGGAGCATCAGGTCCAGCTCGGTGTCCAGGCCGCTGAGAGCCTCTTCGGCGCGCCAGAAGTAGTAGGCAAAGCCCAGGGAGGGCCGGTAGCGCAGCCGGTAGTGCAGCTCTTCTACGTAGGTGCGGCGCAGCCGTGCGTAATAGCCCGGCGCCAGGCCAGTCACCTTCTCGATCTGCTGCCGCAGATCTTCGGCCTGGTCCTGGTAATAGTCCAGGATAGCTTCGTACACCCGTTCCCGCTCCTCGTGGCTCGCCTGCGACAGCACGTATCGCTCCAGGAGGGTGTACATCTCGTCGTGGAGAAAGACTCGGCCCTCGTCTGGCCGCACCTTGACCAGGGTCAGGCTCGTCACCTGGTCCAGCGTCTCTTCTACGGCATCATAGTCCCACTTGCCGTCGGGGGTCGTGAGCCCCATGATCCGGGCAAGGAGCTCGGGGGTGGCCCCCATGCGCAGCCAGGCCAGGGAACGGATGACGTCGCCCACGGGGGTAGGGCTTTCCTGGATGCGCACTACGAGGGCCCACTCGATCTCGGGCCACCATGCCCCTGCGCCCTGTTGCTGCAGCTCTTCGACGCTGCGGCCAAACGGTGGGGGAAGGAGCCAGCCGTGGGCGACGAGATCCGACACCAGGGCCAGGAGGATGGGCCGGCCGGCGGTCAGCACGTGGACGATCTCGGCGCGCTCGTCGGCAAAGGACGACAGCCGGGCGGCAGCGTCGGCGTCTCCCTGCTCCTCCTCTACCCGGGCGATGGTCTGCAGATAGTCCCGCGTCTCGTCAAGATTCAGCGCTTCCAATTGCACGTGGCGGAACTGGAGAAAGGGATTTTGCCTGGCGGCCTCGGCGAGGAGCGCGCCGCTGTCGCCGGGGCGTCCGGCCATGAGCAACACGACGTGGCTCTTCAGCGAGCAGAGGAACGTAGAAAAGAGCCATTCCCTGGTGCTCAGGCGCGCAACCTCCAGCCCCTGCTCCGTCTCTAGCCCGGCGTGTTCGTACTCCAGCACTTCCAGCGTGTCAAAGGCCAGGAGGACGCCCTCGTGGGCCAGGCCCTCGAACTCGGCTAGAAAGGTCTCCTGGAGAAGCCCGACCCGTTCGGCTGCCAGGTCCACGTTGCCCACGCCCCGGGCCCGATCGATCTCTTCCCGCACCTGGATCGTCTGCGCAAACCCCTCATCGCCCAGCACGTGGATGACGCGTCGAATCAGGCCCTCGGGGGTGTGGGTGTCCACGTGGTACAGGTCGACGATCTGGCACGCCACGCTTCGGGCAAAGATGGAGCCCGACTCGGCTCGCTCCTTGCCCTGGCGAAGCACAGCCTCCAGAAGTGCGGTCTTGCCAATCCCTCCCTCGCCTTCGAAGTAGAGCAAATGAGTTCCGCCACGCTTGACCCGGCGCTCGATCTCCAGGAGGATCTCGTGGCGCCCGATCAGGGGGATGCGCCGTGCTGCGGTTAGATCGGTGAGATTCATGATCGGCTCCCACAAAGTACTTTTGCCATTTCAAGGAGGAGGAGGTGCAACGATTGTTCTCTGGTTCTCAGCAGCTCCTCGACAGCGTGGCGCACGCTGCTCACCAGGGTGATACGGCCCGGAGAACCGGGCATGGGCTGCGCCAACCAATACTTCTGCAGGACGTTGCGCACGCCGCTGGCGTGGGCCGGGTAGCCGGCGGCATCGGGCATGTAGTGGTAATACACTTCCAACATCTTTTGAATGGAACCGTGCTCCAGAACCTCCAGGAGGCAGACCGCCACCAGGTAGTGGCGCACCCGCTCGCGCTCGTCGAGGGGGATGCGCGAGAACCAATGCTCCAGGAGCAGCTCGAAGGCTTCGATGCGGGGATGGGTCGCCAGCAAGTAGTTGAGCAAGGGCAGGCCGGTGGTGTCCTTGAGGAGCTCGCCTACCTCGCAGCCCGGCCGCAGCAGGCCGCTCTGCTGCATCCGCTGGAAATGGCGCTGGGTCAGGGGGGGCGGAAAGGTGCCCATCTGATGATAGCCGCCGCCCCGCAGGGAGGGCGAGCGCCAGCACACCTGGCTCGGATGGTCCAGGGCCATGATCACCAGCGAGGAGTGCTGCGCCAGGCACACCCTCAGGACCTCGTCCTCCACGCCGCGCAGGTGTTCGTCGAGCTGGGGCGGGACGGCATCTAACAACAGGACACGCCTGGGATCGCCGTTTTCCTCGAGCCTGCGGCGCACTGCCTGGAGATAGCGCTCGGGCTCGTCGTATTCGAACCGTTCTTCGAGATCGAGGTAGGTGGCCCGCGGCGACAGGTGGCGATCGTGTTGGGCCAGGTATTGCAGCAGCCAGGTCTTGCCGGCGCCCCGCTCACCGGCCAGGCTGAGGACCTGGTCGCCGGGCGCCAGTGGGCGGCGGTGGAGACCGACCCTCCATAGCTCTCTCCTTGCTTCCCCGGGGTGAGCTTCCTCCCAACGCTTGAAGCGTGCGAGGACAAACTCGTACGCTCCCTTCGGGAGGACGAACAGGTCAACGTCCAGGCTCGCCGGAATCGCCATGGGTCAGCCTTGCTCCCGCCATTCAAGATTGTTGCCGGGCACAGCGACGTGCCGGCAGCGCCGCGGCCGAGTCACATTGGAATGTCGGCCCCGGAGATCATCTGCCAGAACTCCTCACGCGTTGGCGGCGAGGCTTGCGCCATGCGTCGCACCAGGGCATTGCCCAGGCGGACGAGGCGCGCCGGACAACCGTCGGCGGCTCGGACCAGCACCGCACCTGCATCTGGCACGTCCTCAATCCAGCCATCCATGGCTCGCTGGTGCCCGTTGAGGACCAGTCCCGCCCGTTCCAGGCGGTAGCGGAGCAGCGCGCTCAGGGCAACCCGGTCCCAGGACACATAGACGGGCGCCAGGGGACAACGGGCCGGTTCGCGGGCCACGAACAGCTTGGGCAGCAGGTTGTTGGCCGCCAGGCATGGCAGCCAACGCTCGAAAAAAGCCTCCAGCACGACCTTCTCCGCGCCTCCATCCTCGCCCCACAGGTCGACCAGGAGAAAGGTGTGGCGGCTACCCCACGGCCGCAGCAAGAACCAGTGGGGAAGGGCGTCCGGGAACCGCAAGGGCGCGGCGCCTTCGAGGGCGGGCCGGTGACCCTCATATTGCCGCGGGTTGTGGTGCCGCAACTGGGCCAGGAGTTCGCCGCACAGGTCATGCCGCGTGCAGTAGTCCAGCAAGACATAAATCATGTCGTTCAGACCCGCGTCTGGAAACTCCAGGAGGACGGGCTGGAAAGTGGGGTGCTCCTGGCAGAAGCGGCGCAGGTCTCGCACGGTAAAGGCGTCGCGGAGCAGGGCGGCAACGGCGGACAGGTTGGCCGGGCCGTCGCCTTCGCTGCTCCACGGGGCCGGTTCTTCGCCGGTAAGGGCCACGGCCTCCAGGGCGTCCAGGAGGAAACGGCCATCGGGATCCCTGTCCGGCAGCCCAGCCGCTGCCAGCCGTGTGGCGAGGGCAGGCAGGCCGCCCGCGGCGTCCAGCAAGAGGGCCGAGGCCTCCTGGCGGTCGGCCTCGTCGAGGCCCAGGAGCCCGTAAGGGTCCCGCGCCAGGCTGCAGCACCAGGCCTCGACCAGGGCGGGGCGCAGAGCGGCCACGAGGTCGGCCGACGAGCGGCAGGCACGGACCGGGACGTGAACCACGAACGCACCTTCGAGGTCCGAGCCCGCCAGGCAGCTCTCGTAGCGCATCATCCAGATCATGGCACTGCGGCCACAGCCGGGCGGCACGACCAGGACCGCCGGCTGGCGCGCCGTCGCTTCTTCCCAGGCCGGCGAAAGCCGATAGAAGAGATCGGGCAAAAAGGGATCCTGCTCGGCCTTCTCGGGGCCAAAGGGGTTGATGTTCAGCCCCAGGCGTTCCACACCGCGCTGCATCACCAACGATTCGCCCCGCTCCAGGGGCCACAGGGCCGCGTGTCGCCCGTTCTTGCGAGCCGGCAGCGACGGCCCGCTCTCCCACGCGCGCACCCGGGGGCGGAGGTCCGGCTGCCGGCCGGCCCACAGGTGCAGCAGGTAGCGGCCCGCCGCCCCGCCTTCGCGGAACAGCACCCCTTCCACGGCGGAGGGGTCGGGCTGGACTCGCGCCAGCCAGGCGAGGACCGGCTCTGCCGACTCGATGCCGGCGCTGCGAAAGCCGTCGAGCACCTGCCGGAGAACCTCGGGCGAGGGCTGGTGCACCGGCCGGGCGAGATGGTGTACGAGGGTGCGGACAGCGGGCAGGAAAGAAGGGCCGGCGCCCTCCTGCCATTCCCAGGCCATCTCGTCCAGGAAGGCCATGGCCTCGACAAACTGCCCGGCGCGGAGGGTGCGCGCCAGGTGCTGGCGAAGGTAGGGCATCCACTCCCGCGAGAAGGCCAGGCGTAGCATGGTCTGCATGGCCGGGTCGTGGCCGAGCTCGGCGTGGAGGAACAGGTAGCCGTGGTATGCTCGCTCGGGCGAAGGAGCGGCGTGCAGTGCTTCTACGAGCTGGCGCTGCATCAGCCGCCGCTCCGTGAGCCCCTCACCCTTGCTCTCCGCCAGGCGAAGGGCTTGCCGGCCGGTGCAGGCAGTGCAAACGACGCCCAGCAGGGCACAGGCCACAAGGATGGGTAGAGGGAGGTTGGAAGCTCGATCCAAGGAGGAGGCGCGCCAGAGAAAGAAGACCAGAAGGGAGAACAAGAGGGCCGTCGGTAACAAGGCCACGACGAGCCTCGCTGTTCGCGGCGGGGTACCCTGGCGATTCGTCGTCGGCATGATCACCTTCACCTGCTTTGTCGTTGTGCCATGTGTTACGACGCGCTGCTCATTGAACGTTTGCTGTGCTCTGATTTGGAAGGGTTTGTCGCGACTGTGCGCTTGTCCGCTCTTGTTAACTCTTTTTTACATCACTTATCACCATCATCTTACCACAATTCTTGTTTTCTGTCAAGATGTTGCCGACTCTGTCAAAACCTGCCGCCGGAACCGGCCTTGCCTTATGTTAGAATGCGATTGTCGCTCGGCGGCCACTGTGGTATAATAACCCTTGCTGCTGCCCGGCATCGCCGGCGGCAGCGACGATAATTGGGAGGACAGATCTGTATGCAACTTTATTTTATCCGGCACGGCCAGTCGGAGAACAATCTCCTGTGGGCCGAGACCGGTTCCGTTCGCGGCCGCAGCGACGACCCGGGTCTGACAGATACCGGGCGGCTGCAGGCCGAAAGACTGGCCGAGTTGCTGAGCCGGCCCGGACAGCCTTCGTTCGTTCCGGCCGAATATGACGGCCAGAACGTGACCGGCTTTGAGATCACGCACATCTATTGCAGCCTGATGCGGCGCGCCATCGAGACGGGCAGCATCGTCGCCCGGGCCCTGCACCTTTCCCTGGTTGCCTGGGAAGACGTCCACGAAGTGGGCGGCATCCACTGGAGCGAAGACGAAGGCGGCGAGCCTGTGGGACAGCCGGGCAAGAACCGGGCTGATTTCGAAGAGCACTACCCGCACCTGAGGCTGCCCGACAGCCTGGGCGAGGAGGGCTGGTGGAACCGGCCCTTTGAGGCGCTGGAGGAGAGACCCAAGCGCGCGGCGCGCTTCTTGCGCGAGCTGCTGGCCAGGCACGGCGAAACCAGGGATCGAGTGGCAGTGGTGAGCCACGGCGGTTTCTATAACCACCTGATGCGCGCCATCCTCGACCTGCCGCCCGAGGGTGAGCTGTGGTTCTCTATCAACAACGCGGCCATCACCCGCGTCGATTTTGCCCCCGAGGGCATATGGATGCAGTACACCAACCGCGTCGATCATCTGCCGGGAGAGCTAGTCACGTGATTGACGGGCAAGGCCCGGGGGATGGAACGCCCAGAACCGGCGACCGCGCAGCGCAACCTGCTTTGGCTGCCGGCGTATAGACAGAGGTGACTGTTGTGCCTCACGCCGGGATGGCATCCGGCCAGAAGGAAGCTAGAGGGAGAAAGAAAATGGAGAACAGGAACCGGAACATCTGGATCATTGTCGTCGTCGTGGTTATACTCCTCTGCTGCCTGTTGGCAGCCCTGGCCGCCGGCATTGCCGCCTGGCTTGGCTTGTTTACTCTCCGAAGCGTTGACAGCGGCGTCTTGCAGCCTGGTTTCGAGTTTGACCAGATCATCGAGCACCAGGAGATGAGCTTTGAGGTGGGCGACGCGCCGGCGCTCCTGATCGACAACTTTGCCGGCAACGTCCGCATCCGGGCCGGAGGCGAGGGGCTTATCAGCGCCGACGTCAGCCGGCGCGCGGGACGGAGCGCGAACCTGCGCAACATCAGCATCGAGCCGTCGCAGGAAGGCGACACGGTTCGCATCGTCACCCGGCGGACCTCGGCCGCGATGTCGAACGTGGCGGTGAACCTGGAGATCACCGTGCCCGCCGGCACGCGGATCGAAGTGACCAACGGGGCGGGCGACGTGACCATTGACGACGTGAGGGGCGAGATCGTGGTTCACACTGGCGCCGGCGATGTAGAGGTGCGGGGTAGCCAGGGCCAGGTGCGCCTGGACACCGGCGCGGGCAACATCGACTATGCCGGGGAGCCCGATGGGGCCTCGACCTTTAGCACCGGTGCCGGCAACATCGAGATCTCGCTGCCCGCGGGCTTTGCCGCCAGGGTCGACCTGGATACGGGTATCGGCTCGGTGGAACTGGGCGGCTTTGACGTGGACGGCAGTGTGTCGCCCGGCAGCGCCCGGGGCACCATCGGCGGCGGCGGCGATGTGACCATCGAAGCGCGTACCGGGGCGGGCGACATCGATCTCGTGCAGAGGTAGCAGGGCCATGGCTTCGCAAAAGCAGGTTCCCTGGCTGTTGTGGCCGTTCTATGCCATCTGGCGGCTCCTGGAGCTGATCTTGCGGCTGACGGGCCGCCTGCTGGGGGTGATCATCGGGCTGCTGCTGCTCATCGCCGGCGTGGTCCTTAGCCTGACGGTGGTTGGCGCGGTGGTGGGCGTGCCCCTGGCCATACTTGGCTTCATGCTGATGGTTCGGGGCCTGTTCTAAGGCACCCGGCGCTCTCGTGCGCACCTGGCTGCATCCTGGCAGCCAGGTGCTTTTATGTCTCTCGCCTGTCCGTCGGCATTCGGGGCGAGGCACCCGCCTGCTGCCCTCCTGGCCCGCTCTTGTGTGGCAAAGGCGCGGAAAGGACGCGAAAAGGGCTTGCCTTCCGGCTCCGGGATGGAACCGAAGTCGCTTCTCCAACGTCTTGTACGTGAAAGGAGTGGAAACATAAGGGAGGCCAAGATGAGAGGCAGGTTGTTGGAAGGTAAAGGGTTACTCGCCGTTATGGCGGGTTTGGTGATTCTGTTTCTGGCGGCCGTCCTGGTGGTCGTCTTGCTGCTCAACAGGCAGGCAACGGCGGGCCGGACGCCTATTGAGGATGCATACATCAGCCTGGAGCCGGCAGCCGGCGAAGCAGGCACGATGATCAACGTTACCGGCGGCGGCTGGCAGCCGGGTGAGTCGGTCCTGATCTACCTGGTGGAGAGCGGTACGAACAACACCGATGGTGTTGTTTATGCGAGCGCTATGGCCGGCGACGAAGGCCAGATCTCGGCCAGCTTTCCCTATCCACAGACCGAACCCTGGTCCAGGGGCCAAACAGCGGTCGTCCTGGCCATGGGCCTGAGGTCTGGCGACAGCGCCCGCGCCGCCTTCCAGGTGGTGCCCGGCGCGACCGAGACCGCGGTGCCGCCCACCGAGACGCCGTCGCCGACCGACGTACCGCCGACCGACGTGCCGCCGACGGCCATGCCGGAGGCGCCGACGGCCGTGCCGCCCACGGCGACGCAGGTGCCGCCTACGGCCACCCAGGTACCGCCCACGGCGACGCAGGTGCCGCCCACGGCCACGCCGGTGCAGATCGTGGACTGGCGGGGCGAGTACTATGACAATCGCGACCTCATCGGGTCGCCGCGGGTGCGGAACGACGTCAAGATCGACTTTGACTGGGGCGCCGGCAGCCCGATGCAGGGCATCCCGGCCGACAATTTCTCGGCCCGCTGGACCCGGCGCCTGAACTTTGAGGCGCGCACCTACCGCTTCTTCCTGCGTGTCGACGATGGGGCGCGGCTGTGGGTCGACGGGCAACTGCTCATTGACGCCTGGGCCGACGGCTCGGTGCGGACTGTGACGGCGGACCGCACCATGACGGCCGGCCAGCACGACGTGCGGGTGGAGATGTACGAGCGCTCGGGCGATGCGACCATCGCCTTCTGGCGAGAAGTGGTCGAGTCGTACCCGGACTGGAAGGGCGAATACTACAACAACCGCGACCTGGCGGGCAGCCCCATCCTGGTGCGCAATGACAAGAGCGTGGACTTTAACTGGGGAACTGGGGCGCCGGCCTCCGGGCTGCCGGCCGACAACTTTTCCGTACTGTGGACGAGGAACGTCGACCTGTCGGCGGGGCTCTACCGCTTCACGGTGCAGGTGGACGACGGCGTCCGGCTGTGGGTTGACGGCAAGCTGCTCATCGACCGGTGGCATGACGGCACGGCCACCTACACCGCCGACGTGAACCTGTCGGGCGGGACGCATGCCCTGCGCATGGAGTACTATGAGCACACGGGCGGCGCCATGGCACGACTGTCGTGGGCCAAGCAGCAGGCCACCATCACCGACTGGAAGGGCGAGTACTTTAACAACCCTGACCTGGCGGGCAAGCCCGTCCTGGTGCGCAACGACAAGAATGTGGACTTTGACTGGGGAACTGGGGCGCCGGCCTCCGGCCTGCCGGCCGACAACTTTTCCGTGCGGTGGACGAGGAACGTCGACTTTGAGAATGGTTACTATCGCTTCTGCGTGCGGGCTGACGATGGCGTCAGCGTCGAGATGGACGACCAGAAGCCGTTCATCCGCTCCTGGACCGACGGTTATAAGGAGCAGTGTGCCGAGGTGTTCGTGAGCGAGGGCAGGCACAAGGTGCGCGTGGAGTATTACGAGCGCGGTGCCAATGCCCGGATACACTTCGGTTGGGAGAAGCTGAACCTGACGAGCGTGCCCGACGGCACCTTCCGCCGCCTGGACCTGCCCGTCTGGACCGAGACGCCGCTGGGCATGGCCATCGACTCGCAACAGGAGTACCAGGCCTTCTTACTGCGCCAGGGCGTGCACGTGATCGACGGCCAGAGGGCGCCCGAGGCGCCAGTGCGCTGGGAAGACGAGGTGCTCCTGGGCTACTTTATGGGACAGAGGCCGAAGGAAGGCGTCAGGCTGGAAACGACGCGCATCGCGTACAACGGCCAGGTGGTCATCGTCCGGCTGAAGCAGGCGGCGTTGACTGCCGATGATCAGGGCACGCCGCCGGCCGCCGGCTCGAGTTGGACCGCCGCGGTCCGCTGGTCGGCGCTGCCCAAGGGCACCCTGACCTTCCGCTTCTACGACTTGCAGGGCCGCCTGCTCGCCGAGGATACGGCGGTGAATCCCCACAAGTAACGGCTTGCCGGGGAAGCAGCCCGCGGAGGGATAAAGACGAGGGGCCAGCCAATTTGGCTGGCCCCTCGTGCTGTCGGGCGACCGGTCGGGGTCATCGGGCCCGGCGGGCCTTCTCGGCGGCATAGTAGCTATAGTCGCCGGGGTAGCTGGTCAACGTCCCCTTTTCCAGCTCGACGATGCGATCGACCACGCGGTCCAGGAAGTAGCGATCGTGGGAGATGACCAGCACCGTGCCCTCGAATTCGTCCAGGGCACTCTCCAGGACCTCGCAGGAGGGCAGGTCCAGGTTGTTGGTCGGCTCGTCGAGGAGGAGCAGGTTCGCGCCGGAGAGCATCAGCTTGGCCAGTTGCAGGCGGCTCCTCTCTCCGCCCGACAGCTCGCTCACCTTCTTGCGCGCCATCTGGTAGGGAAACAGGAAGCGCCCCAGGAAGCTCACGGCCTGCTCTTCATACATGGCCTTGACCTGGCGCACCTCTTCGACCAGGGTCTTGTTGGGGTCCAGGGTCTCGTGCTCCTGGGCATAGTACCCGACGACGACGCTGGGGCCGACCTTGATGGTGCCCGCCGTGGGCGTCTCCAGGCCCAGGATGCAGCGAAAGAGCACGCTCTTGCCCGTGCCGTTGGCCCCCAGGAGGCCCACTCGCTCCCCATGCCACAGGAGCAGGTCCAGCCCGGCGAGGACGATCTGCTCGTCTCTGTCACCCTTGGCCGGGAAGACCTTGTCCAGGCCCGTAACCTCCACCACCTTGTGCGATCCGCGCCAGCCGTTCAGTTCCAGGGCCATGCGCCGCCGTTCCAGCACCGGCTTCTCGACGCGATCCATGCGCTCCAGCATCTTTTTCCGGCTGCGTGCCTGGCGGATGTGCCTCTCATCGACGACCATGCTGGCCCAAAGCTCGAAGCGGGCGATGGCCGCTTCGATGCGGGCGATCTCTTTTTGCTGCGCCTCGTACATCTGCTGCTGGCGCAACAGTCGAAGCTGCTTTTCCACGGCATAGGCCGAGTAGTTGCCTTCGTACTGCGCCAGGCGGTGGTCCTCTACCTCGACAACCGTGGTGACCACCTCGTCCAGGAGATAGCGGTCGTGGGAGACCAGGACCACCGTGCCTGGAAAGCCGGCGATCAAGCTCGCCAGGAAGGCTTTGCCTTCCAGGTCCAGGTGATTGTCGGGCTCGTCCAGGAGCAACACGCTGGCGCTCGACGGCTCGGAGCCGGCGGCCAGCAGCTTGGCCAGGCCCACCAGCTTTTTCTGGCCGCCCGAGAGGGCGCTCACCGGCAGATCCATGACGTCCTCGGGCAAGCCCAGCATGTGCAGCGCCTCGCGGGCGCGGCTCTCGTGGCGATAGCCGTCGAGGCGCTCGAACTCGGCCTCGGCCCGGGCGTGGGCTGCCAGAACGCGCTCCAGGGCGGCGTTGTCGCCATAGACGACCGGGTCGGCCATGCGCGCCTCGAGCCGGCGCAGCTCGTCCTCGGCGCGCACCACGTCGGCCGAGGCACTCATCACCTCCTGCCAGACGGTGCGGGCCGGGTCGAGGTCCGGCTCCTGGGCCAGGTAGCCGATGACCGCGTCCCTGGCGCGGTAGACAAAGCCCTCGTCGGGCCTGAGCAGGCCGGCGATGATGCGCAGCAGCGTCGACTTGCCGGCGCCATTGGCACCCACCAGGCCAATCTTCTGGCCGGCGTGGATCTCCCAGCTCGCTCCGTCCAGCACGAGCTGCGTGGCGTAATGATGTTTGACGTTGTCCAGGTTGACAATGATCACGATCCTACCTCCCGGTCAAGTTGGCGGAGGAGCGGGCTCCCCCACCTGCTGACAGGCCGCGGGTTGGCTCGCGCCCGTGGCAGGGGGTAGGTGCAAAAAAAGGCCGTGGACGCGAGTGCGCCCACGGCCTGACGTTACATAATATCCAGGGTCAGGGCGCACTTTTCCCATCGACGTCCTGGCCAGAGTAGCCCATGCCACTCGCAAGGCTCAATTGAGTGCGTCCTGCGCAAATGAAAACCACGGAACAACCCTCCTACGCCGCGCATTGTACGCCGTTTTGCCGGCGTTGTCAATTGGGGTCCAGGGCAAGGCGCGCTGAGAGCCGCTGGCGCACGCCTGTTCCAGATCGCTTTCTCGCCGCCTGGTGGCAGACCTGGGCGGGATGCCGGCCTGGCAGCAGCCCGGCCGTTGCTGTTGCACAGCTTGGCAGTTGGGCGGCTCTGTGGTAGAATGCGCGTGGGCAAAGCGACCTACGGGGTCGCTTTGTCTTCTGTTTGTGGAGGAATTAAAGAGATGCACATCGGGATCATCGGTCTGCCCAACAGCACCAAGACCACGATCTTTAACGCCCTGACGCACAGCCAGGTGGAGACGGCGCGCTACAGCACCGGCCAGGTGGAGATCCACACGGCGACGGTGCGCGTGCCCGATCCGCGGGTGGACCGGCTGGCGGCCATGTTTCGCCCGCGCAAGACGACCTGGGCCCAGATTCAGTACAACGACATCGGCGGGCTGCGGGTTGGCATCGGCCAGGAGGGCGGCCTGGGCGGCCCGCTGCTCAACGCCGTGGCCCAGAACGACGCCTTCTTGCACGTGGTCCGGGCCTTTCAGGACGAAGGGGTGCCCCATCCCAACGGCGGGGTGGATCCGGCCCACGACCTGGAGGCCATGGATTTTGAGTTGCTCTTCTCGGACCTGGTCATCGTCGAGCGCAGCCTGGAACGGCTGGCGGGCCAGCTCGCAAAGAAAAAGGTCTATCCTGAGCGGCAGGCCGACGAAACGCTGCTGGCTCTGTTGCTGCGCTTCAAGGAGACGCTGGAGCGAGAAACGCCGCTCCGCGACCTTGATCTGAACCCGGAAGAGTTGGTGGCAGCCCGCGGTTACCGCTTCCTGACGCAAAAGCCCGTCCTGGTGGTGCTGAACGTCGGCGACCAGGGCAGCGACGACCCGGCGGACTATGTGTCCTACCGGCACCGCCGCGCGGAGGTCATCTGCCTGCGCGGCGGGCTGGAGATGGAGATCGCCCAACTGGACGCGGAGGAGGCGGCGCTCTTCCTGGCCGAATATGGCATCCCCGAGCCGGGGCTGCACCGCATGATTCGCCTCAGCCACTCCCTCCTTGGCCTGCAATCGTTCTTTACCGTCGGGGAGGACGAGGTGCGGAGCTGGACGGTGCCCGTGGGCGCCACGGCTGTGGAGGCCGCGGGCGCCATCCACAGCGACCTGGCGCGGGGCTTTATCCGCGCCGAGGTGGTCAGCTACGACGACCTGGTGGCCGCCGGCTCGCTGGACGCCGCCCGGAAGCAGGGCACCGTTCGCTTGCAGGGCCGCGACTATGTCGTCAAGGACGGCGACATCCTCAACATCCGCTTTAACGTCTGACGTCGCCGCACGGCGTTGCGCCTGCGCCGTTCCTGTGGTACAATGCGGCCGGTAAGGAGGCCTGTGGAGATTGAGCCTGAGAAATAAGGCAGAGCGCGCCGCGTGGGCGGTGCTTATCCTGGCGTTGTGCCTGTCGCTGGCCGGGTGTGGCCCGCTGCCGGGCAGGAGCACGTCGGGGGGAGATGGCGCCAGCCTGGAAAAGGCGCTGCAGCCCCTGGTAGACGAGTGGCGAACGGAGAACGGCGTGCCCGGTGTGGCCATGGTCGTCTCACCCCGGGAGGGCGATCCGGTCACCCTCGCGGCGGGCATCGCCGACCTGGAGACCGAGAAGCGCATGACCGGCAAGGAGCTCTTTGACGCGGGCACCATTACCCAGACCTTTGTGGCCGCGGCGCTGCTGCAGCTCGCCGACGAGGGCAAACTGGAGCTGGACGCCCTCGTAGTCGAGTATCTGCCTGCCTTTCCTCCAGGCGCTGCCATCACCGTTCGCCAGCTCCTGTCGCATACCAGCGGCCTGCCCGAGCTGCGGAACGACCCCGAGACCCTGGAGGCTTTCTTTCGTGATCCCGGCCGGCGCTGGAGCCTGGGGGAGCTGCTAGACCTGGCCGCCGCCATGCCCGCCTATTTCGAGCCCGGCACGTCCTTCCGCGACACCGACACCGATTACATCGTCGCCGCCGCCATCCTGGAAGCGGTGACCGGCTCGGACCTGGCCACCGAGCTTCGGGAGCGCTTCTTCGAGCCGCTGGGCTTGAAGGACACCTTTGTGGCCGGGCTGGAGGAAATGCGGCGGCCCTACGTGAGCGGATACCTGGCCTGCGGCCACGAGCTGGCCGCCACCATCCAGGCTTTCCACGGCGACCGGGTCTTTTGCCAGTGGGGCGGGCTCGACCTGGACAGGATGACCAAGTACCAGGAGGCGACCTTTAACACCGGCGCGTCCGGCGTCGTCTCCAGCGCCACGGACCTCCTTCGCTGGGCCCGGGCCCTGTACGCCGGGCAGGTGCTCAGCGCCGCGGCGCAGCAAGAGATGTTCACCTTTGACGCCGCCCGCAGCAGCCACGGCCTGGGCGCCATGCACTTCATGCCGCCCACGGGCGAAGTGGCGTGGGGACACACGGGCCGCGCGCTGGGGGTCGAGTCGATCCTGCTCTACAGCCCCGCCCGCGATGTGGCCCTGCTGGCCTTTTCCAACGCCGGCGACGTGGGCAACCTGACCTACCTGACCGACAGCGTCCTGGACGTCCTGGCGGGGATGGAGACCGCCGAGGGCCCCGCCGAGAGGAGCCTCGACGAGCTGATGGCCGATCTGCAAGACGCGGACCCGGCCGTGCGGCGCGAGGCGGCGATGGCCCTGGGGCGCATGGGCGCCGGGGCGGCGAGCGCCGCCCCCACCCTCGTCCAGCTCCTGGCTGAGGACCCCGACTGGCAGGTGCGCCAGGCGACCGCCACGGCCCTGGGCTCCATTGGTCCGGCGAGCCTGGTGGCCGAACCCCTCAGAAACGCAGCCCTGAACGACCCCCACGATCGGGTGCAGTGGGCGGCCCAGTTGGCCCTCAGCTCCTTGTCCGGCGGGCAGGAGCAGTAGCCCAGGCAAACGAAAAAGGCCTCTGAAGTCGTGGGAACCTCAGAGGCCTGATCGGGGACCGTTGCATCGCAGCACGCGTGCCGGACGGTGGTTGCGGTTCAAGTCGCGGTCCAGGTTGCTGTTGGCGCCAGGCAGAACAGGTCCGGATGATGAGGCACAGGGTGATGAGTTAGAAGTCCAGGTACATATCCGACAACGCGATTTTATGCTGTGCAACCGTCTGCACCCTACTTGTACATTGTAGCACAAAAGCGGGTTGACAACCGATGGGAATGGTTTGATCTTGTGGTGCAAGAGTGGCAAAAGTTGGGCACGGGGCAAGCCGATGCGGCGTGGGAAAGGTGCGAGCTAGAGATTAGGTGTCCGCCGCGTCGATCCGGGCCTGGAGCTCTTCCTCGATGTCGAGCATCTTTTGGCTGCCCAGGTAGGTCGTGCGCTGGGGCAGGTGCGCTTCCTCGAGGAGACGCAGGACGGCCGAGATCTCTTGCGTATTCTCGATAATGACGTCCACGAGGCTGATGGCGTTGGCGCACTCGGGCCGCGCCACCTCGTCGTCCGGGAGGATCCGCTCCAGTTGCTCCTTCAGCAGCTCGGCCGCGCTGACCGCCCCCTGGAGGGGGTTGTTCACGTAGTGGGCCAGGGTGACCACCGTCTCCTGGAGGGTGTCGGCGGCAGCCTGGGTGCGCGTCGCCTCTTGCAGGCGGGCATTTCCGACGGCCATGGCCACAAAGGCGGCCACGCCCTCGAGCACTTCTTGATCCTGGTCGTCAAAGGGGGCAGGCCTGCCCTCCGACCGGTGTTGCAGCTTGTTCGTGACCTGGACAGCTCCCACAATGCGCTCGCAGGCGAGGAGGGGGACGCACAGGGCGGTGCAGTCTTGCCCGGCGGATGTGGGCCCGGACTCCGGACTGGGAACGGAATCGAGGCGCACGGACTGCCCCCCCTCAATGACCTGCCTGACAGCGCTCTCCAATATCGGGCTCTGTTCGGAAGCGCGGGGCACGAACTGTTTTCCGTCCCGTCCGTGGTAGGCGAGCTGCCCGGTGACGGGGTCCAACAGGATCACGCGAACGCGGGCCACCCCCAGACTGTCCTCGATCTCTTCCACGGCGGCCGCGAGGATCTCGTCCAGGCCCTGGGACGAAACCACAACGCGGGCGATGTTGTTGATGGCAAGCAGGCCGCGCGCCTGCCGCTGCCACTTGGCCAGCAGATCGGTCAATTGTTGTTTAGTTCCCCTGATTTCGCCCGACAGGGAATCCAGGAGTCTGCTCTCCGCCGGCTCTCGGGGGCGGCCGGTCTCACCACTACCTGACATTCGCGACACGCCTCCATGGTGTTGACCGATTGGTCATTACCTCGAGGCTAGCATAACACAAAACGGCCCAACCGACAGTCGGACTTGGTTGAAGCGAGGGTAGGAATGTGTTGCGACAGGTTGCAAAAGTTGGGTGCCTTCGAAGTCACGAACCGGCAGCCTGAGCCGACCGGCAAGACGCGGGGCGAACCCGGAAGACGGCGCCGGCTTGCTTATTCCGAGCAGGCAGGCACCGCGACCGGCTCGACCCCTTCCAGCTCGATCCAGCGCGCGGCCACGTAGCCGCTGCCGCCGCCTGGCACGGTCACGCGGTACCAGGTGTCGTTGCCGTCTACGGCGTCGCCTGGAACCCCGCAAGAGACGGTGACGCCGCTGCTCGAAAGAAGGTACGCGACGAGGGCGCCCGACAGCCTTGGCTCCTGCCGCATGGCCAGGGGCAGCGTGGACGACACGCGGCCCTGGATGTCGGCCGGGACCGTGGGCGTGACCGTCGCGGCAACGGTGGGGCCGGGCGAGGCCGTGGTCGCAGGGCCTGGCAGCGCGGTCGCGGCGCCCGGAGTGGCGCTGCTCGCCGCGGTGGGCGCTCCGTTGCCGTCCGGCAGCCCGCCGAGGAGGAGGGCAAGGGCGCAGGCCAGGGCAACGATCACCAGCAGCGCCGCGGCAGCCAGGAGCGGCCACCGCTCTCGCGTGTCGGCGGGCAGGACGCGGACCAGGGCCTGGCCCAGGCGCCCGGCGGTGCTCATGCCCGGCAGAGGCAGGGGAGGAGACAGGGGGCCGAGGTCGGGCCGGACCAGAACGGCGGTGACGTTGTCCGGCCCGCCATACTCGTTGGCCAGCGCCACGAGCTGCCGGGCAGCCTGCTGGGGGCTGCCGCTGCGGACGGCGGCCTCGATCTCGGGCAGGTCGACTGCCTCCCACAGCCCGTCGCTGCACAGCAGGACCTGATCGCCGGGCCTCAAAGAGGTATGGATCAGGTCGACGAGGACCTCGGGGCGGGCGCCCAGGGAGCGGGTGAGGACGTGGCGTTGTGCGTGCCTGTCGGCCTGCTCCTGGGTCAGGATGCCGCCGTCGATCTGCTCGGTCACCCAGGTGTGATCGCGGGTCAGGATCTGGATCTGGTCGCGAGAGATGAGGTAGGCCCGGCTGTCGCCCACGTGGGCGACGGTGAGGGTGTTGCCGTGGAGAACGGCGGCGACGATGGTGGTGCCCATCTTTTCGTAGCCCGGTTCCTGGGCCCAACGATGGACCTCGGCGTTGGCGATGCGAATGGCCCGGCGCAGGGCGCCCGTCACGTCGCCGGGTGGCTGGCGGTAATACTCGTCCACCACGCGGCGGGCCACCAGATCGCTGGCCGTCTTGCCCGCCTGATGGCCGCCAATGCCGTCGGCCACAAGGTAAAGGTGGCCCTTCTCGCCCAGCTCCTTCGGCGAGAGGCCGGGCGGGGGGATGGCCGGGCTGTCCTGGTTCTCGGTCCTTTGCCTGCCCTGGTCGCTTGCCACGCCGATGGCGACTGCCGGTTGTACGTCCACGTTCCACTCCTTGCTTCTGCTGTCCCTATTCTACCACAACTTGGCGCGAATGGCGCACACATTTGGCCATCCTATCGTAGCGGCTGTGCCAGGGCTTCCCACTCCGAGGAAGCGGGCCGGCGGGGGTTTGACACCGGGGCCTGGGTGGAGTAAGATGCAGCAAGTACGCACGGTGGAGGGAACAGATGCCCAAGCCCATCGCCATCATCGGCACACTGGATACCAAGGGCCACGAGGTGGCCTACCTGCGCGACCTTGTCCAGGCGCGCGGCCTGCGCACCTGGGTCATCGATCCCGGCGTGTTGGGCGAGGCGGCCGTGCCTGCCGATTTCGGACGGGAGGAGGTGGCCCGCGCGGGGGGCGCCGAGCTGCGGGAGCTGGTGGCCGCCGGCGACAAGGGGCGCGCCATCCGGTGCATGATGGACGGCACGCGGGCTATCGTCGCCCGCCTCCACGCTGAGGGCCGGCTGGGAGGCGTCCTGGCCGTGGGCGGCGGCCAGGGCACGGCCATCGGCACGGCGGCGATGCAGGCCCTGCCCATCGGCGTGCCCAAGGTGATGGTCTCGACCATCGCCAGCGGCCGCAACGTCTTTGAGCCCTACGTGGGCACCAGCGACGTGACGCTGATGCATTCGGTGGCCGACATCCTGGGCGTGAACAGTGTGACCCGCAAGGTGTTTGGCAACGCGGCCGCCGCCGTGGCGGCCATGGCCGAGAGCGCCGAGGCGCTTCAGGAAGGCGGGCCGGGCGGCAGCGCGACCGTCCTGGGGGCGACGATGTTGGGCCTGACGACGTCCTGCGTGCTCCATGCCAAGGAGCTGCTGGAGGCCCGGGGCTACGAGTTGGTCACCTTTCATCCCAACGGCACGGGCGGGCGCTCAATGGAGCGGTTGGTGGATGAGGGGCTCATCCGCGGCGTGCTGGACGTCAGCACCCAGGAGTTGGCGGGCGAGGTGTGCGGGGGCCTCTTTGACGCCGGGCCGGGCCGCCTGACCGCCGCCGGCCGGCAGGGCATTCCGCAGGTGGTGGCGCCGGGGGGCACGGACTATGTGGTGCTCGGCCCGCTGTCGTCGCTGACGGCGGAGCAGCGGCGCCGGCCGCACATCGTCCACAACCCGAACATCACCCTGGTGCGGACAAGCCGGGAGGAGATGGCCGAGATCGGTCGCAGGATGGCCGAGCGCCTCAACGCGGCCCGGGGCCCGGCGGCCGTCCTGGTGCCCCGGGGCGGCTTTTCCTACTCGGACCGGCCGGGACACGCCTTCCACGACCCCGAGGCCGACGCTGCCCTGGTCGGCGCCCTGGAGCAGGGGCTGGACTCGCGGGTGGAACTGGCAGTGGTCGACGCCCACGTCAACGACGCCGCCTTTGCCCGGGAAGCCGTGGCGAGTCTGGTGGCCAGCCTGGAAACGGCGTAAAGGCCAGGGGATCAGCCGGCCAGGCGTTCGGCCTGGACGATCTCGCGCATCCGCCGACGGCGCTGGCCGCCTCGCATCCGTTCCAGCTCTCGGATGCCGAGGGGATCGATCTCGTCTCGCAGAAGGCGCACCTCTTCTACGGTCGGCGCTGGCGTTTCGCGCAGATCGGGTGGCACCTCCAGGGGAAAGCCGGTCTTTTTTCGAATCGTTTCCAGGGTCACGCCCGGATGGAGGCTGACCACGCGCAACCTTCCGCCCTCGAAATCCAGGATGCCCAGGTCGCTGATCAGCAGCCGGGGGCCGGGGCGGTCGCCGGGGCGCTCGAGGGAGGGCACACCCAGCCCGCTGACAAAGTCCAGCCTTTCGACAAACAGGGCCGGGCTGTGGCGCGGCACGTACAGGTAGACGTTGGGGTGAAAGCTGCCCAGGTCGGCAATGCCGCCACAGCCGGGCAGGCGCAGGCGCGGATGGTAGTAATCGCCCACGACGACGTTGTTCGTGTTTCCAAAAGGGTCCACCTGGGCCGGCCGAATAAACTCCTTGGGATGCAATGTGGGCAGCATCTCGCAGGCCGCTTCGCCAAAGGCGAGGAGAGAGAGGGCGTGGCCCAGCCAGAAATCCTCGGCCCGGGTCAGCCCCAGGGGCGCCCCCTCGCGGCAGACGACGTTGCCGATGGCCGAGGCATAGGTGAGATTGGGGGCATGCGTTCGCTGCGCCAACAGGAATCCAGCGGCCACCAACGGTGTGGCGATGCCCTGGGCCAGCACGTCGCCGTCCTCGATCTGGTGGCTGATGCAGGCACAGATCAGGTCGTCCATCGTGTAGTCTGTCGCCGTGGTCATGGTAGCGCCGTCCTTTCCGGCCTCTGGTGGAGACCGTCGATCACGTGCCGCTCGCCGCGCCGGAGGAGAAACGCTCCAGGTAGGCGTCAAAGGCACCGCCGCTGCAGGCTTCGACGTAATCCAACAGCTCATCGCCGTCCACAGGGTAATCGGGATAGCAGGAAGTGGGCCACGCGCCGCGCGGCACCTCGACGACAGCCGTAGTACGCACCCCGGGCATCTCCAGCGGCCCGTCCAGCCGGTCCACCAGGCGCTCGGCGGTGACAATGACCTGGTCCGAGGCCATCGCCAGCTCGCGGTCGAGGCCCAGGTTGCCGCCGAGGCGGGCGTTGCCCATCCGGTCGGCGACGAGGGCATGGATGACCACCACGTCGGCCCGGATGGCCGGGAAGGCGACGTACTCCTCGCCGCTATAGGGGTCCCGGACCGTCTTGACGTCGGGGCGGACGCGCGGCAGGTCGGTGCCGAGCCAGGCGAGGCTGGGCATGAATCCCACCCGGGCGAGGGTTGCCCGCAGGCCAAAGGCGAGGCTGGCCTCGGTTTCTTCCACGATTTCCAGGCTGCCGGCGCCGGCCAGCTCGGTGAACATCGGCGCCAGGCCAAAGGCTTCCAGGCCAAAGAAGCAGGTGCGCACGCGGCGCACGCGCCCGGCGCCGACCAGCAGGTCGCTCTCAAAGCCACAGGTCAGGGCGAGGAGGGTCAGGTCGCCCACCCCGGCGGCGAGCAGGGCGCGGACGAACGCGACGGGGCGCCGGTAAAGCGTCATGCCGCCGAGGGCCAGGACGCTGCCTGGCGCGACGATGGCCGCGGCCTCTTCGAGGCTGAGGATTTTCACAAGATTCCAGGGCCTTTCCAGGGGGTTTTCATGGCACAGGTCACAGTTGCGGGCCAGGACCGGTCATGAGCCGTAGTAGTAGGGCACGAGCACCGTCCAGATCGCCACGGCGTCGAGGACGACGAGCCCCAGGAGCCCAACCCCGCCGGCCGGCGCCCGATACCGGCGCGGCAGCAGCTCTGCCAGTCCGGCGCAGAGGGCGATGGCCAGGGGCCCGATGGTGACGGTCAGGTAGCGGGCCACGGGCCAGTAGATGTGGGCCAGGTGATAGAGGGGGTGGATGTGGAACAGCGTGCCTATGGCGGTGACCCCCACCGCGAGCCCGAGAGCCCACCACGACCGGCGCTTCCACGCCGGCACCTCCGCCGGGCCGCGGCCGCGGCGCACCAATCCCAGAACCACTCCCGCCACGGCGGCGAGGGTCAGCGCGGCCAGGGCATAGAACCAGGGTTCGGGCAGCCACAGGTGCGCCCAACCAAAGCCGCCCCAAAAACTTTTGTGCAGGATCCACAGCTCACGGGGGTAGACCCAGGCGGTGCGCTGCAGGTCCAGGATCGAGTGAAAGACGTCCTGGATCTCGGCGCGATACATCTGGGCGCCGAGGAGCCAGGAGGGCAGGCCCGGCCAGGCAGCCTCGGCCGAGCCGTTGTGCAGCAGGTTCCCGATTTCTTGCCCGTTCCACGTGGCGCGCCTGGCGCCGCCGTCGGCAAATTGCGGCGCGCCCTGCGGCCCGTGGGCGCCGGCGGCCAGGATGAGGCCGTCGGCGTAGACGAGGTGCCCCGGCGGCGACCCGCGGGGGATGGCGACGGCCGCCTCGACGGTGGAGCTGCTGGGGGCAACCGTCGCCGTGAACGAGACAAACTGCCACTCGGCCGTGAGGGCCGCCCGGTGGGCATGCACCCCGGCGCCGTCGCGCACGCGCAGCTCGACCTGCTGACCCGGCTCGCCGGTGCCCTTGAGCCACGCGCCCAGGGTGGCCGGCTGGCCGGCCAGCGGCCTTCCCCGGGCCGGGGGCAGCTCCTGCGCGATGGTTGCGGGGTGCTCCTCGCCCTCGGGCGATAGGACGAGGGCAAACTTGCCCAACGGCGTCTCGGTTCGCTGGCGCAGGGGCGCGCTGGCCCCGCGACCGTACCAGCCTGCGGCATAGCCCTGCCAATCGGGAGCGGCGATCAGCAGTCCGAGGAGGACTAGCCCGGCCAGGGCCCACGGCAGCCAGCGCCGGCGCACGGGCAGCCAGGAGCCGGCCACGACCAGCAGGCCGCTGAGGGCCACCAGGCCCGCGGTGTTCTTGACGAGGGCGCAGGTGCCGGCCAGGAGCAGCAGGACGGCGACGCGGCCGAATGTCGGCCCGCGGCGCAACAGCCGAACGGTGGCCCACAGGAAGAGGGTCGCGGCCGCCGCCGCGCCCACGTCATTGTTGACGCTGCTCATCACGTCGGTCACGGGCGGCAAGAAGACGACCACGCCGGCGGCAGCCAGGGCCAGCCCGGGCCGGCGCGGCGACAACTCCCTGGTCAGGGCATAGACGGCGGCCACCACGACCACGTAGAGCAGGACCGAGACCAGGCGCCCGACGTAGAGCTGCGTCTCCACGTCCTGGTAGAGCAGCAGCGTCTGGGGCAGGGCCAGAAGGACGTAGTACAGGGGCGGATGGGTCAGCTCGGTGATGCCGATGTTGGGCGGGTTCGGGCTGAAAAAGTCCAGGGTCTGCGGCCCGAGGTCCTTGTAAAAGCCCGCAGCCTGCATCGACGCCGCGATCTCGCGCCGCATCTCCAGGTCATAGTCGCCCGGCTGCGGCAGGCGCTTTCTCTCCGCCAGGAGCCGGACGTACTCAAAGTGGGTGGGCTCGTCGTAGTGCTGCCAGGGCGGCATCACCGCCAGGTAGACGAGCCCCCGGAGCAAGGTCACCGCCAGGAGCAGGGGCAAAAGGCCGGCAAGGAGTGGCCGGCTTGCATCCCCGGGCGGCCTTGCGGACGGGTTCACGGCCGGATTCCCACGTTGTCCAGGATCACCAGCCCCTCGTCGCTCTCGTCCATGATCAGGCGGATGGCGGCCAGGCTGGCGACGTCCAGGCCTGGGTTGCTGGCCTGGAAGGCTGCCAGGGGGAACTCGTAGGTCTGGAAGACGGGCTCGGCCGAGCGCATGCCAGGCGGCTCCAGGAGCGAGTGCTTGAGGGTGTGGAACTCGATCTGGGGCGGGAGCGGGGCAAAGCGGCTCAGGGCCAGCCTTGCCACCTGGCCCGCCCGGTCCGCGACCTCCACGGTCAGGTCGAGGGGCCGGGAGTAGACCTCGCCGGCGGCCAGGTCCAGGACCAGGGTGCTGCCCGGAGCGCCGGGATAGGCGCCCTCTGGCATGTCCAGGCGATAGCTCGGCGGTGTCGCGGCGGCCGAATCCCAGCCCAGGTAGACGGCGCTGGTGTCATAGTCACCCCACTTCTTGTCGACCAGCTTCTCGTACCACCGGGAAAGGTCCTGGCCGCCGGCCGTGGCCCCCGGCAAGGTAGCCGTCCGGGCGTTCAGGTCCTCGTCAAAGTTGGCCAACCACGTCGTGCCGGGCTCGGCGTAGCGCGTGACATAGGCCGTCGACGGCAGCCAGGCCTGCCCCAGGCGCAGGTCGCGGAAGATGGGCCGGTATTCTTGCCGGTCGTGGAGGGTAGCCTCGAGGAAGGCCGAGATGAGCACCCGGGCGATCTGGCGCTGTTCCTCTTCGGGCATGATGGGCGCCAGGTTGAGGAGCCCCCTGCCGGCGAAACTCCCGGCGTCCGAACGCCCCCAGGCGGTGTTGAACTGCCCGTGGTTGGCCCGGTCGAAATAGACCGCTGCCTTGAACCAATTGCCCTGTCCTTCGAAGCGCAGGCGATTGAACTGGCGGATGCCGTCGAAGGAGCGCATATCGCCGTCGTGGGAGCCCTGGAGCACCAGGTAGCTGACGTTCTCCAGGGGGGTACCGTGGCCTCCAGGCCGGTACTGGCCGTCGACGGGGGCGATGGCCACGACGGAGCGGATGCCAAAGCCATAGTCAAAGAGCTTGTTGGCGCTGCCCGGGTAGGAGGGCAGCCCGTTAAAGAACGCGGCGATGGCCGCCGCCTCGCCGCCCCGGGAATGGCCCATGACTGCGACGCGGTCCAGGTTGACCTGGCCGTAGAAAGGGTTACCGGCCGTCTCGTTCCAGCGGCGCCACTGGCGCAGGTGTTCCAGCAGGAGCCAGCCCCGGGCGTCGTTCTCCTCTTTCAGGTCCTGGGGAACGCCAAACATCACCCAGTCGGTCCAGCCGCCGTTGAGGAAATTCTCGTCGACCGAGACGAGGACGATCCCGCGGCTGGCCAGAAGCTCGCCCAGGTAGGCATAGCCCGGGTCCGAATACTCGAACATGTTGTGATTGCCGTGGACGATGATGGCCAGGGGAAAGGGGCCTCCGCCTGCTGCGGCTGCGCTCCCCGGCGCCGGGTACCAGACGCGGCCATTGAGGGGCAGGGCGCTGGCGTCAAAGCCCCAGTAGGCGCTGCGCAGACTACCGGTGATGCCGCTCCAGTTGTCCACCAGGGGCGAGCCATCCACCGACTCGGTCTGGAGAGCGGCATCCTCGCCGTACTCCGGGCGGTGCCGGTCTGTCCCGCTGCCATACGTCAGCGTGGCGACGGCGTAGGGGCCGGGGGCGGAGGGATCCTCGGCCGGGGGCGCCTCGATGGCGGGCTGCCCGGCCAGGGCGACGGGCGCCGGGTCCACGGCCAGGCCGGGCCACAGGTACCAGGCCAGCCCGGCGGCCAGGAGGGCGGCGCCCAGGACAGCGCCGGCGACCAGGACCGCCCGGTGGCGCGGGATGAGGGCCTGCCACCCGCCCCGGCTCAGCGTCCAGGCCGCAGCCCCCAGCAGCGCGCCGGGCACGACCACGGCGAGGACGAGAAGGACGGTGCCCAGGGGCCCCCTGCCCGGAAAGATCATCATGGCCAGGAGCAAGCCTGTGCCCGCCAGCACGGCGCGAAAGAGGGCAGGGATGGCGTTGACAACCTTGACGACCAGGTCCACCAGGGCGCCACTTAGAAAGGCCAGGGCCCCACCAAAGACCATGAGGCCCAGGAAGGTGACGATCGCCCACAGGCCCCGGGGCGCCTGCCCCAGGGCAAAGGCGGCCAGGGCGAACAGGTACAGCGCCGCGGCACCATAGGCCGCGCCACGCCAGGCATCGGGGCCCGGCAGCAGCGTCCGGATCCACCCCCGCAGCGACTCCAATAGCCCTTTCATTCAGACCCTTTCTCTCGAGGCTCCCCTTTGAGCTCGAGACGGACCAGGACGCGGCTGAGGTCCTCGATCCTGGCCATGAGTTCTTGATCCAGTGGCTCGAACAGCCAGTGGACCGAGGGGGCGGGCAGGACGGAGCAGGCCAGGCAGCGGCCCCCGACGTGGTGTCGCCCGGGGGGAGGCTGGACCTGAATGCTGTGCGAGCCGCGCCGGCTGCCGGTGAGCAAGCCCACGATAACCTTGAGGGAGGTGAGGAGGAGAGGGGCTACGACCGAGCCGGCGGCGGCCTGGTGTCTGTCCTTTTCTGTGCGTGGGCCGGCCTGGCACCTGGCCCGACCCGCCTCAGCGTCCGGCAACGGTCGCATGTTTCCTCTCGCAGGATCTCTTGTCCCGGGATTGGAGTATAGGCCGTCCCGCCCCTTTTGTCAACTGCGGGCCTGGCGGCGGAATAGGGCAACGGCGAGCAAGAGCGGCATTACAGCGAGCGGATGTACAGCACGGTCAGCAGGATGATGACGCCATCAAGCCCTTTAACAGATCTTTGCCTGTTTGGCTCCTTTATGATATGATCGCGGTCACCGGTTGTCGTTGGAGTGGTGGACATGAAGATGCTCCTGTCACGTTGGCGGTCATGGCTGGCGGGGCGGCCACGCCTGGGCCGGGGTTTGGCCCTGGTTGCAGCTTTGACCGTGATAGTGGGCGGGGCCGCCCTGGGCAGCCGCATGGCGGAAAACGCGCGTTTCCTGCCCGTTCCGCGCCTCTATCAGGACCGCATCCCGGAGGTTGTGCAGGAACTTGACTGGGGCGCTGTGCGCCAGAAGCGAGTGGCGCCTGGCGACACGATGTTTGCCACCACCGGCCGTCGGCTCTATGTCGTCGGGGACGTTGACGGTGGATTTCGGCCGCGGTCCAACCCGTACGACCTTTACGCCTTTGGCGGGCCAAGCCCGGGGGATCCACTGGCGGACGAACTGCAAGGCGTTTGGGCCCAGCCGGTCAAGGCGCTGGACGGATACGGGTACGTCGTCCGCGTGGACGGCACGGACTGGCCGCTGCTCGATGCACAGCACTTCACGCAGACCTTTGCCGGCGTGCAGTTTGGCTATCAGCACGGTCGCCTGCGGGCAGCACGCCAGGATTTCGTGCCCCAGGATCTCCCGATGCTGTTCACCACCCTCACCCTGCAGAACGAGGGACCGGAGGCGGCTGACGTGCGCCTGGCCTTCTTGAGCTACTTTGATCTGGAGGATGCCTGGTTCACGTCCCTGGCCCAGAGTCGAAACGCAGGCGAGGTCGTCAAGGTGACGGACGGGCAGATCGTCGCCCGAGCCAGGGGCGCCCCCGATTCCTGGGCTGTGGCCGCCGGAGGGGATCTGGCCCCCCTGCAGACCCGCGTGACCAGAGGGCCGGATGGCACACGCGTGGGCCAATTCGAGTATGCGGCGCACCTGGCCGCGGGGGAAGCGCGCTCCTGGACATTTGCCATCGGCGTCGAGGTCGAGTCGGGCGCCGGGCCGGCCTCGGCGCTCCTGAGCGAGTGGCTTCCGAAGCGCGACATCCTGTGGGCCGAAAAGCAGGCGCTCTACGAAAAGCTGCTCACAGAAGGGCCGCGCTTTCACAGCCCGGATCCAAAGCTAGACGCCGCCTTTGACCTGGCCCGGGCGAACATGCAGATGCTAGAGGCCGAGTCGCCGGCCCTGGGCGGTTACTTTTACGCCGGGCTGGAGATGTTTCCCTTCTGGTTCAGTGCCGACGGCTACTACAGCATACCTGGCTTGCTGGCCAGCAACCTGGTCTCCTCGGCAAGGAATCACGTGCTCCTCGGCACGCAGCTTCAGCAGGAGGGACGTATCCCACACCAGGTTTCCCCCTCCGGGAGGATGGTAGGTGCGGGCAATGCCCAGGAAACACCACAGTGGGTAATGGCCGTGTGGGACGCCTTCCGGTGGACGGGCGACCGGGACTTGTTGGCGGCCCTTTACCCCACGGCCGTGAAGGGCCTGTTCGACTACACGTTGGCCACCGCGGACCGGGACGGCGACCGCTACCCCGAGGGCCCGGCCATGGTCGAGAAACCGGGCATGGGGCTCGAGAAGGTGGATTCGGCCGGCTATCTGTGGGCGGCCCTGCGAAACCTGGAAGAGATGGCGACCGTGCTTGGCGATGTAGGGACGGCGGCGCGGGCGCGAGAGGCGGCAGACGGCCTGCAGGCTACCTTTGACGGCGATTGGTGGCTGCCAGAGCAACAGCTCTATGCCGATTCCGTACAGGGTGATGCCAATACGCCCCTCTATACGGGGCAGTGGTCGACTGTGGTTCCCCTGGAGGTTGGCATTGCACCGGTGGACCATGCCCGCGCCGAGTTGGACCGGCTCCAGCGCGAGCATTTGAACGACTGGGGCCTGGTGCACACCCTGGGGAGCGATGAGCGGGTGTGGACCTTGCCCAGCGCGGCACTCAGCCGGGGAGCGTATCGCTATGGCGACCCCGAGCTGGGATTGGCCATGCTGCAGCACCTGGCCCAGACCCTCGATCACGGCAGCATCGGCATGTTCCACGAGCTGATTCCGGAAGGCCTGTCCTTTCTGCAGTTGTGGTCGGGGGCGACCCTGGTGCGTGGCGTGGTGGAGGACCTGATGGGCATTCAAGTGCGCGCCGACCTCCACGCCGTGACGATCGCACCGCAGCTTGCGGCCGCGTGGGATTCCGCCGAACTGGAGGACCTGCGTTTCGGGGGACACACCATCACCGTCCGGGCAATGCACACCGGCATTACGGTGACGCACACCGGCGGCCCGGGTCCCCTGGCGATCACCTATCGCTCCGCGGCCGGCTCGGAGGTCCATTTCAGCCTGGCGCCAGGCAAGACGCACACGATCGGCGAATGAGTGCCCCTACCGGCGGTAGTCAGTGGTTCTGGACATGGGGCGGGCCGGCCGCTAGATATACAGGTCTCTCCGGGCGTAGGTCAGGTACGCGCCCGCCATGCTGGCAACGACGATGGCCAGCGAGAGGACGACAAAGACCGGGTCGAGACTCGATTCGTGGAGCATCCGGCCCGCGTCAAAGTACTTGAACGGGGTCAAGTACTTCAGGAAATCCAGGTCCCGGGTCAGGCCGGAGATGATGGACAGGAAGTAGGTGCCCAGGAGCACGGACACGGCCACGGAGGTGACCCGCTTGTAGCGTTTCATAGCGCACCCCAAAAAAATGCCGATGGACAGGAACGTCACCTGCATGATGAACAGGGCCAGCATCGAAAGGGCCAGGAACCGGTAGAAGCGGGCGTCGGGCTCGTATTGCGCCGCGCTGAGGAGGGACGCGCCCCAGGTGATGAGCAGGAGGGCAATGCAGTTTACCAGCGCGGCCAGGGCCTTGGCGGTGACCACGCGGCCGCGGGTGACCGGCAGGGTCAGGGCGAACTCGACGGTCTTGTCGCGCTCCTCTTTGGAGATGATGTCGCTGCCCCACATGGCTGCCGCGATGCACAGGAGAAGCGCGAAATAGGTGAACATCAACCCGAAAAAGCCGGTGACCGTGGTCAGGTTGAATGCCCCAAAGTTGAATGCCGCCAGGACGGCCGGGGGCATGCTGTCCAGCATGGCCAGCATCTCCGGGTTCTCGTAGTATGCCGAAAACTTGCTCACGCCGACCGTGACGAACAGGACGACGATGACGCCCCAGATGAGGAGCGATCGGAAATTTGCCTTCAGTTCCCTCAAGAAGATATTCATCACCTGCCTCCTCACACCGGGGACGGGATATCCCGCCTGGTGTAGAGCAGATAGCTGCCCACCAGGGCAACGACGATTACCGCGACGCTGACGAGCACCAGGGGCAGATCGTAGGCCCCGTGTTGGATGATATAGCTGGCGTCAAAGTGCTTGAAGGGCGTGATCTGTTCCAGGAAACTCTCGCCCAGCATGTCGCCAAAGGCGGCCAGCACGTACATCCCGAAGCCGAGGGCCATGGCGTAGGGCGTCACGCTCCTGACCTTTTTCACCAGCAACGAGACCAGCAGGCCGACGGCCAGGAAGAACAACTGGAACGGCACGATGCTCAGCATCAACAGCAGCAGGGCGCCGCCGTCATACGTCGCATCACCCTTGAAGGCATTGATCAGGGCCAGGCTGCTGATCCAGACGACGACGTCGGTCAGGAACAAGCCGCCCAGGGCGGCCAGCAACTTGCTGTTCAGGATCTGGGTGCGGGTCACCGGCTTGGTGAGGAGAAAGTCGGCCGTCCATTCCCTCTCTTCGATGGACACCAGGGAAAAGCCATAGTTCGCCGCCTGGATGGCCAGGCAGATCTGGACAAAGAGGAAGGCAAGGCTAAAGTAGCCCAGGATGGTCGAGAGGTCGACGCCGTCCAGGCCAAAGGCGGTGAGCAGCTCCCTGGGGAATCGGGACAGCATCTCGCTCAGAAGCCTGGCGTCGGCGGCAAAGGAGGAGAACAACGACACAAAGACGAATATCAGCACCGCCAGGGCCACCGACCAGGTAATGGCGGACCTGAGGTGCATCTTGAGCTCGTGTAGGAAAATGTTCGTGGCCATGATCGCCCCCTACTCGTAGTAGTGCAGGAAGATCTCTTCCAGCGTCGGCTCCTCGATGGTCACGTCCGAGACGGTGATCTCACCGAGCCTGTGCATGACGGCGTTGATGTCGCCCTTGTAAAAGAAGCGCAGGGTGCCGTTGTGGTGCTCCAGGTTGGTCACGCCGGGGAGATCGAAACAGGTGGGATCGAGGGTCTCGGCCGCCACGCGAACCTTCTTGTAGTTGTTCTGCTGCAGCGTGCGAATGTCGGCGACCTCGATGATGCGGCCTTCCTTGATGATGGCGACGCGGCTGCACATGCGCTGCACCTCGCCCAGGATGTGGGACGAGAAAAAGACCGTCACGCCGCGCTGGTTCTCCTGGCGGATGAGCTCGAAGGTTTTGCGCTGCATGAGGGGGTCAAGGCCGGCGGTGGGCTCGTCGAGGAAGAGCAGCCTGGGTCGGTGCAACAGGCCCTGCACGATGCCCACCTTTTTCCGGTTGCCATAGGACAGGTCTTCGATGCGGCGGTTCAGCTCCAGCTCCATCACCTCGGCCAGCTCGTGCACGCGCTGCATCTCGGCCCCGTCGTAAAAACTGGCCGAATATTTTAGCAGGTCGATGACCTTCATACGATCGTAATAAAAGACCTCGGAGGGCAGGTAGCCGATGTCTCGCCGGAGCTCCGGCCCGTACTGGATGCAGTCCTTGCCAAAGATGGTGGCACTGCCACTGGTGGGATGGATGAGGGACAGGAGCAGGCGAATCGTGGTCGACTTGCCGGCGCCGTTGGGCCCGATGAAGCCAAAGATCTCGCCTTCGTCCACCCCGAACGAGAGGTCGACGATGCCCCGGGCCTTGCCGTAGTACTTGGTCAGATGGTTCACCTCGATGACGCTCATGGTCACCCTCCTTTGACCGGCTTCCTTTGAAGCCAACCATGCTCCCGGCCGGTTGCCAAGCTTCCCCGGCGCGAGGAGCGCCCAAAAGAACGACGTGGCGGCCCGAAAGACCGCCAAGGAGATATTGTGCATCGGAAAATGCCCGGTGTCAAGTTGGATTCGATTTGATGCAGGCGGTTCGGGGCGGGAGATTTCCGCGGACGGGGAAAGGGATCAAGGGCACCAGGTGCCGGGCCGTCAGCGCGGAAGCAGGTGGGTCAAGATCTGATTCCAGGCCTGGAGGGCGTTCCACATGCGGCCGACAAAGTCGGCCAGTTGCTCGTGGGGGTCCTCCTCGTTGCGGTCGGGGTCGTCCCACTCCCTGGGCAGG